>JAESPD010000069.1 GCA_016756855.1 gamma proteobacterium endosymbiont of Lamellibrachia anaximandri | reverse complement strand
TGCCGAAGCCTATTGCCGTATCTCCAGCTACTTACAGACCATGGCGAATCAGGGATACAATCCGCTGGTCGCTATTCAGTTGGCGCTTTCTGGTCAGCTTTATGCGGATGGGGGTGAGTAGTTACGATCTATGAAGATCTGGGAAATGTAGCCAGTGATATGCAGCAACCGGAAGGCGCGAAGGAATGGTATGAGCAATCACTGGAGATACGCCGCCGGTTGGCTGAGACTTCATCGAGCCCGGAAGCCCTGCGTGATCTATCTACGATCTATCAAGACCTGGGAAATGTGGACAGGGACATGCAGCAACCGGAAGGCGCGAAGACCTGGTATGAACAGTCAGTGGAGATACGCCGCCAGTTGGCTGAGAAATCTTCTAGCCCGCAAACATTGAGAGACCTATCCAATATCTATGAATGTCTGGGAGATGTGGCTGGCGACATGCAACAACTGGATGACGCAGAGGCTTGGTATGAGCAGTCATTAGAGATACGCCGCCAGTTGGCTGAGAATTCCTCCAGTCCGGAAACCTTGCGGGGCCTTTTTGTTGCGTATGTAAAGCTGGGCGAGGTGGACTTTGGTATGCAGCAATTGGAAGCAGCAAAGGTCTGGTATGAGCAGGCATTCAATATAACCAGCCTGCTGATGAAAACCTCTTCCAGCCCAGAAACAATACGGGATCATGCCTTTTCCTGTGGAAAGCTGGGCGATGTGGCCGAAAAACTTCAACAGCCGGAAGTTGCTGTGGGATGTCACGAGCAGGCGCTGGAACTGCACCGTAAAATATTGGCGACTTCAAATAGCTTGCAGGGATTAAGAGATATCTCTCTCTCGATTGAGCGGTTGGGGAATGCCGCCCTCACCATGGGAAATCTTGCAAAGGCCCGCGAACTGTTTACTGAAATGATGGATATGAAGGAACAGCTTGTGGAGATGGCAGCGAGTCCACAGGCTTTGCGTGACCTCTATATCTCATATTCGAAAATGGGTGTTGTAGCCAGGGAAATGGAACATCCAGCCGAGGCGAGGGATTGGTATAAAAAGGCCCTGGATATATGTATACAAGTGGGGAGCCGGTCTACCAACATCCAATCATATTATGACCTTTTCTATATTCAGCTGGTGTCTGGCGATATTGCCAATGACATGCAGAACCAGGAAGAGGCCAGGAATTGGTATATCAAGGCGGTGCAGACAAGTGAGGAATTGATAGGGGACGCTGCAAACACATCGCACCTGCAGTTGGTTGCCATTCCGTATGAGAATATTGGAGATATTTGCAGTCAAAATGATGAGCATCATGATGCCGGGGAATGGTTTGGCAAGGCCTTGGCCATTCATCTGCAACTACGCGATCAGTCGCTCGGCAATGTGCTCGATCTTTGCCGCTTGTACGAGAAATCAGGAACGAACGAGGTGCATCTGGGTGAAATGGAAAAGGCGCTGGACTGGTATACACAAGGATTGTCGTTGATTGAGAGGGAGGAGGACCACGTGAGGTATGAACTCGTGCGGGAAGACCTTCAGTCCAAGGTTCTCAATCTCAGTAGTGCTGTAGAAAAATTATCCCAATCAACCTGGCTGGATCTGTCAATTGGGATACTCAGGAATGCAGCAGCAGGCGCAGGTATGGAAGCGGCAGATGAAGAGCAACGGCATCAGTTAACGCAATTACAAACAATGGCCATGGAAATTTACAGCAGATGGGAAGCAGCGAATGATTCACGTGGTGATATGGATATGGGACTCCTACAGCATTCCGCTGATCTTTTGCGGCACATAGCAGAGGTTTTCAGCCATGCAGGCACAGATCATGACAATGATATTATCGGTCTCTATCTCATTGCCGGAGAGATAGCAAACAAACTGGAAACAGATCCCTATGCAGTCATGGACTTCGCTGAAGATGATGAGGTCTGAAATATCTGCATGAGTCGAGTGGTGTGCTGGATGGCGCCTGTATTCTGGATGTCCAGGATATCAATAAAAACCTGGTGGAGAAGACCCTGCGCATGCGCTGTCTCGCCTATCTCTCTCAGGTCAAATCCCAGCTGCTGATTGAGACCATCCATGACATGAACAACAGCCGCCAAGAGCTGGCTGATCTGTCAACCAGCCTGGCGAAACGCACCAGACAGGCAGAGGATCAGAGACAGACCATCGAACGGGAGATGATAAAGCTGGAAGAGCAGAACAAGGCACTCGAAGTCGACCGGGATCTGCTCGAATTGAAGGTTGAGGAGCGTACCGAGGCGTTTGAAAAACTGGCCCACTATGACTCACTGACCAATCTGCCAAACCGTTTTCTCTTCAATGACCGGTTAAAACATGCCCTGGCCCGCGCTGACAGGGAAAACAGTAAAGTCGGCCTGCTGCTCATCGATCTGGATCGTTTCAAGAACATCAACGACACTGCAGGTCACCCGGTCGGAGACGAACTGCTCAGGCAGGTCGGACAGCGTATCCTGGTAAGCCTGCGTACTGAGGATACGCTGGCCCGCCTGGGAGGCGATGAATTTGCCGTCATCCTGGAGAGCATCGAACATGATGAATTGACCGCTCATGCTGCGCATAAGATCCAGCAAAATCTTCTACAATCCTTTGAGCTGACGCAGGACAGCATCTATCTGACCGCCAGCATCGGCATCAGCCTCTACCCAGGGGATGCCGAAGACCCTGTTACCCTGCTGAAAAATGCCGACACTGCCATGTACCGGGCCAAGGAGGAGGGTAAAAACACATTCCATTTTTACACCAGGGAGCTGACTGCTTCGGCCAACTCACGTTTCTCACTGGAAAACCAACTGCGCCTGGCCCTGGAACGCGATGAGTTTGAACTTTTCTATCAACCCCAGTTTGACCTGAACAGCGGCCGGATATCGGGGCGGAGGCGCTGATTCGCTGGAATCATTCGGAGCGCGGACTGGTCTCCCCAGCCGAATTCATCTGGTTGGCCGAAGAGACCGGATTGATCATTCCCATCGGGGCATGGGTCATAAAATCAGCCTGTCACCAAGCCAAAAAATGGTTCGACGATGGACGTTTGAATGGTCGCATCTCGGTCAACCTATCCGCGCTTCAGATCATGCAGGAGGAGACCTATTCGGTCGTCAGGCTGGCTTTGGAAGAGAGCGGCCTTTCTCCCGACCGGTTGGAACTTGAGATCACGGAAAGCGCCCTGATCGGCCAGCATGAAAAGGTCAGTCTGGTCGCCGATGCCTTCAAATCATTGGGCATCTCTCTGACTATCGATGACTTTGGCACCGGTTATTCATCCCTGGCCTATCTGAAGCGCTTCCACATCGACCGCCTCAAGATCGACCGCTCCTTCGTTCGCGATATTCCTGGAGACCCCAACGACATGGCCATCATCCGCGCCATCATTGCGATGGGCCACACACTGGGACTCTCAATCGTTGCCGAGGGGGTGGAAACGGAGGCCCAGGCCAACTTTCTCACCGGCGTCGGTTGTAATGACGTTCAGGGATATCTCTACGGCAGGCCGGTCCCCTGTGATCAGTTCCAGATTTGAGCCGTCCGCGCTTTAGGCAACTGCTCGGATTCAGGGTAAAATCGGCCACTCTGCGTTCTGCGCCAATCGGGTAGCCAACACCGTGAAACTGAAACTCAAAATTGTCGCTGCGACCCTGCTGCTGACCCTTCTGGTTGCCTGCGCCACTAGCCCCACCGGCCGCAGGCAGTTCATGATCGTCTCGGAAGACCAGGCCATCGCCTCATCAAAAACGGCCTATCTGCAGATGCTCAAGCCCTACGCGGACGAGGGCAAGCTGGATAACGACCCGAAACTCAAGGCACGGGTGCATAAGATTACGGCACGTCTCATTGCCCAGGCAGTAATAATGCGCCCGGAAACAAAGGATTGGGAGTGGAGCATGAAGATTCTTGACGATCCTGAAACAGTGAACGCCTGGGCCATGGCGGGGGGAAAGATGGCGCTCTATACCGGACTGGTTGAGCAGATCAAACCCTCTGATGATGAACTGGCTCAGGTGCTGGGCCACGAAATCAGCCATGCGCTGGCCAAACACTCGGCGGAAAAGATGTCGGTTGCGATGGCCACATCCCTCGGCGTACTTGCCATAGGCATCGCATCGGACAACCGTGGCGCCACTATGGCCGGTGCGGCGGTCGCTGCGAAACTGGCCATTGATCTGCCCAACAGCCGTACCGCGGAGACCGAGGCGGACCGGATCGGTATCGAACTTGCCGCCAAGGCCGGCTACGATCCCAGAGCCGCCGCCACGCTTTGGGATAAGATGGGAAAACTCTCGGAGAGCCGTCCACCACAGTTTCTCAGCACTCATCCCGCTCCGGAAAACCGCAAGGAGACCCTCACCCGGCTGGCCGCCGAAATGATGCCCTACTACACGGCCAAGGGAGAGCGCCCCAGTTTCGATTTCTGATAGTATCTTCGCTCACCCGCGAGAAATGACACAGGAACCCAGCATGTCCAAAGCCAACGGCACACTCTACATCCTCTCCGCCCCGTCCGGCGCAGGCAAAACAAGTCTGCTCAAGGCACTGCGGGAACAGGACAGTGAGTTGATGGTTTCAGTCTCGCATACCACCCGCGCCAAACGTCCCGGCGAAGAGGATGGCGTCCACTACCACTTCATCGATCACGCCAGCTTCCTGCACATGGTCGAAAGCAAGGCATTTCTGGAACACGCCGAGGTATTCGGCAACTTCTACGCCACCGCCGAGTCCGAGGTTCGGTCAAAACTGGAGGCCGGACAGGAGCTGGTTTTGGAGATCGATTGGCAGGGGGCACAACAGGTGCGCAAATTCTTTCCCGAGGCCGTCTCCATCTTTATCCTGCCGCCCAGCCTGGAAGCCCTGCGGGAACGCCTCGACGGACGGGGCCAGGACGACGAGTCGACCATCCAGGCCCGCATGCAGGAGGCGGTCAGTGAGATGTCTCACTATGCCGAGTTCGACTACCTGGTCATCAATGATGATTTTGCAACGGCACTCGCTGAGCTAAAGGGCATCATCACCACCCACCGTCTTCATCTCCCTGGACAGCAGGCGCGCCATGCGGAACGCATCAGGTCGCTGCTCGGGGAAGTTTAGTTGCTGTCTATCCAAAACCCATATCCAACCACTTAAAGATCGCGAAGAACGCTAAGGTAATAGATCGATTAACCATTAATTTTCTTCGTGTTCTTCGTGCGCTTCGTGGTAAAAACGTTGTTTCCGGAGAGACACTCGCAAACCGATTCTGTGACATTTTGTCCAGATCATGCAAGCTATTTGGCCAGTCCCCAGGATAAGGCTAAAATAGCGTTTTTTCCAGAAACCCAGGCCATCCATGACCGACAAACTCTACATCAAGACCTTCGGCTGCCAGATGAACGAATACGACTCCGCCCGTATGGCGGACGGATTACGCGAAGCGGAAGGTCTGCATATCACCGACAAGCCGGAAGAGGCGGACGTGCTGCTGCTCAATACCTGCTCGATACGGGAGAAGGCGCAGGAGAAGGTCTTCTCGCAACTTGGCCGCTGGCGCCCTTGGAAAGAGAAGAACCCGAACCTGATCATCGGTGTCGGCGGCTGTGTCGCCAGTCAGGAGGGCGAGGCAATCCGCGAGCGGGCGCCCTATGTGGATCTGATTTTCGGCCCCCAGACCCTGCACCGCCTGCCGCAGATGATCAGGGAGGCGCGTACCGAGCACCATCCGGTGGTGGATGTCTCCTTCCCGGAGATTGAAAAATTCGACTCTCTGCCGGAGCCACGGGCGGAAGGCCCAACTGCCTTCGTCTCCATCATGGAAGGCTGCTCGAAATACTGCACCTACTGCGTCGTCCCCTTCACCCGCGGCGAGGAGATCAGCCGTCCCTTCGATGATGTGATCGCCGAGGTGGCCGGGCTTGCGGCCCAAGGGGTGCGCGAGGTCAATCTGCTGGGGCAGAACGTCAACGCCTATCTGGGCGCCATGCACGACGGTGAGAGCGCCGATCTGGCGCTACTGATCGAATATGTGGCGGCCATCGACGGCATCGATCGCATCCGCTTCACCACCTCCCATCCTCTCGCCTTCTCTGATCGCCTGATCGAGGTCTACGGCGAGGTGCCGGAGTTGGTCAGTTTCCTGCACCTGCCGGTGCAGTCCGGCTCCGACCGGGTGCTGGCGATGATGAAGCGTGGCCATATGGCCGTCGAATACAAGACCAGGATTCGCCGCCTGCGGGAGGTCCGCCCCGACATCACCATCTCATCCGACTTTATCGTCGGCTTTCCCGGTGAGACAGAAGCCGACTTCGAGCAGACCCTGAAGCTAATCGAGGAGATTGGCTTCGACAACTCCTATAGCTTCATCTACAGCCGCCGTCCCGGCACGCCGGCAGCGGATCTGCCCGACGATGTCCCACTGGCGGTCAAACAGCAGCGCCTGGAACGGCTGCAGCAGTTGATCAACACCCAGGCCCAACGCATCAGCCGCCAGATGGTAGGGACTATTCAGCGGGTTCTGGTGGAGCGTCCCTCCCGCAAAGACCCGAACCAACTGGCTGGCCGCACTGAAAACAACCGGGTGGTTAACTTCAGCGGACCGGCGAAACTGATCGGTGGATTCGTCGATCTGCGCATTACCGAGGCACTACCCAATTCGCTGCGTGGTGAAATCGAACATACGCTACAGAAACAAAGCGCAAATTTGGGATAAACTTATTCCCAAGAAAGAAACGATTCCGGAGCACCAGATGAGCGGAGAGAACAAGGGCGGCAACACACAGATTATCGTCGCGCTGATCGGCCTTGCCGGCATACTGGGCGGCGGGGTTATCGCCAACTGGGACAAGATCTTCCCACCTGCGCAGCAATCCCAAACGGTGGTGGTAGAACCGATCAAACCGCAAGTCAGCCAACCGAAGGTTGACCCACAACCGGTAGCGCAACCTACAAGAAACGATCCAGTCACCTATCTTGCCAAAACGCCAAGAAAACCAGCCCCGCCTCCAGTGCCTAAACTGTTTCACGGCAGCTACACAGGCATCATGAGTGAAGGTTCTGAAAGCATCAGCATTCAGTTCACCCTGCAACGAACGGGCAATCGTGTGACCGGGAGTTATTCCGGTGGGACGGAGAACGGTAAATTGCAAGGCACTGTGAACGGCAATATCCTGACCTACAACTGGCAGGCGGGAGAATACGCAGGCAGGGGTATCACAGTGGCAGAGGGCAATCGGATCGTCGGAACCTGGGGATATGGTGACGAAATCAGCGGCGCGGGTGAAACCATTGCCCAAAAAACCGTACTACACTGAATGCGTAGGCCTGATCAAGCACAGCGGATCAGGCAACCCTGTCTGGCTGACGCTCGCAATTGCAGTTAGACTACCCGCTCCTAGCTAAAACCCTTTCCAACCCGGTATCTCCTTTGTCTGACCATCCTGATTCTCTCGATTTTTCCCTCGAACCTGAAGACAACGAACGGCTCGCCAATGTCTGCGGCCAGCTCGATGAGCATCTGCGTCAGATCGAACGCCGTCTGGGCATAGAGATCAGCAACCGGGCTTACCATTTTCGTCTGATCGGTGAAGCAGATGCCGTGCATGGAGGCAAACAGGTTTTGCAGAATCTCTATGACGCTGCGCAAAATGAGATTCTCGACCCCAAACGCATCCATCTGTTTCTGCAGGAGTCCGGCATAGACGCACTGACTCAGACAGACAAACCGGGCGATCTGCCGGAGACGGCCATCAAGACCCGGCGGGGACTGATACGCCCTCGCGGCCCCAATCAGCAGGAGTATCTGCACAAGATCCTGACCCACGATATCAACTTCGGCGTGGGTCCCGCCGGCACCGGCAAAACCTACCTGGCGGTCGCCTGCGCAGTGGAGGCCATGGAGCGGGATCAGGTACGGCGCATCCTCCTGGTACGTCCTGCGGTGGAGGCCGGCGAGCGGCTCGGCTTCCTGCCCGGCGATCTGGCACAGAAGATAGATCCCTATCTGCGCCCTCTCTACGATGCACTATATGAGATGCTCGGCTTCGAGAAGGTCAGCAAGCTGATTGAGCGCAACGTCATCGAAGTGGCGCCACTTGCCTATATGCGCGGGCGCACCCTCAATGACGCCTTCATTATTCTGGACGAAGCCCAGAACACCACGCCGGAGCAGATGAAGATGTTTCTCACCCGTATCGGCTTCGGCTCCACTGCCGTTATCACCGGCGATGTCACCCAGATAGACCTGCCACGCGGCCAGCGCTCAGGTCTGCGCCAGGCTGTTGAGGTTCTGGACCAGGTGGACGGCATCAGCTTCACCTTTTTCAATGCCCGCGATGTGGTGCGTCATCACCTGGTACAGCGGATCGTGCGCGCCTATGACGACTTTGACCAAGCGAGTGATAACGACACAAAAGGGCATATTGGTTAGTTTTGATGTCAGTTGTCTGCTCACCATCTGTAGGCCGGTTCAAGCTTGCGGAACCGGCGCATCCGAGTCTCGTTACACCACTGCATTGCCCGGTCCGCGAGCTTGACCGGGCCTACCTGTTGCTGCGCAGGATAGCGCCGCCATGCACTTAGAAGTCGAAATCCAAAACGCCGCCGAGGCAGTTGATCTGCCGTCGAAAGAGGCATTCATCCAATGGGCTCAGGCTGCGATTGTAAAGGAAATAGAAGCCACAGAAGTGGTGATTCGCCTCGTCGATGAAACAGAAAGCCAGACGCTGAACCGTGATTATCGCGGCAAGGACCGTCCCACCAATGTACTCTCCTTCCCTTTCGAAGCCCCCCCGCAAGTTCCCAGTAACCTGCTGGGGGACCTGGTGATCTGCGCACCCGTGGTGATACGGGAGGCTGAAGCGCAGAACAAGTCAGCCCTGTCCCACTGGGCGCACATGACGGTACACGGGATGCTGCACCTGCAGGGCTTTGACCATCTTGACGACAATGAAGCTGAAATCATGGAGGCACGGGAGCGGCAGATTCTGTACGGTTTGGGATTCAGAGATCCCTACGAGGAATCCCCTCTGTGAGTCAGGCCAAGGCCAAGGCCAAGCCCTACCGCTCCAGACTCCTCCAGTGGATCGAAACCGGGCCGGGCGCCCTGCTGGCTCTGCTTTCGGGTGCAGCGACCACCCTTGCCTTTGCACCTTTCGATATCTGGCCTCTGGCCATTGCCGGACCGGCCGTACTTTTCCTGCTCTGGCTGAAAAACAGGCGCTGGAGCGGTTTTCAGCTGGGACTCATCTACGGCCTTGGTTTGATGGGCAGTGGCGTCTCATGGCTGCACATCAGCATCGCCCAGTTCGGCAACCTCGGCTGGTTCCCACCTCTGTTGATCACCGCCCTCTTCGTCCTGATAATGGCCCTCTACTACGGCTTGGCCGGTTGGCTCACAAGCCGTTTTGAAAGCCCCGCAAGCCTGCGCCTGCTGGCAATCTATCCCGCCATCTGGGTAGCCTCAGAGTGGTTTCGGGGTTGGTTTCTCAGCGGCTTTCCCTGGTTACAGCTCGGCCACTCACAGATCGACTCGCCCCTCGCAGGTTATAGTTCACTACTGGGGGCGCTGGGCAGCAGCTGGGCTGCTGCACTCTCCGCCGGTCTGCTGCTGGCGCTTGTTTTCTCGGCAGAAAAACAGCGGACGGCACTCGCTGCCCTGCTGCTCTGGGGCGTCGGCTGGGGTCTGCAGCAGGTATCCTGGACTCAACCCTACGGCGATCCTCTGCAGATCGCTATGATCCAGGGCAATATTCCCCAGGAGAAAAAGTGGCAACCGGATCAACTGCTGGACACCCTGCGGCTCTACGCTACCGAGACCCGCATCCATCTCGACAACGATCTCATCATCTGGCCGGAAACAGCGATACCGGCTTTCCTCTCCCAGGTGGACGAACCATTTGTCCAGCCGCTTGAGTCCGCGCTGGAGAACAACGACGCTCATCTGGTATTTGGGGTGGTTCGAATGGATGAGGAGAGACAGAGCTACTTCAACACCATGGTCAGCGCCGGTGGTCTGCGAGACTACTACTACAAACATCATCTGGTCCCTTTCACCGAGTTTCTGCCCTTCAAATCGATACTCAATCCACTCGTCGATTTCCTCACCATTCCGATGTCGGATTTTTCTGCCGGCACCGCAACCAAGCCATTGATGACTGTCGGCAATCATCAGGTAGGCATGTCGATTTGTTATGAGGACGCCTTCGGCAATGAGATGATCCAGGCGTTGCCGGAGGCTGCCTATCTGATCAACGCCAGCAACGATGCCTGGTTCGGAGACTCTCTGGCGCCTCACCAACATCTGCAGATCGCCCGCATGCGGGCGCTGGAGACGGGGCGTTATCTACTGCGCTCGACCAACACCGGCGTGTCGGCAATCATCGATCCTCACGGCGGACTGGTTAAGGTTTCACCCCTGCTGAAAAAAGATGTCCTGCTGGGGGAGATACAACCCATGTCCGGCAGCACACCCTATGCCAGTCTGGGCAATCTGCCGATCCTCACACTGCTGCTGATGAGTCTGATGTTCGCCTTTCCCTGCGCGCATAGCAGATTGAGGCGATCGAATAGTTAGACCATCCGCCATACAGGAATTTTGATTTGTGACCAACAGGACATAAACTGGTTCCCCCATCACAACTAAGAACGTATCGATGAAACTGCTTGATGAATCCGTCACCCACCAGCTGATTGAGGATTCTCGTACGTCCTCCCGGTTGCGCGCCCATCACTGTTTTCACCCAAGTCCCGACTCCAGTGTACAGCGACTCGCCATGGCGATGCAGCCCGGCACCTATTATCGTCCCCACCGACATGCCGATCCCGCCACATGGGAGACGCTGTTGGTACTCCAGGGGGAGTTGGCCTATCTCACCTTTGACGACAATGGCGTACTCCTCAGCCGCACCGAATTAAAGGCCGGTGGACCGGTGCACGGCGTGGAACTGCCCGAGGGAGCCTGGCACGGACTGGTGGCCCTGGCGCCCGACACAGTGGTGTTTGAATTCAAGGAGGGGCCATTCAGACCGGTGGCAGAGGAGAATTTCGCCGCCTGGGCGCCCCTTGAAGGCTCCGCGGAAGCGGTTCCAATGGAACAGTGGTACCGCACAGCCCAGCCCGGCGATCGCGTCCCAGCTTTGTAACACCAAACATGTTGGGTTCGTAGGCCTGATCAAGCGTAGCGGATCAGGCAAACGCCCTCTCTCCTCGCATCTCCCTTTATATCCTCCTGCAGACTCACTGTTGACTTTTTCACAAAAAGTATTGAGAATCTTTCTCATTATCATTACGCATGCGCGGAGTTCTATTTTCCCATGAGAAAGACATCCCTCTCTATTAATTTCCTACTGGCTATCCTGATTGCTGTGGCCTCATTCTCCAGCACGGCCTTTGCCGCCGAAGAGGTCAATCTCTACTCAGCACGCAAGGAGGCGCTGATCAAGCCACTGCTTGACCGCTTCTCCGCGCAGACCGGCATACAGGTCAATCTGGTGACAGGCAAGGCCGATGCCCTGCTCAAACGCCTGCAACTGGAGGGCAGAAACAGTCCAGCGGATCTGCTCATCACCACCGATGCAGGACGACTCTACCGGGCAAAGAGCGCCGGCGTGACCCAGAGCGTCTCCTCCATCAAGCTCATGGATACCATTCCTGCCGCCTATCGTGATCCGGAGGGCCACTGGTTTGGACTCTCCCTGCGGGCGCGCCCCATCCTCTATGTCAAGGGCAAGGTGTCGGCAGACGAACTCTCCACCTATGAGGCGCTGGCCGAGCCCAAGTGGGCAAAAAAGATCTGTATCCGCTCCTCCGGCAATATCTACAACCAGTCGCTGGTTGCCTCCATGCTCTCCCACGATGGCAAGGATAAGACCCAGGTCTGGGCCGACGGCCTGGTGAAAAATCTCGCCCGCAAACCCAAAGGTGGAGACCGCGACCAGATCAAGGCGGCAGCAGCCGGCCAGTGCGACATCGCCATCGCCAATACCTACTATCTGGGCAAGATGATCAAAGGGAAAGACCCGTCGCAACAAACCGCAGCCGATAAGGTCGCCATCTTCTGGCCCAACCAGTCCGGCCGTGGCGCCCACGTCAACATCAGTGGCGTCATGCTGACCAAAGCCGCGAATAACAGGGCCAACGCCATCCGGCTGATGGAATTCCTGGTCGCACCGGATTCCCAGTCGTGGTATGCCGAGGCCAACTATGAGTACCCGGTTCGAGAGGGGATCGAATGGAGTGACCTGCTCAAACAGTGGGGCAGTTTCAAAGCGGACCGGTTGAATCTGGCCAAACTCGGTGAGAATAATGCGACGGCGGTGAGGATCATGGATCGAGCCGGGTGGAAGTAGCGACTCACAGAACCACAGACCGTACTGCGCTACACCGACCCGGCCTCTGGCAGGCCGGCGTATTGCTCTCTGCCCTGGTGCTGGCGCTGCCGGTCTTCACCGTCTTCAGTTTCATCTTCGTCCCGGCAGGGGAGGTCTGGAGCCACCTCGCAGAGACGGTGCTCGCAGACTACCTGAGCAATTCGGCCCTGCTGGTTTTAGGGGTCGCGTTCGGGGTGCTGCTGCTTGGCATCCCCACCGCCTGGGTCATCGCTGTCTACGACTTTCCCGGTCGCCGTTTTTTTGCATGGAGCCTGCTGCTGCCCCTGGCGATACCGGCCTATATCATCGCCTACACTTACACCGGTCTGCTCGATTTTGCCGGTCCGCTTCAGACCGGGCTGCGCGACAGCTTCGGACTGGAGGGGGGGGACTACTATTTTCCTGAGGTCCGCTCCCTGGGCGGGGCAGTCATCATGCTCTCCCTGGTGCTCTATCCCTACGTCTTCATGCTGGCGCGCAGCAGTTTTCTGGGGCAGTCGTCTTCAACCCTGGAGGCAGGCCGCGCCCTGGGGGCGGGCCCACTACGGATATTTCTCTCCATCGCCCTGCCCCTGGCCCGGCCCGCCATCGTCACCGGCCTCTCCCTGGCCTTGATGGAGACCCTGGCGGACTACGGTACTGTGCAGTATTTTGGCATCAGCACCTTCACCACAGGCATCTTCCGCACTTGGTTCGGCCTCAACGACAGCGCTGCTGCCGCCCAGCTTGCCGCACTCCTGATGAGCTTTGTATTCATCCTGATTCTGCTGGAACACTATTCACGCCGCCGCCAGCGCTTCTATCAAACCGGTGGACGCCATCGCCACCCGATCCACCACCCGCTCAGGGGCTGGCAGCGTTATGCGGCCATCACCATCTGCACTATCCCTCTGCTCTTCGGCTTCCTTATACCCGCAGGTCAACTGTTGGTATGGGCGCTCTCCATCGCGGAAGAGGCAATCGACCTGAGTTTCCTGCAGCTGGCGGGCAACAGCCTGCTATTGGCAAGCGCCGCCGCAATCTTCACCCTGATGCTGGCGCTCTTCCTGGGTTATGGCCAGCGCCTCCACCCCTCGAAACCGGTCGCCATCGCAGTACGCTTTTCCGCCATGGGATACGCCATCCCCGGCACGGTGATCGCAGTGGGGGTGATGCTGCCTTTTGCCTGGTTCGACAACACTCTGGATGAGTGGATGCGCGGCACCTTCGACCTCTCTACTGGCCTGCTGCTCAGCGGCACTGTTTTCGCGCTGCTCTTCTCCTATGCAGTGCGCTTTCTGGCGGTTTCACTTCAATCGGTGGAATCGGGCCTGTCGAAGATCACCCCCAATATGGATGACGCCGCACGCTCACTGGGGCTGGCACCGGGTAAGGTATTGCGGCGCATCCATCTGCCGATGATGCGCGGCGCACTATTGACAGCCATGCTGCTGGTCTTCGTGGACGTACTGAAAGAGCTGCCTGCAACCCTGATTCTGCGCCCCTTCAATTTCAACACCCTGGCGGTCAGAGCCTATGAACTCGCCTCGGACGAACGCTTGGCCGATTCGTCCATCGCCGCCCTCTCCATTGTGGTAGTGGGGATTGTGCCGGTAATCCTGCTCAGCCGCGCCATCCGAAAATCCGGAGAGACCCATGAATAAACTGCTGGCGCTCAACGATGTGCACATCGCCTACGAGAACACCGAAGTCGTAAAAGGGGTCACCTACGACCTGCAGGCAGGCGAAATCGGCTGTCTGCTAGGTCCATCCGGCTGCGGAAAAACCACGCTGTTGCGCGCCATCGCCGGATTCGAGCCGATCCGCGCCGGCAGCATCGACCTCAAACAGTCAACTGTGAGCCGCTCCGGTAAAATCCTCGCCCCCGAACAGCGCCACATCGGCATGGTGTTTCAGGACTTCGCTCTCTTCCCCCATCTGAATGTGGCGGACAACATCGGCTTCGGTATCGCCGACCGACCCGGCAAGGAGCGGCGCAAACGCATCAAGTCACTGCTGCGACTGGTGGAACTACCGGACGCCGGTTCGCTCTTTCCCCACCAACTCTCCGGCGGGCAACAGCAACGCATCGCCCTCGCCCGGGCACTGGCGCCGGAGCCGTCACTGCTGCTGATGGACGAACCCTTCTCCAGCATGGACGTGGACCTGCGGGAGAACCTGGCCAGAGAGGCGCGGGAGATACTGAAACGGGAGGGTACCACCGCCCTCCTGGTCACCCATGACCAGCATGAAGCCTTCGCCATGGCGGATCGGATCGCAGTAATGCAGACCGGCCTCATCCAACAGTGGGACACCGCCTTCAACCTCTACCATACCCCTGCAAACCGGTTCGTGGCGGGTTTTATCGGCCAAGGTGCTCTACTGCCGCTAGTGCGGGACAACCGGGGCAGACTGATCAGTGAGCTGGGGCCAATACCGGTGGTCGGCACAGAGGTATCGAAAACCGGCAACATGGAGATACTGCTGCGACCCGACGACGTGGCCCGTCAGCCTGATGGCGTGACCACACAAGTGATCGGTAAGGCGTTCCGCGGCGCGGATATCCTCTACCGATTGAGATTACAGAGCGGTACTGAGATCCTCTACATTACCCACGGACGGGATAACTTTCTGCTGGGAGAAAGCCTCTCCGTGGGACTGGATCTGGATCACACCGTACTGTTTTCCGTTGCAGATTCAGCTTAATCCTACTTAACAATGAAGTGGCATCTATTTCTATTCCGGTAACCCAGCCTGGCGAAGGCCCTGTAGCAGCCGGTTTCGAACCGACTGATCACGGAATGGGAATGCATACTCCAAGCGCGCCAGAGAAAACCCTGAGTTCAGCAACATTAGTTCAGCCACCTGCCATTGCACCTCATCAAGCTTTCCAAGCTGTGCAAGCGTAACGATGAGCCACATACGGGCGCGCATGTGCGATGGATTAATTTGCAAGGCCCTTTCAAATGAGGCAATGGCATTGGAATAATTGCCCTGCAGGAAAAGGATCTCTCCGAGAATTTCAGAATAGGACGCTGGAATGACCGGATTGAGTCGAATCGCGCTTTCCAACACCGCCAAGGCTTCATTGGGCTGACCTGCATAACTCATGATCCATGCCAGCAAAGCATAGGCATCAGCATAATTCGGACTGTAATCTATCGCCCGCTGAGTGGCCTCGATCGCCTTCGCATGCTGCCCTCTGAACAGCGCGACCTGGCCAGTCACAAAATGTACCTGAGGAACTGTTGGATTAATGTCTGCCGCAGTATCAGCGAATTTCGCAGCAAGGCTCAGAGAATGCGTTGGCGTTGCGGTCCAACCATCAATAGCATCACGCGAATGAACCAGCGCAAGGCCTGCAGTTGCGCGTGTAAAATTGGGATCCAGTGCAATTGCCTGCTCAAAATATCCACGGGCAGAACGATTGCTGCCTGGAGTGCGATGACCATATTCCTCCAGACCCCGTAAAAAGAGATCATAAGCTTGCACACTGGCTGAGGGATCTCTACTGAAAATATCCCGCTCACTGGGTGCCAATTCGACACTGAGTGCCGCCACAAGTGCAGTCGCCACCTGATCCTGCAGCTTGAACACATTGCTCATTTCACTATCGTAACGCTCTGCCCAAAGTGCTCGTTCGCTTGCGGCTTCAATCAGCTGTGCATTTACCCTTACATTGTGACCTTGGCGCTGCACACTACCTCGAACCACATAGTCCACATTGAGTTCCTGGGATATTTTTCTTGTCCCAAAAGTGCTGTTCCGGTAAGGAAATACCGAGCCCGGTGCAATTACCAGTAGACCGGAAACCTTGGACAGGTCTGTAATCAGGTTCGCAGTGATGCCGTTTGCGAAATAGTCCTGTTGCGGTTTTTCCCCCAGGTTCTCGAAGGGGATGATCGCGACAGACGGTTTTCCCTCAGACCCATCGCTCTGAATAGAAATCTCAAGATCAGACTCTGCCTGTTGTTGAAGCAGCAACCAGCCCGCTATGCCTGTAAGTAGTGCCATGGATACCAGCAATCCCATCCAGAAGCGGCCGGGCAAGGAGTTTGGCCTTTCTGCTCTGAACGATCTCTTCGCAGGCGGTTCAGACTCGGCATCGATCCAATTCACCTCGGCAACCAAGCGATAGCCGGTCTTTGGCAAGGTCTCGATTGTCTTCGGGTTACGTGCGTCGTCTCCAAAAGTTCGCCGGAGCTTTGATATCGTATTGGTCAGCGCATCCTCGCCAACAATACGCCCCTGCCAGATATTTTCCTCGAGTTCCGCCCGGCTGATAACTCGCCCCGCATGTGCCGCAAGGTAAACCAGGACTTGCATAGTCCTGGGTTCCAGGCGCACAACCTGACCATCACAGGTCACGCGCAGCATCGGCGGCTCAACTTGGCAGTCACCAATCCTGAAAGTTCTGACTTTACTCAGTTCTGAGTTTGACTCTGACAAGATTCAGGCCCCGACACACGCACTTGGTTCCTGTCACAAGGAATCACCAAGTCATTGTTTTAATTGCACTTGTAAAAAAAACGGATAAGTAATGGCTTTTCGTTAGGACTTTTTTGAAGTCTAGCACTATTCCTGTAGATACAGCGCCCCCGGGTTATAGGGCCATATGGTTAAGCGCAACAAACAGGAGATTCAAAGTGCGGTTCATATTGTGGATCAGGAAGGTCGTGGTATCCGGGGTACTGCTAACGCTCCCGCTGACCGGTGCAGCGAGCAATTCACTGCCGCTACATGCAGCAGTTCAGGGGGGGGATATGGCCGAACTCAAAGGGATAATTGCAAGCGCCGAATCATTGGACACCCAGGATGCCAAAGGCTGGACTGCCTTAATGTTTGCCATCAAAGTCGGAAAGCAGCATGCCGTATCGATGCTGCTTGATGCAGGGGCATCACCAAATGCCGGGGACCGGCTGGGCAGAACCCCACTGCACCTTGCCGTCGCGACCCCTGTTGACATCACCCGCTTACTCCTCAAGGCCGGGGCCGACGTTAACCAACGCAATGCCGGTGGAGTCACGGCTCTCATGCTGGCGGCAGGCAGCGGACGACGCGACATCATTGAACTGCTGTTTAAAACCGATGCCAGGCTGGATTTAAAGATTATCAGGGCAATTCAGTAGTGGACTGGT
>JAESPD010000068.1 GCA_016756855.1 gamma proteobacterium endosymbiont of Lamellibrachia anaximandri | reverse complement strand
CAATCCAGCAGTAAGTCGTGATGCTCTGAAGGCAATGCGAGTGAAAATCCGGAAGTCCCGTTTACGCAGTCGAACTGATCTGTCGCTAAATGACATAGCCCAGTGGCTCAACCCCATCATGAGGGGTTGGATAGCTTACTATGGCAAATTCTATCGATCAGCGATGTATGCGATCATTCGGCACGTGAATAAGACGTTGATTCGCTGGGTTATGCGTAAGTACAAAGCGATTAGGCGCAGTAAAATGCGTGCGATGGCGTTTTTTGACCGATGCATGAAGGAAAGCCCGGGTTTGTTTGTTCACTGGCGTGAGGGGATGAAAGGTGCGTTTGCTTGATGGGAGCGGTATGAGCGGAGACGTTCACGTACCGTTCTGCGAGAGGCTGAGGGTGAGAGTCCCTTGGTCTACTCTCCTCATCCTGTCCAGCCACATCCTGCCGGAGGTACAGGCGGTCTGTAACCGGATTTTGATCCTGCACCAGGGGAAACGCGTCTACAGCGGTGATATCTCACCACCCACCACCCCAACCCTGAAACTGGAACTCGAACAGTGCCCAGATGCTGCGATTTTCAATTCCCTGCCGATGGTGGCATCCGCAACAAACCTGCACACAGACTACTTCCATATCACCCTCACTCCCGGCGCCAAGGCCCCGCAACTGGCTGCCGCGGTGGTTGAACAGGGATGGGGACTGAAGTCGATGACGCCGGAGGTCCTGAGTCTGGAGCAGATCTTTTTGGAGCTGACCAGCGGGGGGCCAGGCGCGTGATCCTAACCCTGGCATTCATGGAGTGGCGGCGTCTGATGCGCACTCCGCTGGCTTGGGCGATGCTTGCCATCGCCCTCTTTCTGCTGAGCTGGCAGTTCCTGCAGATCCTGGAAAATTTCACCGGTCTCAAACCGGAGGGACGCACCCTCGGGCTGACCCATTTTCTCACCTTGCAGCTCTACGGTTTTGCGGCGGTGCTGATCCTCTTCACCACCCCGATTCTTGCCATGCGGCAGTTCAGTGATACCGCTCACCAGAGCAACTTCACGCTGCTGAGCAGCGCCCCGCTCTCCCTGACGACAATCGTCTTCGGAAAATATCTGGGGCAGATACTGTTTTTAGGCATGATCCTGCTACTACCGCTGATACTCTCTCTCCCTGTTGATCGGCGTAAACCTCGATCTTGGGCTACTGGCTGCCGCCACCCTGGGGCTCTTCCTGCTGACCCTCTGTTTCAGCGCCATCGGACTCTACCTCTCTGCGCTGAGCGAATCGCCGGCAATCGCTGCAGCAGGCAGTTACGGCTTGCTGTTGCTTCTTTCCATCCTGGGGCAGAACTTTGCCAGCGAAACCAGCGGCATCCTGCGCTGGTTCGGCTGGCCGGGCCATCTGCTCAATCTACAACTTGGACTGGTAAAAAGCAGTGACATCGCCTACTTCCTGTTGCTGACCCTTTTCTTCATCGCCCTGACCCTTCACCGGCTTAACCATCGACGCAGTCAGTAGACAGATGAAGATACCGGCACATTTTCAAAACACGCTTTTTTATCTGCAACTGCTGGCAGTGCTGCTGCTAGCCGCCTGGTTGAGCAGCCGTTTCGAGCTGCAATGGGACTGGACCCGCAATGGCAGCAATACCCTCAGCAAGACAAGCATCGAGACCCTGGCACAGGCTGATGGCCCCATCACCATCACGGTCTACGCCGCAGAACAGACCGCCTTGCGGGAAAAGATCGAATCATTCATCGAACGCTATCACCGTTTCAAACCCGACCTTACGCTAAAGTTTATCGATCCGATCCAGCATCCCGATGCAGCACGCCGTCAGGGCATCACCCTATCCGGCGAACTCCTGATCGGTTATCAGGGCCGCCAGGAGCGTCTCCAGCAGCTCGACGAAACCACCTTGACCAGCGCCATCCATCGGTTGTTGCGGACCGAGACCCGCTGGCTGGTCGGGCTTGAGGGCCATGGTGAACGCAGCTTGCTGGGACAGGCCAACCACGACTTGGGCCTTTTCGGCTCAACTCTACAGCAGAAGGGCCTCAAAACCATCAGCCTGAACCTGGTGGAGACCCCGGATATCCCTGACAACACCAGCCTGCTCGTCGTTGCATCTCCCCAGAAGGCCCTGCTGCCGGCCGAGCTGTCACGACTGCAGTTATACCTGGAACAGGGCGGCAACCTCTTGCTGCTTTTCGACCCCGGGCAGAATACCGCCTTGAGTCCGCTGCTCGCTTCACTGGGTTTGGAAACCCTGCCGGGCATCCTGGTGGACGCCAACGTACGGGAACTGGGCATTGAGGATCCCTCCATCGCGCTGGTATCCCGTTATCCCCAACACCCGGTTACCCGGAACTTCAATCTCATCACTCTCTACCCCCAGGCATTGGCGCTGCAGAGTCGCGTTTCGTCACCCTGGCATGCCGTGCCGCTGTTACAGACGCTGCAAAACTCATGGAACGAGACTGGCGCCATAGAGGGAGAGATCCAGAGAGACCCCGACGCTGGTGAAGAGCCAGGACCACTGACTATCGGTTACGCCTTGAGCCGGAAGAAGAACGGAGGGACTCAGAGAGTTTTTGTGGTGGGCGACGGTGATTTCCTCTCCAACGCCTATCTGGGCAATGCCGGCAACCAGGATCTGGGGATAACATTGATCAACTGGCTGACCGCTGAAGAGGGCCTGAACATACAGAGCCCCCCGGCAACCGACCAGACACTGCTGCTCTCCCCCTTCGCGCAGGGCATTATCGGCCTCGGCTTTTTGATCCTGCTGCCGCTGCTGTTGCTGACGACCGGCGGCTGGATTCACTGGAGTCGAAAACGGGCATGATGAGTCGTCGCACCTGGATCAATCTGCTGCTCTTTGCCCTGCTATGCCTG
Source organism: gamma proteobacterium endosymbiont of Lamellibrachia anaximandri (assembly GCA_016756855.1). Lineage (GTDB taxonomy): Bacteria > Pseudomonadota > Gammaproteobacteria > Chromatiales > Chromatiaceae > QGON01. The sequence continues at coordinate 14,814 of JAESPD010000068.1, read as the reverse complement.
TTGGCCGCACTTGGCTGGTGGCTGCAACCCACACCCCCGCCACCCCTGACCGATCTCGACCCCGATGAAATCAATAACATCAGGATCTCGGACAACAGCGGACGGGATATCCGACTGCACAAAGGCGACGGCATCTGGAGGATAGGGCAAACACCTGCCGACAGTAGCCGCATCAGACAACTGCTGGAGATCAGCCGCACACCAAGTTTTGATCGTTTTCCCGCCCCGGAACATCAACTGAAAGCTTTCGGTCTGCAACCATCCGCCATTCGTCTGCAACTCGATGGCCTGGAACTGGCATTCGGCAACAACGACCCGATCGACAACCTGCGCTATGTCCAAATCAACCATCTGATCCATCGCATCGGCGATGGCTTCCAACACCACCTCACTGCCCCGGAAACGGCCTGGCAGAAGAAGTAGTTATGCCCGAACTGCCAGAAGTCGAAACCACCTGCCGGGGTATAGAGCCCCGCATCAGGGACGCTGTAGTGGAACAGGTGGTCATCCGCCAGACGAAATTGCGCTGGCCGATCCCCACCACCCTGCCCCAAGATCTGCCGGGACAGCGCCTGCAACGGGTCGAACGGCGGGCAAAATATCTCCTGCTGCAGTTCGACCAGGGTACCCTGATCCTGCATCTCGGCATGTCCGGCAGCCTGCGAGTCCTGGAGCGGGGGCCCCCCCCGCAGACCCACGACCACTTCGAGATCACCTTCGACAACGACCGTATCCTGCGCCTGCGTGATCCCCGCCGCTTCGGCGCGGTGCTCTGGACCTCGGCCCCCGCAGCCGACCACAACCTGCTCAAAGAATTGGGACCTGAACCCCTCGGACCCGACTTTGACGGGATCCACCTCCACCAGGCGGGCAGCAGGCGCAGGGTGGCGGTGAAAAATCTCATCATGAACAGCAAGGTGGTGGTCGGCGTGGGTAACATCTACGCCAGTGAATCACTGTTTCGTGCCGGCATTCACCCCGCCCGACCTGCCAATCGTATCTCACAGCAGCGCTATGATCGCCTGGCGGCAGAGATCACCACCGTACTCCGCGAGGCAATAAAGGCGGGGGGAACCACCTTAAGGGATTTCCAGCAGGAGGATGGACGGCCCGGCTATTTTGCTCAAGCGCTGTTGATCTACGACAAGACGGGGGAGCCCTGTCCCAATTGCGGCAACCTCATCAAAAACCGCACCATTGGACAGCGATCGAGTTACTATTGCGCTCACTGCCAAAGATAGACCACAACTTATTATCCTTGACACCAAAGCGCCCCCCTCCTAGCATGCGGGAATTTTTTGAATAACTGTAACGGACAGATGGATCTAAAAGCCATTAGTGAACTCATCGCCGACGATATGCAGGCCGTCAATCAGACGATCCTGAGCAATCTGAAATCGGACGTTGTACTGATCAACCAGATAGGCGCCTATATCGTCAACAGTGGCGGTAAACGACTGCGCCCGCAGATCGTGCTGCTGGCTGCCCAGGCCTGTGGTTACAATGGCCAGGACCACATCGATCTGGCGGCGATCATCGAGTTCATCCACACCGCCACCCTGCTGCACGACGATGTCGTGGACGGCTCCGACCTGCGGCGCAATCAGGAGACCGCAAACGCTGTCTGGGGCAATGAAGCCAGTGTGCTGGTGGGTGACTTTCTCTATTCACGCTCCTTCGAGATGATGGTGTCTGTGGGACAGATGCGGGTGATGGACGTACTCTCTCACGCCACCAACCGCATCGCAGAGGGTGAAGTGCTGCAGCTGCTCAACTGCAACAATCCGGAGACCACCGAAGCCGACTACATGGAGGTCATCAAGCGCAAGACCGCGACACTCTTCGAGGCCGGCGCCCGGCTTGGCGGTGTCATCACCGGCGCCTCACCAGAGCAGGAAAAGGCGATGGCGGATTACGGTCTCCACCTGGGGATTGCCTTCCAACTGGTGGATGACTCTCTCGACTACAACTCATCCAACGAAGATATCGGCAAAAACATCGGCGATGATCTGGCCGAGGGCAAACCGACACTGCCTCTGCTGCAGGCGATAAAGGTCGGGAGCGAAACCCAGCGGAAAAAATTGCAGGAGATCATCGAAAAGGGCGGCCTCGACGAGATCGACTTCGTCATGGAGGCGATCAGAACCACCGATGCCATCGCCTACACGGAGAATATGGCACAGGAAGAAGCACAAAAAGCGAAAGCCGCACTGGAGGCGATTCCACCCTCACCCTACCGGGATGCCCTAGCCGCACTGGCCGATTTTTCCGTGTCCCGAACCAGTTAGTCTATCTGCAAAGAGCGCCGCTCCTTCAATTGAATCCCCCCCGGAATTCCATTATCATTCGCGGGCTCTAATTCTGAGCCGAAACAAGTTCCCGGTGTGTAGCGCAGCTTGGTAGCGCACTTCCTTCGGGAGGAAGGGGTCGGAGGTTCGAATCCTCTCACACCGACCAATCAAGCCCTATAGCTCTCGCGAACTATAGGGCTTTTCTGTGCCTGACGGATTGAATCAGGCTGCGCCGACCACTCTGGCTTTACCGAACGTCAGCCCCTCATTCGAGACATCCACCTGAATGACATCCCCCGCACCGAAACGCCCACCGAGGATCTCCTGGGCCAGCGGGTTCTCCAACTGCTGGCGGATCGCCCGTTTCAGCGGTCGCGCCCCATAGACCGGGTCGAAACCCGCCTCGCCCAGCCGGTCGAGTGCGGCATCGGAGATCTCCAGGCCCATTTCATTATCAGACAGGCGCTGTTGCAGATAACCGATCTGAATTGAGGCAATCGCTCTGATCTGTGCCCTGTCCAGTGGATGGAAGACCACAATTTCGTCCAGACGATTGATGAACTCCGGCCGGAAACTCTGCCGCACCACCTCCATAATCACCGACTTCATCTCGTCATATTCGGCTTCCGAGTTCTGCTCCTGGATCATCTGTGAACCCAGGTTGGAGGTCATCACGATGACGGTATTGCGAAAATCGACCGTGCGGCCCTGACCGTCGGTCAGGCGGCCATCATCCAGCACCTGCAACAACACGTTGAAGACGTCGGGATGGGCCTTCTCCACCTCGTCCATCAGGATCACTGAGTAGGGGCGGCGGCGTATCGCCTCGGTGAGATAGCCCCCCTCTTCGTAACCCACGTAGCCGGGGGGCGCGCCGATGAGCCGCGCCACCGAGTGCTTCTCCATGAACTCCGACATGTCGATGCGGATCATCGCCTCTTCGGTATCGAAGAGGAACTCCGCCAGCGCTTTGCAGAGTTCGGTCTTGCCCACGCCGGTGGGGCCAAGAAAGAGAAATGATCCGTTGGGCTGACTCGGATCGGACAGGCCTGCCCTGGAGCGGCGTATGGCATCACTCACCGCACGTACGCCCTCTGCCTGGCCGATGACCCGTCTACCCAGTTCATCCTCCATACGCAGCAATTTGTCCCGCTCACCCTCCAACATCTTGGAGACCGGGATGCCGGTCCACTTGGAGACCACCCCGGCGATCTCCTCTTCAGTGACCTTGTTACGCAGCAGTTTCATCTCCTGCATCTCAGCCTGGGCAGCCATATCAAGCTGCTTTTCCAATTCTGGAATACGCCCATACTGCACCTCGGACATGCGCGCCAGATCGCCTGCCCTGCGGGCGGTTTCCAGCTCCAGGCGCGCCCGCTCCAGGGACTCCTTGATGTGGGCGGTACCCTGCAGTGCCGCCTTCTCCGATTTCCAGATCTCCTCCAGATCGGAGAACTCCCGCTCCAGCCGTTCGATCTCCTCTTGCAGATGGGCGAGGCGCTTTTTCGAGGCCTCGTCGGTCTCTTTGTTGAGCGCCTCACGTTCGATTTTTAACTGAATGAGGCGCCGCTCCATGCGATCCATCAGTTCCGGCTTGGAGTCGATCTCCATGCGGATCAGGGAGGCTGCTTCGTCCACCAGGTCGATCGCCTTGTCCGGCAACTGCCGGTCGGAGATATAGCGGTGGGAGAGGGTCGCAGCGGCAACGATGGCCGGGTCGGTCACATCCACGCCATGATGCACCTCGTAGCGCTCCTTGAGCCCACGCAGGATGGCGATAGTGTCCTCCACACTGGGCTCGTCCACCAGCACTTTCTGGAAACGGCGTTCCAGGGCGGCATCCTTCTCCACATACTGGCGGTACTCGTCCAGGGTGGTGGCGCCGACGCAGTGCAACTCGCCCCTGGCAAGGGCGGGCTTGAGCATGTTGCCCGCATCCATAGCGCCTTCCGCCTTGCCGGCCCCCACCATGGTGTGCAGTTCGTCGATAAAGAGGATGATCTGCCCCTCCTGCTTGGAGAGGTCGTTGAGCACCGCCTTGAGACGCTCCTCGAATTCACCGCGAAACTTCGCCCCGGCGATCAGGGCGCCCATGTCCAGGGAGAGCAGCCGTTTTCCCTTGACCCCCTCCGGCACCTCGCCGTTGATGATGCGCTGGGCCAGGCCTTCCACAATGGCGGTCTTGCCCACGCCGGGCTCACCGATCAGTACCGGGTTATTCTTGGTACGGCGCTGCAACACCTGAATGGTACGGCGAATCTCATCGTCACGTCCGATCACCGGATCGAGCTTGCCCTGCTCTGCCCGCTCAGTGAGATCGATGGTGTATTTTTCCAGGGCCTGGCGCTGATCCTCCGCGTTGGGATCATCGACCTTCTGTCCCCCCCGCATCTTCTCAATGGCCTGTTCCAACCGCGCCTTGTCGGCACCGGCCTTGCGCATCATATCTCCCAGCTCACCCTTGTCCTCGACGGCGGCAAGCACAAAAAGTTCACTGGATATGTACTGATCCTTGCGCTGCTGGGCCAGTTTGTCAGTCTGGTTGAAGAGGCGGCCAAGATCATTGGAGATATGCAGATCCCCCTCAGCCCCCTGGACGCCAGGCAGGCGCTCCAATGAGGCGCTGAGATCCGAACGCAACTGATTGACATTGATATCCGCCTGCGTCAGCAGGTGGCGCACGGTTCCACCCTCCTGGTCCAGCAGGGCGCTCATCAGATGCACCGGCTCGATAAATTGATGATCACGGCCGACAGCCAGGCTCTGGGCATCTGCCAGTGCCATCTGAAACTTGCTGGTCAAACGATCCATACGCATGAGAAAAACTCCACAATAAAACCTTAATATTCCAACAGATGGGGCGAATCCCGCTAAAATTCAAGAATCCCAGAATAAAAATAGTGTAAAGATTGTCCAACAGCTGCCGACTCAATGCATTGAGTAGCTCAGCCCAAGCTGTTTCAGGGCAAAACATAGTTTGCAAGACCCCGGAACAGCAAAAAGATGAAACTGACTTCAAAAAATCTCACCATCACCTATGTCGTTTTCTTCATGCTGCTGCTGGCGCTGCTGCTGGCGGGCATCGTTATTCAACGCATAGAGGCCAATCGCGCCCACCACATGGATCTTGCTGCCAACCCAGTAAAGATGACCGCCAACGAGATCAGCCGCATGATCGGCGAAAAACGCCGTTTACTACACATCTTCTCCAATTATGAGTCCGGGTTGATAGATGCGATCGACGCGGACCCTGAAGATGAGGAAGCACAGGAGAGGCTCAACCAACGCGTACTCAGCTACTTCCCCGACGGTTTTGCCTTCACCCTGGCTGACAGAGACGGATCTCCGCTTTATGACGATCTCAGCGGCGCTGTTGGCGAACTGTGTCAACTGAAGATCAGTGACTTTGCCGGTGGCAAGGACGATTTGATTCAGATTCACCCAAACCCGAATCAGTATCATTTCGATATCATGGTCACCACCAGCAGACAGGATGGCCTGGTGTTTTTTGTCAGTTTTCAGACCACGCTGCTGCAAAATCTGCTACGGATCTCCCACCGGCATCAGCACAAACTTATCCTGCTCAATACCGAAAAGCCCAACCTGATCGAGGTTACCGAAGAGGGTAACCGCTACGAATTGCAACTGGAGAATCCCACGCTCACGGAAGAGATGTCCCAGCGCATTCTGGCCCGGCAAAAAGTACCCGGCACGCTTTGGGAACTGGTGGATATCGGTGCTCCGGCAACCTTCAACGGCTTTGAAAAAGAGGTCATCACCCAGGCAGTATGGGTATTCCTGGTCTTCTTCATCTCAAGCATGTTCATGGTGGGATTGATCCTGCGGGGAAAAACGCACCGCCTGCGTGCTGAACATGCCCTGTTGGCAGCCAAAGATCAGCTGGAAATAGAGGTGGCCTCACAGACCCAACAGTTGCGCGCACGCAAGGAGCTGGCGGAAACCACTCTGGCCTCGATCAGCGAGGGCGTCATTACGACCAATGCCCAAGGCGTGGTTACCGCACTCAACCACACGGCCCAGGAATTGACCGGCTGGGGGGCTAACCATGCGCTGGACTGCCTGCTTGCCGACATACTCGATCTGTCAGATGAAACCACAGGCGCGCCAGTCAACCTGCCTCTGGGCCAGTGCCTTACCGCAGATGAGATAACCAAACTGGACAACCGGCCACTGACTCTCACCCAAAGCGATGGCAAGACCACGCGAATCGTACAGTTATCGGTGGCAGTGATCAGCGGCGAAAGAAATAAGAACGCCGGAAATGTACTGGTAGTCAGAGACATTACCGAGGCTCAACGCATGGCACAACGCATCTCCTGGCAGGCAACCCATGATGCGCTGACAGGTCTGATCAACCGGCTGGAGTTCGAGCGCAGGCTACAGACGGCGATGGAACTGGCCCATACCGATGATGCTGAACACGTCTTGATGTATCTGGACCTGGATCAGTTCAAGGTGGTCAACGATACCTGCGGCCATATTGCGGGTGACGAATTGCTCCGCCAACTCACACAGATGCTGCTTGAGATCGCCCGCCGTACCGACGTCGTGGCACGTTTGGGCGGTGATGAATTCGCCATTCTGCTTGAATACTGCCCTCAACAGCAGGCCATTGTGTTGGCGGAAGAGATACGTCTTTCGGTGCGCAACTTCCGCTTCACCTGGGAGAATAAGCCTTTCACCATCGGCGTCAGTATCGGAGTGGTTGCCTTCAATGCCAGATATCATGACCTGACCCAGATCCTCAGTGCCGCTGACAGCGCCTGTTACGCGGCAAAGGAGGGGGGGCGCAACCGGGTCCATGTCTACTCCGAGGAGGATGAGATAATCGAGCAACGCTATGGCGAAATGCAGTGGGTTTCCCGCATTCGTCATGCACTGGACGAGGGGCGCTTTCTACTCTATTGCCAGAAGATCCAACCCATCCGCTCAAACAGCAACAGCGGTTTTCACCTGGAGATCCTGCTCAGAATGGAACAGGAGGATGGGCAGATGATGCTGCCTGGCGCCTTTATTCCTGCCGCTGAACGTTACGGTCTGATGATCGATCTGGATCGGTTTGTCATTTCGGATACGCTGCAGTGGATGGAGAGCTGCCCTCCGCTGGACGACGGCTTTGTCTCCATAAACCTCTCGGCCCAGTCGATTACCGACCCCGGCTTTCTGGAAGTGCTGGAATCTCAACTTGAGAGCAGTGGCGTGGATCCCTGCCGGCTCCTTTTTGAGGTGACGGAGACGGCAACCATCTCCAACCTTTCCAAGGCACAACTGTTCATCGAACGCATAAAATCCCTGGGCTGCCGCTTTGCCCTCGACGACTTCGGCACCGGCATGTCCTCCTTCGCCTACCTGAAACACCTGCCGGTGGACTATCTGAAGATAGATGGCGAGTTCGTGCGCGACATCGCCAGCGATCCTGTTGACTTCGCCATGGTAAAAGCGATCAATGAAGTCGCCCAAATCATGGGCATGGATACCATTGCCGAATATGTCGAGGACGGCATCACCCTCGCAATGTTGAAAGAAATTGGCATCGGTTATGGTCAGGGTTACGCTATTGCCAAACCTGAGCCATTAAGCGATTTTTACTGCGCTCTATCCATCAGGGACACATATGCGCTGCCCTGAAAATCGCTTGTAGCAGCCGCCATCACGGCGCCAGGCTGCCACCACAGACACCGGCGGATTCGGCGTGCTTAAAGAGCCGTTCCGCATCGATGATCTCGATGTGACTGCCATTTACCCTGATCAGTCCCTGCTCGGTAAAGTTATGCAGGATGCGGGAGAAGGTCTCGGGCTTTACCGACAGCCGTGAGGCAAGCACCCCCTTAGGGGCTCGCAGATCGATCATGTTACCGTTCTGCTTTTCCGTATCCCAATTACCCCAGAGAAACCCTGCCACCCGTCCGGTGGCGCTCTGCAAGGTCAAATCGTCGATCTCCTTGATCAGATGCTTGAGCCGCTGACTCATGCTTGCCATGAGCCGGAAACAGGTATCGGTGGACTCCCGCAGCATATCGAGGAAGGACTGGCTGTCAAATGAGCGCAGTTCAGCACCACCAATGGAAGTGGCGTTGACCGGGAAGTTCGGGCTCTCCTGGAACATCAGCGCTTCGGCAAATGTATGACCCGGCGTGATGATCTCGATGACCTTCTCATTTCCGTTCATGGCCAAACGGTAGAGCTTGATCTGCCCCTGAGTCACCAGATAGAAACGATCCGCCACGTCACCCACCTGAAACAGGTGCTGACCATCCTCCAGTTCGATCACCTGGCTCATCGCCTCGACCCGGGCTATCTGCCCTTCGTCGAGACGGGAGAAGATGTAACACTGCTTCAAATCAAATGACACTTTCAGAATACCCCAATTAACAGAAAAACCGGCTCACCAATTATGAGCCATCACAACAGTCCGACCTAACCAGTACGACCAACCCGCCCTCAGGCGCTATTTTTTCAGCTGAGACAGATCCCGCACCGCACCCTGCGCCGCACTGGTGGTCAGCGCCGCATAGGCCTGTAGTGCCTGCGAGACTGGCCGCTGCCGGTTTTGCGGCTGCCAGGCGGCGCTGCCCCGCTGCTCCATCTCCTGCCGCCGGGCGGACAACATCTCAGCGGAAACAGCAACATTGATGCGACGATTGGGAATATCGATATCGATAGTGTCTCCCTCCTGCACCAAGCCGATATTGCCCCCTTCCGCCGCCTCAGGCGAACAGTGGCCGATAGATAACCCCGATGTGCCACCGGAGAAACGGCCGTCGGTGATCAGGGCACAGGCCTTGCCCAACCCCTTCGATTTCAGATAACTGGTGGGGTAGAGCATCTCCTGCATGCCGGGGCCCCCTTTGGGGCCTTCATAGCGGATGATCACCACATCCCCTGCGTTAATCCTGTCACCCAGGATTGCCGCCACTGCGTCATCCTGACTTTCAAAAAGCCGTGCAGGGCCACTGAAGGTAAGGTTCGACTCATCCACCCCGGCAGTCTTTACGATGCAACCCTGCTCCGCCAGATTGCCGAACAGCACCGCCAGCCCCCCATCTTGAGAGTAGGCGTGTGCCAAATCCCGGATACAGCCGTTTTCACGATCGGTATCGAGGTTCGGCCAGTTTTTATGCTGGCTGAATGCGATCTGGGTCGGAACGCCACCGGGTCCGGCCAGGTAGCGCTCCCGGACCTGTGGGTCAGAAGTCCGCTGGATGTCCCAGTGATCGAGAGCGTCACCGATACTGCCACTGTGGACGGTGCCGCAATCCCGGTTCAGCAATTCTGCGCGATCCAACTCGCCAAGGATCCCGATCACTCCGCCGGCACGATGCACATCCTCCATGTGGTACTGCTGGGTGCTCGGCGCAACCTTGCACAGATTTGGCACCTTGCGTGAGAGCCGGTCGATGTCCTGCATGGTGAAATCGACGCCCGCCTCGTGGGCCGCCGCCAGCAGATGCAGCACGGTATTGGTGGAGCCGCCCATGGCGATATCCAGTGTCATGGCGTTCTCAAATGCCCCGAATGTGGCGACTGAGCGAGGCAGAACAGAATCCTCATCCTGCTCATAGTAGCGGCGGGAGAGATCGACAATCAGCCGCCCGGCCTCCAGGAACAGTGCTTTGCGTGCTGCATGGGTGGCCACCAGGGAGCCGTTACCCGGCAGGCTCAGACCCAGGGCCTCCGTCAGACAGTTCATGGAGTTGGCAGTGAACATGCCGGAACAGGAGCCGCAGGTGGGGCAGGCCGACCGTTCAATGGCCGCCACGTCGCTGTCGCTCTCATTGGGATCAGCAGCGGAGACCATTGCATCCACCAGATCCAGCTTGATCTCTCCTTTGGAGGAGAGAGTGACCTTACCCGCCTCCATCGGTCCACCGGAGACGAATACCGTTGGAATATTGAGCCGCAGGGCGGCCATCAGCATACCGGGGGTGATCTTGTCGCAATTGGAGATGCAGACCAGCGCATCCGCGCAGTGAGCATTGACCATATACTCCACGGAATCGGCAATGATGTCCCGCGACGGCAGCGAATAGAGCATGCCGCCGTGCCCCATGGCGATGCCGTCATCCACCGCGATGGTATTGAATTCTTTGGCAACACCACCGGCCTTTTCGATCTCCCGGGCCACCAACTGCCCCATATCTTTCAGATGGACATGGCCCGGCACGAACTGGGTGAAGGAGTTGGCAATGGCGATGATCGGCTTTTCGAAATCGTCGTCCTGCATCCCGGTGGCCCGCCACAGGGCGCGGGCACCGGCCATGTTGCGTCCATGGGTGGTGGTATGGGAACGGTATTTCGGCATTTCACTCTCCGCAGGGTCTGCTCAAGCGCGCATTATGCCCCGATTTGCCGGGAGCAAACAATCACAACTCGGGGTCAAACGGGAGACGCAGACAGAACTCCGCCCCCCCTGTTTCACTGTTGCATACCTCGATGGTGCCGCCGTGCTTCTCGACCGCCACCTTGACGAAACTCAACCCAAGGCCAACGCCGGTGCGCTGATATTCGGTTGTCTGATCACCATGCTGAAAAGGGAGGAAAATAGTTTCCAACTGACCTTCGGCAATACCCGGACCCTGATCCCTGATACAACAGACTATCTCACTGTCGAGACAGGTCAGATGAATAGTAATCACCGATTCTTCGGGCGAGAACTTGACCGCATTACCCAGCAGATTCTGCACTGCACGTTCCAGTATCCCGGCATTACCGTTGAGCCAGGCCTCTTCACAGTCGATCTGCTGGTCGATACGGATATTGCGCGACTGCGCCTGGATAAAGATCTCATCGACCGCGCTATAGACCACTGAGACGAAATCGGTATCTGCAAACGTCGTGGCATCCACCGCTTCAGCCCGGGCCAATTGCAGAAAATCATCCGCCAGCTTCAATGAACGCTGCGCCAGTGGCTGTATCTGTTTGGCCAGCGACTCCGCTGTGCCTTCCGTTGCCTGTCGGGACTGTGTAAGGGAGAGCACCGACGTGATGGGAGAGCGGATGTCGTGAGAGAGAAAACTCAGCATCCTGGCCCGGGTCCGTTCAGTGCGCTTGAGCGCACCGATAAATGAGAGCGTCACGATCATACCGAAACTACCGGCAAGAGACTGGTCGAGGGGTTTCATCTGCACAAACAACTCGGTATCCGGCAGACGCAGCGCCTCGAAACGGATCGGCTGTTCGTCCAGCAGCAGGCGCTGCATCAGTTCACTCCAGCAGTAACCACCCTGGATGTCCAGTTGGCTCAATAGCGTTTCAGCATCCATGCCGACCAGGGAAACCGCTTCAGACTGACCCAGATAGAAGGCGGCGCGGGGGTTGGCCATTGCCACCTGTCCCATGGCATCAACCACCAGCAGACCATCGTCCATCTGGCTGATCGCATTCTCGATGAAATTGCGCAGATTGTGCAGCCGCTCATGGGCATGGCGCACCTGCTCGATACGGCGATCGACAGACTCCAGCGTTCCCCGTGGAGGGGATTTTTCCGGCAGAGAGAGTTTCGCCGCAAAATCCTCCAGCAGCAGCAACACCCTTCCCTGCGGAAACTCATCTGCGGGCCAGCGCAGGCCCAGCATCCAGCTGGTCTCACCTCGGGGGACCCGTATCCACTGATCGGGGCCAAAACGCCGCCAAACTCCAGGACTGTGCCATTGAGCCTCTCCCTGCGGGAGCGATTCTGTCGCAGGAAAAGTGCCCTCGGCAAACATCGGCGCGCCATTGGTGTCACACACCATCCACCCGTCCAATTTGGTGATCCGCTGAAGAAACCTCAGCCCCTGGCGCAGATCTTCGAGGGACTTCGCCGAAGGCATCAGTTGGGGCTCCTGTTGCAGTTTCTCCATCTCCTGATTCAGATAGCGAATGGTCTGTCCCAGACGACGCCAACTCCATAGCGGGTAGCTCAACACCAGACCCAATAACACCGCTGAGGGTGGAAACCAGATACGCAGAACATGCAGCGACAGCAATACCAGACCAAACAGAGAAAACAGCAGTGCCAAGGTCACCAGCGGCGCCCAGTGGGGACGCACCAAACCGTAGAGAAGAAAGACGAACGCCACCACCGCGCCTGAAATCAACACTCTCCAGGGCATTTCCACCAGACTGAGAACCCTCTCCGTTCGCAGGGCTTCGAGGATATTGGCATTGATCTCCACCCCTGCCATCGGCTGACCGTGACCTGAGACCGGTGTGGGCAGCGCATCTCCCAGACCGGTAGCGGTAACGCCCACCAACACGATGCGATCCTGAAACGCAGCGGGCAAAAAATCCCCTGCCAGCACCTGGCTGTAGGAGTAACGGGGATAGTGTCCGGCGGGGCCGGTGAAAGGAATCAATCGGTGCTGATCACGAAAGATCGGCTGCATGGCTGTCTGGCGCTGCGCCTGATGCAGTTCCGCCCTGCTCTTCTGCCAACGCTCAGGATCCAGCCACTGCAAAACAGAGAGCATCATGTGGGGCCAGTAGGCTGCCCCTACCCCTTCGTAGAGGTAGATGCTACGGCCTATCCCGTCCGCATCCAGTTCCATGTGCACATGCCCGAGGCCGGCAGCCACCGCGGACAGCTCGGGCAGTGGCGGGGTCTCCACCAGTTGCCCGCCCAGTCGATACTCCTCCATGACGACGGGAAAGAAGACCCTGCCGCTGGCTGCGGTGGATTGAATCAGTAGACGGTCTCTCTCAGGGTGTTCCCTGTCACGCTCTGCAAACAGGACATCCATTGCGATAACCTTCGCCCCTGCAGCGGTCAGACGATCGATCAGACGGGCATGCAGATCCCGCGGCCAGGGCCAGCGGCCGAGTGCCTGCAAACTTCTGTCATCCACCGCGACAATCACAACATCCTCCGCCGGTGGAGTGTGCCAGAGGTTGAGCTGCAGATCGTAGATGAGTTGGTCCCAACGCCACAGCCAATTGCTATAGACCAACAGCAGAATCAGACCGACAAGCGCAAACAGCGACCACTCGGGAAACCTGAAAACCTGGGCAGAAGGACTCATGGACGAGGCTGCGTTAAAGGCAGGTCGAGGCGATAGACCTGCGATTGCCGCACATCGTCCTCACTCTCCATCAGCGCATCCACACGGATATAGTAGGTACCTGGCCGGGGAACCGGCAGCGCCCGTTCAGTATTCGCACCAATCCGCTCCAGCAGGCGTTGCTGCAATGCGGGATCAGCAGCGACCAGAAAACGGTAACTCCAAGCGTTGTCGACTGCGTTCCAGCGAATCCACATCCAGGGGCCATTGAATTGGGGCGCCTCGATCACCGGAACCTCCACCTTCACCGGTGGTGGGGGAGGGGGCGGACGGGGGGGCGGTTCGTTGAGCAAAAAACGGTGTTCCGCACTCAACCCCTCCAATCCCAATTCGTCGATGCCCCGCACCCGAATGCGGTAGCTGCCGGGGGTTAATTCCGGCAGGGTAAATTCAGGCGTTGCAAGCAACTGCTCCACCACGACCCCAGCGCCCTCTTCCCCCCGAAAGAGTTGCACCCGGTAGGCTTCGGCACCCTCCAGCGCTAACCACCGAAGGGACTCAACAGGCAGATCCATCTCCTCTTCAAGCATTGTGATATCAGGCGGCGTGAGCAGTGGACGGGGCTTTAGCGGGGGTTTTCCGGGTTCGATCATGGTGCCGAACCCTGCATCGACATCCAGGCTCTTCCCCCCACCGGCAACGGCCACCCGGCCCTTCACCACCTCATTGCGCGTCAAGCCACTCCCAGACTCGACACCGACACGGAAGCCGGTGCCCCGTACCATGGTAACCGCCGCCGGGGTAGTGATCTGAAACCGGGCACCTGCACCCTGCAAAGGCTCCACTTCACTCTCCACCCGTCCGTACTGCACCCGCACCCGGGTATCGACCATGCCCACTTCACCAAAAGCGGAGAGAGTGTCCATAGAGATCCGGGTCTCAGGGCCGAGCATCAACCGGGAGCCATCGGCAAACCTGAGTGTAAGGCTGCTCTGTCTGCCGGTGGTAACCACATCGCCAATCTGTAGCTGATCCACATCGGAAAGCGAAACGGGATCACTCTCCCCCGCACGAACAATATTCACTTCCCCTTCAATAGAGAGGACTTCTGCCGGACTCGGGGTCAGCTTCAGCCACTCCAGCGGCACCTTTATTTCGGTACCCAATGGAATCCGCGTAGGATTTTCGATCTGATTATAGTACTGCAACCTGACGCTTGAGATCTCATTTTTCAGGTATTGAGCGCTGACTTTCGAGAGCGAGTCACCGCCCCTCATGCGATAAAGCCAATCCTCAGCCTGAACTGAAGAGAGGAGCAGGATCAATAGTGCGATCGCTGTAATAAAACGGGTATAACGCGAATGGCACTTACTTAAGTTTCTTGGGATGTCCATTTTTCCTGACTTCCTCCCTCGCTGCATGTCTGGGTTTGATGAGTAGAGGAAAGGATTTCGGTCGTCGTTTGAGCGCCCTCGGTTCAATGCGTCCTGGTCGCTTCCCAGCTTGCTGTTGTGCAATTAGGA
>JAESPD010000067.1 GCA_016756855.1 gamma proteobacterium endosymbiont of Lamellibrachia anaximandri | reverse complement strand
TGCCGAAGCCTATTGCCGTATCTCCAGCTACTTACAGACCATGGCGAATCAGGGATACAATCCGCTGGTCGCTATTCAGTTGGCGCTTTCTGGTCAGCTTTATGCGGATGGGGGTGAGTAGTTACCCGGATTTTTTCAAGGTTTTAACCCTTGGATACCTCGTCACCATCCAGCTTCAGCAACTCTTCCGCAGTGGAAAAGATTTCGCAGGAGTCGAGTTCAGGCAGTAATTCATCCGCCTCTTCCAGCCCCATGCTCTTCAGCGCCTCACACATGGACTCCATCTTCTTGTCCATCACGTGCATATGATCGAGCATGCAGTTGATGGCGTGGGCAACTGGATCCGGCGCATCCTTGGTGGCGCCATAAGCATCAAACCCGATCTTCTTGGCAATCGCCTCGCGATGGCCGTTGCCTCCTGTTTTTTCCGGACGTATCAGTCTGCCAGGCACACCAACAGCTGTTGCCCCGGCCGGCACGTCCTTTACCACCACTGCATTTGAGCCGATGCGGGCACCTTCACCAATTTCGATGGGGCCCAGCACCTTGGCGCCGGCACCCACCACCACGTTGTTGGCGAGCGTCGGATGGCGTTTGCCCTTCTGCCAGCTTGTCCCACCGAGTGTTACCCCGTGATAGAGGGTGCAGTCATCGCCAATGATCGCAGTTTCACCGATCACCACGCCCATGCCGTGATCAATGAAGAAACGACGGCCAATCAGGGCACCAGGGTGGATCTCTATGCCTGTTAGCAATCGGGCAATGTTGGAGAGCATCCTGGCCAGCCATTTCAAACCAATATTCCAGAGTCCATGGGAGGCCCGATGGAACAGAATCGCATGCACACCAGGATAGGTAGTGATGATTTCAAACGTCGTCCGGGCGGCGGGATCACGCTCGAAGACGCTCTGAATATCCTCTCTCCACCTGGATTGGCTGGGGTTCTCTTTGGTTTCCTGCTGCACAATCTATACCCGACTGAATCAATCAAATATCAATGAAATAGTGACATGGGGGCGACAGATTATCCATAATACCATGCGAAATACTAGGGTATTGTGCCCACAGGGATTGGAATCTATGCAGAATGTGATGTTGTGGAGCGCAAGCCTCGACTTGGGTCAACGGCGCATCGACTTGCGTCCCTGGGCAGCACTCAGGATTCCCCGCAGGATATTGAGTTCATCAACATCCGGCCTGGCACGGTGAAACAGGCTGCGCAACCTGCGCAGCAGCTTGTCGGACTGCCGGGGATCGGCAAAACCGATATCCTCCAGAGCCTGCGCCAGATGGGTATGAAACCCCTCCATCAACTCTGCGGCAGCCACCTCTCTGAGCGGTTCAGGAGCCGTCTCCCGCCCTTCCAGCCAGGCAAGATAGATTTCATAGCTGAGCACCTGAACCGCAGCACCAAGATTCAATGAGCTGTAGGCGGCATTGGTGGGAATGTGAACCAGATAATTGCAGCGGTCCAACTCCTCGTTAGTGAGTCCTGAACTCTCCCGGCCGAAGACCAGGGCAACCTCACCCACTGCACTCTCTTCGATGATCTTTGCCGCGCAGGCCCGCGGATTCAACAGAGGCGAGGAGACAGTCCGCTCGCGGGCGCTGGTCCCTATTATCAGACGACATCCCTTCAGTGCCTCGTCCAGGCTGTCGCAGACCGGCGCCCGCGCAAGCAGATCATCCGCCCCCGAGGCCCGGGCCGTCGCCTCTTCGCTCGGGTAACGCTTCGGTGACACCAAAACAAGCTGCTCCAGGCACATATTATTCATCGCCCGGGCCGCAGCGCCAATATTACCGGGGTGGCTGGTCTCCACCAGCACGATTCGTACACGATTCAACATGGGCGCAAGGGTACCGCATGAACAACCTCAAGGCCAAAACCCGTTTTCTGCTTTATCCGCCATGCCGCTTGCTGTATCTTTGCCGCCCATGAATCCAATGGTTACCATCGCTGTCCGTGCTGCACGTGACGCCGCCCGTGTGCTGATGCGCAATTTCAATCGGCTCGATACCCTCAACGTCACAGACAAGGGCAGGCACGATTATGTCAGCGAGGTGGACCGGGCAGCTGAACAGGCGATTATCGATGTTCTGCGGGACAAATATCCCAATCACGCCATCCTGGCGGAAGAGAGTGGCAGTCACTCGGGTGACGATTTTCAGTGGGTCATAGACCCGCTGGACGGTACCACCAACTACCTGCACGGGTTCCCCCAGTTCTCCATCTCCATCGCCCTGCGACACAAGGGTAGACTGGAAGTAGGCGTGATCTATGATCCGCTGAAAGATGAGATGTTCACCACCAGCCGCGGTTCCGGCGTGCAGATGAACGACCGGCGGTTGAGGGTCTCCAGCCGCAAGAGCCTGGATGGAGCGTTATTGGGAACCGGCCTGCCCTACCGTGATTTTCGTTTTACGGAAAACTACATGGGCATGCTCAAGGATCTGATGGCCAACACTGCGGGGATACGCCGCCCGGGCTCAGCCGCACTTGACTTCGCCTATGTGGCCGCAGGAAGGCTGGACGGATTCTGGGAACTCGGCCTCGCCGAATGGGATTTTGCCGCAGGCGCCCTCATGGTGCGCGAGGCTGGTGGTCTGGTTACCGACATCTCCGGCGGCGACCGTCACTTTGAGACCGGCAATGTCATCGCCGGCAACATCAAGGTGCACAACGCCATATTGCGCCGTATCCTTCCCCATCTGGACGATAGACTTACCGCTTAATTCCCGGCACGGCGAATCCGCTTCACAGTTTTCCCCGTTTTTTCACCCCCATCCTCAAGATTACGGCCCGCCGACCGTTACCGGAGATAACATCGGTAACAACTGTAAAAGTGGAACCTACCTAATGGCGAATAACAAGAATATCGACCAGGCACTCAGCGACCGGGCACTGGAAATGGTAATGAGGGATGTACTGGATGGGGTGCAGGACATCTCACTGCAGTCAGCGTTTACCGACAATCCCTACAATGTAGATATTATCTCTACCGAACGACCCGACAAGCAGGGTAACGATCAAGACAAAACCGGGATGAGCCTCAACAATGCAGAGGTCATCTATCCACCGGCATTCTGCAAAACCGCTTAGCGAGAGCCCGTCCTGAATTACTGTTTTTACCACGAAACACACGAAGAGCACGAAGGTAAAAGATTGATTAACGATAAATCTTCTTTCGGCAACTACTCCCTGCGTTGCTCTACCTCCTGCATCCATGCAGTCGCGTGTGCTTCGCGGTCAGATATGGGTTTCGGATAGACACCAGCCATTCAGCACACCCTTGATCCGTCAACCGGATCAGTGGGTTTCCTCGATATCGGCACCCTCTTTTTCAACCGGCATCAGATCATCCTTGCTGATGCCCATCATGATGATCGCCGTACTCGCCACATAGATGGAAGAGTAGGTTCCGATCACCACACCCACAATTAGGGCAAGGGCAAAACCGTGGATGATCTCGCCACCGAATATGAAGAGCGCGATCAATACCAGCAGGGTAGTCAGGGAAGTGACCAGGGTACGGGTGAGGGTCTGGTTTAGCGAGGCATTGATTATCTCGATCGCAGAGCCTTTGCGAATCTTGCGGAAGTTCTCACGAATACGGTCGAACACTACGATGGTATCGTTCAGTGAGTAGCCGATCACCGCCAGCACGGCGGCCAGCACCGGCAGGTCGAACTCAACCTGGAACAGGGAGAAGATGCCAATAGTAAAGATCACATCATGCACCAGAGCAATAACCGCACCTACTGCAAACCGATACTCAAACCGTATACCCACATAGATCAGGATGCCGAACAGTGCATAGAGCATGGCGAGACCACCATCTTCGGTCAGCTCATCACCGACCTGGGGTCCGACAAACTCCACCCGCCTCATATCAGCCTGACCATCCGCCAACTTGCTCATCGCCGCAAAAGCGCTGGTGCTGATCGACGCACTGTCTGCGCCATCCTTAGGCGCCAACCGAACCAGCACGTCTCTGGAGGTACCAAAGTGCTGCACGGTTGCATCGGAAAAACCTTCCGCTGCCAACGCTTCACGAATCTTTGGCAATTCAACCGTTTCGTGATAACCCACCTCAACGAGGGTACCACCGGTAAAGTCGATACCCAGGTTCAGGCCACGCGCCACAATGGAGATCAGGGCAACCAGGATCACCACAGCGGAGAAGATCAGGGCTGTCTTACGACCGCCCATGAAGTCAAAATTTGTCGTCTTTTTGAAGATCTGCATAGTCAATCCGCCCTTATCAAACTGCCAGCTCTTTAACCCGTCTGCGACCGTAGATCAGATTGATCACTGCGCGGGTGCCGATGATGGCGGTAAACATGGAGGTCAGGATGCCGATAGCCAGGGTTACCGCGAACCCCTTGATGGGGCCGGTACCGAAGCTGAACAGTACCACCGCAGCGATCAGCGTGGTGATATTCGCATCGATGATGGTGGAGAACGCCTTCGCATAACCCGCCTGAATACTGGCCTGTGGCGTATTGCCATTACGGATCTCCTCACGGATACGCTCGAAGATCAACACATTGGCATCCACTGCCATGCCCACGGTCAACACGATACCGGCGATGCCCGGCAGGGTCAGTGTCGCCTGCAGCATGGAGAGAATAGCGACAATCAGTACCAGGTTCATGCTCAGGGCCAGATCCGCCACCAAACCGAAGACCCGGTAGTAGACCGCCATGAAGATCATCACCAGGGCCATGCCGATCATCACTGACATGAAACCCTGATCGATATTGTCCTGACCCAGGCTGGGGCCGATGGTACGCTCTTCAACAATCTCAATGGGGGCAGCCAGAGCGCCTGCCCGCAGCAACAGCGCCAAGTCATGAGCCTCTTCCGGAGTATCGAGGCCGGTGGTCTGAAAACGGCTGCCGAAAGGTTCGAGGATGTTGGCGATGCTGATCACCTCCTCCACCTTGGTTCTATGTTTCACCGGTTCGCCGTCCACCATACGGGTAACTACGCGGTTCTCGATGAATACCACCGCCATCGGTTTGCTGACATTGTCGTTGGTGACACGGCGCATACGATTGCCGCCGGGGCCGTCGAGACGCACTGAAACCATCGGCTGACCGGAACGCTGATCGAATCCTGAGGATGCGTCGATGATCTGGTTACCAGTGACAATAACCGACTTCTTCAGCAATACCGGCTGTCCATTGCGCTCATGATAGAGTTTGGAGCCTGGCGGCACCCTGCCGTTGACAGCATCCTGCACACTGTGTTCGGTATCGGCGAGGCGATACTCCAGGGTCGCGGTGGCACCGAGAATCTCTTTCAGCTTGGCCGGATCCTGGGCGCCGGGCAGTTGCACCACGATGCGCCGCTCGCCCTGCTGTTGAATCAGCGGTTCCGCCACGCCCAGTGCATTAACACGGTTGCGCAGGGTGGTGATGTTCTGTTCCAGGGCAAACTTCTGCACCGCGCGGCGCTCTGCGGGTTTAAGGGTAGCCCGCACATAGAAGTCACCCCCTTCATCCGACATATCGGTTGCCAGTGAGCGGAATTCGCTGTGAATCAGCTGCTCAGCTTTGTCCCGCTTGGCCAGGTCGTTGAATTTGATGACGACCTTCTCCCCCTCCCGGGAGACCCGCACGTAGCGGACCTTATTCTTACGCAGCAGGGTTCTGATGTCACCGCTGTTACGCTCCACCGCCTGCTGCACAGCGGCCTCCATATCCACGTCGATCAACACATGAATACCACCACGCAGATCGAGACCAAGATACATTGGCTCTGCGCCAAATGAACGCAGCCAGTCAGGCAGATCAGGTGAAAGCGTCAAAGCCTGGTTGTAGTCAGTGCCCAGCTCGTCCGCAATTGCCTCCTTCGCCTTCAACTGATCTTCGGAGTTAAGAAAACGCACCAACAGTTTGGCGTTTTCGGATGAGATACCCTTCGCCTCGACGCCTGCCTTCTCCATCGCCTGGGTAATCCTGGCCATAGTGGTTTCATCCACCGAGGCGCGCCGGGTGCCGGAAATTTCCAAGGAGGGGTCCTGATCGTAGATATTCGGTAACGCAAAGAGCGCTCCGACGAGGACTACGATCACTACCAGAAGGTTTTTCCAGAGAGGATATTGGTTCATCGTGTTTTTCTTGCTGTTGCGCCAGCTTGGCTGGCGCGGTTTCCATTATATTTATCGCAACTGACCATCCGGACGTTTACATGTCCTTCAGTGACCCCTTGGGCATCACGGATTCCACTGCTGCACGGCGGATTTTGACCTCCACGCCCTCGGCAATCTCCACCGTGATGAAGTTGTCACCCATATTGGTGATCTTTCCGACGATGCCGCCGGCGGTGGCCACCTCATCACCTTTGCCCAGTGTCTCGACCATCTTCTTGTGCTCTTTCTGGCGCTTCACCTGGGGGCGAATCATTAAAAAGTAGAGGACAACACCAAACAGTACCAGCGGCAACAGCCCGGTCAAGGCATCCGGCGAGGCCAAATCGGCCCCTTCGGCAAAGGCGTCGGAAATAAAAAAGCTCATAATCTGTACCCGATTTTCGAGAGATCAAAATCCAAACGGCGCCGGAAAGCATCCGACAGCCAAAATTAGCCGCCGATTATGCCACAGAAGACCGCAAGATACAGGTGGCGTTTTTTGTAAGCCTCGTAAAGAGGCCCTGTCATCTCGCCCGCAGGGAGAGATCTCCAGCAACGAAGCACTTATCTGTCTATCGAGGTATGAGATTTCTCCCTGCGGTCGAAATGACAATAACCGATTCATTCAGAGGCTTCCTTGAGCTTGATACCGCTACGCTGATACTCTTCAGCCACTGCTTCGCAAAGCGTAAAAATCGCTGACAAAACGCTCCAGCTGCCCTGCTTCGATGGCATCCCGCAGATCCCGCATCAGCGTCTGGTAGTAGAAGAGATTATGGATGGTATTCAGACGGGCACCCAAAATCTCATGGCATTTCTCCAGGTGGCGCAGGTAGGCACGGCTATAATTTTTACAAGTATAACAGTCACATAAAGGATCCACGGGGCCATTGTCATATTCGTGTACCGCATTACGAATCCGCACCACGCCCTGATGCGTGAAGAGGTGGCCGTTGCGCGCATTCCGGGTCGGCATCACGCAGTCGAACATATCGATACCCCGTTGTACCGCCTCCACGATATCCTCAGGCGTCCCCACACCCATTAGATAGCGGGGTTTATCCTGCGGCAGTTTGTCCGAGAGAAAATCGAGCACCCGCCAGCGATCTTCCGGCGGCTCACCCACCGACAGCCCCCCTACTGCATATCCGTCAAACTCGATATCGGTCAAACCGTTGAGCGAAGCCTCCCGGAGATGTTCGAATACCCCACCCTGCACGATGCCAAACAACGCCGAGGGATTGTCGCCATGGGCAATACGGCTGCGCCCGGCCCAGCGCAGAGAGAGTTCCATGGAAACCCTGGCCTCCTCTTCGGTGGCCGGATAGGGGGTACATTCATCGAAGATCATGACGATGTCAGAACCCAGCTCGCGCTGAATCCGCATCGACTCCTCCGGACCCATAAAGACCTTGCTGCCGTTGACCGGCGAACGGAATGCCACTCCCTTTTCGGTAATCTTCCTCATCTTGCCCAGGCTAAAAACCTGGAACCCACCGGAGTCGGTGAGAATAGGGCCCTGCCAATGAATGAAGCCGTGGAGATCACCATGGGATCTGATGACATCAGTGCCCGGACGTAACATAAGATGAAACGTGTTGCCGAGGATGATCTCAGCCCCCATTCCGGTCAACTCTTCAGGGGTCATCGCCTTGACGGTGCCATAGGTGCCGACAGGCATAAATGCGGGGGTCTCTACCGTACCCCGGGAAAAGGTGAGGCGTCCGCGTCTGGCGGCTCCATCGGAGTGAAAAGTTTCAAACTGCATAATTTTTTAATTCAGTTGGGTTCCAAGCGAAAAAATATAGTGAAAATCTTTTTATTTCAATAAGTAACGAGTGCGATCTTTGCGGATTTCCACGTTGATCGCAGCTCTGTGTGATACTCGGCTCCGGAAAAGCGAGGGTTAACCCTAATAAGGCTTGACAAATTGTTTGGTATATTAGAAAATGATCATGTGCTGAATCTTACGGTTTGGCACACTCCTCCATCCTCCTTTGGTGGAACTTTTGAGCGCGGCACCCTGTCGCGCTTTTTTTTGCCTGAAAGCCACTGTAATCACTGGGTTATCTCTGCTGCATGAGCGACGGTGTGAGAAACATCGCATCCCCATAGCTGAAGAAGCGGTAACGTCTGGAGACCGCATGGCGATAGGCTGCCATCACGTGATCATAACCTGAGAAAGCAGAGACCAGCATCAGCAGGGTCGATTCCGGCAGGTGGAAATTGGTGAGCATCCCATCGACGCTACGAAAACGGTAACCGGGACGGATAAAGAGCCTTGTATCGCCGCTGAAGGGAGCTATCTCCCCCGATGCAGAAGCAGCTTCAAGGCTACGCACACTGGTGGTGCCCACCGCCACCACCCGCCCACCGTTGGCGCGCGTCTCCCGCACCTTTCGGCACACGCTTTCATCCACTTCCACATACTCGCTGTGCATAATGTGTTCATCCAGGTTGTCCACTCGTACCGGCTGGAATGTTCCGGCACCGACATGCAGGGTGACCTGTGCACTATTCACCCCTCTTTCTTCCAACTCATCCAGCATCTCAAGATCAAAATGGAGTCCTGCCGTGGGGGCGGCAACAGCGCCGGGGCGACGGGCATAAACAGTTTGATACCGCTCTCTGTCCGAAGAGTCATCCGAACGATCGATGTAGGGCGGCAGGGGCATATGCCCCTGCTCCTCCATCAGCTGAAAGAAATCACCATCCTGCAAATCTATCTCAAACAGGCTCTCCTGACGCCCGACCACCTCCACCTCTCTTTTCCTCTCTCCAAGATATAGACAGCTGCCTGCCTTCGGGGATTTGCTGGCACGCACATGTGCCAGCGCCCGGCCCGGCGTGAGCACCCGTTCGATAAGCAACTCGACTTTCCCGCCACTCTTTTTAAAGCCGTGGAGCCGAGCCTGCATCACGCGGGTGTCATTAAATACCAGAAGATCCCCCTTTCGCAGCATCTGCGGCAGATCTGTAAAAAGCTGGTCATTCAACTCACCGCTGGCACCGTCCAGGGTGAGCAGGCGACTGCCGCGGCGCTCTTTTTCAGGGAATTGGGCAATCAGCTCCGGGGGAAGATTGTAGGAAAAATCGGATAGTTTCATGCGGGCGGATAATATCATGGCCCTGACTGCCACAACATCCAGCAAAATGCCTGCCGCCGGGAATCGCAGACATCTCTCAGCAACTCAGGCGTTTCTCAAAGCAAGAGGCACGTCAATGTACTGACTCCGATATCGACTATCCTTAATTAAAGTTTAGAGTCTCTGAGCGAACGGCTCTCATAACTGGCTAAACTCAGGCAAACTAAACCAATATAGTATAGAAGCGAAGCAGGCGAACCCCTTTTTCGACCACCA
Organism: gamma proteobacterium endosymbiont of Lamellibrachia anaximandri; assembly: GCA_016756855.1. GTDB lineage: Bacteria > Pseudomonadota > Gammaproteobacteria > Chromatiales > Chromatiaceae > QGON01. The sequence goes on along the minus strand of JAESPD010000067.1, from coordinate 8,734 downwards.
ATGCGAATTTGATCTGACTGAAGCTACTGAAATAATTCGGACCCAAATGTCAAACAGAGTCATTTCCATCAACACGTATGCAGCGATCTATATCGTTGTCGCATTTGTGTCACTCAGCTTTGTTGGGGGGCTGACCTACCTGAATATTCAGAAAATGGAATCTGAATTTCATAACAGCAGCATCACTATTGCAGAACAAGAGATCGAGCAGGTTATCGCTTCCGCTACAGTTGACATAGCGAAACACACAGTAAATTTGGCCGAATGGCATGAGGTCAGGCAGCAGTTACTGGACCCCGATTTTTATAGTGATTGGCATGAGCTCAGTATGCATAACACCGGTATTTTGCCTAAGTATGTACTTGACGCCTCGATCTACAGCAGCGATGGAAAAGTATTGGGGAAACTGGATGCCTCGAAATTACCGGATGCCATAAATATCGAGCACATTGAACCCTTGTTTCAAATCGAGGAAGGGAAGCCTGGAATATTTATCGTAGAACCTGTCCGTGACCTGAAAAACCTGAAGACAATCGGTTATGTCGCCACATTAAGCGATTTTCTAACCGGCTTCTGCAGTCAAAGACACTTTAGTCAAATAGACTCGAAAACATTAAAATTCACATCGACAGGCCACGATTTTCTCCCGATTGCAGAACTAAAAAGGCATATCAAGTACACATTGCGCAGTGATCCATACGCTGAAGAGTTGAAAAAGATCATGATACAAGCAGTGGGTTACCTCATCGTTGTCAGCGTAATTCTAACACTCCTGATCTTCCCGCAAAGTGTCTGGTTTACCGGAAAATCAATTCATCGACTCTCTCGCCATCTCGATTTTCTCAAACTGCACTCCTCCGAAAAAATTGCTGAAAACCTGGGTGAGCGTCTGCCCATTAAGGAACTGGATAAAGTCAGGCTTTCCCTGAATGACTATCACAACCAACTCAACAGTCTGAATACCAGTCTGGATGAAAAAAACAGAAAACTCTGGAGCCTCGCGCTTCACGACCCTCTGACCGGCGTCAAAAACAGACGGGCTTTCGATGAATACTGGAAAGAGGTGAACAAGCTCTTCGATATCCGCCGCAACCCCATCTGTCTGGCCCTGTTTGATGTCAATCACTTCAAAGCCATCAACGACACTTATGGACACCAGGTCGGAGATGAGGTGCTTGTAGCAATCAGCCACTCCATACAAAAAGTGTTGCGGAAAAGAGAGTATCTGTTCCGCCTTGGGGGTGATGAGTTCGCAACCATCCTTTTCGACTGTACACCTGCCATCGCAATGCGTATCGCTGAGCGCTGTGAGGAGGCGATCGCCGACTATTCATTCCATGACTTCGGCATCAAAGAGCCGGTGAGAATCAGCATCGGCCTGGCTCTCACCGACAGTGAAACAGAGGAGGATTCACCTCTGACTTCGCTTCAGTGGCAGGCCGATATTGCCATGTATACTGCCAAGCGTCCCGCAACATCCCATATCGCGGTTTTTTCACCCGAAATGGCAGAGGAATCCAGTGGGCTTTTCTCAAACCTGACTCACAATGCTGTCTACGACGCAGTAACTCATGGCACTGGTTTGAGGATGTTCTATCAACCCATCGTCAAGCTCCAGGATGGCGCCATTCAGTATTATGAGGCGCTACTCAGAATCTCTCATGGCAATAGATGGATACTTCCTTCGCACATCTTTCCTCTGGTTGAGGCACGTCGACTGGAAACCGACCTCGACCGGGCGGTAATCAATCGTGTTCTGGAGGATTTGGAAAACAACCGGATCCCCGCCGGAACCGGCATATCCGTAAACATTTCGGCGCCGACTGTCGTCAACCAATACCTGACCGAGTGGCTCAAAGACTTTCTACCCTATTTAAAGGCGCACAAGCTTGTGATTGAGATAACCGAGACGGCCCTGATCACACAGCTAAAGGCAGCGACAAAAAACCTGGCCGCACTCAGGGAGATGGGGTATCAAATTGCACTCGATGACTTTGGCAGCGGCTACTCCTCATTGCGTTACCTGGCCACAATGCCGGTGGATATCGTGAAATTTGACATCTCGCTAACCCGAAATGTGGACAATGAAGCGCAAAACCGCATCATCCGTCATCTGGTACAGATGATTACCGAATCCGGCCACCAACTCGTAGCGGAAGGCATTGAAACTGAGGAGATGTCACAAAAACTTGCGGGCTTAGGATTCGTCTTCGGTCAGGGCTATCTTTTTGGCAAACCATCCCCACCAGAAGCTTGATCAATATCCTCCTGATCAGGATCTTACAATTCAAGAAAATCATGTATACTTACCGGCTTCCAACGCCGGGGTGGTGGAATTGGTAGACACAGGGGATTCAAAATCCCCCGGCTTCGCGGCCTTGACGGTTCGAGTCCGTCCCTCGGTACCAGTTTAAAAACAAAGGGTTACGCCTTCATCTGCGTAGCCCTTTCGTTTTATCCAGCAAGCCTGTTGCACATTCATTGCACAAATAAAAAGCCGCCTGCCCTCGGCAATTCAGACAAGAGCGATTTATCTCAATTATTACGCTGAATGTACCCATACGCTTCTACCTTCCAGCCTTCCAACTTCCGGTAGACCATCTCGTATCGAGGCTTCCAAGTCATCACGAAGGTCGAGCGTTTTATCCCTAAATACTTCGCCCGTTGAATATCGAACTTCCACTTGCCCGGCTCGGCTACTTCAGCCATCGCCAAGGCGACAATTCGGGTGACATAGTCCCGATCCGGGGGTATCCGCCAATTCTCCCGCTCCGCGAGTTCTGAGGTGTATTGCAGGAGCTCCCGGCCCAAGGCAGGAGCGCCCGAGACATCACCTGCCCACTTGAGACAGGCTGCTCTGTACCAGGTCTCCGGCATCCCGGCACACATGCCAGCCGCGATAGCTGGGGTGATATCCGGGATAGCGGTGGACTGCCCCGCGCTCCGAAATTGGACCGAATTGGGGGCAGCCATAGCGATGACATGGACGGGGTTCATCGGATCTATCCTTTAAAAAAGAATTGCTCGACGAAATGACAGGCGGGATGCGAGCAACTGTAAAGCGCATAGCTCCGCTAATGATTGAGTATTTCACCACCATAGAGGTAATCCTTGTCGCCACAAATAAAAAACCCCGACCAGTCGCCTGATCGGGGCTGTCCACCACGTCCCCGATAAATGAAATCAAAAAAACAGAAACCGCGGACTGTCGGGGTTATTTCACCAAAGCCACTCGCCGACTAACGCTTGTAACCGGGTATTCCGCCCGGGGTGCAATGAAACTCTAAATCTAGGCCGGAATCACCCCCTGGATTCGGCAGAAGCTCTGTGGATGCGCCAGCGCGATATCAGCCCGCAAGTGCGCGATAAAACCGATTTGCAGATTCTCCATGTAGTGTTCTTTCAACAGTTCGATTCGCAACTGCTGCCGGATGCCAATCCACAACTGACTGAAATCACCAACGATGATCGAGGAGGCATCGGTAGCCGTGCCTTGTGTCTCGTCAACCGGCATGTTGGTGGTCGTATGGAAAGGTAGACCAGACACTAGGTCGGGCTTCTGTAGCGGCTGACTGTTGCCGTCCACCAGCTTGGCATATTCCGCCAGGGTGCGCGGTGCCATGATTGCCGCAGACGGAGGGCCAGCATTATCAGCCGCCAGCTCGTAATAGGCATCGACCAGGTCGCCGTAGCCGGTGAGGGCCGCACCATTTGCTCCCATGGACACAGTGTTGATGCCGGTGGTGTTAATAATGCCGGTGGGCTGATTCGATGCGCCTGTTCCATACAGGGCGGCCGAATCCAGTGTCAGCGCCAGCGACTGCGCGAAGGCATTCATCAGCGCCTGCTCGACATTAATGGAATCCTGCAACAGCTCGACACTGACCTTGACCAGCACGGCCAGGCTTTTTGCGTTGAACTGAACGTTAGTGAAGGTCGGATCAGATTCCGCTACGGATGCCGCCTCGGCTCTCCAGCTTGCGACAGGATCGGTATCCATTCGCGCCACGTTGGTCTGCTGCGTATCGAGCGTAACTGTTTGGCAGCCTGCCGCATTACAGACCGACTTGGCCCGTAAGGCGTCGATCAACTCCGCCATTAATGCAGTGGGGACAGTGTAACCACCAGCCGCGTCGGTGCCGATGGATAGCGCGTTGCGAATCTCCGGTGTCATACCGGCACCAGCCATTCCGCGAAGGACGCCGCCGAGAGTTATGCCGTTGGGGAGTCGTGGGACGCCAGTCGCGTCGGCGAAAGACTCGTTCGCAGGGATTATCCGTTTCGGCTGGTTGTTGGCATATTCTTGACCGGCCAGGTGAATGGGTTTGCTTTCGCTGATCGGCTGATCCATTTCATAGTTGAGCCGGTCGCCCTTTTCCATCCGCTCGACGTGTGCGCCGATTTTCTCCTGTTTAGCTTCCAGGGCTTCGTAGTCTGCAATCTCCGCATCAGTCAAATCGCGATTCTCTGCGGCCGCCCGATCTAGCATATCGCGCATTTTGTCGATGACTTCTCCCCGGTCACACCGATATTCCAGGATGCTTTTTTTCTTACCAAACATGATTGATACCTCGTGTATATCTGAGGCATCGGCTGGGTGGGGTATATGTCGCACACGCCGCCGATGCCGAATTATTTAATTCAACATTCATCGGTAGCATGTGCTTGGGCCTATGACGGGGCCGCGAAGAGGAGCTACGTTGACCAGCGCTCAGGGTATGACGGCCCTGGTTGCCGATCCCATCATGAGCAGCCGTCCGACTGCTCAATCTGTTAGTTGATATTATAGTCATTCGTTTTATCCATTACCACGGTGGACGGAAGTTTGTTTGAAAGTCTTAGTAAATTCGCCATAGCGAACTCTAGTCCGCCGACTTCAACCATTCGTTTCGTACCTCGCGACAAAATCGCTTTTGTTACTGCTTCATAGTCAAATTCAAGGTCTAGTGAATCGCATAACTGATTCATGCGATCTATCAATTCTTTCTGTTTGTTCATTGTTTAATTCTCTATAGTCTTCAGTGATTCATTGGTAAAAAAAGCCGAACTCTCGCCATCTTTCTGAATGCTGATATTGGGACGCGTGAAAAAAGTTATGTGGTCGGTACTGTAGGAAGAGGCGGTAGACTTTTGACTCCCCCCTGCCTCTCTCTCCAATGCTGAAAAATAGGCCCGGAGCTCCACGCGGGACAGACGGGACAGCCCTATAGGCTGCTGTCCTGTCCGTCCCGTCCTTCGCGGGCTTGCTGGGCGCGGGACATTTCATGCTTGTCCCGCCATGTCCTGCGTGTCCGTTAACCAAGTCCAGTCTTCATAAACCTGTATGAATCCCTTGGTTTGCAGGCTCTTCAATGATCGTCTTAATGCTTTCCGCTGGCTGTCCTGCTTGTCCGAATCACCCAGTACACCACGGGCTATTACAAGCCCCCTCAAATCGTCGACGGGACACGCGAATTGTCCCGTCTTTAAGCGGTTGCTTTTGACCTTATGGAACTCTGCTGGTGGCGGCCTTTTGGTCTCTGACATCACCTCCTGCATCAGTGCAAGGGTGGTTTTTTCTGTGGGGGTAAGGTTGCGCCGTGACTTCGAACCTGATGGATTATCTGACCATTCAGGCACACAAGTGGTGACTGGATGACCATGCTGATCTTGGCCCAACTCAATGACCTTGAGCGTAAAATAGAATTCATCTCCCCCATCAAAATCCCGTTGCTTGGTGACTTTGACGGTATGTAATCCATCGTTATTGGAGACCTCGATCTCTGTATCTGTCGCAGCTCTGAGAGATGAATGCCCTCGGGCACCTTTGGCGCCGTCCTTGCCGCTGTGATGAATGAAGGCAAAGGCGCAGCCTATCTCCTCTCTGATCCGATCAGCATTGCGCACCAAGGCTCCCATGTCCTCTGAACTGTTTTCGTTGCCACCGGCCAGTAGCCTATTCAGAGTGTCACCCACAACCAATACGCATTTCTCCCCGCATTCAGACTCAAGGTGCCTAATCATTCGAATGATATATTCGGTGTCTGCACCTGGCCTCAGTAGATCTATGGGTTTTGGAAGGATGACAAAAGGTGCCTGCTTATGATCTGGGAACTTCTCTTCGCGTAACGCAACGACTCGGTTTTCTACACTCTGTGATCCTTCGGCAGCTACATAGACCGCAAGGCCCGAATCAATCTCTCTATCATGCCAGGGAATACCCGTTGCAATGTGGAATGCAAGATCAAGAGCACAGAAGGTCTTGCCGCTATTCGATTCGCCATACACCACAATCATGGTGCCCAACTTGATGAGACCACGGATCAGCGCCGCCTCAGAGAAATGCGGCTGTGCTTCATGCAGCCATATAACCGGATAATCTTCTTTTTGTTGATCTGCTTCCGGTGGTTTTTCACCCTCTGCCCAGTCTGCATACTCTGAAGGGATTTCGCCGTTACCTTTAACAGGTACGTCTTCTTTGTTTATTGCTTGGCGGATATCGCTCGCACTCATATCAAGCCACCCTCCAGCAAGACATCAGCCCAATCTGAGCCAACCTGTTCAGGGGTTATGATTCGGACTTCCCGGCCCTCATGACGCAATCGTTTGGCTAATCGAGACGCGGCCAGTTGACCACGCCCGTTTTTATCGTTATCAGCCCCGATCAGGACACGCTCAACTTTATTGGGGATTACAATGGTCTCAAGCCCATGCGCTGAGATTGCGGCCCATACCCGCATTCGTAGCGAGACCCTTAGAGCCAGTGCTGTTTCAATACCCTCTGCTATAGCCAAGGTCTTTCCTGCCGGATAAAGCCGTATCGCTGCCCCTGAACAGGTCAGCGGGTATGGGACACCCATAATCTTCTTAGCGCTCTCCACCGGGGCCTTGTAGCCATATTTTGTGAGATAGGTCCTGTGGACCGATACCACACTCCCTGCTGGGTTCGTGATGTATCCCAGCAAAGCGGGCCAAGTCGTGTATTTACCTCGACCGTGGTAATGACGAAGAGCAGGATGGAAGCGAAGCATCGGCATCGGTCCCGGAAGCTGCCCCAAGCGATTGATTAGGTACTTATAGGCTGGAAAAGCTACAGTGTGCTCAAGCGGCATGGACTCAGTCATTACCCGCTCTATCGCATATCGTTTTCGTCGTGCGTCTTTGGCGATATCGCTTGGTGGCGGCCGATAAGCAGGCCCATTCTGTGACCCCCCAGCCTTTCCAGACCACTCGCACCGAAAGCAGTGATATAGACCGCGCTCAACATCAACCGAAAGGGTCTTGTTCCGGTTTTTATGGAGAGGGGAGCACTCTGGACACAGTGCCCGAATAGACTTACCGGATGCCAACGGAGAAATGTCGATTCCAAGTTCTTCAAATCCTGGATTCATGAATGCACCCTTTGGCTGCCTGCATCACTCATCACCTCCAAACAAGAAAGCTCTACCTCACAGGTTTGAGTTATGAATTGAACCGCCTCGATAAGCCCGCCAAGGTTGTGTTCATTGGCATTCACTTGGTCGCCCCTCTCTGCCTTATCGGCGTAGGAGTCTGCCAAGGCTGCGAGGGCGCGAATTCCTCGTAGAGAGGTTGCGGTGTTTTTGAGGTAGGTCTTGTGGACGAACATGGGTTAGACCTCCTGAGTTTGTTTCAAAGTTCGAACACACGCGTCCCAGTCATAAACAAAGAACTTGCCTACTCGGATGCGACATTTTCGAAATGGAGTTATGCCCTTAGAGATGGACTGAGAAAGACCTTCTGGAGTTTTGCCGCAGCGTCGTGCGGCTTCATCATGCAGCACTCCATCGGGGAAAAACTGCTGCGGGTCAGGCGGGGTTAGCTTCCGCCTTTTGATAGCTTGAGAAGACATCGTTAAGCACCTTCGAATGTTGTTTATACATTGGTCGTGCTTAACGATAGATAGAATGAAGTGGCTATTTGAGCCCTATAACCATTTTTTGGGGATATTGTGTTTTTGGAAATGCGCACGCACTGTACTCGCTTTTGCGAGGAGTCTTTCTGCCACCTCGTTGGCTATCGCGCGTTGGGATTTCTTAATGAAAGAGGGGCTCAGGAAAAGTTCTTTTGCTAGAGAAATCCAGTTCTCTTTTTCTTCCTTCGAATAGTCGGTTGCGTATATACCTGTAAGTTGAACTTCGCCAACTCTGGTGGGGTATTCCCAGTGCTGAATGAATATGTGGCAATAAGCGGATTGAAGGCGGAGTGCGTTGTAAACAACATTTTCTATATTGCCGGACTTCATTGCTTTCCTTAGTGCGTAGGCTCGAAACACCACCTGTGTTGCGCTGCGCTCGGGACTCGGCTCATCCTGATCAACATAATCAAGAATCGAACAGCTACCTTCGCGGCCATCAGGCCAGGGAAACGGCCCAAATTCTGTGGGTAATCCTGCTTTTTTCAGGACTTTCTTGGCATAATTCTCAAGGTGGTCAATATCACCGGAAACTGTGCGTTGCTGCCACTTATCAAACTTTTCTGCGGCTATTTTAGGATCATCCTCACTGGTTATGGGTTCGGATTTCTCAACGCCGACTAGAGAATCATATTTTCCACCACGACCAATCTTTCGAAACTTCCTAACCATGAGGTTCATCCTCCCAAGGGGTCAACCCAGTAGTTGCATAAATATCGTATCAATTAGTCATTTCACAGCATAAAAAGCAGGGTGAAATGAGAAAAGTGCACACTTTCTTGAATTCACCGCTAGTGAGATCAAGAAACTAGAAGATACCCT
>JAESPD010000066.1 GCA_016756855.1 gamma proteobacterium endosymbiont of Lamellibrachia anaximandri | reverse complement strand
CCATTCCGGAAATGATGAAGAAACTGCTACTGAATACGCGGGCAGTCTTTGATTATCTGAAAATGACTCGCAACTCTAATACACTATCAATGGGTTAGGCGTTAGCGTAGATTTGCCGTGCTTGATGACCATGGAGCCTTGCTTTTGCTTAAGGAGTCCTGCGTACACAGCCGCCATAGCTAAGAACCCGCATCCCAATGCATGACTTTGAAACAAATTGTGCTATCGGGCCAGGGTTTCTAATTGTGTTTCCGTCACACCGCTGACGGGCGGTGCCAACGGCACGGCATCATTGTTGGTTCTCAACCCCAAGGCCCCCATCCGGGTCACTTCTCGGCGCATGCCATGCAGCGCGTATTCGCTGGATCGACGGAAAGCCGACGAATGCCTATCTCTTCGCCACAAATAAAACAATATCCGTACTCGCCTGATTCAATGCGACGCAAGGCACCCTCCACCTTCAAGAGCTGAGACTGACGCCGCCTGGATGCTTCGAGAGCCATTTGCTGTGCCTGCATAGCATCCATGCGGGAAAGCCTGCCAACTCTTGCCTGATCAAGCTCCAAGGGTTTGTTTGTCTCCTTGAATGTCACCTCCAGCTCCTGAAGCTCCGATTTCAGACGAAGAAGTTGTTGTCTGATTTGTTTCATCTCTTCTTCGGTCATTGGTCTTCACTGCAATTGTTTTCGTTACTGACCCACTGGTCAGGCAAGCCGCAATTGCGCCAAGGAAGCGACCGCATCTCCCCCACTTGTGTCTGGGACGATGGTCAGTTCGAGCACAGTGACCGCAGGAAGCTCAACATGATGGTCTTCCGTCTCGCTGGTTGCAGCCTGGGGACTGAAGTTCCACTGCTGCCTGACGATTTCCCGAAATGACTGCCCGCCATCCGGCGACCAACGCAAGAGGTACTCTTGCGTTCGCTCACTGCGGGTCTCCACAAAGCTCAACCAAATATGCCTGAGCCGTTGGGGATTGGCGAAGAGAAGCCGGATCGTCTGCTCTCCTGGACCTGCAGCACGCCATCCAGAGTCCCGGCCGGGCAGCAATGCGAACTCAATGGGATATGAGGCGTCCTCCGAGGTGATCTCCACCTCCACGAGCCCTTCCAAATCCAACCAATTCTGGTCAGGAGGTAAGGTTGCTTGCTGAACCGGGGTAATGATTCGTTTGCGCATCGTTATGCCTTCTGATCTTGAGCTGCTGAACGCCATAACCGGCTGATCTGTAGATTAAATTCTGCGCCGCTAGGACATCTTATGCGCTCTATCCCTATTGAGAGAGAAGCGGGTAACGCAGAACTATTCGCACTTTTTCTTCAGTTCATTTCGCCGCTTGGAGCCTTTCTTCAATTGCAGGGTGATAATTTTCAGCTCAGTTGATAATCGCTTCTTTTTTGTCGGATTCTTTTCGTTGCTCTGTTTTTTCTCTAATTTCTTCTTTTTCTCCTTTAACTTAACCAACAGCGCGTCTATTTCGTCACACTGAGCAGTTTTCTTCTTTTCTGCCTTCTTCAAGAAGCCATTCAAATTGCTCAGTAGCTTTTCGATACCCATCTCATATCTCCCGTTCTCAGATTCTCTTAAAGGCTATATCTTCCACATTCTGCAATGATACGCTTGAATTATTACAAAATGTTTACGCCTCTATCGCTTCAAGTGCAGTTACACTCTTGGCCATCCGTTTGGCGAAATAGTAGATGCGCTTCTGTTTTTCGATGATATCGACTTCAATGGTGTAAGCCGGAATACGGTTGGGCTCTTCGGCCACCAGTCGTTCCGCCTGATGGGCAGCCGCTGAGTCAGTCATTTTGGTGATCTCCTCTTTCATGGCTGTCACAACCTGTGCGGCTTCCTCACTATTCTGGGAAACTGCCTGTACCGCTGTTTTGAAAGCCTTGGTAACCACTTGGTGAAAACCCAATAGAACCTCACGGGTCGGTTCACTGATTGAAAATCCTGCATTTATCCGGTCAAAGCCCAAACCCACCAAATTGGTTTCAATCGTATCACCTATGTTCTCAAGATCGCTCACTGCCTCCATGAGCTTGAGAAACTCCTCAGTCTGCTGATCCGATAGTGAACGTTTGCTGATACGTCCCATGTAGTCGATGATTTGCTCGTAAAGGATATCCACTTGGTCATCCAGGTCGCGGACAGCGGCCAATGACTCCTTATTGCCAGTAAGGATGGCCGGCATGATGCTGTCCAGCATCTCTTCTACGCGCTCTCCCATATGCAGCACTTCCAAACGAACCCGGCCTAAGGCAAGTGAAGGCGTTGTGAGCAGCTCTTCATCCAGGTATTTGGCACTGACCAGCAGATCCTCCTCCAGCGTGCTGTCTGGAATCAGCCACTCGACCAAGCGTGCGATCTGGGTGGTAAAGCCGATAAAGATCAGTGTATTGGCAATATTGAAAATGGTATGGGCATTAGCGATCTGACGAGGCGTTTCCGCACCGAGACGATCCACACCGGAGAGTTCCGGATGAACCGGCGACAGCGCGGTGACCCAATTGGCGAGATGGTCTATAAACAGCACCCATATCAGCACGCCCGCAATATTGAACATGACATGCACTACAGCTGCACGGACTGCTTCTCTGGGTTTGCCAATAGAGGCCAGCATGGCTGTGACGCAGGTTCCGACATTCGCACCAAACGCCAGGGCTATACCTGCCGGGAGCGTTATAAACCCCTGGCTGGCCATGACGATTACAATACCGGTAGTGGCCGAAGAGGACTGTATCAGTCCGGTAAAGGCCGCCGCCACCAGGATACCGATCAGGGGGTTTTCCATCTGAATCATCAGATCAAGGAAAGGCTGATAGGTACGCAGTGGCTGCATTGCGTTGCTCATGACGCTCATGCCAAAAAACACCAGCCCCAACCCCATGAGCATGGTGCCATACTGTTTTATCTTGTCTTGTTTGGAGATAAACAGCATGCTGAATCCGACGCCGACCATCAGCAAAGCGGCCTTGGTCACTTTGAAGGCGACAATCTGCGCCGTGATCGTGGTGCCTATATTGGCGCCCATGATCACCCCGACAGATTGCGACATGGACATCAGTCCCGCAGTGATAAATCCAACCACCAGGACAGTAGTAACGGAAGAGGATTGAATAATCGCCGTCACAAACGCGCCCGTAGTGGCTCCCATGAAGCGATTGGTGGTCAACTTGGCCAGGATCAGTTTCATGCGTTCGCCGGCGACGGCCTTGAGGGCCTCCGACATCTGCTCCATACCAAACAGAAAGAGCGCCAGCCCACCGAACAGCTGCATGCCCATGGTGCCCCAATTCATCTCTGATTCAGCGCCTGCGGCGGCGAACACCGGGTAGACCATGAATGCAGCTGCCAGACCTGCGAGCAAAACCAGCGTCGATCTCGTTAAATAAGCCTCAAACCAGAGTCTGCTTTTTGTATACATTTTGTACACCTCGGGGAGTTATTTTGCTTTGACGATAGTTACAGGTATCGGTGACAGCCGTACCACTTGCTCTGCTTTTGAACCCAGTAGCATATGATCCAGACCGGTCCGGCCCTGACTCCCCATTACAACCATTGAGGCATCCAGTTTTTCGATAACCTGAAGGATTTTCGTCACCGGCAATCCCACCACGAGCATGGTCTTGGACTTGCGCAGTGCGGCTATCTTCGGGTGCCGCTTTTTAACCGCTTTCATGAAGTTTTCAAACATCTCCAGGGCCAGGTCTTCAATTCTGACAAGACTGTTTTTCTTATTGATGGTGGAGTAATAACCCGGCATGTCTCCCGGATCATGGACCACATGGAGGACAATGATCGGCAATTTCATGCACTGAGCCATTTCACAGGCCTTGATCAAGGCCACTTCCGAATGATGGGAAAAGTCCACAGGGACAAGAATCGAATGTTTGCGTGATTTGTTTGACAATTTTCTTCTCCATCGACAATTTTTTAATTATTCAGCATGCGCCAGCACTACTGGCCGGCGCACCTTCAGCCACCACGATCAACCGCACAGACCACGATCTCCGACATCCTTGCCGCAATCCCCTGAATGGTGATGATCCCGCGGTACTCCCCCTCGTCCACCACAAAAAGGTAGCTGGTATCACTCTTCTCCATCATCGCCAGAGCCTTGATCGCCGGTGCATCAGAGCTGGTAAAAATGCCTGCCTTGCGCACATAGGAATCCACTTGGCTGCATAGCACCTGGTTGATCTTTTCCTCCGCATTGTCCACGCAGGAAAGAAAGCCTCCCAGTAACGGCGCCAGCTCCACCATGTATTCTGGCAGGCAGGAGAACTTCATGATGTTTTTCAGAGTGAGCCGACCGGTTATCTTCCCTTTCTCGTTGACACAAGGCAATGCCTGAACATGCGTCCTGCCACACTCGGAAAATACCTCGCGAACCAACATACCACTTCGAATGACTCCGGTCTCGATGATGCAGTCTTTAACCAGCATGTGGAATCCTCTGTCGGCTCTGGGCCGCTGTTCATTCAAAGATAGCGCAAATAGACATAAACTGTTGCGATCACAATGCTCAACAACATCAGTGGAAAGGCTCTTATCATAAAGGAGAGGAAGCCGATACGATGGCCTGCGCGCTCGGCGAAGCCAGCCACGATCAGATTGGCGCTGGCCCCGATCAGGGAACCGTTGCCGCCGAGACAGGCGCCCAGCGCCAGGGACCACCAGATCGGCATCAGGTTCTCCGCGCCACCAAAGGTGGGGGCCATGGATTCAATCATCGGGATCATTGTGGCGACGAAGGGGATATTATCCACCACAGCCGAGGCAATGGCGGAGACCCAGAGGATGGCGATCGCGGTCACTGCCATATCACCCCCGGTCAATCCTATCACCCAGTCACCCAGCATCTGCAGCAGGCCCGCATGTTCGATGCCGCTCACCACGATGAACAGGCCGACGAAAAAGAAGATAGTCACCCACTCCACCTCGGCGAAGGAGTGATGCACATCTTCGGTTTGATCCTCTGCTTCCTCACCCAGGTTGTTCAGCAATAACAACAGACCGGCCCCGAACATGGCGATAGTAGCCGGTTCCAGATGTAGCGGATGGGCGAAAACAAAACCGACGATAACCAGGGCCAACACCGACAGCGACTGCTTGAGCAGTCTTACGTCTGTGATCGCATCCCGCTCCCGGAACTGCATCACCCGCTGCCGGGCATCATCGCTCGTCTCCAGACTTCTACCCCAAACAAAGTAAATCACCAGCATCGTCACCAACATGATAACGGGAGTGATCGGCGCGGTATTGAGCAGAAAATCGTTGAACGACATCCCCACCGCCGAACCGATCATGATATTGGGGGGATCACCGATCAGGGTCGCGGTGCCGCCGATATTGGAGGCAAAGATCTCGCTGAACAGATAGGGGTAGGGATTGACCTTCAGCTCCTCGGTAATGAGCAGGGTCACAGGTGCGATCAGCAGCACCGTGGTCACATTGTCCAGCAATGCCGAAAGAACCGCCGTAACCAGAGACAGCATGAGCAGAATGCCCCAGGGCCGCGCCTTCACCTTCTTGGCCGACCAGACCGCAATAAACTGAAACACCCCACAGCGCCGGGTAATGGCCACGATCACCATCATTCCGGTGAGCAGCCCCAGGGTATTGAAGTCCACCCCGGCGATCGCCTGCCCCTGATTGAGCACACCCAGGGTTATCATCAGTCCCGCCCCGAGACCAGCCACGATAGCGCGGTTGATCTTCTCGCTGACGATCACCGCGTAGGTGGCGATAAACAGGATAGCGGAGACCAGCAGTGGATCCCAGCCGAAAATTACGTGGGAAAGGGTTGTCGTCTCGCCATGCATAGTCAGGATGCCTTCTCTTCTTTGCTCTCGCCAGGATCCGGCTTATCACCCCCAACGGCAGAAGCGATTTCCAGGTCGCACATGTTCACCAGCAGCTTCTCCACCACATCCCAGGCCGAAACCATCCCCACCAGCTTTTTATGTTTTCCTTTGAGAACGATCACCGGCAGACTGGTGTCCGGACTCTGATCCAGCAGTTCCAACACCTCAGGAAAACCAGTACTAGGCTTGCAGAACATCAGACGTTTCTTCTTCTCCAGGAAATCAGAGACCGGTCGCTGACTCACCTCCTTTATCCGTACCGACATTTCACCCATCTCATCCGGCATGAAACTCAGATCCTGCAATCCGAGATTCATCTGTGCCGCTTTGGGCAGCAATAACCTGGTCAGGCGACGAATCCCGAACAACCCCACGAACTGATCATTTTCATCCACTACCGGCAGATTGCGGATCTGCTTAGCATGCATCATCCGTAACGCATCACACACCTTATCCGTCGGCTTCAACTTCACCAGCCGAAAGCTCATGATAGATTCAGCGGTCATAAGATTCTCCCTAGCGTATCAAATATCGTGTTGGTTCAAACAGTGTAAACTATTGACTCTTCGATCTACGACAGTCGTTCCACCCGTACCTTAATGACCGAGCGCTCATCTGCCTCCAACACGCTCAGGCGATAACCCTGCTCTTCGATGGCATCACCTTGGGAGGGGATGTGGCGCAGGCGACTGATGATCAAGCCACCAATTGTATGTGCCTCTTCCACTGGGAACTGTACATACAGGGTATCATTGACCTCGGAGATGGGCATTCTGCCGCTCATCAGGTGGCTGTTTTCGTTCTCATGTTCGATATAGGCCCGCTTCTTTGGATGATACTCATCAAAGTCATATCCCACATCGATCTCACCCACGACCTCTTCAAAAACATCTTCCATGGTGAGAATCCCCACCGCAGAGCCAAACTCATCAACCACCACCGCCATGTGATCTTCACGGGCCTGCAACTGGGGAAGCGCCCGGTCAATCGTCTGCTTTGGCGAAAGAAACAGCACCGGTTTCATATAGTCAGCGACAGACTTCTCCATAATGTCCGGGTCCATCAAATCCCATGAATTCAGGGTCAGGACTTTCTTGATATTGGTAATGTTACCCCGATAGACAGGCAGGCGGTTGAAACCGTATTTCATCACCAGACGCGTCGTCTCCTTCATGGAACGGGCCTCGTTCAAACCGACCACGTCGGCCAAAGGGATCATCGCCTCGCCCACCGTGGTATCGCCAAAACGAATGATCCGTCGAATACGCTTGCGATCAATCGTCGAGGGGTTGGCAGCAGAGTCCGATACATCCAGCAGCACCCGCAGCTCCTCGCGGGTGATGAACATATTCTGCGGAATGCTCCCATTCCCCACAATACGGGTGATAAAACGTGCTATCCGACTGAAGATAAAGATCACTGGATAGAAAAGATAAGAGAAAAAACGCAGGGCATAGATAAGCCGACCGGAAATCGTATCCGCTTTCTGCTGGAAGATGCTCTTGGGGACAACTTCTCCCAGAATCAGCAGCACAGGGGTAAGCACGATAATTGATATCAGATCACCCACCGAGCCAAAGAGATCGATAAAAATCAGCGCGCCCAAGGTGGATATGGTGACTGTAGCCAGATTGGTTCCCACCAGTGTGGTTCCCAGAATGACGTCTGGCGTGCGAAACAATTTAAGTACCAACGCAGCACCACGATTGCCCATCTTTGCCTGATGCCGCAACTTGACCTTATCCGAATTGACCATGGCAATTTCGGAACCGGAGAAAAACCCCTTCAGCAACAAAAAGGCGATAATCAGAAAGAGTTCAACAGCCCAGTCCATCACTTCTCTCCCAGCGGCCGTGTGTCGTCAGACACCTTGCCAGAGGCCATTTCATCAGATGCCTTCCCATCAGATGTCGTCTCGGGCGAGGCCTTTTTATCGGTGCCTTCACTATCCGACTCCAGTTCAGTCTCAGTGCCGACTGCAGTATCGTCACCAGCCGTATCAATCTGCTGTTTATTTGATGCGGATATTTTCTGCACCTGGAGTTCGCTGATCCTCAACCCGCTCCGTTGTTTGACGATAAAACGAAAACCCTCGTGAGATACCTGCTCACCCGGCTCGGGCAGCCTGTCAAATAAGCGGAAGGCGACACCACCGATAGTGGACATCACCGCATCTTCAATATCAAAATTGGTGAGGTTATAAAAATCTGCCAGACGCATATCACCGGGTACAACATAGCTGTTCTCATCATCCTCCTTGTAATACTCCTGCCCCTCCATCGTTCCGGAAATTTCTCCGAATATGAAGGTCAGCACATCCTTCATGGTGACAATTCCCAACACCTCACCATATTCACCCAGAATGATGGCAACACGAGTATTGTGCATCTGGAAATAATCGAACATCTCATCCACCTTCTTGGTGGGTGGCACATAATGTGCGGGCTTCAGGATCATATCCAGTGTAACCATAGAGAGATCATCCACACCTCTGACAAGCTTCAATATATCTTCGGAATGAATAAAACCAATCACATTGTCCCAGTGTCCCTGGTAGACAGGTATGCGGGGATGACGATAGCTACGGAACTGCTCGATCAATTCAGTAACAGGAAGATCCGCATCAAGAAAGCGTATGCGGGGACCCGGTGTCATGATGCGCGAAATATCGGTTTCCGATGCCTCCAACACGTTATCGATCAGCACCCTTTCTGTCGCATCGATAATGCCGGTCTGCTCGCCCTCCTCCAGAAGGGTTCTGAGTTCATCTGGCTGCAGGATATTTTCCCTGTCAACGACATCCCCCACCACTAGGGTGGTGATCCAGTCAGCGACCACACGCACCGCCTCACGCAACGGTGTTATGAAAACCATCCAGCGGGGCAGAATCCGTGCGGTAATCCGGGTGGCGAACTTGATGGGATAGCTGACCGCAATGGTCTTGGGAGTCACCTCACCGATCAACAACAGCAGAGGCACCATAATCACTATGTTCATCCAGCCCACATCCTGCTCGCTGTATAGCAGCAGCAGAATCGCCGTCATATTCACGGCCGAGGCAATGTTGACCAGTTCATTGCCACACAGGATAGAGATGATCAAACGGCGCGGCTCATCCAGCATCGCGTGAATACTCTCAGAATCACTGTGGCGCGATTGCCGGAGCTTTTGCAAATCTATGCGACTGAGAGAAAACAACGCCGTTTCTGATCCTGAAAACACAGCGGATGCGAGCAATAGGATCACCTGAAACAAGATGCGAACAAACAGCTCCCCATTTTCGATATTAAAAGTAAGCGCATCAAAAAATGCTTTTATCTCATCCATTTTTTGTTTTCATTGTTGCTTTGCCAATCGGAGCAATCTAACCCAATTCTTGTCTTGCCGCGTTGATCTGAGGACAACAAATGCCATTTAGTATAAAAAATCCTGGCCAAGTCGGTCCCTGCGGTACCAGGTAGTAAACTTGTCAGGTCATTGACAACAGCGCTGCCACCAGCAGTTCTGCATCGTAATAGGGTGCGCTACGCTTGCTGACCAGCGGCACCTGCACAACCTGCACCCCCAGCTCCTTCATCAAACCATTGGACAAAGAAGATGGGTAAGCCCCTTTGCGGTCGTCCATCAGCACGTAATTCAGCAACCGGTTATCGTCAGAAGAATCTGGCACATCGGCGCACAACTGTGCCAGCAGAGCCTGCACCATACGATCAGAGGTCATGCCGATCTGTTCAGGATCCTGCCCCAGGTTGGGAATATACACCTTGGGACAGTCAGTTTCGACAATGGCTCGCCCCACGCCACGGGGCAGCAGGTTGGCCATCAGGCTGGTGTAGAAACTCCCGGGCGGGTAGCAGATCAGATCAGACCGCTGGATCAGCTTGCGATTCTTCTTGCGCAGGATTGCCTCGGCAGGCACCGCCCTGCCCAGCCGACTGGACAGAAACAACTTTTTTATGGGTGAGGCCAATGGCATCACTTCCTTACCGGTCAATCGGTGCTGACCGATAACCTGGCTGCCATCCTCCAGTTTCGCGCCCAGATGAAGATGATCGTTGACCACCGCGCGCACCGTGCCGCGCACCTCCACCAGCTTGGAGAAGAGAAAAATAATCAGGTCCAGATGTTGATGGTTATTCAGATAGCCGCCGGCCAGTATCAGATTACCGATACTGGCGCCACGCAGGTCAAAACGCTTGGGCATTGCCTCACGAAAATAACCGAGCTGGTGGCGAATCAGGCGGCGCATGGGATTGGAGATAGGTTCCACCATCCGATCCCGGCCCATGATCATATTGTCCAACTGACGCAGCAGATCTCGATTCTTCGCTTCCTGTGGAAAACGATGGGCAAAGAGGCTATATATCTCAGGATTGCCGGTCACGCTGTCATCGGCCAAGGCGATCAGACGACTTCGCAGATCGCCGATGGATGGCATATCAAAGGCTTTGCGCAGTGTTGCCGAACTACCGCCGGAATCAAATGGCGTGACCAAATGAGTGGAATTATGGGTATATTGCTTCAATACCTGACTGACCCCGGTCAGGGCCGAGCCACCGCTGAAAAACAGTAAGCGGGGACCAAGTTCCGGTGCTCGGCTATAGCGGTTCAGGCGCACCAGATCGGGAATCTTCGCCAAGCGAGTAACTTTAACAGTCGCCATATCAAATCATACTTCAGGTTGTGGTACTTTCTTCTTGAAACTAGGCTAATATGAATAGAATTACAAACTGGAAACGCTCGCAGTAAACACCATGGGAAATCTGATCCCCGGCATTCGCAACGCAGCCCGCGCGTTGATCGTGCGCGACGGGCATCTATTGCTGCTGCGCAAAGAAGATGAGGAAATCGGTGAGCGCTATGCGCTGCCCGGCGGTGCCCAGGAAGCTGGAGAGACCTTACCGGCAGCCCTAAACCGGGAATGCCTTGAGGAGATCAACACCGAGGTTGTGATACGTGACCTGCTGCATGTGGCCGACTGGTTCAAACCACGCAATACCATTCCACCCAGCACACGCCAACGGGTGGAATTTCTGTTCGACTGTACCGTACCCGAAAACTACCAGCCACGAAACGGCCACCGGCCCGACAAGCACCAAGTGGATGTTATGTGGAAGAAACTGGATGAACTGCAAGATATCCTACTCCTGCCACAGTCACTGACCGGCTACCTGATGGATTACCCTGAGAGCGAAAAACGCATCTACCTGGGAACGCTGGACTGAGAACACACTGCATGCGCCTTTCCAGAAACATCCGAGACAACCTGCATTTTCTGATCGCCGAGGTCAGCTCTCAGGTCGGCAACCTGCATGCCTACATAGATACCTCCTCGCCTCCCCAGGCACAGCGCATTGTCGATCGCAGCGGCTATGCCTATAACCTCAAGATGCGTATCCACAACAGCTGTTTGGGACAGATCGTGCGCCACAAAGGCAACGACACCCGAACCCAAACCCTGCGCGCCGCAGAGTCCATCGCCACCGATCTGGAACGTATCGCCGAATTGTGCCGGGACTGCATTCACCAGATGGGTTATCTGAAGAAGAAAAGCTGCCTGCGACCAACCGATTACGCACTACTGCTCGACCAGGTCATCTTCGGTCTGCAGATGGTGCAACCCGCCATCCAGGACAAAGATACCGGCTTGGCCCTGAAACTCGGGCAGATCGAGCATCAACTGGACCAGGACTACCGCAAACTGCTGAAACACAACACAAAACTACTGAAAAAAAAGCGACACACCGAAGATTTGATTGCCGCCCTGTTTGTGGCGCACAGTATCGAGCAGATGGGCGACGCCCTGCTCAACATCAGTGAGGCCATCATCTCCGCCAATCTGGGCCAGCCCATCAACATCGACCGTTACTACCATCTGATGGAATCCATCGGCCGTCTGGAGACCGATAAAAACCTCAATAGCCTGACCATTGAACCTGTGGCCGAAACCCGCTCCGGAAGCGCTATCTCGGGCATCAGCAATCCAAAGGGGAAGAACGATGGCTATGTGGCCATTTTTAAGGACGGCAAAAAGCGCAAACTGAAAGAAGAGCGGGAAGGGGTAGAGAGCTGGCACGAGATCTACCCCGGGCTTGCGCCGAAAATCCTCTCCTACCACAAGCGAGGCCAGTCTGCCTCACTACTGATTGAACACCTGGCCGGCATGACCTTTGAACATATCCTGCTGCACGAATCCCAGCCACTGCTCAACAAAACCATGGGACGTCTGTGCGCCACCCTGGAATCAGTATGGCGTGAAACCCGCAATAAGAAGAAAATCAGCGCCAACTACATGGACCAGCTGGCCAGGCGCCTGCCGGATGTCTACGAGATCCACCCCGAGTTCCGCCAGAGCGACAACCAGGTGTGCGGCCTGGAAATACCCAGCTTCGAATCCCTGCTCAAGCGCACCCGCGCCTATGAGTCCAGGCTCAAGGCACCGTTCTCGGTGTATATTCACGGCGATTTCAACATCGACAATATCATTTACGACCCGCTGGCCAAACGTATCAACTTCATCGACCTGCACCGCTCCCGATACATGGACTATGTGCAGGACGTGTCGGTGTTCATGGTCTCCAATTACCGCCTGCAGGTATTGGACGCCCCACTGCGCCGCCGCATCATGCAACTTGTGCAGAGCTTCTACCGTTTCGCGCGCAAGTATGCAAAAAAAGCCGGCGACGAAACTTTCGAGCTGCGCCTGGCTTTGGGACTGGCCCGTTCCTTCGCCACCTCTACCCGTTTCATTCTCGACAAGTCTCTGGCCCGAGCCATGATGCTGCGTGCCCGCTACCTGTTGGAGCGTGTATTGGAGACGGATCCGAAGCAGGCCGCTAATTTCCGACTTCCTATAAAGGAGCTGTTCATTGCTTAAAATCGGCATCATCGGCATCCCCGGCAAGTGGTCCACCGAGACCCTGGCCGATGCCATAGAATCCCGCACCGGCTACCGCCGGATCATCGACATGGGCGAGGTGGAACTGGACCTGGCCGGCAAACGGCTGCTGCACGGCGATACGGATCTGTGCACCCTGGACGGCCTGATCATTAAAAAGATCAGCGCCAGCTACAGTCCCAACACCCTGGATCGCCTGGAACTGTTACGGGTGGCGGAACACGCCGGGGTGCGTATCTTCAGCCGACCCCTGAACATTCTGCGCCTGGTCGACCGCCTGAGCTGTACGGTAACCCTGCGCAACGCGGATATCCCCATGCCCGAGACCCGCGTCACCGAGAACGTGGCGGCCGCCATGACCACGGTGCGTGAATTCGGCAGCGCGGTGTTCAAACCCCTCTACTCCACCAAGGCGCGTGGCATGTGCGTGATCGACGCAGAGCTGTCCGACAGCGATATGCAAGCCCAGATCCGCGCCTTCCAGGCAGAGAACCCAATGATGTACATCCAGAAAAAAGTAGCCCTGCCCGGCCGGGATCTGGGCATGGTGTTTCTGGCTGGCAAATATCTGGGCACCTACGCACGGGTCTCCCAGAGCGACACCTGGAACACCACCATCCACAGCGGCGGACGCTATGAGAATCACCTTCCACCCGACGACATCATCGAACTGGCACGCCGCGCACAGGCGCCGTTCGAGATGGATTTCACCACCGTCGATGTGGCGGAAACTGACGCCGGCCCCATCGTATTCGAGGTCTCCGCCTTTGGCGGCTTCCGCGGTGCCAAGGAGGGGATCGGCATCGATGCCGCCGGGCTCTACAGCGAACACGTTATAAGGGAAATCAGCGAAAAATGACCAATGATAATCTGACCATGGAATCCGCCGCCGCAGCTCTGCAGGATGGAGCCAGCCTGGTCGATGAAGCACTGCATCTCGCACTTGGGGAGTGCTCGTTGCGGCTGCGCTCCAACTCCGCCGAGCTGCTGGCAAATCTTGCCGTCTATTTCTCCCATGTGGCAACCGGGCCATCAGATAACGTGGATCTCGAGGTTATCGCCATCGAACGGGATATCCCCGATCTGGGCGTAGCCTTCACCGACTGGAAGCGGGAACCGGGCAAGACAGGCCGCAAAGACGCCTATTTGGATCTGCCTGACGCCCGCCTGGTGTTGAAGGTACGCACCGGCATGGTGTTCCTGCAGAGCAGCGGCCCGTGTATCGCCGCCGGTCCCTGCCTGCAATACGACAACCAAGTGATCAACTTCATCAATGCCCAGTACATGAACTGGTTACAGCACAGAGACTGGCTGATCTGCCATGCCTCAGGGCTGGTATACAAAGGCGGCTGCCTGGGCATCGCCGGTTTCTCCGGCGGTGGCAAGTCCACTCTGATGCTGCACCTGATGGACCACGACGAGGTCTCCTACCTGACCAATGACCGCCTGTTCATCCGCAACCAGAATGGTGGCACAGGTGCAGTGGGGATCCCCAAACTACCACGGGTCAACCCCGGCACCATCGTGCACAATCCACGCCTGCACAGTCTGATATCCAGAGAGCAGCGTGAGTCCTTCCTGGCGCTGCCCCAAGACGAACTCTGGCACCTGGAAGACAAATATGACGTGCTTGTGGGGCAGGTCTACGGACCGGACCGCATCACCCCTGAGGCGCCCTTATCCGCCTTTCTGATACTCAACTGGCGACGCGATTCCAGTGAGGCAACCACCGTGGAACGTGTGGACTTGGAGCAGCGCAGGGATCTGCTGACCGGGGCTATCATGAAATCCCCGGGGCCCTTCTATCAGTATCCGGACGGCAGCTTTTTCAGCGATACCACTGAGCTGGATCAGGCGCCCTATCCAAAGGTACTAAAGGATGTGCCCGTTTACGAGGCACGGGGCGGCATCAACTTCGAGGCCCTTACTGATATCTGTCTGCAACAGTTGGTGGGTTGAAAACGCATAGGTGGCATAACTGATCATGGCAACAGAACTGCTGATTCTACGACACGGTAAATCCGACTGGAATCTGGGCGAGGCCGATTTCCAACGGCCCATCACGGATAGGGGCAAGCGCGGCGCCCAGCGCATGGGCGTATGGCTCTGGCAGCAGGATCTGTTGCCGGATCACATCATCAGTTCACCGGCGGAACGGGCTCTGGTCACCACCGAGAAGGCCTGCAAGGCCATGGGCATGGATCCCAAGACTATCCACAAGGACCAACGGATCTACGAGGCTGGCCTCAGCGCCCTGCTGAGCGTACTGCATGAACGCCCGAGCCAATCCCGGCGGGTCATGCTGGTAGGTCATAACCCAGGGCTGGAGACGCTGCTGCTGCACCTCAGCAACAAGCCTATCGAAAACCCGGTAGACGGCAAGCTGCTACCCACCGCCACTCTGGCCCGTCTGACCATGCCGGATGACTGGAGCCAGCTACAAGCAGGCTGCGCTGAGGTCATATCCATCACCCGACCCGGTAGCCTGCAGGAGAAGTTCCCCTACCCCGCACCCCATGGCGATGAATTGCGCGACCGACCTGCCTACTACTATAGCCAGTCCTCGGTGATTCCCTACCGCATGCATAAAGGTAAACCGCAGATACTGGTTATCCTCTCCAGCAAGAAAAAACACTTTGTAGTACCCAAAGGCATCAAAGAGCCTGGCCTCTCACCGCGTGAATCCGCTGCCCAAGAGGCCTGGGAGGAAGCGGGTGTGGAGGGTGACGTTGGCGACACTGCCCTGGGCAGCTACCGCTATCAGAAATGGGGTGCCACCTGCACTGTGAAGGTCTACCCCATGCGCGTAACCCGTGAGATCCCGGAACATGAGTGGGAAGAGAGCCACCGGGGCCGCCAGTGGGTAACACCGAAACAGGCGGCAAAGCGTCTCAAACAGGCAGAACTGGCACCACTGGTGAAGGCGCTGGCCAAACAGTTGGGAGCCTTGTCCGAGACATGAGGCGAATCGCCGCACTCATTCGACACGGTGATTATCACCAGCGATCGGGTGCCCCCAGCGCCCACCAACCCTACCCGCTGAACACAGCTGGCAAGGAACACGCCCACCAGGCAGCTAGGGAGGTGCAGGATACGCTGCTGCAACACAACTGGCAGCTGGCGCCTGTCATCGACAGTTCCCGAATGCTACGCGGCTGGCAGACTGCTCAGATTATCGCTGAGACGCTTGTCACCCTGGAAACAACCGTGGATTCTTTCGACGCTCTGGCCGAGAGAGGCATGGGTTGCCTAGCCAACCTCAGCGTGGCCGAGATCGAAAAAATCCTGCAGCAGGATCCGCGTTACCCGGAAGCACCGCCGGATTGGAAATCCAATAGCCACTACTGCCTGCCCCTGCAGGGAGCCGAATCGCTAATGCAGGCGGGAGAACGGGTGGCGAGTCACCTGCGTAAGCGCTTGGCGGAACTGCCAGCAAACGATAACGTCGACCAGCTCAAACTATTCGTCGGCCACGGTGCTGCGTTCCGCCACGCCGCCCATCATCTGGGTGTGCTGGCCTTCGATCAGATCGCCGCACTGAGCATGTATCATGGTCGGCCTGTGTTTCTGGAGAACCTGCCGGATGGAAGCTGGCAGCAGATAGCCGGTGAATGGAAGGTACGCGGCGGCGATGCCTATACCGACTGAAAAAAACAATAACAAACCCTGGACATGAAACAGCGCGCAACTATCAAACACCTACCCGATTACCAGGGCCAACGCTGGCTACAGCCAAAGTTACCAGCCCAAGGTGAATCCTGGTTGCTCGGCAAACACCACTCCCTTGCGAAGGAAACCGCCAAGCAGGCCGCACACCTCGAGGTGCTGGGCCAACTGATCGAGCAGGCGCCATGGAAATGGCCAAAACGGCCACTATATTTTATCTGCGATCTGCATGCCGATACCGATGCATTCCACGCCTCACTGGTGGCATCCGGGCTGATTAAGAAAACCGGCACACGAGACAAGGACTACAAACTCACCAAAGCAGCTCGTAAGGGCCGTATCCTGATCGGTGGTGACTGTTTCGACAAAGGCCCCAGCGTACTGCGCCTGCTACGTAGCATCCATAGGCTGAAGAAACGGGGAGCCAAGATCTCAGTACTGGCCGGCAACCACGATATCCGTACAATGATCGGCATGCGCGCAGTGGATGGAAACCACGACCCTCGTATCGAACATTTTTTTGTGCGTATGGGTCCCAAGGCCATACCAATTCTTAAGGAGATCGCCGAAGAGTATCTCAATGGCTCGAACCGGCTACGCGGGATACCCAAAACACGGGAGTGCAGGCAACGACTGTTCCCCTCAAAAAAATGGTTCGATGATTTCCCCATGCGGGCCGAATGGATGATGCCGGGGGCCAGCATCAACAAAGAACTGCACCGTCTGAAAGAGAAGGTGCAGCAATTCACTCAGGGGTGTGAGGACACCGGCCTGTCACTGCGTACCGTCTATGCAGCGGCACTCAAGTTCCAGGAGATTTTTCTGCATCCCAAGGGCGAATTTACCTGGTTCTACCGCAAACTGCGTCTGGCCCACCGGGAAGGTGCTTTTCTCTTCATCCACGCAGGATTGAATGACCGTATCTGCCGCCTGATCGCCAATCACGGTATTGGTTACCTGAACCATCAGTTCTGCCGAGAGGCCTGGAGCGATCCCTTTGCCTTCTACTATGGATCGCTGGCAAACACCCTGCGTACCAAATACCGTCCGGTGGATATGCCATTCACACCCTACGGCGTGGATCTGATGCACCGCAAGGGTATCCACGCCATCGTGCACGGTCACCGCAACCTGCTGCACGGGCAGCGAATCATGCTGCGCAAAGGTATGATCAACTTTGAGTGTGACACATCCCTGGATCGCAACACGCGCAGCAAGGAGGGCCTGACGGGACACGGTGCCTCAGTAACCATCTTCCGTCCCGAGGGTCAGGTACTAGGCATCAGCAACGACTACCCCAACATCAAAGTCTTCGAGCCGCAGGCCTTGGTGAAAAAAAGACGCAAGACACGCAAAGCCGCAGGCAAGCATCACAAGCCTACACGAGGAAATCGAACCGTATGAGAACCGATGGAAAAAGCTTCAGGCACGAATCACTGCAGGACACAAAAGCCATCCGTGACCTACTCAAGTCCATTAGTCAGGGCCTCAAAGAGGGACACCTCAGCTTCAGCGATGCAGATGGCGAGATCGTGATGGAACCGGAAGGTCTGTTGCAGTTCAAACTGACCGCAACCAAGCGACAAGGCCAGCACCATATCAACATGCGTATCAGTTGGCAGGTGGATGAACCGTCAGAAAAGAAGGAAAAATCCCTGTCGGTACGTTCGCGCCGTTAAGTAGCATTCGTCCAGAAACGGCCAGTTTTCATCAGGCCGATATTTTTGGCAAGTTATTTTGGCGTCCCAACGGAGAGAGTTTCAGCACTATTACACCATCATCGTGTGCATTCTTCAGTGAATACTCCACCGGCTAAAGCCGGTGGCTTCGGGTTACGGCTAAAAGCCGGATTGATCGGCCATTCGGCCGATTACCGTCATACGACGGTAAAGTCATCATCCGGTTCCGGGGGCTTCTGATT
>JAESPD010000065.1 GCA_016756855.1 gamma proteobacterium endosymbiont of Lamellibrachia anaximandri | reverse complement strand
GAGCCTTACTCTTTTCGAGAAAACCCCATTGGATCAGTTGCTTATGAAATCCGATTGCAAAAGTGAAGAATGCGCCATGGATAACCAATTGAATTTATTCGATTTAACGTTGGGACACTAGTGATTTTTTATTCATTTTGCACTAATCACTGACGCACTGATTAGTAGTGTTAACCGCCTCCTAATTTAGATCCAGCGACAGCGTCGTCTGCTGGCCCTGACGCAAAACCACCAGATCAATGCTATCCGCTGATTGCAGATCTTTGACCAGGCCCATCGCCTGCTTGTCATCATTTAGCGGAACACCATTGACAGAAGTGACAAGGTCGGATGGCCGTACACCAAGGCGGTTATAGAGATCCCGGTTTTTCTGCGGCAAAATTCGATAACCCTTCAACTGTTTGCCCGTACGAACCGGTACGAAACGAAGATGTTGAAAAACCTTCAACGGTTCGCGCTTGAACATCTCCTTGTATGTACTCAAAGAAGAGGAAGACGATGCCTTGGATGCAGATCTCGATCTGCTGCTGGTTGCCACGGGTTTGGAAGCCCTGGGGAAACGCAGCACCTCCGACTGACCATTTCTGAGCAATACAACACGGTCCTCATGCACCGCCTGCAAAGTAACCCCACCCATGATCTTCTTGCCAACCTTGTAATACTTCTGCTCTGAGCCAGCCTTGCCGATAATTGCTGCGCCAAGTTCAGGTTTAGGATCGGCAAAAACGCCATGCAGCGTCAGGTTAAGGCTTGTCTCTGGCGCTCGCTCTACAACCTTCGGGGCGCTTCTCTTTACGGCCCCTGGTCGACCAAACACATGCAGCGCGGAGAGACGGTCCGACTGATCTTTAAAGGAGCGGCCAGGATGTTTTGTTCCAGTGAGCACCTCTCCACTACGAACAATATGCTGTTCAGCGGGGACAGGTATCACCTGCCAAGTGATCTGGGCCAGAACATAGGCAACCAGAACCACAAGTACCAGCAGCGCAACTCTGGGCAAAATACGGCTGACCAATTGATCCAACCATCCGGAACGACCTGACTCTCCCCAGATCCCCATTGCGCGTTGAGCTGTACCTGTAAAATCCATAACTACCATCGATTCCTAAGGATAACGAATCAGTGTAACCTTCTTCTTGATCTCATCTATATAGTCTCTATTTATACGCTTAACCATCTTCTCTGCAAGTTTTCGATCGACTTCCGGGCCAACCCGCACACGATAGAATCGTTTACCCTGAACTGATGTAAATTCGATATGTGCAGGCAGATCTCCTTTTTTAAGCCGCTTGACCAGTTTGTCGGCATTTTTTCTATTGCTGAAACTAGCCACCTGAATTATCCAGGCTGATGGAGAGGTACGCGCAATTTTCCCCGTTTTATTGTTGCTGGATGTGGTAGCAGATTTCGGCTTTTTCGGCACGATTTCCAGGCTGCTCTCATTTCGTGAGACCGATTGATCAAATGAAGGCAGAATATTGACTTCAGACCCGACAGGCTTTTTCGGCATTGCCGGTATGTTGGTGCCTTTTATCGCTTTATTCAGCTTGGCCGGAGTTTCCAGCAGCATGGGTACAAAAATAACCACCAGCGAAACCAGCACCGCTCCACCTATCAACCTGCGTTTAAGCCTCTCCTCCAAAACCGGATACCTGTCAGAAATCAGAAAATTGTATTACCAAAGGGTTCATAGGATAGGCGACATACACAAACGAGGGTGGCGGCGGCAGGGACGCCGCCACCAAGCCTACAGGGATGTATATTCGGCGTTCCTCAAATGAGGATGTCGGCTATCCTAGGTTCTCCTTAGTAAGAGAGTATATCAGGCGCTCGCAAAAACATCGGCGACTGGCTGCAGATATTGCAGTGCTTCACCAACAGTCAGGAATGAACCGAATACCAAGACCCTATCATCCCTGCCTGCGTCGCCCATTGCTGCCTGTAAGCCATCCTTTACTGAGGCAAATCGACGGGCTCTGCTGCCACTGCCGGCCTCTCGTAGCGCCGCCTCAAGCTCCTCCGTCGTACGCGAGCGGCTGCCGGACAACTCCACCAGATACCAACTGTCCACATCACGGTCCAATACCTGTATCACCCCTGCGACATCTTTATCTGCCAACATGGCGAAGACGGCGAGCACTGCGCCTTTCCCACGCCTCTCCCGCAGATTATCCCTCAGCACCTCAGCCGCCTGAATGTTGTGAGCCACGTCCAGCACCACTTGCACATCCCCGTCTATCAGCTGATAACGACCGGCCAGTCGTACAGAGGCCAAACCCTTTACTACATCTTGCAGTTCGACAACTAATCGGGAAGAAAGTTGTTCGACAGCCGCCAGAACCCCAGCGGCATTTTGCACTTGAAATGCCCCTGGTAACGCAGGCATTGGCAGATTGGGATATTCTTGGCGACCACCTTTCCAGTGCCACCCATCATCACTTGGAGTGGCGTGAAAATCCTCGTCCACCCGACACTGGATCGCCCCAGTCGACGCTGCATGCTGATAGACAGAAGCCGGCAATCCCTTATCTGCCATGATCACCGGGCGGTTGCCACGCATGATGCCCGCCTTCTCTGCACCGATCTGGTTCAGGGTCTCTCCTAACCAATCGGTATGATCCAACGCCACCGTAGTGATCAGCGCCACATCCGCATCGATGATATTCACCGCATCGAGACGCCCTCCAAGCCCGACTTCCAGAATCACCAGGTCCGGCGCCAGCTCAGCGAAAATATCCAGAGCCGCCAGGGTACCAAACTCAAAATAGGTCAATGCGGTTTCACCCCGCGCGTCATCCACGCGTTGGAAGGCACGGCACAACTGTTCATCCGACACCGGGATGCTGTTCAGCCGCACACGCTCATTATAGTGAACCAGATGAGGGGATGTGTAAGCACCGGTAGTGTAGCCTGCCTGCTTGAAGATCGATTCCAGCATTGCGACGGAGGAACCCTTGCCGTTGGTTCCGGCGACCGTCACTACCGGTGAAGTCAGCCCTGAAGGTCGCAAACGCTGCCAGACACTGTCGACACGACCGAGTCCCAACTCGATCTCGTGTGGATGAAGTGACGACTGCCACGTCAGCCAGTCGTCCAGACTGCTAAAACGCATGTTGGGTAGGATGTAGAGTGTTGAAAAAAGCGGGCTAAGGGCGTGGCTTGTGCATGAAAATACTTAACAGATCGGCGATGCGGTCACGCATGTCGCGACGATCGATGATCATATCGATCGCACCATGTTCCAGCAGGAACTCGCTGCGCTGAAATCCCTCCGGCAGGGTCTCCCGGACGGTCTGTTCAATGACCCTGGGACCGGCGAAGCCGACCAAGGCATTTGGCTCGGCCAGATTGATGTCACCCAGCATGGCAAGACTGGCGGAGACACCACCCATCGTCGGGTCAGTCATGACAGAGATAAAAGGCAAGCCGCGTTTCTGTAACCGATCCAGGGCAGCGCTGGTTTTTGCCATCTGCATCAGGGAGAAGAGCGACTCCTGCATGCGGGCGCCACCACTGGCGGAGAAACAGATCAGTGGGATATGGCGTTCCAGGGCGACACTCACCGCACGCACAAAACGCTCGCCGACCACCGAGCCCATGGAGCCAGCCATGAAGTTGAATTCAAAGGCCGCTACCACCACTTCCAACCCCTTGAGCTGGCCGCGCATCACCACCAGTGCATCTTTTTCACCGGAGTTTTTCTGCGCCTGACTCAGACGATCCTTGTACTTCTTGCTGTCTTTGAACTTCAGAGGATCGACCGATTCAAGAGACGATGCAATCTCCTCCAACGGCTCCGGATCGAGAAACGACTCCAGCCGACGCCGGGCGCCCAAGCGATTGTGATGGTTGCATTTAGGGCAGACATCCAGGTTCCGCTCCATCTCTGCACGATAGAGAATCGCATTACACCCTGGACACTTGTCCCACAGACCTTCGGGAACCGCACGTTTGCTGCCGCCATCTGTACGAATGCGGCTTGGCATCAATTTTTCAAACCAACTCATGGGTGAGATTCTACCTCATAAATGTGCCAGAAGTCAGGAGCCTTAATGAACGGCATCCATTGCCCTGCGCATACCGGACAAAATTTCCGCCAGCGCAGGACCGATTTCATCCGGTGTCTCTCGTAGCGCCTCAACCCGGGAGACCAGAGCGCTACCGACAACGACAGCATCAGCAAGCTGAGAAACTGCTGCTGCTGTCGCTGCATCCTTAATGCCGAACCCAACCCCCACGGGAAGTGCTGTCTTCTCCCTGATCTGCTCCAGCTTTTCCGCTACTGCGGCAGTATCCAGCTGGCTGGAGCCAGTTACCCCCTTGACGGAGACATAATAGACAAAACCACTCGCCACATTGCAGATCTGACCAATTCGATCAGGTATACTCGTCGGCGCCAACAGGTAGATCTGGTCAATTGCCTTTTCACGCAGTGACTGCAACAGATCCTCCCCCTCTTCCGGCGGGATATCGACGATCAGCACACCGTCGACCCCTGCGGCACTGGCTGCCTCGGCAAAGGTAGCGTAACCCATGACCTCGATCGGATTGAGATAACCCATCAAAATCACAGGAGTATTCTGATCCTTCTCCCGAAAGGTCTGCACCATCTGCAAAACATCATGCAGACTGACATGGTGCTCCAACGCCCGTTCACTGGCCCGCTGAATGACAGGACCATCCGCCATGGGATCTGAAAAAGGCACGCCCAGTTCAATCAGGTTGGCGCCCGCAGAAACCATGTCATGCATCAAACCAACGGTTATCCCGGGGGTCGGATCACCGGCGGTGATAAAGGGGATCAAAGCGGTTTTACCCTGCTCCCGCAAATCACTGAATTTCTGACCGATACGACTCATATTTCGATGCCCTCCCGCGCCGCCACGGTATGCATATCCTTGTCTCCCCGTCCGGAGAGGTTGACCAGGATAATTTTGTCACTCTCCATTGTCGGCGCAAGTTTGGCCGCGTAGGCCAGCGCATGACTCGACTCCAGCGCGGGGATGATCCCCTCGATTTTGGTCAAGGCATGGAAGGCATCCAGCGCCTCCTCATCCGTAATCGCCACATACTGCGCCCGCCCGGTATCTTTCAGCCAGGCGTGTTCTGGGCCGACACCAGGATAGTCAAGTCCTGCGGAGATAGAGTGTGTCTCGATGATCTGGCCATCCTTATCCTCCATCAGATAGGTGCGATTGCCGTGCAATACGCCCGGCTGTCCGGCACAGAGCGGCGCTGCGTGGTGCCCGGTTTCCAGCCCATCTCCAGCCGCTTCCACACCGTAGATATCAACCGCCGCATCATCGAGGAACGGGTAGAAGAGACCTATCGCGTTGGAACCGCCACCAACACAGGCAACCAGAGCATCAGGCAGTCGACCAGCCTGCAATTGAATCTGCTCCCTTGCTTCACGACCGATCACGGTCTGAAAATCCCTCACCATAGCCGGATAGGGATGAGGGCCGGCAACGGTGCCGATGATATAGAAGGTGTCGTCGATATTGGTGACCCAATCCCGCATCGCCTCATTGAGCGCATCCTTCAGGGTTTTGGATCCCGACTCCACTGATCGGATCTCGGCACCCAGCAGTTTCATGCGGTAGACGTTGGCCTCCTGGCGGACTATATCGACTGCCCCCATATAGACCACGCATTCCAGTCCCAGCCTGGCAGCTACCGTTGCAGTCGCCACCCCGTGCTGGCCAGCGCCGGTCTCGGCAATGATTCGGGTCTTTCCCATGCGCTTTGCCAGCAGCGCCTGGCCGATAGTATTGTTGACCTTATGTGCACCGGTATGATTCAGATCCTCGCGTTTCAGATAGATACGGGCGCCACCCAATTCCCGGCTCCAGCGCTGTGCAAAATAGATTGGGGAGGGCCGGCCTACATAGTTGGCGAGATCCTCATCGAGCTCCTTGAGGAACTCCGGATCCTGCATATATTCCTCATAGGCCAGGCGCAAATCCTTGAGGGGTTCCATCAGGGTTTCTGCCACGAACAGGCCACCATAGACGCCGAAATGGCCTCTATCGTCCGGCTGGGTGCCAATTATTTTTTCAGCTGTTGTCGCCACGCTTCACTCCTTCAATGAAGGCCGCTATTTTACCCGCATCTTTGATGCCTTTGGACTGTTCGACGCCACCGCTCACATCTACTGCATAGGGGCGAACCTGTCGCACAGCCGCTTCAATATTGTCCGGATTCAACCCACCGGCAAGGATGATTTTTGAGGCCAGATTCTGAGGTATCCGTTCCCAATCGAAGGCTGTTCCTGTACCACCTGGCTTACCGGGTTCATAGGCATCGAGCAGCAGCCCGGCTGCGCCTCTGAATTCACTCTCCATCGCTGCCAGATCGATCCCATCACGCATGCGCACCGCCTTGATCCAGGGTCTGCCATGACCTTTACAAGCCGCTACATCCTCTTTCCCATGGAACTGCAGGAGATCGATATGTACCTCCTGTTGCAGGCTTGCGATCCGTGCGCGGCCCTCATCCACAAACAGGCCCACAACAGTTACAAATGGCGGTAAAACTTCGACGACCTTCCTGGCCTGCTCCACACTCACCGCTCTTGGGCTGGGCGGATAGAACACCAGCCCAATCGCATCAGCGCCTTGCCGAACAGCCTCAATAGCATCTTCCGGTCGGGTGATGCCGCAGATTTTGATCCTGGTTCTCATAAAGCATGGAAAGATACAGGATAGCGCCTGAC
Source organism: gamma proteobacterium endosymbiont of Lamellibrachia anaximandri (assembly GCA_016756855.1). GTDB lineage: Bacteria > Pseudomonadota > Gammaproteobacteria > Chromatiales > Chromatiaceae > QGON01. The sequence goes on along the minus strand of JAESPD010000065.1, from coordinate 11,653 downwards.
TGCGCTACGCCAATTACCGGTTCCGCTGCGCTTGCCCCGGCCTACAAAATGTAGGCCTGATCAAGCGCAGCGGATCAGGCGCTCTCCTGCGCAGACAATGAGATATCTGGTCCACCAGGTAACGAATAACGGTCTGGATAATCAACTTTGGTGAGATAGAGTCCCTGCGGCGGGGCCGTGACGCCACCTTTGGTGCGGTCCCGCAATTCAAGGATCTGCCCTGCCCAGGATTCCTTCTGCTCTCCCCGACCGATAGCCATCAGCACACCGGCAATATTTCTCACCATATGGTGCAAAAACGCATTGGCATGAACATCGATCACCACCATCTCACCCTCCCGGCTCACATTTAGCCGGTGAAGAGTACGTACCGGGTGTTTGGCCTGGCATCCCAACGCCCTGTAGGATGAGAAATCATGCTCACCTACCAGTACCTGGGCTGCCCGGTGCATGCTCGATTCATCCAAGGAGTGATGCACCCAGACCGCACGATCCCGCCATAGAGCAGAACGCATCGGCCGATTCAGAATGTGGTAGCGATAGTGCCGCCCGATAGCCGAAAAACGCGCATGAAAATCGTCCGGCATCTCTCGTGCCCAGGCAATGCTGACATCTCCCGGCAAATTGACATTTGTCCCCAATATCCAGGAACGTCGACTTCTGACCGCCTCAGTCTCAAAATGAACCACTTGCCCAGTTGCATGAACCCCCGTATCAGTCCTTCCGGCACAGTGCAGCCTCACAGGATGATCCGCCACTCTGGAAACGGCTTCTTCGACGCACTGCTGCACACTGCGCACATCATCCTGGGTCTGCCAGCCGTGAAATGCCGCGCCGTCGTATTCAACCCCTAGGACAACTCTCATCTACTTCTCTTCACGGGTACAAAAGAAAAGGGGTGCAGACTGCACCCCTTCAGAAGACACCTCTTACGACAATATCAGGATAACATCTTTTCAAGCAATTGCGTGGCCTCTTCCTGCTGCTCATCGTTGCCTTCACTGGCCACCTCTTCGAGGATACTTCTTGCACCCTCTTCATCCCCCATATCCACATAAGCGCGGGCCAGATCGAGTTTGGTATTCACTTCATCTTCTGCACCCAGCTCCATCTCCTCATCGAAGGTCAGTGAATGAGGCGCGATATCTTCGTCAGCCTCACCCAGATTCTCACTGTCGTTATCCAACAGATCAGACCCTTCACTCTCTTTTGCATCCAAGTCTTCGGAGAGCGACTCCAATTCACGTTCCAGGCTCTCAAGATCAAGATCGTCGAGGGATTCGGAGTCGTCGATGCCTATAATGCTGCTGGTTGCAGAACCCGTATCGTCAGCCAAGTCTCCCAGGTCCAGATCCGCAAGCACACTTTCGGTATCTGGTGATGTATCGAGCTGCAGGCTATCATCCAATCCTTCGGATGGCGTGGCATCCTCCAGCAATCCCGAATCGAGTCCCAGACTGGCAAGATCGATATCCAGCAATCCAGAATCAGTGGTGTCGGATTTCGTCGGGTTTGCGGCATCAATTTGTGCCACCGCATCATCGGCCATTTCTGAATCTATGGACAACTCAGAGTCCAGAGCACTGGGTTCCATATCATCCAGATCAGAGAGTTCGCTCAAATCCAGAGAGTCAAGGTCGTTATCAAGATCATCCGCGGCATCAACAGATTCAGGTGCAGGGGCCGACAGATCGAGTGAAGAGTCGTGCAGCTCACTATCCAGATTCAAACCAAGATCGTCGAGCTCATCATCCATGCCCGATGCAAAACTGTCGTCCGTCGGCATTGCATCCGTAGCAGAACCAAACAGACTGTTTTCCGGATCGAGCTCCCTGCCCATGGCGGAGATTCTGCTCCAGACATCCGGGTTCGTGGTTGCGATACCCGCAGCGGAAAGCGCACCAGCCAGTGCGGCAAATGCACTCGTATCTTTTGCCGAATAGTGAATCTCCAGCAGCTTGTGCTTCAGTTCCGCACGTTCAGGCGCCTTTTCAATCGCCTGCTTGACCAGGTCTTCTGCCTGCTGATAACGGCCATAGGCTATGTAAACATCAGCTTCGGAGAGAGGATCAACTTCACCGGTTTCATCCTGCAGAGCGTCGATATCACTGGGAGAAAAATCGCTCAGGAATGATGTTTCATCAGTCAGTTCGTTGATGGAACCCGCTTCCACTTGAGACGCTTCAGCAGCAGGCTCTCCATCAGGAGTGACAAGAATACTTTCGGCAAATTCCGCTTCAGCTTCCTTGCGACGCCGCATAATCAGCCATAGCAAAGAGAGCAGGAGCACCCCAACAGCGCCCACTATACCCATCAGGGTTGTGTTGCCGGTCAGGGCATCCAACAACCCTCTCTCCTTAGGTTTTTTCTTCACTATCGGTTTTGGCGCAGCTTCCTCTGCGACTCGGGTAGGAGTCACAGGTGGCGCAACCACGGGAGCAGGCTTTTCTGAAACAACAGGTTCAGGCTTTGCCTCTTGTACGGGTTCAGCAACAACAGCACTCTGCTGCATGGCCTCTTCGATAGCAGACTCAATATCTGCCTCTTCGATGACGGGTTCGTCGGGAACCGGCAGCACTTTCTCTTCGGCTATCACCTCTGGAGCCTGGGATTCAAGAAGCTGCGTCGACTGCAACTGTGCAAGCTGATCGCTCTTCAGGGTCAGAAGCCGCTGGATGTCCGCCAATTGAGCTTCCAGGCCTTTTATCCGACCGCGTAGTTCCTCACTCTCCTGACGCGTGGATTCATTAGATTCGCGCACCAGCAGTATCTGTTTTTCAAGACGTTCGAGATCCTCTTTCTGTTCGGCTTTGCCTTCCCTGTCGACGGCCTTATCGGCCTCTGGTTTTGCAGAGACCAGCTTCAGACGATCATCCTGAGGAGCCGGCGCTGGCTTGGCGCCTGACTGGTCGGCCGGCGCAGCTTTGCCGCGACCACGATTCTCTTTCCAGGCGCTTGTCTGGGCCAGAAATTCTGACCTTGCTTCACGGGGTGCGAGCGCGGATGGATCAGCACCCTCTGGAAGACGCAGGATCTTACCTACCTTCAAACCGTTGACATTATTTCGGATAAAAGCCCGTGGATTGTGCTCCAGCAACGCCATCATAACCTGCTCGGTGGTTTCACCTTCGCGGCGCATCCCTTTGGCGATAATCCAAAGATTGTCATTACTCCTGATGGGACCGTAGTCGCGGGCACCATCGACACCCCTGCCAGCAGCAGCCGGCTTGCGGGGCGAAACTGTCTTTCTGCTCTGCGCAGGAACGGGAGCGGGGGCTGCCTGCACAACCGGTGCGGTAACCGGTGCCGGTTTGCGTTTCACTGTGACCGGAGGATCGAGTAGAACAGTGTACTCACGAACCAAACGACCTTTCGGCCAGTTAACCTCAATAAGGAAATTGAGGAAGGGTTCACGCACCGGATCCCGACTGCTCACCGCAATGACCACTTTTCCATCTCTGCGCAGAGCAGGTTTAAAGGCCAAGCCGGAAAGCATAAAGGGCCGTTCAACACCGGCCCGGGCAAAGGCTGCTTGAGAAGCCAGCTCGACCCTGATGTCCTGCATCTCATCAGATTTTACTGATATCAGATCGATATCCGCTTTGAAGTATTGGTTGAGAGATGATTGAGTATGGATCTCACCCAACCCAAGCGCATAGGCGCCCAGTGGTGACAGGGCTGTTGCTATAGCCACTGCCAGGGACAGCTTACGAATCATGCTTCCTCCTTGCCTGAACCACCCCGCTCACCCGTGGATGAGAAGCAGCTGCAAAGGGTTTATTTAAATCCAGATGGAACATTACGAATGATAGAATAAACTTAATATTATCCGCATAACTATAGCTTATAAATAGTCTTTTACCAAAACTTCAACAATCTTAACAACATTTGCCGCAATACCTGAACGCAGATTGTCAGCCACTGTAAAAAGTGAGAATTGCGTTGCGTTTTTCCCCACAGATCTGATCCTGCCGACTGTGATCTCTTCCATGCCTGAAGCATGGCTCACTGGGCTGACACAGGTACCGTTTTCACTATCCACAAGCGTTACACCCTCAGTCTCTGCCAACAGCGACTGCAGGTTCTTCAATGTTAGCGGCCGGGATGTTTGAAACTGAACTATCTGTGAATGTCCGAAAAAAACAGGCGCTATGGCAGTTGTCACGCTGAGCGAAAGATCATCGCATCCAAGGACATTCAGGGCATCCTGCTCAGCCTTAGCCTCACCGGGGGTGCTCCCGTCATCATCGACCTCGTCCACTATCGACAAAAGATTGAATGCAATCTGCCGGGGAAAAAGTACTGGAGTTATCGGTTTGGCGTTGAGCAACTGCGCGGTCTGCCTCGCCATCTCCTCCACGCCGGCACGACCGAAATCTGAAACGGCCTGACAGTTGACTACCGAGACTTGTTCAAGCCCCACCCTGTCCAGCACGGGTTTGAGAACTCTGACCAACTGGCTTGTACCTGCGTCGGGCAGTGTAATTATGCCCCCTTTCGATACAACTTCCATTGACTCAGGATTGACCCAGCCGACCACTGGCGGCAGATCTGTCGCCTCCAGCAGCCGGGAACCGATATCCAGAATAATACAACCGGCATCCTGTGCGAGATCAAGCCACTGTCCAGCGGAGGAGTCTTCACCGGTCGAAATAACAATACGGACTTGGGTGAAATCGAACAGCGACAGATCAGCAATGGTCAAAGCCCGGTTCCCGAACTCAACCGTATCTCCCACAGCCTCCTCATCCCCAAGCACCTGCAAGCTACCGGCAAGAGTGGGATGCGAAGCGATAACCTCCAGTAAGGTTTCACCAACCAGACCGGTCGCACCGACCAGTGCAATATCCACTTCAGAGTTCATCTTCTGTTCAATCTCTTCATAGGGTTTGATTCCCTGCAACTTGTCACGCAGAAACACCGGGGCAGTGTTCAGTTTCCACCATTAATGAAGAACCCCGTACACGCGATTTGCGCGCCGGGGCCATCTTCTTCCGGGCATTGGGGCAAAATCGGCCCCGAGCCTTTAATTAATCAGCTTTCGATGAGGATACGCAACATCCGTCGCAAGGGTTCCGCCGCGCCCCAGAGAAGCTGGTCACCCACCGTGAAGGCATTCAGGTATTCCGCACCGAGATTCATCTTGCGCAGACGACCCACCGGCACCACCAGGGAACCGGTCACCTTGGCCGGGGTCAACTCCTGTACAGTGATGTCCCGTTCATTGGGTACTACCTTGACCCAGTCATTGGCGGAACCGAGGATCTCTTCCACCTCATCCATCGGCACATCCCTGCGCAGTTTGACCGTCAGTGCCTGACTGTGACAGCGCATGGCGCCAATACGTACACAGGTACCATCAATGGGCACAGGATTGTCGGAGCGGCGCAGGATCTTGTTGGTCTCGGCAAAACCTTTCCACTCCTCCTTGCTCTGGCCATTCTCCCGGGCCACATCGATCCAGGGAATCAGGGCACCCGCCAAAGGCGCACCAAAATTCTCGGTGGGGAAGCCGTCGCTGCGGATGGCATCCGCCACCGCCTGGTCAATGGGGAGAATCGGCGAATAGGGATCGTCCAGCTGCTCATTGCTGACGGCCGCCTTTACTGCGCCCATCTGCTTGATCAACTCCCGCATGTTTTTGGCCCCGGCGCCGGATGCTGCCTGATAGGTCATCGCAGTCGTCCACTCCACCAGATCCTCCCGAAAGAGGCCGCCCAGCGCCATCAGCATCAGGCTGACGGTGCAATTGCCGCCGATGTAGTCCTTGACGCCACTGCTCAGGCCATCGCGAATGACGTTGTCATTGACCGGGTCGAGCACGATAATGGAGTGGTCCATCATACGCAGGCTGGATGCCGCATCGATCCAGTAGCCGTCCCAACCCGCAGCTCGTAACTTGGGGAAGACCTCATTGGTGTAACCGCCACCCTGGCAGGTAACGATTACATCCATTTTCTTCAGTTCATCGATATCCGTGGCATCCTTGAGCAGCGGAATCTCTCTGCCGATGTCAGGACCCTTCTGGCCAGCCTGGGAGGTGGTGAAGAAGACCGGCTCTTCGATATCGGCAAAATCGTTCTCTTCGCGCATACGGCCCATCAGGACCGATCCGACCATGCCGCGCCAACCTACAAATCCGACTCGTTTCATTGCTTCGACCTAAAAATAGAACCACAAATTACAGCGCAGCCACCACAGCATCACCCATGGCGTCGCAGCTGACCTCGGTTTTGCCCACGGACATGATGTCCTGGGTCCGCAAGCCATCGTCCAGTACCTTGTTGACCGCCGCCTCGATACGATCCGCCATCGAGGCTTCGTCCAGGCTGTAGCGCAGCATCATCGATACCGAGAGGATGGTGGCCAACGGGTTCGCCTTGTTCTGCCCGGCAATATCCGGCGCGGAACCGTGGATCGGCTCATACATGCCCTTGCTGTTCTCATCAAGCGAGGCGGAGGGCAGCATGCCGATAGAACCGGTGAGCATGGCGGCACAATCCGACAGGATATCACCGAACATGTTGGTGGTAACCATCACATCAAACTGTTTCGGCGCCCGCACCAGCTGCATCGCAGCGTTATCCACATACATGTGACTCAGTTCAACATCCGGGTAGTCGTCGCCCACACGGGTGGCAACCTCACGCCACAACTCAGTGCACTCCAGGACATTGGCTTTGTCCACGGAGCAGACCCGTTTATCGCGTTTCATGGCGATGTCGAAAGCGACCCGGCTGATGCGGTCAACCTCGGACTCGGCATAGATCAGGGTATTGAAGCCCTGCTTTTCGCCACTATCGAGTTCCCGCACACCCCGGGGCTGGCCAAAGTAGATGCCGCCGGTCAGCTCGCGCACGATCATGATATCGAGACCCGAAACCACTTCCGGCTTCAGGGTCGAGGCATCCGCCAGTTGCGGATAGAGGATCGCGGGACGCAGATTGGCAAAGAGATTGAGACCGGAGCGCAGACCCAGCAGCCCCTTCTCGGGTCGGATGGAGATGTCCAGCGCTTCCCATTTGTAACCACCGACTGCACCCAGCAGAATCGCGTCCGCCTCCTGCGCCAGCTCCAGTGTCGCTTCCGGCAACGGCCCACCAGTGGCATCGATGGCCGCGCCACCGACCAGCGCCTCGTCCATCTCGATATCCAGGCCAAAATCGTCACGCAGTGCGGCCATTACCTTTACAGCCTCGGTAACAATCTCAGGACCAATGCCGTCACCCGGTAGAATCAGTATATTTTTGCTCATTTCAATTTACGTCCTTACCCGCAGTTTGCTGCGAAGATTAGGTAGGGTGCACCGCGCGCACCATGACTACTGTATCTGCTCATTCCTGGTGCGCATGGCGCACCCTACGCTATTGAGTATTTAACACCCGCCTGCCTGCAACAGGACGGTTTATTGACTAAACAACCAGGGCGCTTCCTGGCGCCGGCGCGTTTCATAGGTTTTGATGGCATCCACATGCTGCAGGGTGAGTCCGATATCGTCGAGACCATTGAGCAGACAGTGCTTGCGGAAAGCATCTACTTCGAATGAAATCACCTTGCCATCAGCCGTTTTCAACTGCTGTGCTTCCAGATCCACTGCAATATCAAGCGCAGTTTCACCACTTGCAAGCCCAAACAACTCATCAATAATTTCGACTGATAAAACAATGGGTAATATCCCATTCTTAAAGCAGTTATTGAAGAATATATCTGCAAAACTGGGGGCGATTATGACCCGAAATCCATAATCTTCCAACGCCCAGGGCGCATGCTCACGGGAAGAACCACAGCCAAAATTCTTACGTCCCAGAAGGATACTCGCCCCCTGATAGCGGGGGTCATTGAGGACAAAATCCTCATTCAACGGCCGCGTGCTGTTATCCATACCAGGCTCACCGTGATCCAGATAGCGCCATTCATCAAACAGGTTGGGACCAAACCCGGAACGCTTGGTCGACTTGAGAAACTGCTTGGGGATGATGGCATCTGTGTCCACATTGGAACGATCCAATGGACAGACGATGCCGGTAAATGTCTCGAATTTTTTCATAATCAGGTAACCATAAAGTACGCGAAGAACACTAAGTAAGACAAGGAAAAACAAATAGTTTTTTCTCATTATGCCCTTCATGGTAAATCAGAAATCCCTCACATCAACGAAGTGTCCGGCAATCGCAGCCGCAGCGGCCATCGCAGGACTGACAAGATGGGTGCGCCCGCCCTGCCCCTGCCGGCCCTCGAAATTGCGATTCGAGGTCGATGCACAACGCTCACCCGGTTCCAGCCGGTCGGCATTCATGGCCAGGCACATGGAGCAACCCGGCTCACGCCACTCAAATCCTGCATCAATGAAGATTTTATCGAGTCCTTCGGCTTCCGCCTGCTGCTTCACCAGACCGGATCCCGGCACAACCAGCGCCAACTTGATGTTGTCTGCAACCCGTCTACCCTTGGCTACCCCTGCAGCCTCGCGCATGTCCTCGATACGGGAGTTGGTGCAGGAGCCGATAAAGACCTTGTCCACATTGATCTCACTGACCGGCGTGCCCGCTTCGAGCCCCATGTAGTCAAGTGCCCGGCGCATGCCTTCCGCTTTGACCGGATCATCGACCTGATCCGGATCCGGCACCTGCATATCCACGCTGACCACCATTTCGGGAGAGGTACCCCAAGTCACCTGGGGTTTGATCTCTGAGGCATCGATATTGACGACCCTATCGAACTCGGCACCTGCATCACTGTGCAGGGTCAGCCAGTTGGCGATTGCCAGCTCCAGTATCTCTCCCTCCGGTGCATAGGGACGGCCTTTGACGTATTCGATGGTCTTTTCGTCCACCGCCACGAAACCGGCCCTGGCACCCGCCTCGATCGCCATATTGCAGACCGTCAGCCGCCCTTCGATGGAGAGGTCACGGATTGCCTGACCACCGAACTCAATGGCGTAACCAGTGCCGCCGGCGGTACCTATTTCACCGATGATAGCCAATACGATGTCTTTGGCGGTGACGCCGGGGGCGGTCTTGCCTTCGACGCGAATCAGCATCGATTTCGACTTCTTCTGGATCAGGCACTGGGTAGCGAGCGCATGCTCGACCTCCGAGGTTCCGATACCAAACGCCAGTGCACCCATGGCACCGTGGGTGGAGGTGTGGGAGTCACCACACACCACCGTCATGCCCGGCAAGGTAGCGCCCTGCTCCGGCCCAACCACATGCACTATGCCCTGACGGATATCGTTTATGGTGAATTCGGTCAAACCAAACTCTGCGCAATTGGCATCCAGGGTCTCCACCTGTATGCGCGCAATCGGATCGGAGATATCCGCAACTCCGTTGGGACGACTCGTGGTGGGTACGTTGTGGTCCGGCGTGGCCAGATTGGCCTCGACACGCCAAGGTTTGCGACCTGCGAGTCGCAGCCCCTCGAAGGCCTGGGGTGAGGTCACCTCATGCACCAGTTGCCGGTCGATATAGAGCAGTGCGGTGCCATCATCGTCGTAGCGCACCACATGTGAATCCCAAAGCTTGTCGTAAAGGGTCTTGTCAGTCATCAATCTTGCCTCATCATGGTGGTGAAACCATAGGATGTCGTGATATATAATACAAATTCATATTTTTCATATTTTTTATTCTAATTAGGAATATATATGGAATTTGCCAACCTCCGTGCCTTTGTAGAGGTCGCCCGCTCAGGGTCATTTTCCCAAGCTGCCGGGATCTTGTTCATCACCCAACCGGCAGTCAGCAAGCGCGTCGCCGGGCTGGAGGCAGAACTCTACTGCCGCTTGTTTGATCGCATTGGGCGGCAGATTGTCCTTACCGAAGCGGGGAGACAGCTATTGCCGCGGGCAGAGCAGATAGTCGAGGAGATCACCGACATTCGGCGTGAACTTTCCAACCTGAGCGGCGAGGTCGGAGGCACACTGGCCATGGGCACCAGTCACCATATCGGCCTGCATCGTCTGCCGCCCTTTCTTAGGAGTTACGCCGACAGTTACCCCGCAGCCACACTTGATATCCGCTTCATGGGATCGGAAAAGGCCTGTCTCGCAGTGGAGAGTGGAGAGCTGGAACTGGGTGTAGTCACACTCCCTCTGCAGCCATCCAGGAATCTGCTGACGCAGCAGGTTTGGCATGACCCACTCTGTTTCATCGTAGGGGAGGAGCACCCGCTGGCCGGTCGCGCCAGCCTCGGGATTGACGAGCTTATCCAGCATCCTGCGGTCCTCCCTACCTTGGGCACCTACACGCGAACACTGCTGGAAGACCGCCTTGAGGCTGGAGGGTACAAGATCAACTGCAGCCTCTCCACCGACTATCTGGAGACGTTGAAGATGATGGCGTCGATAGGATTGGGCTGGGCTCTGCTGCCGGAGACCCTATTGACGCCAGGACTGGTCAGACTCAATGTTAAAGAGATCAGACTGGAACGCGCGTTGGGTTTGGTGACACACCGGCAGCGTACCTTGTCGAACGCTGCGCAGGCGATGCAGGGATTGATACTCCCTAACGCTTCACCGCCCGCAGGATGACGAATTTTGGATCAGCGGAGAGTTGTTGCACATTGCCGAACAGACGCTTCAGTTTGGCATGATAGTTGAGGTGACGATTGCCTACGATGCGCAGTTCTCCCCTGCGTTTTAACACCTTCACTGCCTGACTGAACATGCGCCAGGCGATGAAATCACCCACCACCTGCTGTTGGTGAAAAGGGGGATTACAGAGAATCAGATCCACGGATTCAGAGGCGAAACCGCCCAACGCGTTAGTCACCCTGAACACCGCGCTATTTCCCAGGCCGGAAGCCTCAAAGGTTGCCTTGGCGCTGGCAACCGCCATGTAGGACTCGTCCACAAAATGGATCGTTGCATTGGGATTTCTTTCCGCCGCAATGAGACCAACCACGCCGTTACCGCAGCCCAGATCCACAATCTCTGACAATCCCTGCGCCGGAATATGTTGCAGCAGGAGCCGGGTGCCGATATCGAGCCTGTCACGGGAGAAAACATTTGCGTGGTTGATCAGTCTGAATGGGCTATCTTCCAGCGGATAAGAGACCGGATAGGGCGAAGGTGAAACCGGCAGTGCCGGGTCGGGCTCAGAAAAGATCAGGCGCGCCTTCTTCTTTGCCAGAGAGGTCCTGGTCGGCCCGATGATCGACTCAAACAGTTTCAGCGTGGAGTTGTGAATCTGCTTCACCATACCGCAGCCGATGATGCGGCAGTTATCCGCCAGATGGGGCCGCAGCCGCAGCAGTTCATCCTCCAGCAGCGCGAGAGTCTTGGTGACTCTGACCAACACCAGATCGTAGCGCGTCCGGTGGATTTGGAGTGAATCGATAAGTGATACCGCATCCACCGGCAATCCATTGGCTGACAGATTCTGCCGCGTAGCTTCTTCAGCGAGAAAAGAATCAACCTGACTCACCGGTGCAAATTGCGCCAAGGCAGTCCCAAGTGCGCCAAAACTGTCGTTCAGGATCAGGATCTTGCCGCTTTGTGAGAGCAGATTCTGGTCAACAATAAAGTTACCTGATTACCCCCGAGCCTCAGCCATGCTGAGGAGGCGCTGGGGCATAGGTGGTGTGCGCACTGCGGCGCGGCCGAGGCGCGAAATCATCTCTTCGAGCTTGAATCTGCGATTGAAGCGATAACAGA
>JAESPD010000064.1 GCA_016756855.1 gamma proteobacterium endosymbiont of Lamellibrachia anaximandri | reverse complement strand
TAGCTGCTCATGAGCTTTGATCCTTTGCATCGCATTGGATCAACAGCATAGAATCAGAAAGCTATGTTGTCAAGCTTCTATTGGTGCAAGTTTGTTAATCTGGATGGTGGGGGGGTGAGTAGTTACCTTTGAACTTCATATAACATGAAGATTAAACGCAAAAAGCGCAAGGCCGTAGAGTTGTTTTACTCTTTACGACCTTGCGCTTTTTACGTTGTTCTCGGACAAATCTCTTTCCCTATAGTAGCTGAGCTATAGGGGGTAATCAGAAAAGAGATTAAAAGGTTAAACTGACTTCTTCAGCGAAACCGGACTCAACACCAAGGCTGTCAACTGCAGTCACTGAGAAATACCAGGCACCACCAGCAGAAACCGTCACATCATGGGAGGTCATAGTATCAGCCACGACCCACTGGGTGTAAACACCTGACTGGGTTCCATAGTGAACACGGTACTCCTGAACTCCAACACCAATGCTTTGACTCCAGCTGATTCTGGCCATGTGTGTAGTGCATTCTCCCTCGCAAGTCACACTGAGGGTTACGGTTGCCGTGGCACTCTCACCGTCAATATCCTCAACCCTGTAGGTGAACGAATCCAAACCGCTGTATCCAGCATCCGGGAGGTATGAAAAGGTATTATCCCCATTGATCGAGAGAGTCCCCTTCGTTGTATTCTGCAGCACGCTCAGAGTAATCGGCCCATCCTCAAGGCCGCTGTCGTTATTCAGTACAGCGATCGGCACCACCTGCCCCGCCGTTGCAGATACCAGATCATCATTCGCAACAGGCTGATGATTAATGCCCAGCACATTGATGGAAAATGCCGCGAGTGCTGTACTCGCAACTCCGTCACTTACACTGATACGAATATCACTGTATTCACCAATGTCGTTCCCGGATGGCGTACCACTGAGTCTGCCGATTGCGCTGTCAAACACAGCCCAGGACGGCATGTTGACAATAGAAAAAACAAGCGGGTTATTATCCGCATCGCCGGCAACAGGCGTAAATTGATAGAGCGTGTCTTCAGTCACCTCATTCAATGGGGTACCACTGATCGTTGGTGCACTGTTTGCCAGACTCACACTAATCGTAAAACCGGGCAAAGAGACATTGTGTACGCCATCGGAAACGGCAATTCCGACATTGTCATAGTTTCCGGCATCTGACACCGAAGGCGTCCCAAACAGACGACCCGTCGATGAATCGAAGGTTGCCCAAACAGGTTTGCCCGTAATAGAGAATGCCAACGCATCTCCATCCTGATCAATCGCACTCGGAGTAAACTGGTAACTGCTACCTGCCACTACCTGGGTGGGTGCCAGGCCACTGATTACCGGCGCACGGTTCACATCAGTTACGGTAATGGAAAAAATTGCGAGAGACGCGGTCTCAGTCCCATCGGTTACGGATATCCCGATGTTGGTATAGGTACCTGATTGACTGTAATCCGGTGTTCCGGACAGTCCGCCGTTTACCGCACTGAAATTCGCCCATGAAGGCAAATTACTTATCGAGAATACCAAATCATCATTATCGGCATCCACGGCTACCGGCGTAAAAATATAACTCTCACCCTCCGCCACTGTAAGTGCTGGAGTACCTGACAATTCAGGCGGCTGATTGGGCTGTACAGGGTCTGTCCCGGTGTCGCCGGTATTCCCGTCATCTAAATAATCGACATTCAGCAGGGGCGCGCTGGCTGCATCGCCATCATAGGATGATGCGGTTCTTCTCCCGCTACCCTTGACGACAAGAACAACATGTTGCCCTGACTGCCATTGGGGTTGATCCACTACTTTTTGAATCAACGCAGCAAGGTTCGGGGTCTCCTGCTCATCACCGGACTCCCCGACAACATTCCAGTTACCCGGTTTCCAGCTGACGGTTTCGGTAAAAGTTGTCCGGGAAGAGACGTTATAACTACTATTTGCAAAACTTTCCGCATCGGTAACATGTTCTGCAGATATTTCAAGATCACCTGTTCCAGTGGATACTTCGTCAACGGTAAACCGTACACTGGCTTTATCGATAACGGCACCCTGCGGCACATCCACCACAAACCGCAAACCTATTACCTGATCTTGATCATCGTTGATCAATTCCAGGTCACTGCTGTTTGAGTAGATGGCTCCACTGACCTCTTCTTCAACATCATCCATCGATGATGAGATACGACTTGTTGACGTCTTCAGCGCAGAACTTCCAGTTGTATCCGTAACAGATGAGGTATCCCCTGTCCCACTGCCACACGCAGCGAGTGACAGAGCTGTAACTACAACAAAAACAAGCTTTCCAATTTTCGCAAACATCTGCGTCAACCCATCGGCAATCAATTCAATGGGGGTGAGTCTAGCCGTTAGGAAAACAGAAAAAAGCCGTCTATCAAAAACATGTGAAACCCACCCGTCACTTCTGATGAAAAATGTGACGGCTTGCTAAATCCAATAATTATTAAACGAAATAAATGAGTATTTATCCAAAGTGTGAGCGTATTCCGAATTGCCTTACGGCATCTGATAATTGCTCAAACCTGAGTCCAGCCAGAAACACTGTGTTAACCACGAAGCGCACGAAGCTCACCCGACTGCATGGATGCAGGAGGTAGAGCAACGCAGGGAGCAGTTGCCGAAAGAAAATTTGGTTTATTCAGCTACAATACGAAATCACGGGATTGTAGGAATAGGCAACACAGCTACCTGCATTGCCTTATTGCGTTCCAAGTCCCGAGGAGTAGCGAATCTCACCCGTTGAGTCCACAAATACCGCTTCAATACCCGACAGCCGCTCCACCAGCGCCATACCAGCCGGTTTGCCCATAACGAATAGCGCCGTGGCCAGCGCATCCGTAGTCACCGCCTCTGGCCCCACGATCGAGACACTACGCACCCCTTCGGCCGAGCGGCCCGATTTGGGATTCAGAATGTGATGGTGACGCACGCCGTCCAGCATAAAAAAACGCTCATAATCGCCAGAGGTAGAGAGCGCGGATTCATTCAAAGGCAGTAACGCCTTAATACCCTTCTTGTCATCAGGATCGCGGATACCTACCCGCCAGGAACGGCCACGCCGGTCGCCAAGAAAACGACTATCGCCCCCCGCGCTCAGAGTGGCATGTTCGATACCGTGGCGTCGCAGGATCGTTATGCCCCGGTCAACCGCATATCCTTTGGCGATCCCGCCCAGGTCGATACGCACCTGGGGTCGAGCAAACCCCACTCCGGGCGGGTCCGCCTGGAGCAAAACATGATGATAATCGACGGCGGGCAACAGCCCTCCCAGTTTCGCGTCACTGGGTTTGATGCCACGACGATAGTCGTAATGGTCACCGACGCTGGCAAAGGTGATATCGAAGGCTCCGTCTGTCAGTTCCGATATCTGCCGTGACTTCTCCAGCAACCTAAACAACTCGCCGCTGATCGTCACTACTCCCTGACCCGCCTCCCGGTTGACCCGTGACAATTCACTGTCGGAGCGAAACGGACTCATCGCTCTGTCGATGCGGTGCATCTCCTTCAACACCGCCTCTATGGCAGCCTCACCCTGTTCCGCAGATTCACACCACAGTTGCAGCGTGATGCGGGTACCCATGATATCGGCGCTTCGCCATAACCACTGCGCCTCGGCGCCGAGGCTGGCAAACCCCAGTAGCACTACCAGCACCCGGACCATTACACCTCTCATGAGGGGAGGAAATCGATCGGGTAGGAGACAACGGTGGTCTCCACCTCTTTGGAGCCAAAATCGAACATCCTGATTCTTGCGAGCAGCTTCCGTTCCAGTTTCCGGTTCTCCAGCTCAGAGGAGAGCAGACGGCAGGTGGTCACTTTGCCCGAGGGTGCAATGGTAATCTCCAGCAACATCTTCCCCATCAATGAGGGATTCTTTCGCAGGGCCCGGTTGTAGATGGAGTAGAGCGCCCCTTTGTTGCGATCGAACACCAGTTGAACCTCCTCTTCAGTACGCTGGGCAGAGTAGTCTTTCACCGCCTTTTTAGCTCGGCTTCCGCCACCTCCGTTGCCCTGCACTGCGGACCGCACCTGGGTTGTTTTTCGACCGCTCAGCCCCTGAGAGCCGGTATCCCGACTCAGTTTCGCAGTGTTGATACCATCACTGCCACGGGAGGCGCCCGCAGTTACCAGCGAGCGCTCCACCCGATTTGCCTTGTTACCTGCCTTGGAGAGGCTGCGGGACGATGCCACGCTGCTCACCGCAGGTGCGGAACGCAGGTCTGCCAGCTCATCGGCAACAGCCAGCAGACCCGATTGTCTGGCCTTGCGTCTTGCCGCGGCCGGATCACTCTTTATAGCTTTCTTCGCCACCTTGGAAGGCGCTCTTTTCGGCCTTTTTTTCACTACCGGCTTGGGCTTGGGTTTCGGCTTGGAAACCGGTTTTGGCTTAGCCACGGGTATCACGACATCCGGCGGTTTGCGCTCCACCGGTTTTATCGGACGGCGCTCCAGAATGAGTTTCGCCAGCCGCGGCGGGGTGACACGTGTAAACCGTTCTTTTTGCGGCAGTTCCACCAGGGAGAGCACCATTCCAAGCAACAGCGCCGCCACCAGCATCACCAGTTGCAACCGGCGGAACTGCTGGTCTTCCCGGTGCGCACTGTTCCAGGGAAGTTCCAGTCGATGTATCATCGCACTCATAGCGCCACCTCCGACTCACCCTCCTCCGGGCGTCTCACTACTGCCAGGGAGATATTGCCGAACTCGCTCTCCGCACAGGTCAGCATCACCCGTTTCAGCAAGCTGTAGGGGACCTGCCTGTCCGCCATAATGGTGATCTCACCTGTGCCACCAGCATCCTTCCCAGCAGTCGGAAGCACTGTTTTCACGCGCTCATCCAGCGCCTGCCGCAACGGTTCGATCATCTCCGTGGTGGAGTCCTCCAGCCGGTCGAGCTGCACCACGATCTCTCCCTGCAGCCGAATCTCCTCCGCATTGAGCATCACCACCATGGTCTCTTTCGCACGCTGCTCTGCGCTTGACTCAGGCAGTTTGAGTGCCTTGGCGTTGGGCAGTACCTGCACCTCTGAGGAGTTCACCAACAGGAAAAAAACCAGGATAGTGAAGATATCCATCAGCGATACCAGGTTAATGCCGCCGCGTCCCCGGTTGCGCTTGTGGTGCCGTTGCATGCGTTTCGCCCGACGTGACATCTTCATGAGCCTTTACCCCTGGTTGCCGCCTTTGGCAGCGGAGGTGCATCACCCAGTGAAATATCGGGAAAAAGCTCTGCCTGCACTACCGAACCGGCCTGCACCAGATCGGTAATCCGTACCCGGTCCATTACCTGAACCAGAGCGTCATATGAGACCTCAGGCTCCGACAGGATATACACGTTGCGCTTTTCGGGATAACGCGACTTGAGCGCCTGCAGCACCTGTGAAAGCTGCTGCAGATGTTGTCCCGACTCCTGCTGTTCGATGCGCTGAATCAGACCTCCGCGACGGTCAGCAATCTCGATGGCGTCGTGGCGCACAATAACCTCCAGCTGGAGCTCTCCTTTGGCGGCACTGCTGCCCTCACTGGCCGGTGGCAGGTGGAGATCCAGTACTGCCATGCGTGAGAAGGTGGCGGTGATCAGGAGAAAGGGCACCAGTATCACCATCAGATTCATAAAGGCAGTGATATTCAGCTCCGCCTCTTCTGCATAGCGACGCGACCGGCGTTTCATTTTGTACTCCCGGCCCGCTCGGTGACGATATTGAGGAACTTCACAGAAACCATCTCCAGACTATCGACAACCTGGGTGGTACGGCTTTGCAGCAGTGTGTAGACAAGCAATAGCGGGATCGCAGCCATCAAGCCGAAAGCCGTGGTGTTCATCGCCACCGAAATACTGGCGGAGAGCAGGTCCGCCTTCTGCGCAGGATCCGCAGCAGCGACCGCGGTAAAGGCGTTGATCAGACCGATAATGGTTCCCAAGAGACCAAGAAGCGTGGCGATATTGGCCAGAGTGCTCAGATAGTGAGTGCGTTTTTCAAAACGTGGTATCTCCTCCATCAGTCCCTCTTCCATTGCCATCTCAATGTCTCCCCGGCGCCGTGCGCTGTGGGTGCGGGACAGACCATAGACCAGGATGCGCCCCAGAGCAGTGCTGGAGTCGCTAGCTGATTTCAGCGCCTGTTTGAACTCACCTTCATTCAGCTGTGGCAGCACCCTCGCCCAGAAACGGCTGTTGCGCAGTTTCGCGCTTGCCAGATAGACGTAACGCTCTACAGCTATCGCCAGACCGAGGGCAAAAATCAGCAGGATCGGGTACATAAAAACCCCTCCCTCCTGGAAAAATCGAATGATAAAAAGATAGTTGTCCATAATGGTTCCTCTGTAGCGATTATTCAGATTGATCTCTTAAAACCTTGTTCTGCAGGTCGGGTTAGATGCGCATTGCCTCGAGTCCTGGCTTTACCAGCTGACATTTCGCGCATCGTAATCCGACGACGATTTGTCGGGTTACGTCGCGCATCAAGTGCTGCGCCAGTATCAAGCTCTGTACTGTCGCGCGACTAACCCGACCTACGGTGTATTGCCTTGGGTCGTTTCGTTCATGGTTGGTCATTGGCGGCACTGAAATAGTCGAGCTGCCGCCGAAACACCGCCCGCTCCAACGGGACCCGCAGATCGTCTCCGCTCTCCAACGGCGGCATGCCCAACGCGTCTCCCGGCCCCGATTTCCGCCAGGGCACCAGGTAGAGCACCTGCGGGGACTCCCGGCTGCCGACCACCGCCGTGCCGTCCAGTTCCATCCGCTGCTCTGCCTGGGCCGCCCACGGATTCAGCAGCGCCGCCAGCAGCAGCACCCATCGAAATACATCTCTATTCCCGCTCATCTTGTCTCTGCCGCCAGTTTTTCCCCGCTGCCGATGCGTCTTTTCAGCTCCAGAATCCACATTTTTGTCTCCTGTTTGCCATCGGCGGAGAGCGCCGCAAACTGCTTGTAGTGGGCCAGTGCCTGGCGGGGTTTATCGAGATAGAGGTCATAGAGGATGCCCAGGTTGCGGTGAGCCAGGGCATGATCCGGTTTGCCCTCCAACAGCTTCCTGTAAACGGTCAGGGCATCCCGGAAACGCCCCTGGCGGCGCAACAAAATAGCCAGCTGATGCTGCGCTACCGAATTCTCCGCGTCGATCTGCAACACCTGTCGCAAAGCCTTCTCCGCAGCCTCTGCCTGATTCCCCCTGAGCAGCAGGATGCCCAGATTGAGCCGCGGCGAAACAAAACCGGGGAACTCATCCGCCAGCACTCTCAGCAGTGGCTCGGCCGCCTCATCCCGGCCATCACGCATCGCAGTGAGCGCCTGGCTCAGCGGCAACCGGGCTTGCTCCGGCAACTCCGGCGCACTCTCTCGTTCTGTTTTTTCCAACGGCGGAGGCCCTGCTGTAGCAGGTGGCGTCAGATCCCGGCGCGGTGCCTGATTAGCGCAACCCGCCAGCACCAGGGAGAAAAAAATGAGGCCCGTAATCGGTCTAACGCATCTCATTGAACACCCGCTCCCCCAGTTCCTGTTTGGCATAACGCGCCGGGTTCAATTGCGCCAGCTGACTGAAACTTTGACGTACCCAGTCGTCGTAGACACCCTGTGCTGCCCGTCTGGCATTCAGCTCATGAGCCTCGATCGCCTTCTCCTCGAAGGGGTATGCCTGCTCTTCCAGTAGCAGCTCATACTGTTCCAACTCTTCCGCCGAAAGCCCGGCGGGTCGTTCCGATGTCAGCAGGGACTCGCCGAAGAGCCGATAGATCTCGGCCAGGCGGAAGGTTGCCAGGGTGGTCACATCGGCCTGGGCAAAACCGGCTGCCAGATCATAGGCTTTGATGGCGCGTTGCATCTGACGCTTTTTCCGCTTCAGACTGCGCGCCAGCGGCCGTTTCAGGGGGATTTTTACAAAGGCCGTGTATTCCGGTTCTGCCAGTCTCAATGCCGCTTGGGCGGCGAGATAGCGGCTGCGCTCACTACCGGCGGCACCGGCCTTGCGTTCCACAGCAACAATCTGGCGCAGCCAGTAGTCACGCTTTGCGGGTTCCTGCTGCCGTTGATAGAGCTCCACCAACTGCTGACGGGCCTCCATTGCAGGCTCCAGGGGCTGGGGAAAACGTTTTACGTAGCGCTTGAATGCACTTACCGCCCGCTTGTCACTGCCCGCCTTCTGGTAGAGTTCCGCTGCCTGCCAGGCCGCCTGCTGTTGTAGTTCCGTCGAGAGAGGCGCAACTGCAACCCGCTCGAACACCGCCGCCGCCTTCAGCTGCTGCCCATTTTGCAGATAGGCAAGCGCCAGTTTACGCTCCACATCGATCGTCAACTCATGCTTGGGATAGCGTTGACGAAATCCCTCCAACACCTCGGTAGCCGACTCCCACCGGCCCGCAGCAATCAAGCTGGCCGCGCCATCGTATTCAGCAGTGGTACGAATCGACGCATCAGGCACCACCCGGCCCACGCGCAGATAGTGTCGGGCCGCTGCCGCCGCCTCGCCCTTTTCACTCAGGATCCTTCCCTGCTGGTAGATAGCAGCCGCAAGCTTTTCCCGGATCATCCCCTGCCCCGCCTTGTCCCCCGCCGACAGTTGCAGCAGCTGGTTGTAGCCGGTTTCCGCTTCAGCATAGTCGGCCAGTTCGAAAGCCGCGTGGGCGGCCACGGCCCAGCTCACCTTTTTGCCCTTCACATCCAGCCCGGCTTTCCCCTCCAGGCTACGCTGCGCCACATTTCTGGCCTGGCCATAATCCCCCAGTTGAAACAACTGTTGGGCGCTCCGACTCAGCACCCCGGCAGTACGCTTGTCAGCGGAAAAACGGTCAGCAAAACGCAAACCACTCTCTGCTGCCTGGCGCTGCCACTCCGGGCGCTGAGCCTCTGGCAGGAGCGACTTCTGTCGTTCAAATGCGAGCAGCGCCGCATAACCCGCCTCGGCGGCATCTTTGTGAGGTGGATAGTCGTAAGCTGTGCGCTGGTACTCCACTACCGCTTGGCCAAATTCACCCCGCTCAAACTGCAGCTCCGCCAGTAGAAAATTGATCCGACCGCTTTGCGCCTCGCCGGGAAAACGGCTCAGGTAGTGGCGATACCAGACAACCGCTTCGCTAAACCAGGTATCGCGTTGCCCCTTTTTCACCTTGCCGGGCTGCTGTGCAAGGGCATGATAGTGGCTCGCCAGATCCCGCAGATATTTTCTCAGATGAGGAGTAAGGGCGATTTGGCTCTCCTGTTCCAGTCCCTTCCAGGCCTCACCATCATGATGGTAGCGTTGCGCCAGTTCTCTTTTCGCCACCAGTGCCTGACCGGGAAAATCGTGGGTCTGGTAACTCTCGATAGCCAGTAGTTGGAGCGACGGCGCCTGCGGATGGCTGGGACTCCTCCGCACGAATGAAAGATAGGCATCTGCCCCGTCGAGGACACGCTCCTGCTTGAGATAGAGATCCCCGAGGCTGCGATAGACTCGATGCAGCCAGGGACGCTCGCCATTTGTCTGAAAGTATCGGTCGATCCCTTCCGCGCCCCCCTGTTGGGTAAAACAGAGGCTGGTGACCCGCAGGGTATCCTGCATCAGCTCCCGGTCACTGGGGATCAGGGTGTTGCTATCGAGGCGGCTGAGCGTATCCGCACGCAGATCGAGCAGGGCCACGAAGGCATCCAGAGCCGTATTGAATTGTTGTTGCTTGAACAGTGCCCAACCAAGTTTGAACAGGGCGCGCTGGTGGAACGGCGAATCCCCACCCGCAGCCACGGCGGCGGCATAGGCTCGCTGGGCTGCGGCATAGTCAGCCCGGGTGAACAACCACTCGCCCCGCCGAAACTGAGCCTCCTGGAAATAGATGCTCTGCGGATGTTCGTGCACCAGACGATCAAGGGTCTGCTGTGATGCCTCCAACCTGCCGACCAGCACCTGCGCCCGGGCCAGCTGATAGTAGAGCCGGTCACGCCCGGTTATGTCATCATCCTGCTCCAGCAGTTGCCGATAGAGTTTGATCGCGCTGTCGAAGACAGCCCCCGCCGGCAAACCTTGGGCCTCCCCTGCGAGGCGCTGTTCACCCTGCCCCAACTGCAAGTCTGCCAACCGCCGGGTCGCTTCATGGGTCAGCTCGGGAGGCGCAGGCTGCTGCAGCAGTGCCCGGTAGTCCTCCATCACCCTCTCCGGCGTCATTGCCTCAACCGGCACCACTTCCACCTCGCTCTCCCGGCTTGGCAGACTGGCCAGAGTGGGTGGCTCGGGCTGCCGCTGCAGCCAGGAGACACACCCCTGCAGCAGGGACAGGAGCAATATCAGAGTCAGGAGCTTCATGGTCTCACCTCACTGCGGGCAGCGGCCTGGTCCTGCAACTGAGCCAGCGCGAAGCGAGTCCGGACCTGCAGCGCTTCGAGGCCTTGCCGACGCTGCTGCAGCGATTCGCTGGCCAGGCGATTCAGCGCTCCGGCCTGTGCCTTGAGGGCCGCATTCACCGTAGTTTGCAGCTCTGCAATGCGCGCTTTCAGAGATTCGATGCGCCCCGAAAAACCTTCAAAACGGCCTGGCGCCTGCTCTAGCGCCCCTTGTAACCTTTCACGCAGTTGCCGGCTCCGTTCCAGCGCATCATCAGTCGAGCGGAGTAGTTTGCTGAACTGCCACAGGCGGGGCTTGAAGTCGGTCTCCACCTGCCATTGGAGCATCCCCTTCATCAGCCTCAGCCGCTGGCGTTTCTCTTCAAGTTCAACGGCGTCACCCAGTTGACCCATGCGCTTTTCAATCGACTGAATACGGCCCAGTTGGGCCTGCTCTTCGGCATTGGCCAAACGCAGTGACCGACTGCTGTCAGCCAGCTTTTTTTGCAGCTCAAGCAACTTTTCATGACGCTGCCGCAAACCCTGCAGACGCTGATCGGAGAGCGCCGCTTCCACCCTCGGCAACTGCTCGGAATAGGCGGCCTGCCGTACCTCCAGCATGTGGTCATAGGTCTCGATGGTGGAGGACCAGCGGCGGAGATTGGCGCTGAGAAATCCCATATCGACATAATCGTCATAAGCCTGCCGGAAGCGGTGCTTTGCCAACAGTCCCCGTAGACGACGGCGCTGATCCGGGTCACCCGCCAACAGCAACCCGTCTGTTTCAGCTCTCCCATCGAGCGCCGACAGATCCGGCAACAGCGCACCCTTGGCCACTGCCTGTATCGATAGGCCCAGCGTGGTCAGCTCCGTCTGGTAAAATTGCAGCGCCTGGCGGTAGCGTTTGAGAGCCTCGGACTCCGCCCCCAACTGTTGTAGCGCCTGGGGGGCCAGCAGCAGCCCCTGCTGCACTGCCGGGTCATCCGGATCACGTAACGCCAACGCCATCCAGGGAGTCAGCGCCGCTTCAAACTGGTCTTGGCGGAAGGATGCCCAACCCAGCGCCAGTAGCGCCTGGTTGGAGTGGAGACCCTGCAGCCGCACCTGCTGCAGCCGCGCCTGGGCCGCAGCGTTCTCACCGGCTTCGAGCAGTAACTGTCCATGCAGCAGATTGGCGCGGTCGCGCAATGCGCGGTGCTCATCGTCGTCGGCGTCGAGCCTGGCCAGCTGATCCAGCAGATCACGGCCCTCCTTCTCTCTGCCCTGACCAAGCTGTGCCAGTGCCCGGTTGTAGAGATGGAAACCCTGCCACGCTGACCTTCCATCCGAAGACACCAGTCGCTGTACGGCGAGCGGGTGATCACCCTGGGCCATTGCGATCAGACCGGCCAACTCGCGCTGCTGTTCATGCAGAGTATCGGGCAGAGCATCGCCGATGCGCGCGAAGGCTGCGGCCGCCCGTTTAGGCCGACCCTGCTGCTGATGCAGCCGCGCCAGCTGGAACCAGGCCCGGTCACGTACTGCGGGTTTTGCCGCCTTTTCCAGCAGCCGCTTGAACAGCTGCTCCGCCTCTTCGTAGAGACCGTAGGCGAGATAGAGCCCGCCCAGGACCAGCTCCGGCTCATCACCCTGGGCGGTCATCGTCCCCTTGGCCTGGGCTATTTGCAGGTGAGTAATGGCAGTGAAGTTGCGTTGCTGGAAGAGCTGGAACAGTGCTTCGCCATAGTGTAGATCACGCACCCCGGTCTCGGTCGGCACAGATCCACCCGGCGTCGCGCTGCTCAGCAAAGCTCCCAGCAGGCCAGTCCCCAGCCGCAAGATGAATCCTGCCTGGCTCACTCCCACTCCCGGACGTCAAACTCCGGCTGCTGCCTGGCTTCCAAATCGACGATTCTCAGCTCCAGCAACTTGGGGCTGAGCCCCTTGGTGAACTTGAGACTGGTGGCGCGACGATAGTCACGACCGGCAGGACCGAGACCGGTAAAGAAAGCGATCAGCTCATGCTCACCACTCTTCAGATTGCCGAGAAAGAGGCGCTGTACCCCGCCACGACGCAGCGCCGCCAGTTCCCGTTCGGTGTAGAGGTGGTTGGCCAACGCCTTGTCATCGATCTTCAACTGCACAGAGTCAAGGGTGAAGAACTCACCCAGGTCGAGGGAGAGGAAGACCGAGACCTGGGTGTGGCCGGGAAAAAGCAGCGCTTCCTCCAACAAAAAGAGATCCCGGTTTAGTGCCACCACTGCCTTCTTCAGCGACCGCACCTGGCTCTGCAGGTCGGCGGGTTCGTCTGCCTGAGACTGGCCCACGATGGACAGGGACAGCAGCAACAGGGTCAACAACCGGAGAATTTTCGGCAGTCTGGTTTTCATCAGAGGGTTCCATTGACGATGGGCTGGAAGGCAGTGAGCTGGTCAAGCATCGTCGCGTTGCCCAGTCCGTGGCCGGGAAACCGCCCGCTGAAACTACCCTGTTCACCATGCAGTGCCATGTAGTTGAGCACCACGGTCTCCACCAGCAGATTGACGTTGTTGGCTGCGGGGGCGGCGCTGGTCTCCACCGAACCGTCGCTGCGGAAGAAACCGATCTGCTGGTGCTGCGCCTGCTGTTCCGGGGTGGCGCCGAGCAAGCCGGGACGGCCCGCCGGATTGTAGACCAGGAAGCAGGAGGCTGCGGTTGAACCATTGTCGCCGGTCCAGACCCCTTTGCCGCGCCCCTCGATGGAGTTGTCCACCGCGCCGTTACTGGCCACTGAACCGTCACTGAAGACGTAGAGCATCAAGGGCACCCCGAGCCGCGCAGCGTACTCCAGGCAGGCGCCCATACAGCGTCCGGCGCGCAGATCACGGATCTCCCCTACCGAGCGGTTGCCGGTGTGGTAGTCAAAACCACCCATGGTGATGGTGCCGGCGCCTGCATAACCGTTGAGCACCAGCTTCATCACCGAAGCGGTCTTGCGGAATTCACTCTCCCCGTCGTACTCCGCCTGGCTGAATATCGGCCCAATGATATCCGGATCGAGGGAGGGGTTGAGGGCGGCGGGATCACCGTAACGGTCCACCAGGTCGGCACTCTTCACATAACCGCAGCGCACCAGCTCCTTGATCACTGCGTCACTGCTGATACGGGTATCTACCCGGTCCAATCGCATGTCGCTGATGCGCTGAATCGACTCCATCACCGCCACCGCATCCCCCTGGCTCAGCAACCCAACCAGTTTGCCGGTATCCACCAGCCCGGTAACATCACTGGGGCGATCGACCTTGGTGGGACGCAGGCTGGGGTCGATCATCGCCGACGGCGCTACAGAATTGCCCCCCGACTCGGAATTGCGTGAGCCGATCAGGGTCAACAGCTCACCATCGGCGCCTGCGCGATTGATGCCGTACATGGGGTTGTGGGGGTTGTTGCCGGTATCATTGTCGGAACGCGCCGGGATCACTGCACCGTTGATGTTGGCGGCGGTGGCGGGGGAGACCCGCTCCAGGATACCGCGCAGAAAGGCACTGTCGGAGTGGAATCCCAGCCCAAGATCACTGTTGGTGAAATCACCGGATGCCGACTGGGGGTTGGTCAGCGGAGGGATCATATCGCCGGGGAGTCCGAGACGGCTATATCCAGCGGTCGTGAGAAAATCGAGTTGCCCCCCCTGTTGGCCTACCAGCACGTTGGAACCGGCAATATTGGCGCCACCAGCCAGGTCGAAACAGATGAAGGGGATCTTTCCGGCCCCCTGAACAGCAATACCGCAGGACTGTTTCAGGTTCTCCAGATCGCTGGAGAGGGCAGCATTGGCCTGGCGGGGATTGGCGAACAAGCCGAACAGTGTGGGCGCGGTCACCGCGCCCAGCCCGGCGGCCAGCCCCTGACGGATGAAATCGCGCCGGGTGACGGGGCGCGGATGGTCCGGGTAGAGCAGTGGCGCATCCGGGGAGAGGTTTCTGACTCGTCGTTTCATGGCTTTAATCCGTCTTATTGCAACAGCAGAACTGCACTGCCGAGCAGCGCGGCGCAGTTGGCTTTGACCACCACAGCGGTGCGACCCGGTTCACAAGCGGCACCACAGGCGATCAGCAGGTCGGTGAGTTGATTCAACTCGGTGCGCACATCTGTCTCACTGGGCTGATCGGCCAGACCACCGCCCAGCATCTGTGCCATCAAAGGATCGAGCATCAAGTCACGGCTGGCGGTAAAGGCGCTCTGCGGCTCGCTGTCGAAGGGGAAGCCCGGGAAGTAGTCGCTGCGCAAGACAGGGTCGTCCACCAAAGCATTGCAGTATTCGATCGCCAGCTGCGACACCGCCACCTGATGGGCGGAGAGGAAACCCCCGATGGTCTCAATCGCCGGCAGTTGCTGTTTGACACTCTCGAAGGTGGTACTCACCTCCGGGCGGGTCGAACTGACACCGGTCAGCGCTGACATGCTGGCGTTGATCTCATCAAAAGTGCGTAGTCCAATCACCGATTGCGGCTCGCCATCAGCAGGGGGTGGTGGGGCCAGCGGCAGCGGTTCCGTATAGACGTTACTCTGACTGCCAAGCCGTTCGAAACTGAGGAAGAATTCATCCCCCGCCACGCCCAACTCACTGGCGATCGCCGTTCCAAGTGGCGAAAGCAGTTGGCCCTGTTCAACCGAATAGGCGCTGCCTCCAATAGTGAGATCGAGATTGTTGTAGGCCTGGCCCACCTCCACCTCGCGACCGTTCATACCGAGGCGCATACCAATCAGGGGGAGACCCGTGGGTTGCACCCCCGCATCCAGACTGATAAACCTGGGCTGGTTGAAGAGATAGCTGTAGCTATCGTACTGAGTGACTTCGAACAGGATGTAGCTCTCCGGCAGACCCACCAACTCACTCACGCTGAACAGCAGGAAGTACTTCTCTCCCACTCCGGCCACCAGGTTACGGTCGATCTGCTCGGGCGTGAGGGCACGATTGTGAATTGCCAGCATTCGTACCTTGCCCTGCCAGGGACGGTTTCCCGAAACCTCGTTACCCAGCACCAGAGCGAAGGTGTCATCCCAATCGTTCAGGTTGCCCCCCGGAATCGGGTCGAGATCATCGGTGAAGCGACCATTGACGTAGATGCTACGACCATTCACCGGGTCGAAGGTGACTACCACATGCTGCTCTGTGGCCTGCAGGCGCTCGTCCGCATCTGCGGTGGAGAGGGCAGGTTCACCATTCGCTCCGGTCTGGTTGGAGCGCTGCAGGAAGTCGTAGTTATAGCGGGTCTGGCCCAGGGTGAAGTTGCGGGTATCTGTGCCGCCGGAATAACTGACGATACGGGCCGGCCCCTCCTGAGTTACATTGGCCGGCACCACCCAGGCCTCGAGGGTGTATTCACCAGTGGCCTGAATCAGCTCATTCAACTTGCTGCTGGTGCCAGTGGACCCCTGTGCCTTACCGCCGCTGAACTCTAATCCCCAACCACCGACCCAGGCCACCTCACCACTGAGGGTAAGATTGAGTCCCGGCTCCACACCGCTGGTATCGTAGGCGACATCACCTTCACCGGTCTTGAATTCATAAAGGGCGATCTGATTTGTCTCGTGGCGGCTGCCACCGCTGGCGATCACTCCGTCCGCCAGGTTGAGGGCTTTGCTCAGCACCAACGCGGGATCCACTTGTGAGATCGGCACTTGGGCGGCAAAGGCGGCCACCTGAGCCTCCATGTCATCTGCATCCGCCAGGCATTCGCCGCTCCAGCAGTTGTGAAACTCAGTGCGCAACCGTACCACCAGGCGCGATGCCTCCGGCCGGTTCAGATCGAGCTTGGAAGCCACCGCCGCGTAGGCCACCGCCACATCGGGACCGGCAAAGTAGGGGGCCTCCGGGGTGACGGCATTTTCGTTATGACACTCGGCACAGTGGCTGGTAAGCAGTGGATAGACGGTGACGGAGAAGAGACCGAAATCATCCGGCAGGAAACGCGAGTCACCCACTTCCTTGATCGGCGGGGCATTGAGTTCAATCTGACGGCCACCACCAATGCCGCTGCTGTTGGCCCAGGCTTCAATATAGGCGGTGATAGTGTCTGCACAGGCAATATCACTGGCAAGCCAGCAATTGTGCCCACCACCTGTCTTGGTCACCAGACGTGAATCGCTGGGGCTGACCAGATCAACCAGCGAATTGGCCGCATTGTAGGCCAGATTGACATCATCGTTGCGCGCAAACAGGGGCGACTGGCCAGCTTCATCATGACAGTTGCCGCAACGGCTGGTGGAGCGCAGGTTCTCCCACAGACTGATCCGAAACGCCTGGACATCACTGGTACGCGCCGCCGGTCCCTTGTAGCTACTCTCCTCCTGAGCACTGGTGACAGGGTTTTCGCTGGTACTGACCCCCTCCATGCAGCCGCTCAACGACACAGCGGCAAGTAGCCATAAGCCGCCAATCAACGCCATTTTCTGTTTAGCGACTACCATCTTTAGCCTCATATCTCCGCTGACCGCACGCACCGCTCAATCACCCCGGCAATAGACCGCCGATTCGGCGAACAGTCGTTTCATGCTGTAGTTATCGGACTTGAAGGAAGCGCTCATGGTTTCGACCTGGGCATGATCGGCAGCGTCCACCGGCTCCCGCAGACAGACGCTCTTGAAAACCTTTTTTGCCTGACAGCTGGCGAATGCCTGGCTATTTGCCAGCTCCACGCCAAGGGATTTAGCACCGTTGCCGCCACCCGGCAGAGCCGGATCCCAGCCAAGCAGGGCGTTGGGTCCTGTGCGCCAGTAGTTGTCCCAGCGATCGTCGGTCGTCACATAGCCGTATTTGAAGTTGTCGGCATTGATCAGGTACTTGGCTTGTACCACACCCGGCGTATAGACAAGGCGGTCGGCGCTTTCATCGAAGTCGTAGTAGGCATAGGCCTGGACCAGTGGATCCATGCCGGTGTGACAACCGATGCAGTTGTTGAGAAAGAGCCGGCTGTCACCGCCGGGACTGCGGGGAATATCCTGACGGATGCGGTCAGCGGAACGGGTGGTATCCTTGATCTGTTCCAGGTCGACACATAGATGATTCAGCAGGGTGAATCGGTACATGGATCTGTTGGTGCCGGCGGAAAAGAATGCCCTCGCCGCCTGCCGTGTGGTCACGACGCCGGCGGTGGCGGAGGCAGGCAAATCACCCAACTCCGACTGCTGTGACTCCACCAATCCTGCCTTGAGATCGATTCCGCGCTGTTCCAACGCCTCGTAATGATCATTGTTTGCAGATGAATAGCCGGGCAGGCCCAGGGCCGGATCACCGATATAGAGCAGATCCGCCGACAACAACTGGTTGAAGGGCACCTCATCGCGCACCATGCCGATCACCGTGGCGATGTAGTCGTTGAGCGGCACGAAACCGCTCTGCTCTTCATTGCTCCAGGGGGCGGCAAAATTCTTCAGGGTCACATTGTAGAAAGCCGGGTTCTCCATGGCGATATAGGCCGCTGCAACCGGGTCGCCGTTGACGTTTATCTCCGCTTCCATTTGGTCCAACACCAACTGACTCGGCGGCACCCCCGCAATGCGATCATGCATTCGTCGGGCCTGTTCCTTTGCGCCCGCCGACAACGGGTGGGAGATAACAAGGAATAGAACCAGACAAACCAGCATCAGCGCATCACTGACGGACAATCCCCTCCTTATATGTAGACCCATTTATATTCCCACCTTGTATATATATCGAATGCCTTACGATGAAATATTTTATTCTTCGCAAAAACGGAACTGCTTTTATTATTCAAGCCAACCATATTGGTCAGTGATATTTTTCGATTAACATATTCCCTGCTTATCGAATGAATAGTTTCATTTTCCCAATGTTTTTATAGGTAGATGCTTATTTTATTATCAATAGCCTGAAGCACTCTCATCTCCAGAATAAGACCTGATAAATATCTCTTGAACTAAATAATGCAGGCATGGATGAGTTGTTTCTGTGACTTGGATACGAATCCCACCACACCCAATGTGACCACCTTTGCAGTTTTTATACTGTGCTCCCATTCATAATGAACTCACTTGGTTGAGCACAAATAAATAAGAGGCGAATACAAAAAACAAAGGTAACTATTCAGCCCATTCTGCCATGCCCATGGATATTAGGCCTCATCCATTTTCATAAAGCCTGGATTCTGTCCTTTAAAAAGCAATGCCAATGCATCGGTAGCCGTCATGCCATGCTTACGGCAG
>JAESPD010000063.1 GCA_016756855.1 gamma proteobacterium endosymbiont of Lamellibrachia anaximandri | reverse complement strand
TCTTTTCGAGAAAACCCCATTGGATCAGTTGCTTATGAAATCCGATTGCAAAAGTGAAGAATGCGCCATGGATAACCAATTGAATTTATTCGATTTAACGTTGGGACACTAGTGAACTATCATAGTAATTTACTGCGGAGTTAAAAAGGATTATCAGTGAGCCTTATTTTCAAGCCCTAACACAATCAGATCAATACATCCGATGCCGGAACAGCCAGCCGGCGAGGGCCAGGCTGCAGAGCCCAATGAGGGCCATGGGCCAATATTGATCGGTCAGCAGTTCAATCGAGCTGCCCTCGAGAAACACTCCACGCAACACGATCAGGAAATAGCGAAGAGGATCAAGGTAGGTCAAGGTCTGCACAACTTGTGGCATGTTGGCTATAGGAGTAGCGAAGCCGGATAGGATTACTGCTGGTACCAGGAAAAGGAAGGCGCCGAGCAGGCCTTGCTGCTGGGTAATGGCAAGGGAAGAGATCATCAGCCCGACACCGACAGCCGAGAGCAGAAACAGGAACAGCCCCAGGTAGAGGGCGCCCAAATTACCCCGCAGAGGGATATCGAACCAGACTACCGCTACTAGGATAATGAAGCTGCCTTCAATGATGCCAATCACCATACCTGGCAGGGCCTTACCAATCAGGATCTCCGTCGGGCGTAGTGGCGTGACCAGCAACTGGTCGAAGGTGTCGGCTTCCCGTTCGCGTGCTACCGAGAGAGCGGTAATAACCAACGTGACCACCAGGGTTAGCAGACCCACGATGCCAGGTATGATGAACCAGCGGGATTCCAGATTGGAATTGAACCAGGCCCGCACCTGCAGGTGTGCGGGTGGACCTGCTTGCCCCTTGCGTCCGCTCCATTTACGGTTGAAATCAAGCACGATGGAACGTGCATAGTTGAGGGCCAGCATCGCTGTGTTGGAGTTGCGGCCGTCTACGATGACCTGTACGGGTGCGGTATCACCCCGTTCCATTTTGGCGCTGAATCTGGGCCCTACGTGCAGCACCATCAAGGTCTGCCTACCGTCAATCAGAGGAGTAATCTCCGCATCCCGTTCAACTCTCTTGATTATTTGAAAATGGGGGGAACCACGGAAATGGCTGATCAATTCACGGGAAGCAGCGCCGTTATCCTCGTTATAGATGCCAAGAGGAATGTTGTTGAGGTCAAAGGTGGCGGCATAGCCGAATATCAGAAGCTGGATGATAGGTGGGCCAATCAATACAAAGCGGCTGCGCCTGTCTCTGAGTACAGCCAGGAACTCCTTGGTGGCAAGAGCGAAGATATGGTGCAGTATGCTCATTGTTAATCCAGCCGTTTGCGGGCTTTGTATTTTATCAGCACAAGAAATATCAGCGATATCAACAACAGTGCAGAAGAATTGGCTAACACCAGTGGCCAGATATCTCCCGCCAGAAACAGAGTCTGAAGGATGGCGACGAAATAGCGGGCGGGCACCAGATGGGTGATGGCTTGAACGGCCGTTGGCATGGAGCTGATATCGAAAATAAAGCCCGACAGTAGAAAGGCGGGCAGAAAGGTCACGATGATAGCGACCTGTCCGGCCACGAACTGGCTCTTTGCCAGGATGGAGATCAGCAGCCCCATACCCAGAGCAACCAGCATGAAGAGTGCCGAGCTGCCCAACAGCGTCCAGAATGAGCCGCGCAGTGGCACATCAAATTGCCAGCGGGCCATTGCCACTGTGAGCAGCATACCGCCCATGCCCAGCACGAAATAGGGAATGAGCTTGCCAATCAGTATCTCCCAGATGCGGATGGGGGTGACCATCAGCGCTTCCATGGTGCCCCGCTCCCATTCACGGGCAACCACCATCGCGGTGAGCAGCGCACCGGTCAGGGTCATGATGACGGCGATCAGACCGGGGATGAGAAAATCCTGGCTTCTCATGGCTGGGTTGAACCAAATCCTATGTTCCAGCGTCACTGGGATCGGCAGATCACGCCCCTCCGCGTTGGACTGATTCTGCAACCAGGTCTGCCAGACACCCTGGATATAGCCTTCGGTGATGCGGGCCTGGTTGGCATTCACACCATTGACAATCACCCCTATGGCAGCGTTATCACCGGCCAGCAGGCAACAGCCGAAATTGTTGCGTAGCCAGACGATGCCATCAACCTGATGAGTTTTGAGGGCCAGCTGGGCCGCTTGAATATTGCTAAAGCGGGTGGGTGTGAAATAGTCGGAGCGTTCGAAGGCGCCGGTCAGGCTGGCCGTCTGGGCATCCGGTTGTTCCACTACCAAGGCCAGAGGGATGTGACGGGCATCCAGGGAGACGCCATAACCGAACAGTAGTAGCAGCACAAGAGGCAGAATGAAGGCAATGGCGAGACTGGAGGGGTCGCGCAGGATCTGCAGCCATTCTTTGCGGATCATGCCGCGCAGACGCATATGGGTAGCGTGAAAGCCACTGACCTGGCAGCTCACGGGGTCTGCTCCCTGCCTTCGATCAACGCGATGAAGGTCTCCTCCATGTTTGGTTCCGGTGCCTCGGGTGTGCAAAAGGGGGTCTTGATTTCCTTTGGCGTTCCCTGCGTCAGTATGCCGCCGTCAGCCATGATAACCAACCGATCGCAGTAGTTGGCCTCGTCCATGAAATGGGTAGTTATCAGTACGGTGACGCCCGCATTAGCCAGGGTGTTGGTACGCTGCCAGAATTCCCGCCGGGCCAACGGGTCGACACCGGAGGTAGGTTCGTCGAGGAAAAGGATATCCGGTTCGTGCATTAGGGCGCAGGCGAAGGCCAGGCGTTGTTTGAATCCCAGGGGCATCTCGCCGCTGTTGCTCTGTCCGTAGGGCGCCAGCTCAAATGCATCCAGTGCCCAGCGGATGCGCTCTTGACGGTGGTGGTTGCGAAGTCCGTAGGTACTGGCAAAAAAATGCAGGTTCTGAAGCACAGTCAGGTTGGAATAGAGAGAGAATCGCTGTGCCATGTATCCAATGCGACCCCTTGCCCGCGCTGCAGCATGGCGCAGGTCGTGCCCTGCAACGGAGAGCCGGCCAGCGCTGACCGGCAGCAGTCCGCAGAGCATTCGGAAGGTAGTGGACTTACCGGCGCCGTTGGCGCCCAACAGGCCAAATATTTCTCCCCGGCGGACAGAAAAACTGATGTCCCTG
Source organism: gamma proteobacterium endosymbiont of Lamellibrachia anaximandri (assembly GCA_016756855.1). Lineage (GTDB taxonomy): Bacteria > Pseudomonadota > Gammaproteobacteria > Chromatiales > Chromatiaceae > QGON01. The sequence continues at coordinate 17,916 of JAESPD010000063.1, read as the reverse complement.
ACGGCGTAGAAGTCACCAAATTTGCGCGCTACATTCTCGATAGTGATGACCAAATCATCTTCAGCACAGGATGTGGATTGGTGCTGGATGGCGGGAGCTAAGGGCCTACCGGCTTGCGGCTTCCCTTTCAGCGCGGCGATAAAAGCATCTTCAAAACGCGGCGGGGCCGGTTCTATAGTGGAGCCATCCAACTGCGGTACCGGGGTGTCAGGGCTCTCCATAATCAGGCGAATCCGTTCCCCATCGATGAGGGCGTCCAGAACGCCAGGGGTAAATGTCAACAGACTCTGCAGATGGCGCTTGTTGCCGGTTTCCTGGGATGCAAGGAAGACCCTGCCTCTCATCGTTTCACTAAAATCCGCCGGTGCACCTTGAGCCACAATCTTTCCTTCGTGCAGCAGGATAGCCTCAGCACAGCGCTCCGCCTCGTCGAGATAGGCGGTGCTCAACAGGACGCTCATGCCTTCTGCTTTGACCAGATTGTCGACAATACTCCAGAGTTCACGGCGAGACACAGGGTCTACGCCCGCCGTGGGTTCGTCCAATATCAATAGGCGGGGAGGGGACACCAGCGTGCAAGCCAGTCCCAGTTTCTGTTTCATGCCACCGGAGAGCCTTCCCGCAAGGCGGCTAGTGAAGGGGCCGAGGCCCGTCATGTGCAGCAGTTCCCGGTATCGGTCTGGTCGGGACTTCTCGGTGACACCGTGCAGGTCGGCATAAAAATCCAGATTTTCCTGCACGGTGAGGTCTTCATAGAGCCCGAAACGCTGAGGCATGTAACCCACGACCGACTGGACTGCGAGTGGATTGGCAACAGCATCTATACACAATACCTGTATTCGGCCGGCATCCGGTAACAGCAGTCCGGCCGCCAATCGCATCAGTGTGGTCTTTCCTGCCCCGTCCGGGCCGATGAGTCCCGTCACTTTTCCGAAAGGGATGGTGAGATCTACTTTGTCCAGGGCGGTGATCTTGTGCCCACCAGAATAAAATGTTCTGCTTACCTCTCGCAGGGAAAGGGCGTGCTCCTCAGGTACCTGTTTCTCCACTTCACTCATTACCGCAAGGGGATGTAGCCAGTGCATTATTCTGATGTGCCTGATCCAGCGGAATGATCACTGTTACCGGCATACCCAGACGCAATTCACCGTTTGGATTGCAGGCATAAATCCGAACCTGATAGACAAGGCGTTTGCGCAATTCAGGCGTTTCTACATTTTTCGGCGTGAACTCGGCGCTGGGGGATATGTAGCCTATCCATCCCCGGTAGGGTTTTTCAGGATAGCTGTCGGTATAGATATCCGCTTGCATGCCAGGTGCGATACGGCCCAAGGTGGGTTCAGGCAGATAGGCCCGCACCCAGATCGGATCGACCAGTGCCAGGGTGATGACCGGGGTCTGGGGTGAGGCCATGTCGCCGGGCTCCAGGATACGATCACGGATGATGCCGTCGGCCGGCGCATAGAGACTGGCGTCGGCGAGTCGTATTTTGGCTAAGGTGAGTTCCGCTTCACGGAGCCTGAGATCGGCCCGTGCTTTGGCTATATCCTCCTGACGCGGTCCGGCCAGCACTAAAGCCAGCGTTGCCTCTGTTGCCCTGACCTGAGCCTGGGCTGTCTCTGACGCCGATATAGCGGCTTCCACCTCCTCCAGTGAGGCCAGCTTTCGATCAAGCAATTTCTGCAGTCGCAGGTATGTATCCCGTACCGCTTTGGCTGTGGCCTTTGCGGCATCAGCCTCGGCTTGGGCCTTCCCGATCTCCTCGGGCCGACTGCCGCTCTCCAATCTCGCCAGGACCTGCTGTTGGGCTGCAACACCCGCTTCCGCGGCATCCACGGACGCCTGCAGGCGTGCCGTTTTCAGGCGGGCCAGGATCTGTCCCTGTTTTACCTTATCGCCTTCCTGCACATGGATATTATCGATATGACCGTTTCCGTCGAAAGCGATCCTGACTTCGCGGATGTCTACATTGCCGTATAACTCCAGGCGTGTTTCATCCGAAATTCCCTCTTGATCTTCCCACAACCAGTACCCACCAGTGGCGACAATGACCAGGAAAAGAAATAGCAGAAAGATTTTCTTATTCATTTATCATCCCTTGTCAGTGTTGCTTTACGTACTCTTTTCCATACTTTTTTTGTACACTCTGATTTTGGCTGGATTCACTTAGCAGGATGACCTCGATCTCCTCGATGATCTCTTCCTGACGGAGGACATTGCATCGGTGCAGCAGATCCGCTGATTTATCTTCCAGGTGGTGCACGGCGCCTTCGAGGTGTTGGACACGGTGCTGGTTTTCCGCCATCAATGACACGTATAGGATCTGATGCAGGGCGGCAAACAGGTAGTGGTCGATCAACTCGGCCAGGAATGCCCCCGGCCGCAGATTGAGTAGTGGTGGGTGGACAAAAAGCGGTACTCTCTTTCCGGATTGTTCGAAGGGCGGTAATATTTGTGGTGTGGCGATCTCTTCCCTGTCCGGCTCATGATAAAACACACTAAGTGCCATCGTGCCGTCTTCAGTCCTCAAACCAACCAGATTATTGATGATCTGAACCAGTGTCTTTTCGACCTCTTCAGCTACGTTGGGGCCGTCTATGAATGCGATGACACGCGGATCCTTTTCTAAACGATCACACAGTTTACGTCCTGTCGCTATCAATCGAGGTGTATTGATGCTGTTTTTATCTATGTACGCTTCTGTTTGTGTCAGCAGGGTTTCATTGAACTCACCGCAAAAGCCGCGCTCTGAGCCAAGCAGCAGATATACCGGCAGTAATTTGTCCGGTTGTGGAAGTGTTTCGGGGTAGAATCCGAGAAAATCACCGGCCACGGTTTCGATATGGGCAACCACTGAGCGTTGGGCATCAAGGAAACGCGCCAGTTTACGGGTCTCCATATATGCCAGGGTCTTCATGGAGTTCATGATGTTTCGGGTTTCGTCCAGGGTATGACGATGCCGATCCAGTTCTCGACGGCGGGTCATGACTGTTGCGCCTGGCCTAACCAGCCGGTTACTGCTTCAATCCATTGCTCCCGGGAACTGCTCAGGGTCAGTCCCGTCTGTTTGACATGACCTTCAAGCAGTGCCAGTTGAGATGGAATATCCTCAGGTTCGGCGTCATTGAACAGGCCATCATTAAAGGCCACCAACCAGGCCATCTGGAATTCACTGGACAGGGGAGACAGACGCTCCTGCTTGAGGATCTGGCGCAGTATGCGACCTCGCTGAATGGCCGCTTCCATAGAGGCTTCGAGGCGTGCGCCAAAGCGCGTAAATACCTCCAGTTCCATGAACTGGAGGTAATCAAGTTTCATGCGCCCTGCTTCCTCTTTGATACGGGGGTGCTGGGCATTGCCACCGATCCGGGACACCGATTTGGCAATATCGATGGCGGGACGGAAGCCAGCGGTGAAGAGGCCCCGGTCCAGGTAGAGCTGTCCATCCGTGATAGAGATGAGATTAGTGGGAATATAGGCGGCTATCTCTCCCTGTTTTGTCTCAACGATAGGCAGGGCTGTCATGCTGCCACCGCCATGGGTGGTGTTAAGACAGGTGCTTCGTTCCAGCAGGCGGGCATGAACAGAAAAGATATCACCTGGATAGGCTTCCCTTCCAGGCGGACGGCGCAAAAGCAGGGAGAGTTCCCGGTAGGTCTTCGCGTGAGTGGCGAGGTCATCATATACAACCAGTGTGTCACGTCCTTGCTGCATCCAGAATTCAGCAATTGCGCAGCCGGCAAAGGGTACAAGATGCTGAAGTCCGGGTAGGGCGCTGGCCTCGGCAACAATAATGGTGGTGTACTCCAGGGCGTTGTAACTGCGTAGTGTATTTATGGTATTAACAACGGTGGAACGTTTCTGCCCAATCAGCACATACACACAGTAGACATCTTTGCCCCGCTGGTTGATTACTGTGTCGATCGCCACCGAACTTCTGCCCAGCCCCTCATCACCAATCAGCAGTTGGCGCTGTCCCTTGCCGATAGGGATGAGGGTGTCGATAACCTTAATGCCGGTATAGAGTGGCTCATGGACAAAGTCACGTGCCACGATAGTGGGGGATCGCCTTTCCAGGGGCAGCGAGGTGGCCTGTTTTGGTTTTTCTTCTCCATCCAGTGGTCTGCCCATTGGATCGATAATCCGGCCCAACAGGTTGTCACCCACGGGAATACTCAACGACTTGGGAGAAAGATGAACGGCCGTTCCGGCTGTGAGCCGATCGGTTTCATGCAACAGAACCGCGCCGACTAACTCTTCTGTTAGATCGAAGACCATACCCTGGCTACCATCCTCGAAGGTGAGGATATCTTCCATAGCAACGGACGGCAGACCGGCAATCCAGGCGATGCCATCGCCCACGGAAACCACGATACCTTGTTCAGTTACGCGCAACCCAAAGCGGTACTGATCAAGCCAGGCCGCCTGCTTTTTCAGTAGACTCACAGGATGCATTGCTTCAGATTTCATGAGCAAAATCAGTGAAGCCCTTTAACTCGTCCAGCAGATTGGCACGGAGTATCCAGGCTCCTATACTGATGCGTATTCCAGCTAACAATGCTTTGTCCTGTTCATAAAGGACAGGCCCGCTCACCGCAATGGTCTCGTGCAAAATACGCTCCAGTGACTGGCGATTGTTGCTATCAAGAGGGTGTGCGCTAGTAACGAGGATGTTATTGGATGACTTTCCGGCTGTGTCCTGCAGTTTGCTTAACTGTTCAGTTGGTAGAGATGAAAGCTCATCAAGAAACAGATCGATCAGGCGTTTCTCCAACTCGGGGCCGGATACAGCTGATAAGAGTTTCGTGGCGAACTGTGCACCCTGCATTAACGCCTCTTTTTCGCTGTGCAATCGGCTGGCTTCCAGTTGGCGTTGTGCAACAAATCGGTTTTTTCCCCGTTCCTCTTCCAGAGTAGCCTGCAATACTGACATCTGCCGTTCCCGTTCTACCTGGATCTCTTTGTCTAGGGCCTCTCGTGCTGCCTGCCGTTCGTGATCCCACTCCGCCAGCCGGTTTTCATACTGTTTTTGTAGCGCTTTGGCTTCGCTGTGCAGAGATTGGGCGTCTTCCATGTTTTTTTCGATACCAGCTCGGCGGCGGGCAATCACATCCAACACGGGTTTGTAGAAAAAATGTTTCAGGATCCAAATAAGGATCAGAAAGTTGATGATCTCCAGAATGAAGGTGGACCAGTTCAGTTCCAAGATGGTATCCCCTGTGCGCGCTTTTTCAGCTGTATTCACTATGCAGGATATGCATACCGTTCACTACTTCAAAAGATATTCGAGGAGTGGATTACGGAACAGCACGATGAGTACGATAACCAGCACGTAGATTGCGAGTGACTCAATCATGGCCAGACCGATGAACAGGGTGCGCATAATGGAGCGCTCTGCTTCCGGTTGCCGGGCCAGGGCATCCAATGCACTGCTGATGGCGCGGCCCATGGCAAAGGCGGGTAGCAGTACGCCAAGCGCAATTCCTAAAACCGCAACCACGGTGGATGCAAGGGCAAATGTGGATAGATCAGGCATGGACTACTCCTTGATTTGTTCATTGTGTTTTTGTTGTGTGAGTTGTTGTGACTGTACACTACCGGCCACGTAGATCAGCGCAAGCATGCCGAAGATATAGGCTTGTACCAGCGCCTCGATGATATGCAGCATAAGAATAGGAATGGGAGCCAGAAAACCGGCTACCAGCAGGATCAGCAGGGCCGTCATTTCAAGACTCATGATGTTGCCGAACAGGCGTACGGCCAGAGCGATGGTGCGCGTGACCTCGCTGATAATATGGAAGGGCAGCATGATAGGGCTTGGTCTGAGATAGTGGTGCAGGTAGGCCTTCACGCCTTGGGTGCGGATGCCGAACCAGTGTACCGAGAGAAAGACCAGGATCGCCAGGGCCAAGGTGGCCGACAGATCGCGGGTCGGCGAATGCACGCCCGGTATCAGGCCGCTCAGGTTGGCGATAATCAGGAACAGCCAAAGTGTCCCGATAAAGGGTAGGAGATGACCCATATGCCCGGGTGCAACGGCATCAATGGATTCCTCAATGGCGCTGATAACACCTTCAGCCGCCGTTTGAACCGGACCGGGCTCCATTCGCAGATGGCGGGTGATCAGCCAGCCGAGAACAGCGATTACGCCCATGATCACCCAGGTGGTTACCACGGTATTGGTAACCTGAAGTGGTCCAAGCTGGAACACAATGCCAGCAATGATTCCACTGTTCTCCATTATTCCCGTTCCCGTACAAAAAGGTAGACGTTGACCCCGCCAGTGATCACACCCAGCATGATCATGCTCAAGGTCCAGCGGATGGAATAACCTTCAACCATCCCGTCCAGCCAGCGTCCCAGGTAGGCGCCCCCCACCACCGGCAGTACGAACAGTAAACCCAAGGTGCCTATGTAGACGGTCTGCGATAGAAGCGTAGGGCGGTCTTTCTCAGCCTGTTTCATGCGCTGCGCCTGCAATTCCACCCGTTTGCGAAGCTGTTCTTTGTGGTTCACTCTGCCAATTCCCCTTTACGAGTAGTCTCCCAGAGCCGTTTAAGTAGTTGTTCCTCCATTTGATGCAGACTCTTTTTCATGGCGTGCAATTCCGTCTCCTCGGTAACAAACTGTTCCTGAAGGGCGCTGCTGATACGCTCATAGTTGTCATCGATCAGGTAGCGCCTGGTACTGATGGAGAGCTCGTTGTCCCTGAAATAGAGCACCGCCCCGGGCAGGGCCAGGTATTGCCAAGGCATATCTTCAATGTGAAAACGCGCCAGCCCGAACAGGAGAGAGGTCATTAATCGCGCGTGACCGGCGAGGATGCCGAAGTTGCCGCTAGCATCTTCGCCCACAAAGGATATCACGTCATTGATGTGTTCAGTGTGGGCTGCATCCTGTAGCAGCAGCGTGAACTTTTTCATGATGCCGATTCCGCCATGGTGCCACGCATATAGCAGTCTGCCTCTGGAATGTCGTCGAATTGACCCAACAAAAATGTCTCGCAGTCATTCAGGGTCTGGCGAAGCGGCACAGATACACCTTTGAGACCGGTGTGAGAGGCGATCACCTTGAACGGCTGGGTGAGATAACGCTGTAGTTTACGTGCGCGCATGACAATACGTCGGTCCTTTGGCGACAGCTCCTCAATGCCCAGCATGGTAATGATGTCCTCCAACTCCTGATAACGTGCCAAGTGTTCGCGAACTCCCTCGGCAATAGTGTAATGGAGATCCCCCAATGTGTGACGGTCCATCAGCTTGCTGCCGGACTGTAGTGGATCCACTGCCGGGTAGATGCCTTTACCGGCCTGGGTACGGGTTAGGATTACTGTCGTGTCCAAATGGCTCAGGATGGCGCTTACCGCGGGGTCGGTCATATCATCCGCTGGCACGTAAACCGCTTGCACAGAGGTCATGGCGCCTTGGCGGGTGGAGAGGATACGGTCCTGCATCTCCGCTACCTCGGTGGTGAGGGTGGGTTGGTAACCGACGGTGGCGGGCATGCGTCCCAGCAGGCTTGAGATTTCACTACCTGCTTGTACGAAGCGGAAGATATTATCCATGACGAATAGAACGTCCTTTCGGAGGGTGTCACGTAGGTACTCGGCGTAGGTTAGTGCGGAGAGCCCAACCCGGAAACGTACTCCCGGTGACTCATCCATCTGTCCGAAGACCATCAGGGTCTGCTGCATGACACCGGCCTTCTGCATCTCGTGCCAGAGCTCATGGCCCTCACGGATGCGCTCACCGACCCCGGCGAACACAGAAACGCCTTTATGCAGAGTGGCGATGGCGTGCATGAATTCCATAATCAACACGGTTTTGCCCACCCCGGCACCGCCAAACAGACCTGTCTTTCCCCCGCTTACAAAGGGACAAAGTAGGTCAATCACCTTGATTCCGGTCTCCAGGATTCCACCGGTGCCAAGAGCATCCCACAGTGGCGCAGGCCGGCTATGGACGTTGCGAAATCCTTGTTTGTTCAAAGGTGCGCCCTCATCCAGTGGCTCACCGAAGAAATTTAATAACCGACCTAGACAGTCAGGCGCAACCGGCACATGGAGTGGAGCACCAGTATCATAAACCGGTGCTCCCCGTCTCAAGCCTGCGGTTCGATGCAGCGTTATAGCGCGTACATGGCGTTCATCGAGGTGCTGATGAACCTCAAACAGATAGGTTTCGTGGTCAAGGTTTGCGTACAAGGCTTGACGCAGAGGCGGTAATTGGTGGCAGGCAATCACCACGACTGGACCATGAACTTCGGTAATCGTCCCGATTGGGGTCTCACCAGTATTGTGCGCAAATTCCAAAGGCATCATGAGTCATGGGTGATGTAAATGGTTTTAATGGAAGTTTAGCAGCAGTTGAAATGGACTTTAAGACGAATCATCGGCAATCGTTGTCTAGCTTCTCAGTCATTCCAGTGTCAATGCTCTTAATCACAATCTCCGCACTAACTGAGCGATAGTCATATGATCAGATGGCTAGCTGTTATAATCTCAGCTAGCATCACTCTTAATCGTAATATACAGAGCATGCTCCTGGGCAAAAATAGGCTATATCCACTCATGACAGTAAAAAACCGAATAAGTATTCTGCTCCATAAGTTACTGGCTTTGTATTCCAGGGGTCACATCACGTCTGCTACACAAGCGAATTAACGCTCATCTTGAAAATGGGCAGGTGGAGCATAAACACAGTATTCCGACCCTGTTATCCGAACGGATGCATGAACGTGTAGCTTCGAGTGTATCTGATGCAAATTGCTCAGATCGCAGTAACCAGGAGATAGATAGCGGAACGTTGGAATCAGTTGATCAATCTGCCAGAAAACATCATGGAAAGATTTACAGATCACTGGCAGGACTTTTCAAACACTTCAAGAAGAAGAGATCAGAGGCGGTATTGGACCCCCGCCTTAGCGAGAGACTCAAGAAATCCGTGTGGGATCACATTCGTGCAACGCTCAGATTCTCAAGTTTGGGAGAAATGGAACATGCAAAGCTTCACGCTGATATAACGAACAATGCTCTAAAGGAAGCAACCCGTTACATGCCGAGTGATGAGTACATAGAATTCACCTCGGAAATCGAAGAGCATCTTACTAAAATTCGTGAACAGGGATTGCAATGAGCCGATAGTAGGCCAATAAACTGAAAAATTCATCAAGCAAACAGGCAAGTAGCGTGAGTTTTGCCTCTGCCACATTTAGCCGAAACAGTGTTTATTTCCCTCTTATAAATATTTTTATATGAGAATAATATAATCAGGTGTTACTCTCTATTTTGAAATCATTATTGTTCCTCAACAGCAAAGCGGAGTGATTTCACGGTAGTTTTTCACACTACCCTCTAAACTTAGCCCCTATACTTCATAGGGGCATTCTTTTTACACTTATACAGTTTCCTGCTCACTATGTTCTGCGGCGAAGGTATCAACCGCATCCCATAGTGCAGCGGCCTTAGATCCGGCATTCGGGTCAGCTTCGGGAATCCATCTCTCGTATACGCGAATGATCATCGACCAATCTCGGTGTCCCATTTGAGTGGCAACCCATACCGGATTCTCACCTGCGGTCAGCATCATGGATGCATAGGTGTGGCGTGTCTGATAGGGGCGGCGATATCGCACGCCAGCCTTCTTTAATGCATAAACCCAGGCTGTTTTTCGTATCGCGCCACCACCTTCCCAGGGCGAGTTGGTCCGAGGGTTGTGAAAAACTTCCTGCTCGATCATGAATGTATGTGACTTCTGTGAGTTTAGAGCCATGATGGCCGGTGGGAGCAATTTGACCTGTGGGTGGCGAATTCCTAATTTATGCGGCAATTGGTGTCTGGAAAAGTCCATTGCAGTGCGATATCCAGGAATAGTCGCTGAGTTCTGCGCGTAGAGGAAGTGGTCTAATGGACTTGTACACCCCAGTTAAGCATCATTGATTTAACTGAGGTAGAGAAATGAAAGAACGAAAGAAATATTCGAAGGAATTCAAGTTAGACGCGGTGAGTCTGGTTCTTGAACAGGGATATACCCGGAAGGAAGCAGCAAATAGTCTGGACTGCAGTCAGGGTCTGTCAGATCATCAAGGATGCACCACTGGATATACGCAAGGTGCCTGGTACCCGGCTGGCCAATGCCAGAGCGGGAGAGGTGATTTATACACCGCCGGAAGGTGAAAGCCTGTTACGCGACAAGCTGGCTAACTGGGAACAGTTTCTGCACCAGCAGGATGAAATCGACCCACTGGTGCGGCTGGCGGTGGCGCATTACCAATTCGAGGCCATTCATCCTTTTACCGATGGCAATGGTCGCACCGGTCGGGTGTTGAACAGCCTTTTCCTGATCGAGAACGGTTTGCTGAGCCTGCCCATTTTGTACCTGAGCCGCTACATACTGCGGCATCGGTCAGACTACTATCGGCTGTTGCTGGATGTGACCCATGAGGAATACTGGGAAGAATGGATACTGTTCATGCTCACTGGTATTGAAGAGACCGCCATTTGGACCTTGAAAAAAATAGCAGCGGTACGCGCCCTGATGGCGCATTCCATTGAGTATGTCCAGGCAGAACTACCGTCGATCTATACCCATGAGCTGCTGGATCAGCTCTTCGAGCAGCCTTACTGTCGGATCTCTAATCTGGTCGAGGCGGGTATCGCGAAACGGCAGACCGCTTCGGAATATCTGAAGAAACTTGTAACCATCGGCGTTTTGCGCGAGGTGAAGGCGGGGCGTGAAAAACTGTTTGTTCATCCGCGTCTGATTCAACTGCTGACCGAGGATGATAACGACTTTTCTCCTTATAACCAGGGACGGAGAGAGCCATGAGTCTGACCGCCGAAAATGATTTCAGAACCACATCGCTGCGTTTCCGCAAAAGAAGCACCGCTATGCGATATTGGCGCAGGCAGAGATCACCGACCGGGAGTATTACTTCGCTGAAGATCACCTGTTGACCTTTATCCGTGCCACTCCAGCGAAAACCCATGCTTGAGCTGTCACAGTGTCAGGGTGGGATCTTGCCCTGGAGGATGGCCTCCATGAAATCCGGGGCGAGGAAGGCGAGCTTCAGCTGAGGCGCACCAGGAGGTCTGTGCGTGGAAGCTGGCTGCGCCCTTTCTCTCCAGCAGTTTCTCCTCTTTTCAATTCAGTCAATCCGGTTTGTTCGCATCCCGATCCAATGTCTTGAGATGATGGTAATTGAAGGTGCCTATGACGGCGGTGAGGAAAAAGTAGAGCAGAATGAGTGAAAACAGCAAAAACATAGTGGAGGGAATCTCCCCCTGTACTGCACGTAATACCAGCGGCAGGATGAAGAGCAGGAAAAGCAATATGGACGCCAAACGGGATTTATAAAACAGTCCCGCTATGCAGGCGATAACGATGATCGCTCCGGCAGCCATTTCCGACCGGGAGATGAGAAAGGAGAGCGTTTGTTCCCCGTGCACCTGGAGCAGAAGCCCAAAATCGAGAATCAGCCAAGCTACTGCGGCATAGATGCCGTTGACAATCGCCTGTTCAGCTTTCGCTAGATTCATGGCATCCAGTCATAATCGAATCAGTTGCATTTCGGGTTGTCCCTAGCAATAACCCAATCCGATGACAGTGTTGAGAAACTGATCCATACAATGTTGTAACCATCCCTTAAAGTCGTTTCATGCATAATTTGAGGTCTTCGAGCATATTATGCCCTATCGGAGACTGAGTAATGCGAAAAAGAGGCACTGTCGATGGGTATCCGCATTCTGTTAACAGCCCCCAGGTGTCCTCAAACTAAACCTTTCTGCTCTGCAGAAACCGAGACCAGCGGGACCTAATCCCAAATGAGTCAGGATGGTGGATTCCACGAACTACAGAATAAGCTCTCGAATTCCTACGGGGTCCGCCAAGTGTGGATAGGAGAAGGGATTGGAATTTGTTTTCGCCAAGCGAAGCAGATTTAATCGCGCCGTTCATGGTTGACTCCTGATTCCATGCTCAAATAGCCTGGATTTCTATTAACTTATGCAATATTCGCGCCACCACTATAAATCAACGACTTAGGTAATGGATGATTAGTCAAGTGTAAAAAAATCCGACGGCCAAGAGTAGTTGAAATAGCATGATTAAAGGTAACCAATTGTTTTTTTCGACGAAAAGCCATGAAAATAGTGTAAGCCCAGCCGACACTCAGGATAAGACGAATTCCTTTCCCTAATCGTGAGTACGATATGTGCCTGTTCCTACCAAAAAACTAATCCGATGAGTGTCAGCATTGCCTTGGTTTGGGTGGCACTCCTCACATGGAATGGGTGGCAGGTTTCATTGGAATAGAGACCCAAGCAAGGGTCGTCAACTAACTCAATATATTCTTTTCCTATCTATACTTAAAAACAGCCCCGGCGTATGCCTGCCGGGTTTCACATGTTGATTCCACAGGAGACAGAACATGGCGTGGACGAAGGCCAAATTCCAGCAGATCCTCGATGATGCCGGGATAAACGGGGAGGTGGTCATGGCCTACCAACAGGGCCAGGATCCCCTGGTGAAGGGGTTTGCCCAAGGGGAGGGGATCTGTGCCGGTATCTGTTATGCGTTTCTGCGGCACGATCTGGTACAGCCCAACGGCATGCAGCGCTCCAAAGGCGTCCAGGGTGGGCGTTCCACTGCCTCTGCCCGTTTTGTGCAGGCGTTGCTGGAGGCGAAGATCCGCGAGGGTTCCGGGGGCAAGAGCTTTGGCGAGGCGATCGCACCGGTGATGAAACGGGATGGGCTCAGTTCACGCGTCGTGGCCAAGGGAAGTGGGGATCTTTTTGGGCTGGGGGCAGCGGTTGCGATGGCAATCGACGACCTGTTGACCACCTCGGCGCCACCTCACGGCACCGCCACCCTGGCGGTAATGAGCCGTATCCGCAAGTCCACCGGGGGGCAGCATGCAACCGCATTCACCGCGGTGGTGCCGGATGGCCCGATACTCTTTCTTGATCCCAACCTCGGCAAGGTCCGTTTCACCGATGCTATGGAATTCGGTACCTTCTGGGAAGAGAAGATGGAAGCTATCTACGCCAACCGGGGCTACGATCAGTACTTTTTGGAGGTGTTTAGCTGATTGTAAGCGGTGTTGGCGTTGGTGCATTCATAAATATCCAACAAAAAATCTGATATGGCTGGACCATCCTGGACCCACAAGAAACGTAAGACCGGGATGTCTCAAGGGGAAGCGCTAATCAGTAATTCAAAGTGGGGCAGCTGTTAGATTCAGCTGCGGTTGGCAAGGAGCCATGCGCTATATTATCCTCGATAAAAGAACTGATATGTGTCAGGAGAATGCACCTGAAATCACATTGCTGCCGACTGCCTGTGCAGTCTATTGATGCCGAAGTCATACCAGCCGGCGGAGCCAAGGCGCTGAGAGAGAGGGCATGTCAAAAAATATCCGTGCTTTAAGCAGTCGCCAGGGCCTTGAAAACAATCTATTCGATTTGCTCGGCGCAACGATTCAGTCAGACACAGAGAAGAGCGATGCGGCAATGACCTTGTTGGCGGAGGAGGCTCACCTGTCGGCTTCGGTGATCAAGGGAACCGCCAGTTTCTATGACTTTCTGAACGAACAGACGAAGAACAGCGAAGTGCTTGTATGTCACGGCACAGCTTGTCTGGTAAGCGGTTCTGCAGCAGAAACTGCGGCGCGCCATCCGCACGCGGGCAAAGCCATGTGCTGCGGGTACTGCTATCGCGGAGCAGGTTTGCTGAAACGCGAAGCTGACGGCCGGCTGGATGGATACCATCAGGGGGATGATGATTTAAGCCGGCCGGACATACCGGTCTATTGCCTCTCTCAGTCAGCTATACTTACCGGCCCGGTTGATTCGTTAGAAGGACTCTACTGGATCGCATTGGACAAACGCGATGAGATACTTCCTCAACTGGAGCGCTCGAAACTTCGCGGCCGAGGCGGCGCGGGATTTGGCTTTTCTTTTAAATGCCGTGCTACCGCCGAGGCTCAAGGCAGCGAAAAATATGTCGTCTGCAATGCGGACGAGGGCGATCCCGGCGCCTTCTCGGACCGTTATCTGCTGGAACAGCAACCACATAAGGTGATGGCGGGCATGTATGCTGCCGGAATCGCAGCAGGCGCCAACACCGGGGTGCTCTATATCCGCCGCGAATACCCTGAGGCGATTCGCAGGGTGCAAGCGGCCATTACCGAGTTTGATGCCTTGCCGGATCAGATCAGTCGTAATTTCTCTTTTCAAATCATCGAAGGCGCAGGTTCTTACGTTTGCGGTGAGGAGACGGCGCTGCTCAGCTCGATCGAGGGGCAGCGTCCCGAAGTTCGTGTACGTCCCCCGTTTCCCGCCACCCATGGTCTTTGGGGCAAGCCGACGCTACTTTCCAATGTGGAAACATTCGCCAATATTTACTGGATACTGCAACAGGGTGGCGAAGCCTATGCCGCCATCGGCACCGAGGAGAGCAAGGGGACCAAGCTGATCTCCCTCGATAGCCAGTTTACGAAACCGGGCGTTTACGAAGTGGATTTTGGCTATCGGTTCAGTGATCTGATCTTCCACCACGCTGGAAGTTTTAAGACCGAGGTGAAAGCGTTACAGGTGGGTGGACCACTTGGGTCCATTGTCCCGCTTGCCGCGATCGACTCGCTGACTGTGGACTTCGAGAGTTTCCAGCGAGCCGGGTTCGCCTTGGGGCATGCCGGCATCATCGCCATCCCGAAGCACTTTCCCATGATCGATTTCATGCGTCATATTTTCGATTACATGGCCGACGAGTCCTGTGGGAAATGTACTCCGTGCCGACTTGGGACAGCGAAGGGTAGTTATCTGTTGGCGCAGGCATCAGCGGATAATCCGTTGGATAGCGAACTGTTTGAAGAGCTGCTGGAGCTGCTGGGGGCCGGTTCATTGTGCGCCCTGGGAGGCGGTGTTCCACTTCCGATGCGCAATGCTCTGACGCATTTCCATGATGAACTTTCCCCCTATTTCACAGCATGAGTCAGATCACTATCAACGGCACTGCCTATGCATTCGAACCGGGAGAAACCCTCTACGAGTGTGTCAGCCGCCACCTTGGGGACACCGAGATTCCCGTGCTTTGCCATGACCCGGCACTGGAGCCGTTTGGCGCCTGCCGCATATGTCTGGTTGAAGTGGCTCGCGACAAGGGAGAAGCCGGTCGCTTAATGGCCTCGTGCCATACTCCTGCAGCAGATGGTCTGCATATCTCGACCCGTGGAGACCGTCTGAGCCGGGTGCGCAAAGGCATGCTCGAACTGCTGTTGAGTAACTATCCGCAGGATAAACTTGAACCTGCGGCAGACGAGACTCCGTCGCTGTTCCAAAAACTGCTGGACGAGCACGGTATCATCGAGAGTCGCTATCCACTGGAACAGGAACCCGGTAAGCCGGCGCAACCTCATCCCTATCTGCGATTCGATCCGGCCGAGTGTATTCATTGCTATCGTTGTATCCGTGCCTGCGATGAGGTGCAAGGTCAGTTCGTATTATCCATGGCCAATCGTGGCATAAAGAGCCATATCATCCAGGGTTTTGCGGGCGACTTTGGCGAGGCGGGTTGTGTCTCCTGTGGTCGATGCGTACAGACTTGTCCGACCAATGCTCTCAGTGACCGCTACCGGGCCAAGACTCTGCGGGCAGATAACATGGTACAGACCGTCTGCACCTACTGCGGCGTTGGCTGTAATCTGGAGGTAAAGATCAAGCAAGGTCGTGTGTCCGCTGTCAGCGCCATCGAAAATGCAGAGGTCAATAGGGGACACACCTGCCTTAAAGGGCGCTACGCCTTTGAATACGTGCACCATCCTGATCGCCTGACGAGTCCGATGATTCGCCGTGATGGCGAGTTGGTCGAGGTCAGTTGGGATGAGGCGCTCGACTATATCGCTCAACGGCTCGATGCCATCAAGCATGAACATGGTCCGGATGCCATCGCAGCCATTTCGTCGGCCCGCTGCACCAATGAAGAGAACTATCTGATGCAGAAGTTCATGCGTGCAGTGATAGGCAATAATAATATTGACGGTTGTGCACGGGTCTGCCACTCCCCAACTGCTTTTGGTATGCAACAGGTCTACGGTACTGGTGCTGCGACCAATTCGATCGGGGAGATTCCGCTGGCTGATTGCCTGCTCGTTTTTGGCGCTAACCCCACTGAGGCTCATCCGGTCACCGGGGCCAGGTTGAAGCAAGCTGCAATCCAGGGTGCTGATCTGATCATCGTTGATCCACGCTGCTCTGAACTGTCAAAGTATGCCGCTTGTCACTTGCAACCGCGTCCAGGCAGCAACGTAGCCCTGCTTAATATGCTTTGTCGTTACCTGATCGAGTTGGGATATGTTGATCAGGCTTTCGTTGCCAGCCGGACTGAGGGTTTCGAGGAATTCAGTGCGAAGGTGATGGCGCAGGATCTCGATCAACTGGAAAATAAAACCGGTGTCTCGCGGGAAGACGCCCGACACGCCGCTGAAATTTATGGTCGTTCCCGGCGGGCCATGGCCTTTCACGGCCTTGGGATTACCGAACATTACCAGGGTAGCCGGGCGATCATGATGCTCGCTTCGCTGATTATGATGACTGGCAACATCGGCCGCCCTGGTACCGGCATGAATCCACTACGCGGGCAGAATAATGTCCAGGGAGCCGTCGACATGGGGGTTCAACCGGACTTTGGCGCAGGCTATCTGGACTACAAACAGCCGGAGATCAGGGCCCAATTCGAGAAGATTTACGGCACCGAAATCCCGACACAGGCGGGTCTGAAGATTCCGCAGATGTTTAGCGCGGCAAGGGAGGGAAAACTCAAGGCGTTATGGATCATGGGTGAGGATATACTGCAGACCGATCCTAACTCCTGCGAAGTGAAATATTCTCTCAGTCTGCTTGATCTCCTGATCGTACAGGAGCTCTTCATGACCGAGACCTGCAGTATGGCCGACGTCATTCTGCCAGCCTCATCATCTCTTGAAAAGAGCGGAACCTTTACCAACGGTGAACGGCGAATTCAGAAAGTCAACGCAGCTGTCGGGCCTTTACGAGGTACTCGGCCGGACGGTGAGATAGTCTGCAACGTGATGGAACGCATGGGATATCCCCAAGGAGACTATGATCCCGCCGAACTGCTCAAGGAGATCTCTCAGGTAGTGCCGTTCTTTGCCGGTGTTACTTGGGAAAACCTTGATGGTAACGGCAAGCAGTGGCCGGTAACGTTAGATGGCACTGACACTAAAATTCTCCATCAGCGGCAGTTCACACTGCCCAAGGGCAGGTTCCGTTTCTTCGAGTTTCAGGAGACCCCGGAGCTTCTCGATCACTCCGCAGAGTTTCCCTATATTCTAACCACCAGCCGACGCCTGGAGCACTACAATTGCGGCAGCATGACTCGGCGAACACCCAACCTGGAACTGGTCGATCATGATGTGTTGCTGGTCAATCCGGCTGATGCGGCAAGAGAGGGGATCACGGACGGTTCACGGGTGGAGATTCAGTCGTCCAACGGCGTGACCCATCTTAATGTGCAGGTCAGCGATGAGGTGAAACCGGGTGTTCTTTTCACGACCTTTCATTTTCCGGAGATTGCCATCAATCATCTGACCAGCGGCATCTTCGACCAGGAGAGTATGACGCCCGAGTATAAGGTCGTGGCAGTACGGCTTGTCGCAGGGTGAAAAACGATAGAACGAGATTTTTCTCTCTCGGCCTGCACGTCGTCAGGCGCGGCGTGAGCTTGGCAGAGCGGCTGAATGTATGGCTCGCATGCGGCTGATTTGGGACATTTTGAAAGCATAATAGTAACTACTCACCCCCATCCGCATAAAGCTGACCAGAAAGCGCCAACTGAATAGCGACCAGCGGATTGTATCCCTGATTCGCCATGGTCTGTAAGTAGCTGGAGATACGGCAAT
>JAESPD010000062.1 GCA_016756855.1 gamma proteobacterium endosymbiont of Lamellibrachia anaximandri | reverse complement strand
TTAGCCGGTGGAGTATTCACAGGGTTCCATGTAGTTCAAGTCGACGCCCTTCATGATTTGGTGATTTTTATTGATAATACAGTTGGTTATACGTATTTAGTTTGGTAACGTTGGGACACTAGTGATTCAAGGTAATGAGCGATGAAGAACAAAGGGATATTAGCGATGACGGCATGTGTCACCTTGCTGGCTGGTGGCTTCGGAGCAACTTTTGCAGCCGGAGGCGGTGGAGGGAAAACACTTCCATCCCAAGGGTAAATTGCCTTCACAGTACACCATCAATCTGCAGGAGCAACAGCGCAAGATGTTGCCGTTTGCGGACAAGCGGGATTTTGAAGAACAGAAGGAAGGATTTATCGCTGCTCCGGATTACAAGCAGATCATGGCCGAAGCCGGACATGTGGCTTGGGATATGGGTAGCTACGAATGGCTTTTGCAGGGCAAGGATTTCGATAGTATTCATCCGTCACTTCAGCGCCAGGCCATCCTGAACATGAACTACGGCCTGTACGAAGTCATTCCCGGCATCTACCAGGTACGTGGCTACGACCTGGCCAATATCAGCTTCATCAAGAGCGATACCGGCTGGATCGTGCTCGATCCGCTGACCGCCAAGGAAACAGCAGCAGCGGCCCTGAAGTTCATCAATGAGCAACTGGGTGAACGGCCAGTGGTTGCCGTGGTCTACTCTCACTCCCATGCCGGCCATTTCGGTGGCGTGCGAGGCGTTGTCGACATTGAAGATGTTCGCAGCGGAAAAGTGAAGATTATCGCCCCGGTCGGATTCATGGATCATGCGGTATCAGAGAATGTCTATGCCGGCAACGCCATGACCCGGCGCATGTTCTACCAGTATGGTGTGCTTTTACCCCGCAGTCCGTTCGGTCATGTGGGTCAGTCTATCGGCAAGAATACAGCGGCTGGTAATTTAGGGCTCATTCCACCGACAGTGATCATCGAGAAGGATATCGAAGAGATGACTGTTGATGGGGTTAAAATGGTGTTTCAGAACACACCAGGAACAGAAGCGCCTGCTGAAATGAATACCTACTTCCCCGACATGAAAGCGTTTTGGGCGGCGGAAAATATCACCGGCACTATCCACAACATATATACGCTACGCGGTGCGTTGGTGCGTGATGCGCTGGAATGGTCCAAGCAGATCAACAGGGCGCTCTACCTGTTCGGGCAAGATGTTGAGGTGATGTTCGCCTCTCATAGTTGGCCTCGCTGGGGTAAAGACCGGATTCAGGAGGTGATGCGCGCACAACGCGACACCTATGCCAACTTGAATAATGGTGTATTGCATCTGGCCAACCAGGGTGTGACTATCAATCAGATTCACAATGTGTATGAAGTACCCAAAAGTCTTCAACAACAGTGGTCTGCGCGCAGCTACCATGGTTCTGTGGAACACAACAGCCGTGCGGTTCTTAATCGCTATCTAGGATACTGGGATGCTACCCCGGCTACTCTGATCCCTCTCTCACCAAAGGATTCTGCACCTCTGTACGTTGAAATGATGGGTGGTGCGAAGCCGATTATCACCAAGGGCAAGGCGCTCTATAGCCAGGGAAAATACCGCCACGCTCAGGAGATATTGAACAAGCTGGTTTACGCAGAACCACACAATCAGGAAGCCAAGGAGTTGCTGGCAGATGTGTTCGAACAGATCGGTTACCAGCAGGAGAGTCCGAGTGTGCGTAACAGTTTTCTGGCTGCGGCTTATGAACTGCGCTCCGGTATTCCCACGGGCGCTTCACCCAAGACAGCTGGTCCAGACATGATCAGCGCCATGACAACCGAATTGTGGCTGGATTTTCTGGCGATACGTCTTGACAGCGGTAAGGCCGAAGGTCATGAGTTCAAAATCAACCTGATCACACCGGATAATGATGAGAAGTTCGTGGTCGAGCTCAGTAATGCCACACTTACCAATATCGAAGGCTATCAGGCCGACGATGCCGATCTGACTATCACGCTAAACCGCGCCGACCTGGAAAAAATCATGATGGGTGCTGTCAGCTTTGACGACCAGATAAAATCAGGTAAGGCAAAGCTCAATGGCAATCGCGAGGTATACGAGCAATTGAAGATCATGCTGGTGCATTTTGATATGGGTTTCGAAATAATGCCTGATACGGGTGCAAAAGATCTGACGCCAGAGCAGAAGGTATTTGAGCAGGAAGAGCCTGCAAATTCTGCGGGAGGTTAAATCTCACTCGGAGAAATACTGCTACTCTACCGTCGCCTCGTTGGCGGGGCGACGGAGATCCATGCAATACAGCAGGATCATTGTCCGCTTGGAACATATCTGTAGAAAAACGCCTAAATATGTGATTCGGCAGAAATTATTCCATGAGATACTTTGGTAACATGTTATAACCGGCCAAGCCAGCTACGTGACCAGGAAGGCGATAAGTTGAATATATCCCGCTGGATATGGCGATCCTACCTCTACAACGCACTGGTGCCTCTGCTGCTGGTGGAGGTCTTGCTGGTGGCGGCCTATATGCTGACTAACGACATCATCCGCGATAAAAACATCGAGGAGCTGTCGGCAATCTCCCGTGAACGCTTGCTCGCCATCTCAGATCAGCAGACCGCTTTTATCGGCGAGAAGCTGCAGCGCATTATGGATGACACCAGCTACTACGGCGAGCACGTGGGACGGGCGCTGGAACAGCCGTTCGACCACAACTTGAAGACACTAAAATCCGTTGCCTTTTCCCCGGATGGCGACCTCTACACGAGCCGTGACCAAGGGGGATTTGCACTCTACTACAGCGGGCTCAACCCCGTCGGTGAGGTGGCGCTGGAGAAGGTGCAACGCCTGCTGCGTGTCGATCCGGTGATGACGTGGATCAAGTCGACTCATCCGGAGGTGGCGCAGGTCTACTTCAATACCCACGACTCCCTCAATATCATCTATCCCTATTTCGATGTCATTTCCCAGTATCCTCCAAAGATAGATATCCCCACCTATAACTTCTATTACTATGCGGATGCCGGCAACAATCCGGAGCGCAAGACGGTTTGGACCGGGGTATATGTCGATCCGGCCGGCAAGGGATGGATGACCTCCTGCATCGCCCCGGTCTACCGGGAGGATTTCCTCGAGGGTGTGGTGGGTCTGGATGTCACGGTGGAGAGTGCAATCCATCAACTGGAAAAGCTGGAGATTCCCTGGAACGGCTATATCACCCTGGTAGATGCCGACGGTACCCTGATGGTGTTGCCTCCGAAGGGGGAGAAGGATTGGGGGCTACATGAGCTGACCGACTACCACTACGCTACGGCGGTTTTGCAGGATACGTTCAAACCCAAAGACTTCAACCTGCTCAAGCGTCCTGACAGCCGTGATTGGGCGGCAGAGATAATGGCCAGGGAGCGTGGTTTCAAACGCATCTCCTTCAGTGGTGATCGTCTGGTGGCTTGGTCCACGATCCCGCAGACGGGCTGGAAACTGATGATTGTTCTGCCGGAGGCTGAGGTCTTTGCCGGCGTCAACCAGCTCGGTGACGAGATACAGGAGACCGGCCTGCTGATGATGGTTGGGTTGGCGGTCTTCTATCTCATCTTCTTCAGCTTTCTCACTTTTCGCGCACGACGCAATGGCGAGACTGTCGCCAGACCGCTGATCCGGATTGCAGACATGGCCCGGGAGATCAGTGAAGGACGCTACACGCAGCCACCCCTGCAGACCGAGCTGTCAGAGTTTCACCATGCCGGAGAGGCAATGGTACAGATGGGGGCTGCGCTGGGCGAGGAGATGGCGGCGCGCAAGGCAGCGGAGAGCAGTCTGATGCAGTCTCAGCATGAACTGGAGGAGCGGGTTGCCGAACGTGAGTTGGCGGAGGCAAAACTTGTTGAAAGTGAAACCAGCTTCCGCACCCTGTTCGAAACCAACAGCGATGCCATTATGCTGCTGGATGACAGGGGGTTTTTCAACTGCAATCCCGCCACGCTCGAACTGTTCGGCTGTCCGGATGTAAAGAGCTTCAGTGCGCTGCATCCATCCGAGTTGTCTCCCCCGACTCAGCCCGATGGTCAGCCATCCGATCAGGCCGCGCAGCAGATGATCGAACAGGCCTTCCGGGATGGCAGCAACTTCTTTGAATGGGTGCATTGGCGATTTGATAACCATCACGAATTTCCCGCCGAGGTGCTACTCACTGCCATGAAGCTGGGTGAGCGTGGTGTCCTGCAGGCAGTGGTCCGGGACATTACCCAACGCAAGTTGGCGGAACGATCAATCATGGAGGCTAAGGAGGCCGCGGAAGCTGCCGCGATGGCAAAATCCGACTTCCTGGCCAACATGAGCCACGAGATCCGTACCCCGCTCAATGCGGTTTTGGGCCTGGCGCAGATCGGTCTTCGTGAAAGTGGAGAGGATAAATCCCAGGCGCACTTCACTCACATCCTCGGCTCCGGAGAACATCTGTTGGGGGTGATTAACGGTATTCTCGATTTTTCCAAGATAGAGGCAGGGAAGCTCGCTATTGAGTCACACCCGTTCCAACTCGTTGCTTGCGTGGAGAATATAACGGGCACGTTGGCTGAACGGGCTGAAGCCAAGGGTCTGGCACTGAAAGTTCACTATGACAGCAACTTGCCTGCATGGGTGGAGGGTGACCCGCTAAGACTGCGGCAGATACTGCTCAACCTGCTCTCCAATGCCATTAAATTCACCCGGCAGGGTGAAGTGTCCCTCTCCGTGACACGAGAAGGGGAGATGACTTACTTCAGGGTGAGCGATAGCGGGATCGGCATGAGTGAAGACGAGGTGTCGCGGTTGTTTCATCCTTTTGAGCAGGCTGACACTTCCACCACGCGAAAATTTGGTGGCACCGGTCTGGGAATGGCAATCAGCCAGAATCTGGCAAAACTTATGCATGGCGGGATCCATGTGGAAAGTCAACTCAATGCCGGCAGTGTATTCACCCTGAGTCTGCCTCTTGCGGAAACACGGCCAGCTGTCAAAAAAGATCTGGTTATACCCGCAATGGCAGGGAATCGGCTGAGTGGACTCCGTATTCTGGCTGCGGAGGATGTGGAGATAAACCGTCTCATCCTCGAGGACATGCTGGAATTCGAAGGCGCCCATGTGGTGTTCGCAGAGAATGGCCAGGAGGCGTTGGACAGACTGGGAGAACAAGGGGTATCCGCTTTTGACTTGGTGTTGATGGATGTACAGATGCCGGTGATGGATGGTCATGAAGCGACCCGTCGGATCCGGGAGATGGCCCCGGAACTACCTGTCATAGGACTTACTGCCCATGCCCTGGCAGAGGAGCGGGAGAAGTCTCTGGCTGTCGGCATGATCGATCACGTGACCAAACCGATCGATCTGGATGCCTTCATAGCCACCATACGGCGTCATGTCGATATCTCTTCGTCTCTCCCCCATGGGACGGATTCAGGTGAGTAGCGTGACGGGGAAGAGCGGCATGCCGCCTAGGAGGCTGTCGGGTTTATCCGTTTGAAGCGAAAATCACTGGGGGCGAATCAAATCAGTTTATCGAACGAGGCGAATAGTGAGCCTATTTAACGAGTTCGATAAGCTGAGTTGATCGCCATCCAGGGATTTACAGCCAAACAGTGTTAAATCCGACAGCCTCCCTAGGGCCTGTTAACCCTATGCGGATGCCCTGCGTTGCCCTTTCGCAACGTCGCTCTTTTGGTTGAGTCTTGCGAAACCTGCGGGGTATGATCTCATCAGGGCATTGTCTCGGAAACGGATTCACACAAAATCATGCGCGCCATCGTCGTCAGACACTATAAGACCCTCATCAATGAGTCGGGCCTGATCATGGGTTGGGGCGATGCGCCGCGGGTCAAAGGCTGGGAGGCAGATTTGACCTATGTGGATGGGATTCTCAACGAGCACAACATCCAGTTCTCTGCTGTTTATACCAGCTATCTGGAACGGGCTCGTCAGACGGGGATGTTCTACGCGCGGAAGCGGGGGATACCCTTGGTCCGCGATACACCGGCGCTGAACGAGATCAACTACGGTACGTTGTACCGCAAAAGCAAGTCTTGGGTGGAAAAAAACTTTCCCCGGCACAAGAAGGATCCTGACTTTGTGTATCCTGTAGGCGAGAGCTTCAGTCAGATGCAGGCCCGCAGCGTGAAATTTTTCGAGTCACTGACAGCCAAGCACCAGGATGAGACCATCCTGGTGGTGGTTCACGCCGGTGTGATCAGGGGATTTGTCAGCCACTTCCTCGGATTGCCCTACGCGGAGAACCTCAAACGCAAGATCACCCATCGCTATATCGGTGATTTTATGTTCGAGGGGGTTCAGTGTGTCCGCTACGACGAACTTGGCAAGTCGTCGGGGTTTGTGCGTGACGGCGCCATCTCGATCCCCCTGGAAAGGCTGGAGCAGTCCAGACCGGGCCTCGGTTCTTTTTGACGGCAGGAGCAGGTGAGTAAACTATTCATCATCGAGAGTGCCAGCGGCGAGAGTATCCCCTTCCTGCGGGGGGTGCTGGTGGAGTCTCTTGTGCGCGCCGGTCTCTCATTTCAGGATGCTTACCTGGTTGCCCAGGCTATTCGCAGCAATATTGAGAATAAGGGCAAAATCACAACCGACAAACTCAGAGAGCGGGTCTCCGCTGAAGTACGGAAACGCTTTGGATCGTCGCTGGCGAAATCTTACGACCTGGGGTCATCCCGGGAACGGCAGATTATGGTCCAGACCGCTACCGATGAGGTTCCTTTTTCAGCCGGCATACTCTCACGTTCACTACAGGCATGCGCCATCGATCGGGCAGACGCGCTGGAGACTGCGAAACAGGTACACGAGCCCCTGAAGAAGGGGGAAGAGACGCTTATCGATCATGTCGTCCTCAGGAAAATTGTGTATGAGCGCCTGGCGACGCATTGCTCCCAAGCGGCCGCTGACCGGTTTCTCTCCTGGCGACGGTTCAAGGATAGTGGTCTTCCTTTGATCGTCCTGGTTGGCGGCATAACAGGAACGGGAAAGAGCACACTGACAACGGAACTGGCCTATCAGTTGAATATTGTCAGAACCCAGTCTACCGATATGATGCGGGAGATCGTTCGCTGTTATCTTCCGCCAGCAGAGATCCCCACCCTCTCCTTTTCAAGTTTTGAGGCCTGGCGGGGGCTGGCGACAGACAGCGAACAAGCGTCTGAACCTAATCAAATAGAGGTGATCCGCGGTTTTCTCTCCCAGTTCAAGATAGTCAAGCATGGACTGGAAGCGACGATTTACCGGGCCGTCAAGGAGAGCCACGACCTGATCGTCGATGGCGTCTATGTGTTACCTTCGAAACTCGAACTGGATATCGCCCGGGACCAGGCCATCGTCATTCCCCTGATGCTGGTCGTTCCGCACAAAAAGACGCTTGTAAAACGCCTTAAACACCGGGAGCGGGAGCAGCCCGAGCGCGCCTCATCCCGTTACCTGAAACAACTCGACCAGATATGGACACTGCAATCCTATCTGGTTTTGGAATCGGAGAAGGATAAGACCCCGTTGATCATCAACGGCGAAATCGAAGAGGCGATGGATGAGATCCTGATGCACATCAGCAATACAATCGCCCGCCATTTTCCGGCCAAAACCTGAGATGAAACGGCGCGTGACGGAGAGAGTCCTCGCACGATTGGCCAGCTGGCCGTCTCTGGAGAAGGCGCAGGTTGCAAAGTCGATCTGGTGGGGCTATTTTCCCGTTGCGCTGGTTGCGGTGATAGGCGTTTTGCTGACGCTTGCCGCATTTATACAATCTTTGGGCTGGGAGAGAGGTCAGGTTGAAATCGCATTCCGCGAGGCATCCCAGGACCGTATATTGGTCGTCCAGAGGGAGCTCAAGCACTCCCTGGGGATAGTCCAGGATATCGCAAGCTTTTTTGCGGCGTCGGAGGTCGTGGACCGCCGGGAGTTCCGTAAATTCGTGGGCCCGCCGCTGAAACGCCAGGCAGGCATCAAGGCTTTGGAGTGGGTACCCGTGGTGCTCGCCGAGAACCGATCCGCCTTCATCAAGGAGGCTCAGCAAAGTTTCCCCCCCTTCCGGATCACGGAGGATGACCTTTCAGGCAAGTTGATTGAGAGCCGCGATCGGCCCGTATACTATCCTGTCCTCTACATCCAGCCCTATCAGAGCAACAAAGAGGCATTGGGCTTCAACGTGGGCGCCAATCCGATCGTTTCAACCCTGTTGGGGGAGGCGGAACTCACCCAAACACTCCAGGTCTCTCCCGGTGTCCCCCTCATGGACGAAACCGGTGAGAAGACAGGCGTCATGGTTGCTGTTCCTGTCTTTTTCAAGAACGAAAAACAGGAAGATGATCCGGCTCTGGCATCCCCCGGGATCAGAGGATTTGCGATCGGCATTTTCAGTGTCGGCGATATTGTCGAGCGGGCTCTGGAGAGTCTTCGGTCTGGAGGGGTTGATCTTCACTTCTACCAGGGACACTCGACAGGGGATGGGCAACTGATCTATACCCATCTCTCCCGGATGAGAGAGGGCCGGGCGCCTGACACCGAGGTCGATACTTCGGACATAACCTACAGTCAAAGGATCACGGTCGGGACCCAACAGTGGGAGGTGGTGTGCAATCCTGCCGCCGACAAATTCGAGGCTGAAACCTGGAGCAGCTGGATCATCCTCTTCGGCGGTATCGCTTTTACCGTCCTGCTCATCACCTACGTGGTGACCCTAGTGGGGCGGGCCAGGCAGGTGCGACTGGAGGTCGAAGAGAGAACGTCACAATTGTGGGAGGCTGTACAGGCCCTGAACCGGGAAGTGGTCGATCGTAAATCCGCCGAGCAGGAACTGCAAAACCTGAACGAGACGCTGGAGCATCGTGTTGCCTAC
Organism: gamma proteobacterium endosymbiont of Lamellibrachia anaximandri; assembly: GCA_016756855.1. Lineage (GTDB taxonomy): Bacteria > Pseudomonadota > Gammaproteobacteria > Chromatiales > Chromatiaceae > QGON01. The sequence goes on along the minus strand of JAESPD010000062.1, from coordinate 12,930 downwards.
CGTACGGCCGAGGCGGAACGAAGGGCTCAGTATCTCGAACAGTTCGCTTACGTGACATCTCACGACCTTAAGGCCCCCTTGCGGGCGGTGAGTAACCTCGCTCAGTGGATCGAGGAGGATCTCGCTGACAAACTGGATGATGCATCGAGGGAGCAGCTCGCCCTGCTCCGCGACCGCGTACGGCGGATGCATGATCTGATCGAAGGGCTGTTGGAGTATTCCCGGGTTGGGAAGACCGCTGACTCAGAGAATCAGGTCGATACCCGAGAGCTGGTCGACGAGATTATCGATTCACTCTCCCCTCCCAAAGGGTTCACGATTAAGATCAAGGGTGATATGCCGACCATGTACGTTGACCGGCTCCAGCTCGGCCAGGTGTTCTCCAACCTGATCAGTAACAGTCTGAAACACCATGGCGGAGATAAGGGAAAGATCCGGGTAAAGGGTGAAAGTTATGGAGATGTCTATCAATTCTCCGTGTGCGACGACGGCAAGGGAATAGCGCCGGAATATCACAACAAAGTTTTTATGATGTTTCAGATTCTGGAGTCGAGTGACTTCGAAAGCAGCACCGGTATCGGCTTGGCGTTGGTCAAGAAGATTGTGGAAGAGCATGGTGGCACCATAAGATTGGAGCCTGCTGTCGGAGAGGGCGCGTGTTTCTACTTCACCTGGCCGAAGAACCGTTCTTCTGAGTAGTGGGGCCGGAAATGAAAACAAGGTATCAGACCGGGAATAGCGAGTTATGTTGAACAGAGACGAGACAATATTGCTGATCGAGGACGACAGGGTCGATATCATGACTGTCCAGCGTGCTCTGAAGAAGAACAAAGTCAGCAACCCTCTGCATATCGCCCGAACCGGCCTGGAAGCGCTCAGCATGCTGCGAGGAGAGGATGGGTTCGAAAAGATATCGCCACCGCCGGCGCTCATCCTTCTGGATCTCAATCTTCCGAAGATGAGCGGCATTGATTTTTTGCGTGAGTTGCGTAGCGACTCCGAACTCAAAGAACTTCACATCATCGTTCTGACGTCGTCCAATGAGCCGAAAGACCGGGCTGCCGCGTTCGAATACGATGTCGACGACTACATTGTAAAACCCCACTCCTTCGATGAATTCACCCGTGCGATGGCCACGATTCTGGCGCTCTGGGACTGAGCATCCCAGCCCATATCGCAGTTGGTTATTGATAGCCAACCTAGTGGGTCGGGTTCTGCGAAGTCAACGCTTCATAGACCTTGTCATGGGTCTGGAATGATCTCTTTTTGCACATCGGCTGGGTGAATCCTGCATAGAGCGTAAGGCATTGCCGTTGAAAATTCGCAAGGCGCATTTTTCATCGGATTGATAGCCTTGATCGTCACTGTTTTCTATTAGGACGTTGATTATGGATCGCGGAACCCGAAACTATGCGATAGGCCTTGGTATCTTTGTGCTGGGGTTACTGGTGCTTTTTCTCTACGAGGATCCCAAGGCTTCCGACCTGAATGATCTGCTGGAAGAGGATGCCGAGATTTCAGCCTTCCCTTATGCCTTTCGAGTGTTGCGCATCAGCAATGGCATAGCGGTGATGAGTTCACCAAGGTCCACGGAGGTGCCGGTGGCGCGGGTGCTGGGTATCCTCTTTCCTCAGGTAGCGGGCAAAAGCCCCGCCAGTGCTGAATTTCAGAAGGTTCAGAAAAACCTGGCCAAGGTGCAGACCAAGGCGCGGGATCTGGTCGTTGCCGATCCTGAGATCAAACGCGTGCATTGGGAGTTGGATCGTGCTTGGCTGTCGGGGCATGGCGTTATTGTTTCTCCGTAGGCCCGATCAAGCTTGCGGATCGGGTAACTTGAGGCTGGTCTGAAGGCATGGGGTGACGGTTCCGCAAACTTGAACCGGTCTGCGAGTTGCTGTATCAAAGTGCCTTCAATATCGTCTTGGCGAAGCTATCATCGCCAGCCCAGGAGTCTACGATGGATGCGCCTTCCCCGGAATTACTACAACAGCAGGTCGAGTCCGACTGGCAGGCCTGGTTGGAACAGGTTGGTGAGAAGGGGGCTGAGATTGCGGCGGATGCCGAGTTTCTCGCCGCATTGAAGTCGGTCTGGGAGGCGAGCCAGTACGTTTTACAGAGCTGCCTGCGGGATGAGAATCTGCTGCCCTTGCTCTACACCGAAGGTGACCTGACACGCAGTTTTACCGATGGCGAGATGGTCCGCAAGCTCAGTGAAGCCTTGCGGGATGTTTCTGATGAACCCACCCTGCACAAGTGCCTGCGCCTGTTTCGCCGCCGCCAGATGGTACGCATCATCTGGCGTGATATCGCTGGCTGGGCGCCACTGGCCGAAACATTGGAAGACCTGTCGGCCCTCGCCGATGCCTCCATCGAGCTTACCCTCTCGCTGCTCTATGAATGGACCTGTGCCGAGATGGGGACGCCGCGCAACGAAGCGGGCGAGGCTCAACCGCTGGTGGTTCTCGGTATGGGTAAACTGGGGGCGCGTGAACTCAATCTCTCTTCCGATATCGACCTGATCTTCTGCTATCCGGAGATGGGGCAGACCGATGGTGGCCGCTTCCAGACCAACGAGCAGTTCTTTATCCGCCTCTGCCAGCGTCTGGTACAGGCACTCGATACCGTCAACGCGGAGGGTTTTGTCTTTCGGGTCGATACCCGCTTGCGTCCCTTTGGCAGTGCCGGTCCCCTTGCCATGAGTTTCGATGCCCTGGAGGGTTACTACGAGTCCCAGGCGCGGGAGTGGGAACGCTACGCCATGATCAAGGCGCGGGTGGTGGCAGGTGACCTGGTGGCTGGTGAGCAGTTGATGGCGATGCTGCGCCCCTTCGTCTACCGGCGTTATCTCGATTTCGGGGTCATTGAATCCCTGCGCGAGATGAAGATACTGATTAGCCGGGAACTGCATAAGAAGGGGATGGACGCCAATGTCAAACTCGGCCAGGGAGGCATCCGGGAGATCGAATTCATCGGCCAGGCCTTCCAGCTGATCCGCGGTGGCCGGGATGTGGATCTACAGATCCGTCCTATTCTGCCGGTGCTGCAACTGCTGGCAGAGCGGAACCATCTGCCCGAATATGTGGTGGGTGAATTGACGGAGGCCTATGAGTTCCTTCGTTTGGTGGAGAATCGCATCCAGGCCTGGGCTGATCGACAGAGCCATCTTCTGCCGACAGATGATGCCGGCAGATTGCGTCTGGCCCGGGCGATGAATTTTACCGACTGGGCAGCGTTTGAGACAGAACTATCCAGCCATCGTCAGCGGGTGCAGGGCCATTTCGACATGGTGTTTGCCGCCCCCCAGACTGATGGCGACGAAGATGCACAGCTGTTGATAGGGGTCTGGAAAGATACGCTGGATGAGGCCGATGCTATTGTTGCGCTGGAGGAGGCCGGTTTCAGGGACGGCAGCAAGGCGCTGGAGAGGATCGCCCTGTTTCGCGGCTGTCATGGTTGCAGAAGCATGGGCGCCAGGGGGTTGGAGCGCATCGACCGTTTGATGCCGCTGCTGCTCGAAGCGGTGGGAAGTATCGATCAATCCGATGTGGCGCTGGAGCCTGTGCTCGGCCTGTTGGAATCGATCGTGCGGCGGACCGCCTACATCGCCCTGCTGGTGGAGAGTCCTATCGTGCTCTCCCAACTGGTGCATCTCAGTGGAATCAGTCCCTGGATCGCCAAGTTGTTGACCCGTCACCCCATCCTGTTGGACGAGCTGCTCGATCCCCGCCGTCTCTATTCGCCCTTGAAACAGCAGGAGTTGATGACCGAACTCAACACCCTGCTGGGGGGGTTGGACGAGGATGATTTGGAACAGCAGATGGATCGTCTGCGCCAGTTTGCCCAGAGTAATAAGCTGCGGGTGGCGGCGGCGGATATCACCGGCCGTATCCCGGTGATGGTGGTCAGCGACTACCTGAGCGCCATTGCCGAGACCGTGGTGGCAAAGGTGGTCGAGCTGTCCTGGCACTATACAGTGCAGCGCTATGGTCGTCCGGCGGGGCTGGAGGCGGATGAGACAGGTTTTGCCGTGGTGGGTTACGGCAAGCTGGGGGGTATCGAGTTGGGTTACGGATCGGATCTGGATATGGTCTTTCTGCACGGTATCGATGATATGCATGCCATGGCCGACGGCGAGAGCCCTATCTCGGTGGATCTTTTCTTCGCCCGCCTGGCTCAGCGCATCATTTCACTCTTCACCACTCTGACCCCGTTGGGCATCCTCTACGAGGTGGATATGCGGCTGCGGCCGAATGGTAACTCCGGCATGATGGTCAGCTCCTTGAATACCTTTGAGGCCTATCAGCAAGAGAGCGCCTGGACCTGGGAGCATCAGGCATTGATTCGGGCGAGGGTGGTTGCCGGGGACGTTAAGGTGAAAGCGCGTTTCGAGGCGGTGCGAAGGGATATCCTCAACCAGGCACAAGATCTGGAGGTTTTGCGCGCCGAAGTGGTAAAGATGCGTGAGAAGATGCGGGATAATCTGGATAAAAGCGGCAAGGGCCGTTTCGACCTGAAGCAGGGGGTTGGCGGTATCGTCGACATCGAATTTATGGTTCAATACGCGGTCCTGCGATGGGTGCGCGACTACCCGGATCTGCTGGCCTGGACGGACAATGTCCGCCTGCTGGAGACCCTCTCCCGGCTGGGTTTGCTGAAGGGCGACGCCGCCGAAAAGCTGGCGGAGGCCTACCGGGTGTTTCGTGCCAGATACCACCGCAATGCATTGATGGATCAGCCCGCCCTGATTGCAGATGATGAGCTGCTGGATGAACGTGCAATGGTAAGAGAGACCTGGTTTTCCCTGATGCAGGTCTAAGCGGGAATTTTGAAGGGGTTGTGGTGACGGGGTTGGAGTCAAATTTGACTCCGATCCCTACGATCATAAAAATTAAATTGAGAGACGAACAATGATGTCGACAATGGCCGATCGCGACGGAGTTATCTGGCTGGATGGCGAGATGGTGCCCTGGCGCGAAGCGAAGATCCATGTGCTCACCCATACTCTCCATTACGGGATGGGGGTCTTCGAAGGGGTGCGCGCCTATCATGCTGAACAGGGGACGGCGATATTCCGCTTGCAGGAGCATACCGACCGGCTGTTCAACTCCGCCCATATCCTCGGTATGCCGATGCCCTTCGATCGTGACACCCTCAACGAGGCCCAGCGGGCAGTGGTGCGTGAAAATAATCTGGATTCTGCCTATCTCCGGCCCATGTGCTTTTACGGTTCCGAGGGTATGGGGCTGCGCGCCGACAACCTCAAGGTTCACGTCATGGCGGCGGCCTGGGAGTGGGGCGCCTATTTGGGGGATGACGGTATCAACAAGGGTATTCGCATTCGCGTCAGCTCCTTCACCCGTCACCACGTCAACGCCACCATGTGCCGCGCCAAGGCCAATGGCAACTATATGAACTCCATGATGGCACTGCAGGAGGCTCTGCATGACGGTTATGATGAGGCGCTGCTGTTGGATGCCAACGGCTTTGTCATGGAGGGAAGCGGCGAGAACATCTTCATTGTTCGTGACGGGTTGATCTACACGCCGGATCTGACCTCTGCCCTCGACGGCATCACCCGCCGTACGGTGATGAGTCTGGCGCAGGAGCTGGATATTCCGGTGGTCGAAAAGCGCATTACCCGCGATGAAGTCTATATTGCCGATGAGGCCTTCTTTACCGGCACGGCTGCGGAGGTTACACCGATTCGGGAGGTGGACAACCGGGCCATCGGCAGTGGTAGTCGCGGTCCGATTACCGAGAAGTTGCAGACGATGTATTTCGACCAAGTGCATGGCCGCCGGGAACAGAACCCGGAGTGGCTGACACTGGTATAATTCCGCTCAATCTAAATGCCCGCGAGGGTGGCCGCAGGAGAGTAAGCCAATGACACAAGCAACTACCCAGTCCTATGGACAGGAAGTGATCAAGGTATCGCGCAACGATCTGCCGTTGAGCTGCCCACGTACCAACGATGCGGTTGCAAGCATGCACCCGAAGGTGTTCCTGCCCATCGAAAAAACCGGTAGTGCCGTTTGCCCCTATTGCGGTGCGCACTATCAGCTGACCGACTGAGCAGCCCCTCTCCGTTGGGTTCTGCCCACTCCCCATCCGCCCGCATACTTGTGGTCGGCCCATCCTGGGCCGGTGACATGGTTATGGCGCAGAGCCTGTTCAAGGCGTTGAAACAGCGTTCCCCATCTGTTGCGATCGACGTGCTTGCCCCCGCCTGGAGCCGTCCGCTGCTTTCGCGTATGCCCGAGGTCGATGAGGCGATCGACATGCCTGTCGGACATGGGCGCCTGGGGTTGGTGGAGCGCTGGCGTCTGGGGCGTGTCTTGCGTGGGCGTTATGGACAGGCGATCCTGCTGCCCAATTCACTGAAATCCGCGCTGGTGCCGTTTTTTGCCCGTATCCCGCAACGTACCGGCTGGTTGGGGGAGATGCGCTACGGTCTGCTGAATGATTTTCGCAAACTCGACAAGCAGCGTCTGACCATGACCGTGCAGCGGTTTGTTGCGCTGGCTTCTCCCGCAGATGAAGCCGGTCTGCCGGAGATAGACCCACCGGCGCTGGAGGTGCAGGCGGTGGATGTGCAGCAGGCGATGTTGGATCTCGGTCTGCAGAAGGGGACACGCCCGCTGTTGGCACTCTGCCCAGGAGCAGAGTTTGGTTCTTCAAAGCGCTGGCCTGAGAGCAACTATGGTGAACTGGCAAGACAGCGGGTCGAGTCGGGTTGGGATGTCTGGCTGTTTGGTTCAGATAAAGACCAGCCGGTGTGTGAAACGGTCAACCGGGTGGCGGGGGGGCGTTGTGTCGACCTGAGTGGCCGCACCAGTCTTGCACAGGCAGTGGATCTGCTTTCACTGGCTGACGCGGTAGTAAGTAATGATTCCGGCCTGATGCATGTTGCCGCTGCGCTCGACCGGCGGCTGGTGGCGGTCTATGGTTCCACTGATCCTGGTTTTACCCCGCCGCTGAACAGACGCTCACAGGTCGTTCGTCTGGGACTCGACTGTAGCCCCTGTTTCAAGCGGGAGTGTCCCCTGGGGCATCTTGATTGTCTGCGGAAGATGCCGGTGGAGACGGTCTCCAAGGCGTTGGACGGGTTGCCCCAATGAGAGTGCTGGTAATCAAAACCTCCTCCCTCGGCGATGTGGTCCACACCCTGCCTGCGTTGACGGATGCGGCGGCGGCACTGCCGGATATCCGCTTCGACTGGGTGGTGGAGGAGGCCTTTGCCGAAATTCCTGCATGGCATCCGGCAGTGGATAAAGTGATACCCGTGGCCATGCGCCGCTGGCGTCGATCGGTGGTGAAGACATGGCGTAGTGGAGAGTGGCGAGCCTTCAAGTCGGCAGTCAGGGCGCGGCGTTACGATGCGGTGATCGATGCTCAGGGTCTGCTGAAGAGTGCCTTCATTACGGTAAAAACCCACGGCCCAAGGTTTGGTCTGGATCAGAGTTCGGCCCGGGAACCGCTGGCGGCGCTGGCTTACTCCCATCCGCTCTATATTCCCAAGGGATTGCATGCGATTACCCGGGTGCGCCAACTGTTCGCCCACGCGCTGGGTTATCCCATGCCGGGGTCTGATCCGGATTACGGTATCGACGGCGGGCGTTTTCAACAGCAGCTGACGGATGAGCCCTATCTGCTGCTTCTGCATGGCACGACCTGGCAGAGCAAACACTACCCGGAGCAGGATTGGCGGGCGCTGATCCGACTTGCCGGTAACGCCGGGTTGAAGGTCTTTCTGCCTTGGGGGAGTGATGTGGAAAGGCAACGGGCAGAGCGGCTCTCTGAAGACATGGGCAATGCAGAAGTCCTGCCAAAACTCGATCTTGCAGGGCTTGCCGGTGTGATTGCCGGTGCGCGTGGTGTAGCCGCAGTGGATACCGGTCTGGCGCATCTGACCGGCGCGCTTGGTGTACCCGCTGTCATTCTCTACGGCCCCACCCGACCTTCACTCACGGGCGTAGTTGGAGAATCTCAGGTAAATCTTGAAGTCGATTTCGATTGCGCCCCCTGCCTGAAACGGACATGTGTCTATGCTGAGGCGGCTGCGGGAGATCCGGTCTGTTTTGATTCGTTGGCGCCCGAGAGGGTCTTTGCCAGTCTCGCTCAGTTGATGTCAGAGGATGCTCAGACCAGGAGTCATCATGAAGATTAGTGGGTTTACCTTTTTGCGCAACGGGGTCCTTTTGGGCTATCCGTTCGAGGAGAGCATTCGCTCGGTATTGCCGATCTGCGATGAGTTTGTCATCGCACTGGGCGAAAGTAGTGATGACACCCAGGCGCGCATCGAGGCTATCGGCAGCGAGAAGATCCGTATCATCGATACCCGTTGGAATGAGGCCATGCAGGACCGGGGTTATGTCTACGCGCAGCAGAAGATGATTGCCCAGTTCAACTGCAGCGGCGACTGGGCCTTCTACCTGGAGGGTGATGAGGTGCTGCATGAGCAGGATCTGGAAACTATCCGCGCTACCATGGAATGCCACCTGGACGATCCGGCGGTAGAGGCCCTGGTCTTCGATTATCACCACTTTTACGGCAGCCCCGACTGGGTTGCGATCAGTCCCGGCTGGTACCGCCGGGCTCCGCGCATCATCCGCAACACGATTCGTAACTACTCCCCGGACGGTCTCTTCTTCGTGGTTATGGATAAGAACAAGCGGGGGCGTTATCCAAAGGCAGCCCTGGCGGGTGCGCCGATCTACCATTATGGCCATGTCCGCAGTGCGGCGCGCATGCGGGAGAAGATCCAGCAGGTGAGCCGCTATTGGGGGCATGAGCCGCCGATGTTCGAAACCTATGCCATCGACCCTCAGGCGGTCAGGCCTTTTGAGGGCAGCCATCCTGCGGTGGTTCAACCCTGGCTGGCTGCGGAGGCGGAGAAGCGCTTTGCCCCCGACTCCAGCCACCAACCCACGCGCAAGGAGCGCAAACACCGCTTGGCGATGAAACTGGAAGGCTGGTTCAATGTGGAACTGAGCAAGAAACACTACCGCTTGATCAGGAAATAACCTTCGATATGAGCGCAACAATGATGGTGCTGTTTATCCACTTCGGGATGTCGACGGGATCCTTGTCTGCTGGATTTGTCCAATCTGAAAAGCGAATATGGATGTGAGCAAATTGAGCGTGGTCATCATCGTGCGCGACGAGGCGGCTCGAATCCGGCCCTGCCTGGAGTCGGTTAGCTGGGCGGACGAGATCGTGGTGCTCGACTCCGGCAGTGCTGACAGGACCCTTGAGATCTGCCGAGAGTATACCGACAGGGTATACGTCGATAGCGACTGGCAGGGTTTTGGTGTGCAGAAAAATCGCGTCCAGGCTTATGCCACCGGTGACTGGGTACTCTCCCTGGATGCCGATGAACGGGTCAGCGAAGCGTTGCGTGCCGAGATTGAAACGGTGATTCGTGGTGAAGGCGAAGAGAGTGTCTATGAGATGCCGCGGCTCTCCTCCTATTGTGGTCGGGAGATACAACACAGCGGTTGGTGGCCCGATTATGTGGCGCGACTGTTTCGCCGTGGCAGTGCGGAATTCAGCAATGACCTGGTACATGAGCGTCTGCTGTTCAGCGGGGTGGCTGGGCGCTTGCGCTTTCCCCTGCAACACCAGAGCTTCGACTCTCTGGAACAGGTACTGGACAAGGTCAACCGCTACTCCAGCGCGGGGGCGGAGAGATTGCTGGCGCAAGGCAGGAAGGGTGGCGTTGGCCGGGCGGTGCTGCGAGGCTGTTGGGCCTTCCTACGTACCTGGCTTTTCAAAGCCGGTTTTCTCGACGGGCGGGAAGGATTTCTGCTCGCAGTCTCCAATGCCGAAGGGGTCTACTACAAATACGTAAAGCTCCACTACCTGCAGCAGCACCGGGCAGATGAGTCGCAAGGCAGGCCGGATGGCGAGTGAGTTCTCCATGACGCCTGCGGTGAGTGTCATAGTCGTCACCTACCAGTGGCCAGCAGCGTTGGACCGGGTGCTATCCTCCCTGGCGCGACAGGAGGACCCGCCCCTGGAGGTGATCGTGGCCGACGACGGTTCGGGGCCGGAGACGCTAGATGTGGTGCGCAGCTGGCAGAGTCTGGCTTCGTTCCCTCTACACCATGTATGGCAGGCCGACGAGGGCTTCCGCGCAGCTGGCGCACGCAACCGGGCGGTTGCGCGGGCCAGCGGAGACTATCTTCTGTTCCTGGACGGGGACTGTCTGGCCTTTCCCGACTTCATTGCGTGCCACAGGATGTTGGCGGAACCGGGCTGGTTCCTGGCGGGTAACCGCCTGTTGATGAATCAGGCACTGAGCGCCCGCGTACTCGATGGAAAAGTCGAACCTGCTGGCTGGAACCTGTCCCACTGGTTGGGCGCCCGATTCCGGGGCGAGGTCAACCGGCTTCTCCCCCTGTTGCGATTGGGGGATGCGAATTGGCGCAAACGCCGTGCCCGGAAATGGCAGGGCGCCCGCTCCTGTAATCTGGGGGTCTGGAAGGATGATTTTTTGCAGGTCAACGGATTCGATGAGAGCTACCAGGGATGGGGGCATGAGGACGCGGATCTGGTGGTGCGCCTGATGGCCAGGGGCTGTCTGCGCAAGGATGCTCACTATGCCGTGCCTGTATTGCACCTGTGGCATCGGGAACACTCCAGAGGCCTGGAGCCGGAAAACGTCAAACGGCTTGAAGATGCCCTGGCCGGGCAGCGTGATCCGGTGGCGGAGCGGGGCGTCAGCCAGTATCTGGATGATGGGGTGGAAATAGATGGTTGAACTGCCGCACTTCAAGCCGCTGGCGAACGCCAGACGCAGAATGCCACGCCGGGTACTGCTTATTGCCACCCGCCAGATCGGTGACGTGCTGCTCGCCACGCCTCTGCTGCGCAGCCTGCGCCGTGCCTGGCCGGAGGCCACCATCGATGTGCTGGTCTATGCTCGCAAGGGGAATATGCTGGAAGGTAATTCGGATCTCGACGAGATGATCGAGATCGAGGAGCACCCGGATCGGGGACAGTATTGGCAACTGCTGCAGCGTATCTTCCGGCGCTATGATCTCGCCGTCTCCACCCTGGCCGGTGACCGCCCCAATATCTACGGGTTGTTTGCAGCGCCGCAACGGGTCGGCCTGGTACCGGATCTGCGGTCACAAAACTTCTGGAAACGCTGGACCAACCGGGGTTGGGTTCTGCTCGGCAACGTCTACACGCATACGGTGGAACAGAACCTGATGCTGGCTCGGGTGCTCGGCATCGAACCGCTGAGGAGAGTGGTGCCGCCAAGGGCGGTGGCCGGCGAGTCCCGACTCGGCGAGGTTCTGGGATTTGATCCGACATCCCAGCCCTTTGCCGTGATACACCCCTTTCCCATGTGGCACTATAAACGTTGGACAAAGGCAGGCTGGGAGAGCGTGATGGACACGCTCACACAACGTGGTCTACGCGTCGTCATTACCGGAGGGCCGGAGACGGAGGAAAGAGCATTCTGCAGAGAACTGGCCTCAGGCTATCCTGATGAGGTGATGGATGTTTCGGCTTGCTTCGGCTTTGGTGAACTCTCTCTGTTGCTCGCCCGTGCCCGTTGCTTTATCGGTCCGGATACCGCCATGACCCACTTGGCCGCAGCCAATGGTATCCCCACTCTGGCCCTCTATGGCCCAAGTAATCCAGTGAAGTGGGGGCCCTGGCCCAAGGATTATGATTCGGAGAAACCGCCTTTCTCCATGGTTTCAAGTGAATGCCAGCGTCAGGGCAACGTCCTGTTGCTGCAACCGCACTATGAGCAGAATTGCGTACCCTGCCGCGAAGAGGGGTGCGACCGGCATAAGGCGAGTTTTAGCGCCTGCCTTCAAGAGATGCCGGCGGCACGGGTGATCGATGCATTGGATCAGCTGTTGGTCTGATCAGACCGGCTGAGCCTTGGAATGTTTGGAATGGATATTCTTTCTTGCAGGACGATGTGACTGATCGAGGATTTTAGTGCATGCGGATAGTTCTGTTGAGGCACGGTAAACCCGACGTTCCAGAGTTGGGTCGAATGAGGGTGAGTGAACTCTGTCACTGGATCAAAGCATACAATTCCGCCGGTTTGAAAAGGTCACAAAGGCCATCCGAAAAGGCTGTTGAAATAGCCGCTGGCTGCAATGTTGTTGTCTGCAGCGACCTGCCGCGATCCGCTGAGTCAGCAGAAATATTGGGAGTCGAAGTGGTGGATTTTAAGGCTTCTATCTTCAGAGAGATGGAACTGCCCTCTGCCAATTGGCCAAGTCCAAGGCTGCCTCCTGAAATATGGGCTGTATTTTTTCGAGTGCTATGGTTTTTGGGATACTCATCAAAAGGTGAATCACTCAGGGAGGCCCGGATGAGGGCATTGTCCGGTGCAAACAGGCTTGAAGCGATCGCAGAAAAACATGGGTCTGTGATCCTGATTGGTCATGGTTTATTAAATCGCTCTATCGCAAAAGCACTATTAAAAAATGGCTGGGCCGGCCCGCTTGATCCAGGTAAAAACTATTGGGGATTTGGTGTTTATGAACGCCGGACAGGACTATGATAAAAGATTGCGTGACCTCAAAGGTTTGGGGAAAAGTCTGAGCATTCAATGGCACCCGAAAAAGTTGTTGAAGTTCAAACAGCAGATTCGGCGCTTAACGAACTGCAACTGGGGAGAGAGTCCAATCAGCGGTTGCCTGTGGCATTACAAGCAAAGGCCCATGGTGCAGTTCAAAGACACCGGGGATCGTCGCTACCGCGAGCTTCGTCTCTATATCCGGGTGTGGATCAACTACTTTGGTCTCTCGGAATATTACCGGCCTTTAGTAAGCGCTCCATCAACCCCATCTACTATCAACCCTGACACGTACGGATAATCTCTCAAATCATTCCATTGAGAGGTTTCATGAGTATCGACAGGAATCGCCGTCCGTTCTGGCAAGACCACCTACA
>JAESPD010000061.1 GCA_016756855.1 gamma proteobacterium endosymbiont of Lamellibrachia anaximandri | reverse complement strand
TATTTACGCTTCATGCATGCAGGGGGAATTAAAATACTATCCCGAAAACATTAGCTACTACTTATATTTGCCGGCAAAAAACGGTGAAACTTCAGTTAACCGAAGATGACCTTTCCATTTGGCTCAGAAATTCCACCATTTTGAAAGCCAAACAGTAAACAATGAATAGACCTCTCAAATGACCCAACAACCAGAGCACTCCACTGCCGCTTGGTTTATTGGGCTACTGCCCCACTCCACTAACCTCTATATCGATGCCGGTGTCCACAGTGTGCGGATCTTGGCCTGCGACCCCGCTGGTACCGAACTCGGCAGCATTGAAATAGCCAGTAATGAAGATCTCGGCGGTACGATTTCCCGGCTTGGACTTGACCAACTGCCTGACCGAACGGGTATCACTATCACGGGTAAATTGCAGGAGATCGTTCGTCGCTATATCGGCCGGGGTGAGGTGGTGCTTGGCTCGGCGGCACTGTGGTCAGCGGCGCGCAGTCTGCTGCAGGACAAACCGCTCGGCATCATCGAAATCTCCGCTTCAGGCTACATGGCCATAGGTATCGATATCGAGGGCAATCTCAAGAACGATATGCTGGTGGTCAATCCGCGTTGCGGCGCGGGCTCTGGGGTCAATCTCGACCGGGTACTGCAAAAGCTCAATATCCAACGTGAAGCGGTTGACGCACTGTTGATCGACTACCTCGGCGAGGAGAACCGCCCCCGCCGTGATGGCGTCGATATCCGTGCTGACCGCTGCGGGGTGTTTGCCTCTTCGGCGACGATCTCCGATAAGAACCAGGGCATTCCCCTCGATTTCGCCTTGGCGGTGACGCTAAAATCCGAGGTGCTCAAGGCCTGTAAAAAGCTTAAACCCGGCTTTGATACGGTATGGTTGAGCGGCGGCATCTTTGCCTGGCAGTTTGCCCGTGATTGCGCCGGTGATTATCTCGAATCCGTCGGCGCCACCGATATACGCTACGACGAAGGCGGCAGGTTTCCCCTGCTGGGATTACAGTATCTGCGCAAAATCATCGGCGATGGCAACTTTGCCCAACCGGATCGCCGCGTAGTGCAGACGGCCAGACTCAGCGAATACCCGGCCATGTTTGACATCAAGGCTGATCTTGAGGCGCAGCACCTCTACCAGCGTATGCCCAACATCGCGCCGACCCATTTTGACGCGGCCCATCTCGTCACCACACCCGTCATGATGGGGCTGGACGTGGGCTCAACCATGGCGAAGCTGATCATCAGCGATGCCTCGGGTCAGGCCATCCTCTATAAGGGTGCCTACTCCAATGCCGGCGATACCATCGATACGATCAAAAAGATCTTTGCCGACATCATTGCCAAGGGGGTGAAAACCCTGCAGATCAGCCAGATTGGCTTGACTGGCAGCGCACGCTACCAAGTGCAAAAAGCCCTCATCAACATCTATCCCCAACTGGCGGACAGGGTGTCGGTGCTGGTGGAGAACTACGCTCATGCACGGGGTTCCATCGACTATGCCCGTGAACATATCGAACGCCTCAAGGCGAGGGGCATCGACGACATCAATGAGGACTTCTGCCTGCTGGTCGACATTGGCGGTGAGGACACGAAGATCTCCTCCATTGCGCTGAAAAAGGCCGAGCTGTTTGATAATGCGATGAACGTCAAGTGTTCCGCGGGAACGGGCAGCCTGATCGATACCCTGACCTCCATGTTCTTTCTGGACGACATCAGCGTGGCCAGTAAGCTGGCCTTCAATGCCGACAAGGGTTATGCCATCAATGCCACCTGTGCGGTGTTTTTGATGGAGAACGCCCGCAAGTTGCAGGCGGACGGTTATGAACTCGGCGAGATTCTCGCTTCAGCCAACTGGGCGATAGTAGAGAACATGGCCAGAAGCCTCTGGAGCCAGATCGAGCTGCCAAAGCATACGGTCGCCCTGCTCCACGGGCAGACCATGCTCAGTGAACCGCTGCCGCTCGCAGTTGCCCAGCGCATGCAGCGCTACGTGGGCGAAGACATCTACTGCCTGGTGCCGCCGGATCCTGGCCACCGCGCCTGTGTCGGGCTGATCAAATCGCTGGCAGAGCAGCAGACTGCCACGGCGCTGGAGGTCGAGCTTGAGGCCTTCATCGACAAGGACTACAAGAAGAAGATCGTAGTCTGCAAGGGAGCCGTGTGCGGCGACAAGGCTGCGCGCTGCAATCGCGCACACCTCACCGGCCTCGGCAATGAGGGCAATCGATTCACCTTCACCCTCGGCGGTTGCACTGCGATCAACGAAGTGCAGGCCATGAAGGGCCTCAAGCGTAAAGGCAGCCCGGATAGCTATAAGCAGATCTGGGGCTTTATCAACGACCGCCTGCCCCACTCCGATGACCCTAACCGGCTGGTAATACCACGCAGCTTCGCCGTCTCGGAATGGGCGATGTTTTTTGCCTCACTGTTTACACCACTGGAGATTCCAGTGGAAGTGGACAATGTGCAGGCATCGGATGTCATCGACGCCCAACCACATTTTCATATCGACACCTGTGCCCCGCATATCGGCGCGGTCGGCCAGTTCCTGCGCCTGGGGGCGCAACCACATGGGATGATCCTGGCCCCACAGATCGAGTTCCTGCCCGCAAAACACTCCCTGGGACGCACCTGCACCATCAACCAGGGTGGGCTGGCAGTGGCCAAAAAGGTCACTGAGACAAAACACCCGCAAAGCCGCATCCATCTCTTTTTTCTGGATCTCAAGCAACAGAATGCGGAGCGGATCGCGCAGAAGATCTATCCACGCCTGCAGCCGGTGTTTGAGCATTATGGCAAGCAGGTTGGATATGAACAGTTTAGAAACATCGTCGACAAGGCACTACAGGCGCAGCGGGAGCTGAAAACAGCAGCAGCCGATTTTGCCACCGAGCTGGCCTGTCAGGCACTCGACGATGGGCGTGAAATCGCCTTGGTGATGGGCCGTGAATATATCCTCAATCCCGGCATCTATGACAGCCACGTCGGGCGGCTGATGCGGGACAAGAACATGATGGGTATCCCCAGCTATATCCTCGATGCCGACTTCAACCCCCAGTTCAAACACCTCTATTGGCGCAATCCACACATGATCGCCACCCTGGCCGACGCCTGTAGCAGACGCGAACTGCACCGGGTAACCGGCCATGCCGGGCTGAGACAGGTATTTGAGCGGGTGGAAAAGAACTCCGACACCCTGATGCCGGTGGTGCAGGTATCGACCTTTTTGTGTGGCCCCGACAGCGTCACCAACCCACTGATTGCCGAGTTGACCAAAAAGCGTCCCTATCTGCTGATCCAGTCCGATGCGGCGATCAAAGAGCTGGCGCATCTGGAAAACCGCATGAACACCTACGTCAAGCAACTGGAGTCGGGACTGCATGAAGAGCTGAAAAGTGTGGAGGACGAAGGCTTTGAGGTGAAGGTGCTCGACCGCCTGGTCAACCAGGATCCCCTCAACCCTGAAACCGATGCGATCTACTTCCCGACACTGTCAGACACACGGGGGCTGACCTCGGTGATCCGCAGCGCAGGATTTACCTGTATCGATCTCTATGACGAGGATTACGATCTGCAGGCCGCGATCAAGGATGGACGTTCCATGTCGGGTGACTCGGTATGCGCCCCCTTGGCTGCGGTGTATGGCGATGTGATGGCTGCGATGGAGGATTTCAAACGCCGCAAGCAGGAAAACGATCCTGAATTTATCAACAAGACAAGATTGCTGATATTCAACAACAAGGGACTGGGACCCTGCCGCCAGGGGCAGTACGTCGAAACTCACAAGATCTTTATCAATCAGCAGAAGAACTCAGGCAAAGACGAAACCGAAGAGTTGGTGATGCAGTTTCTCGTTGGCCATGAGAACAAGGGATTCAATACCGGTTTTCCGGCTTGGGTCTTCGTGCGTGGGGTGCAGAGTGCGATTGTGCAGGGTGTGCTGCACCAGCTTCTGGCCGATGGCAGTTCTCAGTGCAGGGATTATGCTGAATACCAGACCTTTATGCAGGCGTATCGAAAACTCAAGGAGGAACTGCACCATCTTATCGAGTTTGAGATGAGGCCCTCAGCTGTCGCATTGCGGGTAGCGGATGTCTTTGCCAAGGTTCCCGGCATCAACTACCTGGTCAACTATTTTGCCTACGGCCTGCATAAGTCTGACCTGAAACGCCCCATCAAGGCTTTTGCCCGCCAGTGGTGTGCACAGCCGCTCAAGGGTGACCCGACCCGCATCCATATCGACGGCGAAGCCTATATGCGCGTCGCCCAGTACGAGGCTGTCCATAAGACTTTGCTGGCCACGCTGGGCTTTCGGCAATTTACCCTGACCCACACGCCGGTATGGAGTTTTCTGGATTACAAGCTAGCAGGTATGTTGATGCGTGCACGCGAAGCTATCGATGAAAGCCGTGAAGAACTCAAGCGCCCTATCGATGAAACCGAGCGCAAACGCATCACCCGCTACAAGCACAAGAAGCAGTTTCGGCTGATCGGTCTCAGGGCAGTACACTTTATTTTGCGCGGCATCATCGCCAAACCGCTCTATAAAGCGGCAGGCCTGGAGATGCCGGAGGCGATGCCGAAGGTACTCAAGATTGCAGAATCTGTCATCACCACCAAACGTCCGGGGGGTGAATTTATCCCCTATGTGGGCGAAGCCGTATTAAAGCTGCAAAAGGGTTATGACCTGATTCTGAACGTTGCTCCCGAGGGATGCATGGTCTCATCCATGGGTGAGGCCATCACGCCGGGCATCAACGCCGCAGTCCCCGAAGCCAAAGGCAAGATTCAGCACCTTTTCAGCCAGCAGGGTGATGTTGATGAGGAACTTATCGCCCTTGCGCTGCTAAAAACGATCGGGCCGGAACGCTATTACCGGGCCGCAGAGGCGACTGAAGCAGGTTAAGTCTGAAGGAACCGGATTCAAACCACACAATTAATGACGGTAATACCAACGAGGGTGAGGCGGTTTGACTCCGACCCATGCCACAGCTCATATACCAGCTATCCATCTGTTAAGTAAGCAATTATTCTGTTACTCATGCATATCCCATGATTTTTATCCTGGGTATTTTCCTTGTAAAAAATAATTCCTGACTGTATTACTAGGTTATAGCGGACAGCCGCCATGAATCAGAAGAGGTGCACCCATGTGGAATTTGAGAATTCTATCCAGACGCTGTTGCGGGGGGCCTGTGCTTGCCATGGCCCTGCTCTTTGCCGGACTGGGTTTCCTGTTTCTGCTCCTGTCCGCTTCTGTACCGGGCGTGGTCTTTATTACCGTCGGAGTTCTCGCTGAAGGTCTCTGCCTGCTTCTCAGCCGCAGCCGCTGCAAACATAGCTACACAGGACAACTGAGGGCCAGTTAACAAAGTTACTCCCGATTCCATAGTGTTTTAACAGGTTATGATCGGAGCAATCGCATGGGTTTACCAGATAGTAGAATGGACGAGCTGATCCAGTCGGATTATGTCCAGGGCTTTGTCACTCAGATCGAGTCAGACACATTGCCTCCCGGCCTCAACGAAGGTGTCGTCCGAACCATTTCCGAGCGCAAGGGCGAGCCGGAGTGGATGTTGAAAAGGCGGCTGGCAGCCTACCGATTTTGGCGCACCATGAAGGAACCCAACTGGTCCTCGATTCACCATCCGCCGATCGATTATCAGTCGATCTCCTACTACTCGTCGCCAAAGAAAAAGGCTGGCATCAAGAGTCTGGATGAGGTCGATCCTGAAATCCTGGCCACCTATGAAAAGCTGGGCATTCCCATCCATGAACAGAAGGCCCCTGCCGGTGTGGCGGTGGATGCGGTGTTTGACAGTGTTTCTGTAGCCACTACCTTCCGTGACTCCCTGGCGGAGGCAGGCGTCATCTTCTGCTCCATGTCCGAGGCGATCCGCGAGCATCCCGAGCTGATCCGGAAATACCTGGGAACCGTGGTATCGGACCGGGACAACTTCTTTGCTGCGCTGAATGCCGCCGTGTTCAGTGACGGTACCTTTGTCTATATCCCCAAGGGTGTGCGCTGCCCCATGGAGCTTTCGACCTATTTTCGTATCAACGAGGCCAAAACAGGGCAGTTCGAGCGCACCCTGATCGTCGCCGACGTCGGCAGCTATGTGAGCTATCTGGAGGGTTGCACCGCACCCATGCGCGATGAGAACCAACTGCATGCGGCAGTAGTGGAACTGGTCGCACTGGAAGATGCTGAGATTAAATATTCGACAGTGCAGAACTGGTATCCAGGGGACAGCGAGGGTCGTGGCGGCATCTACAACTTCGTCACTAAACGGGGCGACTGCCGCGGCGACCGTTCCCATATCTCCTGGACGCAAGTGGAGACAGGCTCCGCCATCACCTGGAAATACCCCAGTTGCCTGCTGCGGGGAAAGGACTCGGTGGGTGAGTTCTACTCGGTTGCCGTGACCAAGGGGTATCAACAGGCGGATACCGGCACCAAGATGTATCACTACGGAGAGAACAGCCGCAGCACCATCGTCTCCAAGGGGATCTCCGCCATGCACGGCAGCAATGCCTATAGGGGGCTGGTCAGTGTGGCCTCCGGTGCGGAGAACGCCCGCAACCATACCCAGTGCGACTCCCTGCTGATCGGCGACCGCTGCGCCGCCCACACCTTTCCCTATATCGAGGTGAGGAACCCGACCGCCATGGTGGAACACGAAGCGACCACTTCCAAAGTAAGCGAAGACCAGCTCTTCTACTGCCGTCAGCGTGGCCTGTCAGAGGAGGATGCAGTATCCATGATCATCAACGGCTTCTGTAAAGAGGTATTCAAAGAGCTGCCCATGGAGTTCGCCGCAGAGGCGCAGAAGCTGCTCAACGTGAGTCTGGAAGGTGCTGTGGGATGAGCGGACACCAGCCCCTTTGGGAATAATTGAGGTTGCAGCAATGTTATCTATCAAACAACTGAACGCAACCGTGGACGACAAGGAGATCCTCAAGGGGATCGATCTAAAGATAAAGGCCGGAGAAGTCCACGCCATCATGGGGCCTAACGGCTCGGGCAAAAGCACCCTGGCGCATATCCTATCCGGCCGCGACGGCTACCAGGTGACCGCTGGTCAAGTGAAATTCCTCGGACAGGATCTGCTGCCTCTGGAGACCGAAGAGCGAGCCCGGCAGGGGATCTTCCTGGCAATGCAGTACCCGGTGGAGCTGCCGGGTGTAAACAACATGACCTTCCTGCAGGAATCCCTGAATGCCATTCGCCGCGCCCGTGGCGAGGAGACAATCGACACTCTCTCCTTTATGAAAAAGGTGCGCGAGAAGGCCAGGCAGATAAAACTCGATGAAACGCTGCTGAAACGATCGGTCAATGCCGGTTTCTCCGGCGGCGAGAAGAAGCGCAACGAGATCCTGCAGATGGTCATGTTGGAGCCATGTCTGGCAATTCTTGACGAGACCGACTCGGGACTCGACATCGATGCGCTGCGTACCATATCCGACGGGGTAAACATGCTGCGTTCACCGGAACGGGCGATGATTGTGATAACCCATTATCAGCGCCTGTTGGAATATATCGAACCTGACTATGTGCATGTTCTTGCCGGGGGGCGCATCATCCGCTCCGGTGGCAAGGAGCTGGCATTGGAACTGGAGGCGCGCGGTTACAGTTGGCTACTTGGGGAGACGGCGGCGTGAGTGAACTGTCTCCATCGATAACCGACTATAAACGGGCCGCCGAACGCCTCATCGATAAACTGCCAGTGGGTGACGGCCTCTGGCTGGCAGACAAACGCCGCGCTGCGGCACGGCGATTCAGCGAACTGGGGTTCCCCAATACTCGCCAGGAGGATTGGCGCTACACCAACATCAAGGGGCTGTTGGAAAAAAGTTTTTTTGCGGACGACGACACCCACCGCAGCTTCGCCTCGCACACAGTGAAACGCCAGTTCCTCGGCGAACCGGTGGCCGGACGGCTGGTTTTCGTCGATGGGCTGTTTCAGCACGAGCTTTCCGATACAGACTTGGAGGGGGTGCATCTGAGCAGTCTGAACAGCGTCATGGCGGCAGGAGAGCAAACGATACTCAAGGCCCTGGGATCACTCTCCGGAGTCGGCGAGCACGGTTTTGCCGCCCTCAACATGGCGACGATGCAGGACGGCGCGGTTATCCGTATCGCTGCCGGAGTCAATCTTGAGCAACCCATCGAATTACTCTATCTGACCTCCCGGGCAGCAGCCAGTTTCAGCCTGTGCCCCCGCCATCTGATCATCCTGGAAGAGGATGCCAGCGCCAACCTGGTGGAGCGCTATCTCTCTCTGGATGACGACGAACACTTCACCAACCTGGTGTGTGAAATTGTACTCGGCGAACGGGCACATCTTCACCATCAGCGGGTCGAGCAGGAGAGTCCCCAAGCTTATCACCTCAGTGAACTCTATCTCGGTTTAGAGGCGCAGGCTCAATACCGACTGGCAACTGCCTCTCTGGGTGCCGGCTGGTCACGCACCAGGATCAACAGCCGCTTTAGCGCGCCGGGCGCCAACTGCGAGTTGGACGGCCTCTATCTGGCAGGTGACGGGCAGTTGGTGGATTATCATCTGGACATAGATCATGCCGTGCCGGAATGCAGCAGCCGGGAAAATTTCAAAGGCATACTCGCTGGCCGGGGACGCGCCGTCTTTGATGGACGCATTCTGGTGCGCGAGCAGGCGCAGAAGAGCGACGCCCATCTATCCAATGCCAATCTGATGCTCTCACGCCACGCCGAGGTCGATACCAAACCCCAGCTGGAGATCCTTGCAGACGACGTGCAGTGCAGTCACGGCACCACCGTGGGCCAGCTGGATGCAGAGGCCCTCTTCTACCTGCGTTCGAGAGGTCTGAGCATGGAACAGGCCCGACGCCTGCTCTGTCTCGGCTTCGCCAGTGAAATACTCGAACGCTTCGAATCAGAGTCTCTGCGTAAGCAGCTCTGTGAAGTCATCCGGCAACGTCTGGAAACATCGATGATTGAAACATGAATGAAATCGATGAAATTGTAGAAAACTTCGAGTTTCTCGATGACTGGGAACAGCGCTACCAATATCTGGTGGAATTGGGTGAAGCCCTGCCTCCCCTGCCTGAAGAATTCAAGACCGTGGAGAACTGGGTCAAACCCTGCATGAGCACCGTACATGTCCATGCTGAGGCCATACCTGAACAGCCTGGTTTTATCCGGTTTCGCGGTGACTGTGACACAGCGATCATCAAGGGGGTGCTGGCGCTGTTAGTTGATCTGCTCTCCAGCCACACACTTGATGAGATCCGCGCCATGGATGTCGATGACTTGTTCAAACGGCTGCATCTGGCAGAGCATCTCAGCCCCAACCGGCATGTGGGCATCTACGCCATTGTGAATAAGATGGTTGAACGGGCTGAAGCGGTCACAGACCTTGGTGCGTCAAATGCTGCCTGAGAGGATTTAGGGGTCGCCCCCTATAACACCTCCTGCAGATGATCGATGATCCGCTCCTCCAGCCAGTAACTTGGACGCCATGGAAGCACACCGGCGACAAAGCCGACATGGCCGCCGTGAGCTGACAGCTCCAGGGTCACTGAAGAGGAGAGTTCATCGGCGTCTGGAATCGTCTCTGCCCACATGAAGGGATCATCCTCGGCATGCAGAATCAGAGTGGGTATTTCAATCTGCTTGAGATACTGACGTGAGCTTGACCGGCCGTAATAATCATCTACCCCGGCAAAACCATGCAGTGGGGCTGTAACTTCATCATCAAACGTTCTAAAGCTGTCCAGCCGATCGACATCGACCGACAGCGGGGATGGAATGCGGCTGAAGCGTGCTTTGTAGGATTGTCTCATTCTTTTCAGAAGATGGTTCTGATAGTGCCTGCTGAGTCCCCGTTCAAGCCGCCCGGCACAGTCCCCCAAACGGAAAGGCACCGAGACGGCGATCGCTGTTTTCAGCATGCAGTCCGAAGATTTTTCAGCCAGCCATTTAAGCAGAACATTTCCTCCCAGAGAGAAACCAATAGCCGCGCTTAATGGCTTGTTCGTTCGCTGCTCTATCAACCTGGCGATAGTGTCCAGATCCCCCGTCTCTCCCGAATGATAACCACGGGGTAGCCGGTTGGGTTCTCCACTGCATCCCCTGAAGTGCATAAACACGGGATTGAAGCCCTGTAATTCAAGCACCTGCAGCAAGGTACCGGCATAGTGGGAATCTATCGAGCCCTCAAGCCCGTGCAGCACCAGCACACTCTCCCCTGGCTGTTTGTCATGCCAAACGATATCCAGGAAATCACCGTCCGGCAGCTCGATTCTTTCGTTCACCGACGAATAATCAGGACGACGACGTGCCAGTACCGGCCAGAGGGTCTGCAGATGAGGCCCCGGCAACCACCAGGCCGGTTTGAATGCGCTGCGTTTTATCATGATGGACAATCATAGCAACTGAATATCACTGTGAGAGAATAAGAGCGGTGAATCAGAGGTTTTACCCTGTCGCATCAAGGGTAGAATAGGCCCACACCAGCCACGAACCATCCACATGAGTCTGCAGACCGCCCAACCCGCTGCCGGCCAGCGTCAGGCCGAACTAAAGCGCCACTACCTGCCCGCGCTTCGATTACGCTTCAAATCCGAGGTCAACCGTTTGACCTCGGGTGGCATGGTCCGTCTCCTCGGTATCCGGCCCGATGGGGAAGACCTCGCCTTCCTCATGAGCTACCTCTATATATATCATTGGCTGAGACAACAGGTTGCCACCCCTTTCCGTGGTGAAGTGCTGGCAAGTTTCAGCAAGGGTCCACAGGGATTTCTCATCCGCCTGCTCGATGAGGCAGAGGATGCCGGTGATTTCGTCCAGGGTTACATTACCCACTGGTCAACCACAGATGTCGAGGGGCCGGTACAGCGTCAGCAGTTGCAGCGGCTGCTGACCGGCTGTCATAACGATCCACAAGTGCTGATACGGCGGGTGCTCACACTCTGGGATGAGCTGGGCCTGCTACAAAAGACACCGGCCAAGGCCTACAGCGAGCTGGGCCACCGGGAGCGGGACCGCTACCGGGAGATGTTGGGGGATGCCGATCACCAGCGGCTGGCGCTGGTGGACGCACTGCCGGATCAGCCAGAGAAACCCGACCATTTTGCCAAGCTGGGACTGATCCCGGCGATGGGCTGTCCCCAGACCTGCCGTCACTGCATGTTTATCTGGCGTCCACCGAGCAAGGATCAGCCTGACGCCGGGCCGGTGATGGAACTGGTGGATAGCCTGACCGACAGCGTACTCTTCACCGGCGGCGATCTGACCCGCCATATGGATCACTTCTACCGGGCGGTCCGCGAGATGTCTCACATCCGCACCTTCGCTATCCTGCTCAACGGCGACTTCGCAGTGGATAAAAAGGCCACCAATGAAGTACTGCACCGCATGACCGAGGCACTTGAGAAGCGTCCAAAAAAGTGGGCCAGGGCGTCGATCCTGTTACAGATCAGCTTCGATGAATTCCATCAGGAGGTGGTGGTCGGCAAGGACGGTCGCCTCAAGGAGCGTATCCCGGTCAGACGCATCGCCAATATCGTAGAGGCGGCACCCCGTTACAGTCGCATACAACTCTGCTTGCTGCACAAACAGACCCATCTCAACTTCTCCATGGATCTCTTCAAACGTGGCGTCTTCAACCGGCTGGTCGAAGAGTTGGGGCGGAGGAAACATCAGCTTCAGATCCTCTCGACCACGCCTGCACCGCGCCAGAAGGTCAACCCTATGAGTCCGGGGCAGCGGGGACAGTTGGTAAAAGATGCCAGCTTTGTACTGAGCCGTTATCCGGATCGTCCAATTCTTTTTACCAGCTCCACCATCGACGCCTATGGCCGGGCAGAGACTCTCGAAGCGGGTGAATTCGTCAAGGATCAGGGATTATTGCAGGAGGTACTGGCGGGCCGGGTACCCGAAGGCGAGGTGTTCGATATCGACATGATGTTCTGGTTCAGCGGCTGGGTGACGCTCTTTTCGGCCGTGCATATCTGCCTCGGCAACCTGCACCAGGATGGTGCTGAAACTATCCTCGCCCGCCAGCGCAAGGACCCGTTGACCCAGGCCCTGCACCACTTCGATCTGCGACTGCTGGAGATCTATCGAGAGGTGCGCGATGATCTTGACGCCATCATCGCCAACTCCACCGGTCCCCATCACCTGTTCCATGTCATCACCGAATCCGCCGATGTGAGGCTGCACATGACGCGCAGTCTCGTCGAATCTACAGACCACCCGGAGTCACAGTAGGAGCCGCGCCACCAATCTGCTATGGTGCTGGGATTTGGTCAATTTTTCTTCAGCTTGTTACCCCAGTTTTTGGGCTAGCACGTCTGATTCAAGCAAATATGACGAGAAGTCAACAGACTTAGGAGACAAGCATGAGCACAGCAGCAGAAGGCAATACCGTCAAAATCCACTATACCGGCACGCTGGATGACGGCACCCAATTCGACAGTTCAGCAGGACGTGAGCCTCTGGAGTTTGCTTTGGGCAGCGGTCAGGTAATCCCTGGTTTTGATAACGCCGTAAGCGGCATGGCCGTCGGCGAGAAAAAGACCGTCGACATTCTGCCTGAAGATGCCTACGGTGAACGCCACGAAGAGATGGTACAGGAGGTGCCCCGCGAGGCGCTGGGCGATGACATGGAACCCGAGGTTGGCATGCCGCTGCAGGCCCAGGGCCCTGACGGTCAAGTCTTCGATCTTGTCATCATTGAGGTGGCGGAAGAGACGGTTCGCGTGGATGGCAACCACCCTCTTGCCGGCCGGACTCTGACCTTCGATATCGAACTGGTAGAGATCGCCTAAACTCTCAATCTCTCGGGGTCGGAGTCGATCCGCCTATGTGGTTACTTCTCCAGCATCGCATTGATCTGGCATCTAACCACCGCCCCAATTAACTCCCTCTCGACTCCGACCCCTGGACACTCGTCCGCAGTCAGATGCTGTCTCCACTGCCACCACCGCTTTTTCCACCGCGCAACAGACGGAAAACGAACAGCAGCAGGAAGGCCCCACCTGTGGCCATGGCGATACTGACCAAGTCGAGACCGCTGGGTGTACCAATACCGGCAAACTGACCAATCTTGCCACCAATAAAGGCACCAGCCACACCAAGCAGTGTGGTGAGAATCATTCCTCCACCATCCCGGCCAGGCATCAGCAACTTGGCAAGAATACCTGCGATCAAACCAAGAATAATCCAGGTGAACATACCCATACTACATACTCCAAATGAAAGATGCGGTGATTATAAGGGTTTGACCGGGAATTGCCTGACCGAACGCGATGACCCGCAACCAACATTCAAACAATTAACCATCCTGCAACAAAAAACAAATCCATCCCGTGGTTGAGAAAAGTTATTGCGGCACTTGACGCACAACTACGCCATATGACGCAACATATTGATTTTCATTGATTTTTTGTGACTTCCCTCCGTGCGCATTTTGATTCCAGTCACAATAACTCGCCACATTCAGTGACAAACTGCCGCAGAAGCAGATCAGACAAACGACTCTGTTCTGAAATCGAGTTAACAACACTCTTGTTAACTATTGATATCACTCCACAGGAGCAAACCTATGCGGAACAAACAACATTTCAAATACACAGCACTACTGTTTTCAATGTTCTTTACGACCATAAACCTGCATGCCGCACACGGACCTCAACATACAGGTTCAAATCATCTGAATCCCGGTTATGTTAATCAGGATGGATATGTGAGTGACAATATCTACGGCGTGAAAAATCTGGCCTATTATGGCGACTGGGATGCCAATCGGGTTTTTATTATCGACGTTGATAATATGGAGTTGCTGAAAACCGTTGAGGACACAGGCGACGGACCGTATGGCATCGATCAACAGGGGGCATCCAAAGCCTATGCTTTAACCCGTAAAACTGAGTCTGTGACAGTAGTCGACAATTACAACATTGAAAATATTGGCCAGATTCAACTGGAGCATAAACCCCGTTCCACCAACTTTAATGCTGACACGGGACTCTCTTTGATTTCCGGCGGTGATAAGGTAATGACCAGCATCATACGTGTTGATCATGGCGTGGTGACCAAAGTTGTGGGTTATAATGAACTCTCTGAACCACACGACTATGGTGGTTCACTGGCGACAGGCCACCCTCTCTGGGTGGATGATCAGCGCTTCTTTATGCTCGACCGGGCTGCACGTCAGATTCAGCTGTGGAACCGTAACGGTGACCTGCTCTCAACCCTTGCCGCCCCGACTTCAGTACACCATATTTTCAAGTCACCCCTAGATACGGATAACGATACTTTTTTCGCAGTTGCAGAGGGTAATCAGGAAGCGCAGATATCACCATCGATCCTGCGTTTTAATATCCAGAAAAAAAGGATGATAAAAACCGGTGAGGCTATCCTCAGCGATTATGATCCTGAAATGCTGGATCCAGCAGAAATGGGCGCCCATCATGCCGACTTCCATCCGGACGGCATCCATATTTATATCGGTTCCACTGAAGGCCACGTTTTTGTTGTCAATAAGGATTCAATGAGTGTTGAAACCATGATTGAAACGGGTGTTGGTTCCGGTCACACTACATTTGCACCGATGCGTGATCTCGCATTCGTGACCAATCACAACGACACATATATGACGGTGATCGATACTACCGATCACAGCTGGTTGAAGAACATTGAAGTCGCCAGTTCCGCTTCCCCGGATTACAAGTCACAAGCGCACACTTCAGCAGTCAGTCCGGACATGAAATATTTCTACAGCGCTGCAAGCAATGATGGTGTGTTTTTTGAAATTGATATGGAAACACTCGAAGTCACACGCACACTTGATCTCGGTGGAAATGCCCTCATGGGCAGCTTCATATGGGATGGTGATGGCGTGAATATGTAAATCAGATCTTCGGATTTACCACGGTAACAACGATAAAGGCGCCGGTGACAAAATAAGTTGTCACCGGCGCCTTTAACAAACCAGCACCCGTTCAAAGTGTCTGCCTGATACGCAGAAACGACGCAAACCGGGGAATCCCGTTGGCGGTGTAGCCTTGGTGTTTGAATGTGATGATCGAACCTATCGATGGGGGATCCTCCCGCTCCCGATCACTCAAGCCAGTACCGATATAGAAACGCCTGCCATCCTCCAGTTCCACCCACAGGGCACCAACCTTTCCTGTATATTTTCCCTTTCCGGATCGATAGCCGACCACCCTGCCCTCCCGATCATCGAAGCGCTTTACCTTCAGTGCATTGGGACTGCGACTGAATTCATAGAGTGTATCCGGGTTCCTCAAGACTAGGCCCTCGCCACCTGCGGCTTCCACCTCGGCCAACCGTGCCTGCAGGTGATCGTCGCCACTACAACGCATCTGGGGAATAATATGGATACGGGATACTGGATATTGCTTTAGATAACTCTGCAATCGTCCCAGACGGGCATCCAGATTCCCCGGCGCATTGGGCACCTCGAATATATTGTAGGTGACTCGTTGCCAGCCATCGTGGGGCTGATCGCGTGAGGTAATGGAGGCAACCTCCTCAAACCGCCCCCGGCCGACCCAAAGTTCGCCATCCAGTTCAAAAGGAGGGAGATCTTTTATGAACCAACCCGGGGCAGCGAACGGGTTGCCTTGGCGGGATGTGAGTTGCCGGCCATTCCAGTAGGCCCGTACCCCATCGAGTTTTTCACTCATGTACCAGCCAGTGATTTCCATCCCAGGCCGATATGTTTTCAGCAGAAGAAGGTTTGGCGCATCTGCCGAAGCGGCGAGAAAGGGCAGAATAAACAGCACAAAAACAAGACTCGTCCTTGTCTTTTTCATGATCACTTTTCCTTGTTGATCCAGATAAACAGCGGCCACTTCTTAGCCTATTTTCCGCCACCCCCGAAACACAGAGTTAAGTGTAATACTGTCACCAGAACCCTCCTATTAGTATTTAAGAAAAGCATTTCATAGCCTAAATTTAGAGATAACCGCTATTTACACCCTCCGGGTATAAGTTTCGTTTGAGCAGACGAGCTGCTCAACTCAGCTTTATGGAGTACTCGCATGGCTAGGAATTTTTTCGATTGGCATAAGTTGCCCCATTTCAGCGTAATGGCTCACACCGGGCCGGAAACCCATCACGCCTCAGCGCAGAAAGAGGCATCCCCCTCCACTGAATCCGACAAGCCTTGGCACGCCATGGTGGCGGATCAGGTACTCACTGCCTTCAACTCCACCAAACAGGGCCTCAGTGGCGAAAACGCCCAGCTGCGACAGCAACAGTACGGCCCCAACAAACTCCCCGAGGTGAGCCCTCGCGGACCGCTGCTGCGTTTTCTCGCCCAGTTTCACAACGTCCTGATCTATGCGCTTCTGGTGGCGGGCATCGTGACGGCGATGCTCGATCATCTGGTGGACTCCGGCGTGATCATGGGGGTGGTGTTGATCAACACCATCATCGGTTTCATACAGGAGGGCAAGGCGGAGGATGCCCTGCGAGCCATCCGCCAGATGCTCTCCGCCAAGTCGCTGGTGTTGCGTGACGGCCAACGGATATCCATTCCTGCCGAGGAACTGGTCCCTGGTGATGTGGTACTGCTGCAATCCGGCGACAAGGTTCCCGCCGACCTGCGGTTGTTCCGGCTCAAGGGGTTGCAGATCCAGGAGGCCGCCCTTACCGGTGAGTCGGTAGCAGTGGAGAAAGCGATTGAAGCTGAGGCACCCGAGGCTGCGTTAGGGGATCGGCTCTGCATGGCCTACTCAGGCACTCTCGTGACCTATGGTCAGGGGGCCGGGGTGGTGACCGCCACAGGCAGTAAGACCGAGATCGGGCGCATCAGCGCCATGGTGGCCGGGGTGGAACAGCTCACCACCCCCCTGCTGCAACAGATGGACCAGTTCGGGCGCTGGCTCACCGCAGGCATCCTGGGACTGGCTCTCTTCACCTTCATCTTTGGTGTACTGGTGCGTGACTACTCATCCTCCGAAATGTTTCTCGCTGCAGTAGGACTGGCAGTAGCAGCCATTCCCGAGGGGCTGCCGGCCATCATGACCATCACCCTGGCCATCGGCGTGCAGCGCATGGCGGGACGTAATGCCATTATTCGCCGCCTGCCGGCGGTAGAGACCCTGGGAGCGGTGACCGTCATTTGCTCCGACAAGACCGGCACTCTCACCCGCAATGAGATGACCGTGCGCAACATCGCCACCGTCGACGATCTCTACGACATTAGCGGCACTGGCTATGATCCTCACGGAGGTTTTTCCTATCAGGGCAAGGAGGTCACTCTGGCGAAGCACCCGGTGCTGTCGAAGATGCTCCGGGCCAGTCTGCTGTGCAACGAGACCGCCCTGCGACATTCGGACCACGGCTGGCAGGTCCATGGTGATCCCATGGAAGGTGCCTTGATGATAGCCGGCCTGAAGAGTGGGCTGGATCCTGAGACCGAGGCCGCTCTCTACCCCCGTGACGACATTATTCCCTTCGAGTCAGGCCACAAGTTTATGGCCACTCTGCACCACAGTCATAAGGGGCAATATTTCATCTTCATCAAGGGAGCGCCGGAGAGGATCCTCGAACGCTGCGCCACCCAACTCAGTCTTGAAGGCGAAAAACCACTCGACTGTGACTGCTGGGAGCGGCACATGCAGACAATGGCATCCAAGGGACAGCGCCTGCTGGCGGTAGCCATGCGCCCGGCTCACGGTGGACGTCTGGACCTGGAGTTCAAAGACGTGGAAAAGGATCTCACCATGCTCGGTCTCTATGGCCTGATCGATCCTCCACGGGAGGAGGCCATTGCCGCCGTGGCCCGCTGCTGCGAGGCGGGAATCCAGGTGAAAATGATCACCGGCGATCATGCCGATACCGCCACCGCCATCGCCCGCCAGCTGAAACTGGCAAACACCGACAATGCCCTCACAGGCCAAGCCCTGGATGCCCTTTCGGATGAGGAATTGTTGGCGCGGGTTCAAAAGGTGGACATCTATGCCCGGGTCAGTCCTGAGCACAAGCTGCGTCTGGTGACGCTGCTGCAGAAAAGCGGCATGATCGTCTCCATGACCGGAGACGGGGTCAACGACGCCCCGGCCCTGAAACGCGCAGATGTTGGCGTGGCCATGGGCGACAAGGGCACCGAAGCGGCCAAGGAGGCAGCGGAGATGGTGCTCGCCGACGACAATTTCGCTTCCATCACCCACGCGGTGGAAGAGGGCCGAACCGTCTACGACAATCTGAAAAAGGCGATCCTCTTCATCCTTCCCACCAATGGCGGCGAGGCGCTGGTGATCCTCGGCGCAGTGCTGTTGGGCTTTCAGGAGCTGCCGCTCACCCCGGTGCAGATCCTCTGGGTCAACATGATCACCGCCGTCACCCTTGCCTTGGCGCTCGCCTTCGAGCCACCCGAACACGGTGTAATGAAACGTCCCCCCCGCGACCCGGTCCAGCCTGTATTGAGCCACCACTTTCTCTGGCGCATCGCATACGTATCGCTGGTACTGATGGCGGGGACCTTTGGCCTCTTCGTGTGGGAGATCGAACAGGGCGCGAATATCGAAGTGGCCCGTACCGTAGCGGTGAACACCCTGGTCTGCTTCGAGATCTTCTATCTGTTTAACTCCCGCTACATCACCGAACCGGTACTCAACCGGCGCGGCCTATTCGGCAGTCGCTACGTGCTGGCGGCGGTGGCCATCCTGGTGCTGTTTCAGCTCGCCTTTACCTATACGGGGCCTTTACAGACCCTGTTTGGCACCGCTGCAATAGGAGCCGACGTGTGGCTGCGCATTCTTTTGGTCTCCTCCAGTGTGTTGTTCCTGGTGGAGGGAGAGAAGGCGCTGGTACGACGGTTTCAGGAAAAACAGGTGCACCAGAGAGTTAAACTGTAGGGATGGTCGTTGGGTTCGGTGGCAGCAGAAGAAGGTCTGGGGCATCCGCCGAAACGGCGAGAAAGGGCAGAATAAACAGCACAAAAATAAGACTCGTCCCTGTCTTTTTCATGATCACTTTTCCTTGTTGATCGAGGTAAACAGCGAACATTTCTTAGCGCATTATCCGACACCCAGGAAACTCAGAGTTAAGTATACTGTCACCAGAACCCGTGACAGGAAAAAGGAATGCGCTCGACTCCAGAGGAGATTAAAACCAGCGAGGAACACTTTCTCCGGCTCTACGAAGAGGCTCCCCTGCCTTACCAAAGCCTGGACGAGGAAGGCAGGATTCTCTCCATCAACCGAGCCTGGGAAGAGACATTGGGTTATACCCGTGAGGAAGTTCTTGGCCAATCCATCGGCGAATTCCATGCGCCAGGCCAGGAGGTAAAACTCAGCCAAACTTTTGCCGAATTTCTAGCGAGCGGTTTGGTCGACAGGGTCAAAATCCTGTTTCAATGCAAGGACGGCACTGAAAAACTCTTTTCGATAAACGGCCGTATAGCCCATGACGGGCAGGGCCACTTCCTGCGCACCCACTGCATACTCACCGACATCACGGATATCCAAAAAACCGAGGTGGAATTGCTGCAGAAAAACGCTGAGTTGCGCCTGCTCGACACCATTCCCGCACCAGTCTATGTTATGGATCGCCAACTGCGTTACCAGTCGGTGAACCAGGCATTTCTGGCCTTCATGGAGATGTCTGCGGAGCAGATCATCGGTAAAACAGACGCAGAGATTTTTCCCCCGAACACGGCCAGGGGGTTCGAATCCAGCGATTACGAGGTAATCGATGATGGACGCGTCTTTACCGACCTGGAGCAGGCGGTTCCTGACCCGTCGGGCGCCATCCGCTGGTTCTCCACCACCAAGACCCCGGTATTCAACGCCGATGGCGCCGTAACGGGACTGGTGGGCGTCAGCTTCGAGATCACCGAGCAGAAGCTGGCCCAGGAGAGACGCCTGGACGAGGAGAAAAACCACAGAGAAACCCTGATCCGGGAGGTACACCACCGCATCAAGAACCATCTTCAGGGGGTTATCGGCCTGCTGCACAATCTTTCACAAAGTGATCTCCCTGCCGAAGAGACTCTTAACAAGGCCATCTCCCAGATACGCTCTATTGCCACCGTTTACGGGCTACAGAGCGACACCGGCGGTGGACACATAAAGATCAGCGAACTTATACTGGCCAGCCTCAATGTCTATCGCAACACACGTCCCACACATATTGTGCTGGAGGTCGACGAGGTCTGCTCGATGGAACTGAACCGGGAAGAGTCCATACCTGTTGCTCTGGTGATCAACGAACTGATTACCAACGCGATAAAACATGCTTCGCCACCCCCCGGAAAGCAACCGGTAGTGATTGAATTTGGCACGACGGATAGCGGTGTCCGCCTGCAGATACGCAACCACGGCAAAGATATTCCTCAAGACCTCGATCTCGACAAAGCAGCGACGCTTGGCACGGGTCTCAAGATCGTTCGCTCACTGCTGCCGACCAAAGGGGCCAAACTTTCACTTGGGTCAGAATCGGGGTATGTGGTTGCGGAACTGCTGTTGGAACCTCCAGTGATCTGGAGTTCAAGAGAATCACAATAAGAATTTAATTCCTTTTATTGCCAGGTTTTTTCGGTAGAATGAACTAACCTGCTAATAACAGGCAGGGGAATTTTAATACGGGAGCGGCTCCCCTCCGCAATTCAACGGACATGAAAATTGAAATGGCAATGAGCAGTACAAAAATCCTCCTGGTCGATGATGACCGTCTGGTTCTCTCTTCCCTGGGCGAGGGGCTGCGCCTGGCAGGTTACGAAGTGTCGGAGGCGGACAGCGGTGAAACCGCCATCGAACTCTGCAGCAGACACCATCACCATTTAGTGGTTCTCGACATACGTATGCCTGGGATAGACGGTGTCGAAGTCGCCCGTTGGCTGCGTCAGAATAGCGACATCCCTTTTATCTTTCTCTCCGCCTACGGCGACGACGACGTGGTGGACCGGGCCGTGGCGGAAGGTGCGCTGGGTTACCTGATCAAACCAGTGGATCCACCTCAACTCCAAGCCGCGATACGGGCGGCTTTGGGACGCAGCACCGAAATCCGCCAATTGCGCGAGAAAGAGGGTCAACTGACCCAGGCCCTGAGCGGTGAGCGCACGGTAAACACTGCTGTGGGTATCGTGGCCTTCCGCGAGGGCCTAAGTGAACGCGAAGCCTTCGAAATGCTGCGCCACCATGCCCGTTCCAATCATCGTAAGCTCGCAGACGTGGCGCAGGATCTGGTAAACGCCCTGAAAACCCTAAACAGCGTATCTTCCAGGAACGCATAGTAGTCTAACAAGTTTATATTGATGGATATGGCAGTGGCGGCTGTAGGGTGGATAAGCCACAGCGCATCCACCGAAGTGGTCGCAAGAAAAGGTGGATGCGTTTCACTTATCCACCCTACCGTTCTGTCTAAACCCATCAAAGCAAAGTTGTTACTCCACTAGGAATCAGCGTCGTACTATTCTTGTAAACAACCAAAAACCACCCTGATATTGCGGAAGTTAGCGTTGTTTTCTTTTTTCTTCCCTTTTAGGTTAAAGATCCAGCCTGGGCCGCCGAAAAGATCTGTAAGCAACTCTGTTTTTTCCGCTATCGGGGGCCAGGACCCGTCCCAGAAAGCGTTCACAGGATCGGCCTAAGCGCCTTTCCGGCCCCGAACCGCCATTCTGCAGCGCTTAGCGGCGCTGCCTGACTATTTTTAGGAAAATGGCGATATGGATGCTCTGCCTCGGAAGAATAAGACCTCTCCCCCCAAATCGACTGGCATCGCCAGCGGACTCTCCCTGCGTTTGATACCCCAGTCGCGAGAACAGTTACAGTTTCTGCGTAACGCCGGATGCGATGCTGTACCGGTGGATGTACTCGCCAATCACATATCCTCACAAGCCGACATATAACAAGTCACTAGTGTCCCAACGTTAAATCGAATAAATTCAATTGGTTATCCATGGCGCATTCTTCACTTTTGCAATCGGATTTCATAAGCAACTGATCCAATGGGGTTTTCTCGAAAAGAGTAAGGC
>JAESPD010000060.1 GCA_016756855.1 gamma proteobacterium endosymbiont of Lamellibrachia anaximandri | reverse complement strand
TTTTCTCAGGCTTTGGCCCAAACCTCGCAATCCCCGGGAAAATACTTTCGTCTCACTCCTCTTACGCATGGTGGCTTGAGTGCCAACTTTCAGGATGGTGAGAATTTCAGTGAAACTTCAGTTATAAAACTGACTCTGACTAAGGTATCTGTCAATTACAAATGACGTTCTGAATCCATGCTTTGATGAAGTACCCGTTGGATCAGAATGCCATCTCTCTTCTGTATGTAAAAGACTGAATGGCTGGAGTGCTCATGCCGCAAGTAACCACTCCGGATATGATCAATCTTTTTGCCAAGGAGAGGCTGTTCCGCCAGCATGAAAAAACACTCCTCAAGAGCCAGCAGATAGGCATCGGCCTTTATCTCGCCAAAACGCTGGTATGAGAAGGCGTATATTTCCGTAAGATCTTCATCTGCTTTATTCGATAACTCGTAATCAGCCATGTTCCAGTTTGGCCTTTGTATCATTGATGATGTCGCTGATTTTCCTGGTACTGCGGCCGCTCTGTTCAGCCTCGATGAGTGCGAGTTTCAGTGCTTCGCGTTGCCGTTGATCATGGCGGATGAGATCCCGGATGTAATCACTGGCGTTAGCGTATTCATCACCAACCTGAGTGTCCACCCATTTGCGCATGCCATCGGGGAGTGAAATGTTCAATGTAGCCATAATTTGCGTACCTCCTGAGCGCAAGTATGGCAGATATTGGCAAGGATTGTCATTAAAGCCGAAATAGATGACGTGTTTTCGGCTTCTTACCTTCATGGAATGTGCCAGGACAAAGCAGGGTGGTGAGGTCAGGCGGCAGCGGCATCATCCGTCTCACTGGTTTCCGCTTTCGGCACGAACCTGACCTGCTCGATCCGGCTCAGGGCCAGGGTGACATCGTCGGCATCGAGCCTGATCTCGACACGAGGTTCACCGCTCTCCTTATCCTCCCAACTGTCTTGCCTCAGACGGCCTTCGACTTTGACGCGGGCGCCTTTGGAAAGATGTTTGACGGTGGCCTCCGTCCGTTTGCCCCAGACGCTGACGGTAAGCCAGAAACCGCCGATATCCTCGTAGCCGCCTTCGCCATCCGGCTTGCTGCGGTCGAAGAAGACACGAAATTCACAGACGGGACGCTCTTCGTCCTCGATCCGGACATGACGCAGTGTGGGGGTGTTGCCCAGATTACCGGTGCCGTTGAAGTTTGCTGACATGGATGCTTCCTCAGGTTGTGAATCGGTGATTGGGATCAGATCACAGGGGTGCATGCGGCACTATGGATAACCCTCTGATCCATTGCTGAGAGTTATTTATACTGTTCCCCTAGTGACGCCAGATGACACAGGCCGGAGAGATGTTTTCGCAGCATTCGTCGTTTGTGAAAGCGAATCCGGTAGCCCAGACTCAGCTCAAGTCGTTTGCGTTCATAGTCCAGATAGACCTGCCTTATCGAGTCTGACAGCTCACTGAGAATCTGCTGGCCCTGTTCACTGCCACAGAGATCGAGAAACGATTGCCCCTGTCCATGGTTGCCTCGCACTCTCCATTCCAGGTAGAGACATCCGCGCACATTGCGGACTGACAGATGTGCTGGCGCTGGTTTTTGGAAGATTGTTTTGAATCCAATGCAGAGGTTTTGCATCCGCTGTTTCAGCTCTTCGCACTCAGTGGAAAGCCGGTCGATTCTCCGGTGCAGCTCCCCCTTACCCTTAGCGGAGGGAAGAATCAAGTCGTCTGACGGGTCTTTCTGCGTCTCATGCGCGCGCGGAATCTTGGTACAAGGTGTAGTAGTTGTTTTTTTATTAATAAAACCACTACTACTACTTCCTATAGACGTGCTCGGATTGTTGTTTCCACCAAGTTCAGATTCTGAACCCGGATGTTTTTCGTTGTTTCCCTCCAAGTTCAGATTTTGAACTTGGCTGTTTTGCACCGTTTTCACCGAGTTCAGATTCTGAACTCGGGTCTGTTTCCCGTTTTCCCCCTGAATTTCACCAGGTTCAGAATCTGAACTTGGATCAGAGCTGTGGATAACTTCTGCTTCAGGCGTCTCTGCTGCCAGGTTTGCGAGTTTCAGTGATTCAACCTGTACGGCACCGATGGCAGACCAGCCGCTATCGATTCGCGTTCTCTCTGCCTCAGTACTTGTCCGACCGATGGATCGGGTTTCGATGAGTCTGCGTTCGGCCTGCTTCAGCACACTGGGAGCTGTGGTGATGTCGCCGTCCTGTCCTATTCGGTCCCGGATGGTGTCGAGTACGGCGCTTGCGACCGTCCGCACCCGCTTGTAACCATGCTGAGTGGCCCTGGCCAGAAAGGCCATGTATTCGTTGTCGAGATGGAGAGTGTCTGCCAAGCTGAGTGGTTCTTCATACAGGGCATAGATGTTGCCCTTGAACCGGCCCCTGGCGTCTCTTACGGTGGCGCAGCGGGTGATCCAGCGCGTCGCTCGCAGGGTTGAGATACTGCTGGCCAGGGTCGCTCGGGCCATGAGCAGGTCTTGCTGGATTTCCCGGTAGCCTGGAAAGGCCGCCGGCATGCCGGGTTGGGTGAACAGGGTCCGCAGATAGGCCCAGAGTCTGACATCAACAGCGTCCAGTGTATGGTCGAGGATCAGCAGTCGGGGGGATTGGATCCTGCCAGTTGCCAAGATAGAGCAGGTCGCCTTTCTCTTCGCTGTCCTCGAACGGTCCCGCCTCACGTGCCCTGAGTTGGGCGGCGGCTTCTTCCACGAAAGTGCTGATGCTGCGGATCCGGGGAGAGAGGCCGTTATTATCGGTATGACTGGACATTCAATTGGCCCCGGGTCGGTAGGTTATGTCTACATCGGTTGGTGGAACTCGTTTGAGTCGAAGGTGCAGAGAAAATGAAATACTGAACCAAGTGGGATCCTGGTCTGTTGGCCGATCAGGATCAGCCTGTCGGGTATTTTCAGCTGTTTGTTATGTGTCCACAGGTCGTAAACCTGCGACTCTTCCGGTTCGCTCAGGTGTCGGATGCGTCCACCCTGGTCGGTTACGCCCAGCAACTTGCGCTGCTGTACGAACGTTTCCCGCTCCATGCAATAGAGCTGATTCATGAGCGGCAGGGTGGCTTTGAGGCGGATGAGCGTTTCTATGGTCTCCTGTTGGACCCGCTCTCTCTCGAGATAGTCGATGGCCAACATGAGCTTGTCGCGATCGATAAGGTCGACCGTGTTCAGATAGTGGGACGAGAGCCGGGAAAGCCTGTCAGCTTCCGGGATGTTCATCCGGCGGAGCCTGTCCACATCGGTCGGTTCGAGTCCAAGCGCCGACAGGGGTTTGCAATTCCCCTCTGCTGCCAGCCGACCGATATAACGCATGATCTGATGGGCGAGTTCCAGGTGAAACTCCGCCTGTATCAAATCCTGGCTGCCGGCTGACTTGCCGTTCGTTGCAGACATGAATTCAACGCCTCGTTTCTCCATTTCCGTTACGGGTTTTGACATGGGGTTACGTCGTCTCCCACAACCGCATATCGCCGGGATCTTTCACCTTGACCCGAATACGGCGGCAGTTCTCCAGCAGCAACAGCAGATCCCAAAAACTGTTGTCGTCCAATCCCTGTGGACTGGACAGCAACTGATAGGGGACGAACTCCAGGGGGGTGGGCAGGCCCACGGTTCGGATCACACCCTGGATACCCGCCTGCCTGAGTGGCGTCAGCAGGCGCATCTCGTCGGTCAGGGCGAGCCTGGCCCGGTCGTTACTCAACGTCCATGGTTGTCCGGAACCATGCAGCACCTCGCAGGCGCCCAACAGCATCCACCAGAGGAACTGGCGTTCGCCATCCCGGCCGATGCCATTACCCTTGTCGTTGACCTTGAATGGTGCTTCGGGGAGATCGATCAGAAACCCCATGCCGATGTTGATCGGGCGGATGCAGGTCGAAAGATCATTGCGCCGAGCGATCCTCAGCGCCAGGACGAGATTGCGTGCACGTAGGGACTTCAGGTCGGAGGGGCCGGTGTATTGATCAAGCTTCCGGGAAGCACAGGAGTCACTCTTTTTAGATGGGGTTGGTTGTTTTTGGTCGGAGGAGCTATCGGCTTCTGTAGTGGGTTTCGTTGGCGGTTGTGCCGTCGAGACCTTGGAATCCATCGAGGAGGAGGTGTCTCCATCCTCGGCATCCGTGCCAGTGTCTGCTTGTTGCGGCTCGATGGCCGAAGCCGTGGAAACCGTGTGCTGTTCACCATAGAGCAGGGCATCCACTTCCATCCGCACTTGGGCAACTTCTAGGCTACTGAGTTCACTGAGCTGCCGGTCCAGTTCGGTACGTACGCTTTCAAAATCCCAGTCATCGTCATGCCGGCTCAGCACATCCCCAAAAGCGAGATGAAACTGTTCCACCTGATCTTCGCCAAGCCGGCTGCTCCAGAATCGAAGGTAGGCCTTTTCGGTATCGCGGATGGCATCGATCTCTCTCTGGACGAGCCCCTCTCGTGCCACCGTGGGAATCAGGGGATACAAGCGATCGGCGAGGTACTGCATGCGAATGATCTGGCGGCGGGAGACGGTATAACCCACCGCCTTGAGCTTGCGCACAAACTCAGAACGATTCAGCGGGGTACCCGCTTCTTCCTCCAACTGT
The DNA here is from genome assembly GCA_016756855.1 of gamma proteobacterium endosymbiont of Lamellibrachia anaximandri. Taxonomy (GTDB): domain Bacteria; phylum Pseudomonadota; class Gammaproteobacteria; order Chromatiales; family Chromatiaceae; genus QGON01. Next base: position 18,560 of record JAESPD010000060.1, on the reverse strand, counting down.
GCCTTCAGAACTTGAAGCCCCATGGACTTGTCCAGCAGCGTCATCTCACCGCGCAGTTCGTTCTCCACCAGATGGGCGGTAAGGACGTAAGATTCGGATACCCACGGCCGGTATTGGGCATTGATATGGTGGAAACATTCATCCTTTGTCTCCTCCCAGAGTTCCTGCAGGATCTGCAGGCGAGTGTTGCCTCCGGCCTCCACCATATGCAGCGTGTCACCGGGGCGCTTGGTGACATTGAGCGGTGTGTTGAGACCCCGTTGCGCGCGGATCGACGCCTTGATCTCGTCGAAACGGGGGTTCCTGTCCCGGCGCGGATTTCTGTCGTAGGGCTTGACCTGCTCCAGCGTCAGTACCAGTTGCACCACCGTAACCGGATCACCCGGCGGCAGTTCGGCAGTCTCATCCCCGAAATGCGATGCGTTGAGCAGACCGCTGAGTTCCTCTTCTGTCGGGCGCTTGCCGGTCATCGGGATTTCCCCGTAATGGTTGCCGAACACGCGCCAGTCGGTTCGTCGCTCAGGACAGCTCCATCCAGATGGGGAAAGAGTTCATGGACCAGGGCCAGCATGGTCTCCTGTGCGCTGGCGGTCGGGCCGGGCCGTTTGGTCTCCCAGCGGTGAACCGGAATACGTTTTGTTGCCGCTTCCCGGTAGGCCACGGTGTTGGGAATGACCGTGTCGAGAATGGTAATGGCACCCTTCGAGGGGCCAAAGGTCTCGCGTTTGAGCTGCTGTGCAATAAGCCGGGCGTCCACGGTGCGGTCCTGGCGGTAGATAAGCCCCCGCAAAGGATCCACCGGCGCCCCCATGTTCACCATGGGGCGCAAGCGTTCGATCATGGCGATGGTGCCGCGCGAGAACTCGCGGGCCGAAAGAATCTCCGGCGGAATGGGAGAGACCAGAAAATCGGCTGCAAGCACGGCGGCATCCTGCAGCACCCCTATGGCTCCCTGGGTATCGATGAGAATGACGTCGTAGGACTCATCCAGATTGGCGAGCAGATAGCGGAGACGGATGCGCCCGTCCGGTGCATGTAGCAGCCAGTTTTCGAGTTTGCCCTGGGGGTCGTCCGAGTAGATCAGCGCCAGTCTCTCTATCACGGTCTGGCTGATGATGTCATTGGTGGAGGCGGTGGTGATCAGATGCGAAAGACCCTGCCGGGCACGCCGCTCCAGTTGGAAATAGCTCGATAGCGTGGGCTGGACATCGGCATCCACCAACAGCACCCGTTGACCGAGATCCGCCAGGATGGCGCCAAGGTTTGCTGACAGCGTGGTCTTGCCGACACCGCCTTTGGTGCTGGTGATGGTGATCTTCAGCGCCATGGGAGTAACCGGGTAACGGATCGTGGTTCGGTCACGTGAGGGATCCTCCCTCAAGACCGGTGCCGTACTGAGGAGAACGATGTCGGTAATAGAGCCGGCAGCCGGGACACGCGGTGTCGATGTTTTCCACTGGGGCCAGGTAGGGCAGGCCACAGTATTCGCAGGTTTGTTCCTGCCAGGTCCCCATGGCGACGAGACGTGGCACGTACTCGGCACGCGTCAGATCGAGCCGCGGTTCGGGTACCAGCAGGAGATAGGCCTCGAAGACCTGAATCAGGATACGGGCCGGGTGACTGCCGGATCGGGAGAGCCGGCGGTACAGGCGCCAGATGAGCGATGCCTGCAACATGCGCCGGTCATCTTTTCGATACCAGGCATCGGTGAAGGGGCGCTGGCCCGAGGGCGAGGGGGTCTGGTGCCATTGGCGGTAGAGGCGATTGGCCGTGGCTTTGCCCAGTCCCGTGAGCTGGTGGACCAGACCAGCGCGGGCGCCGAGTTGGATCAAACGGACGGCGTCTCGCACTCGGTTGGACTGGGCGCAAAGCGTCACCGCGCACTCGCTGCAGTTGGCTGTTTTCGGACAGGGTGCCGCATGGGCGGCGTACGGGGAGCGTGCGGGGAGCGTGCGGGATTCATTGGCCGCTTCCGCTGTACAGCGGGATCACCGCGCCTTGCTCCAGGATGGCCTCGACCTCCGCCGTCCCGCCTTCACTCAGGGCGCGGAACAGCCGCGACCACCACCAGTCCTCCCGGCGGGGGATGAGCAGCGGTCGACGGATGCGGGCGATCTGGGTCAGTTCCCGGGATGTGAGTTTGCAGAGCAGGGCGGCCATCTCTTCCGGTATCTCGGTCAGGGTCGTAGCGAGCGCCAGATCCTGCCGGGCGAGCTCCCGTGTCTGGATCAGGTAGTGCAGATTGGCCGGTGAGAAATCAAACTCCATGATCCGTGCTCCAAGGTGTGACTGTCGGTATTCATGCTAGCCGTGGAAGGGGGGCATCGGCCCACGAAAGGTTATCCATGAAAGACACCTTTCGTGTTTTGTTGCAGATGCACTCACAATCCGGATTTCAGATCGGGGAACCGCCCATGCAACTTATCCACCAATTTGTGGAAAAGCCTTTGAATTACCGTGACAACCTAATGAAATTCCTAAAAAAACGAAAAATGTCTCACTACTGCTCAATTTATGGCTTATTTCCTTAACTATTACAGGGTCATGCCGTTACTGCGGAGTACGAACATCTAAGGAAAACAGGAGTTTGCCGCATGCAAAGGATATTGATCGTAGATGACCAGGGGGTGACGCGGGTGATCCTCGAGGAGTTCCTCCATACCCTGGCGCCTGAGGCGCAGGTCGAGGTTTTCGCTTCATCTCTACACGCGCTCGCTTGGGCCGGGAAGCATTCCCTGGTCCTGGCGATCGTCGACTACAACATGCCCGGCATGGACGGCATCGAGCTCACCCGGCAGTTGCGTGCACTGCCGGGAAATGAGGGTCTGCCGGTGGCGATGATCACGGCGGTGGATGATGCGGACCATACGATCCGCTGCCAGGCGTTGGAAGCCGGGGTACTGGATTTCCTCTACAAGCCCATCGAGCCAAACGAGTGGCGCGCCCGTTTCCGCAACTTGCTGGCATTGGGTAATCGAAAATGCCGGGACAGCCGGAAGATGAGTGATATCCTGTTTCGCATCGCTCACACCATCTTTGGCAGAAACCCCCGGCGTGTGGCTGGTATCAGTCGTTGCATCGCTGACCAGCTTGGGCTTGCCTCTGGAGAGTGTGAACTGATCGAACAGGCGGCACCGCTGAATGATCTCGGCCAAGTCCAGTTGCCGGACCAGCTGCTGTCGAGGCAATCCCGCCTCCATCAGGCTGACCGGGAGGCCATGCAACAGCATACGCTGCTCGGTTATCAGTTGCTGCCGGACAGCGAATCCGAGTTTCTGGAAAAGGCGGCGCGGATTGCGCTGTCCCACCATGAGCGTTTCGACGGGAGGGGCTATCCGCACGGATTTGGAGGCGGGGACATCCCACTGGAGGCGCGGATCGTCACCGTAGCCGATGTGGTCGATGCCCTTCTTTCGGACCGGCCCTACCGGTCGGCATGGAGACCCGAGCAGATGTTGACGTTCCTCCAGGCCGAAAGAGGCAAGCGGTTCGATCCGGACTGCATTGATGCCTTCTTTCAGCGGCAGGAGGAGATCCTGGTGTTGGATAGCACCGATCCGGTTATCTGAATCGGTGTTTTGCTGCAGCCAGGAAGAAAGCAGCCTGCTATCGCCCTTGTCGGGTTCGGGCAACGTCCTGTCTTTTCAGGGCGCAGACAGGGCAGCCCGACGGCACCCGAAGATCCTCTGTATGCAGATAGTGGATACGACAGGGCTTGCAGTAACGGAAGAAGGCGACGCCAGTGCGGAGATCTCGTGCCAGGATCCAGGCACGGGTGATATCGATGGGTGCGGATTGCAGTCCTTGTGCGCTCAGATCCTTTGAGAGCTCAAGATAGAAGGCATGGGCGGAGAGAAGCGCCTCGAGGTTGATGGCATCGAAGATTCCGTTACCGCCTTCTATTTGGTAGAGGGCGGCAAAAAGGGAGGCAGTGGCCTGTGTCGCCCTTTTGATAAGCATCCTGCCGGACGAGGGCAGAGGCCCGGCGCCAATGATTTGGCCATGGATCTGCCGACTCAACGAGCGCAGAACCTGCGGAGAGAAGTCGGTAACCCGGCTCACGACCGAAATGCGCATCCCGCGTCGGATCAGCTCGACTGCGGTCTGTTCGCGCTGAATGGTAGCCAGCCTCATTACCCGGACGTCTCCTGCGCCGCCGTTATCAGGGTTTGAAGCAGGATGCCGGGGGAGTGACCCGGATCGCTCTCTATCAGCTCACGTCGGAGACTGGGATGAAAGCGGGGATGGAACAGCAGAAATTCGGAGCGGGCGATGGCGCGCAATTCCTGCAGAGAGAGACAGGCGATCCGCTCCATCAGGGCAGGGTCGAGTCCCAGCACCATGCTCGCCTGTATGCGGTCGGTCTGGGTCATCTCACGCGCCGTTACCAGCCAGGAGAAGTTCAGGTCGATAAGATCTTGCTGGAATGACCGCATGACATCTTTCCGGTCAACTGCCCCGGACCATTGTTACGAACACAGGTGCCGGAGATAGATATTTTGGTCTGAAGGGTGAGCCGTCACAGGAGATCAAACGAGCCGTTATGGTGAAAATGTACGTAGATACCTGTGAGTTCGTTGTATTTTCCCAACCCATCGGCTTGAAACCGGCTGTATTATGAAGTGAGTGGAATGCAATTCGTAATATCATATTTGTATCCCTGTAAAAATCGTCTTATTCTTTGGCAGTCTTCTAAAAATAACTGAATTTACAGGGTCATCGTACAACGCAAAGACGTGAAAGCAACTGATAAAGTTAGAAAAATAGAGTGTGTCGTAATATGATGCGTCAATCTCTGTCAGGTACTACTCCATGAACAGCAGTGGCATATGAGCAAGAAAGAAAGCAATAACAACCATATAGAGTCTTTTGATCGGTGGGACTCGGTCGCCTTTGCGACGCGTCTGAAAGAGGCGGTCGGGGGTGTCTATGTCTCAAGATTCGCAAAAAAGTGCGGCTTCGCTGAAGGCATGATGAGGAAGTATCTCTCTGCCGACTCTGTTCCTGGCGCTGACAAACTCGTACGAATCGCCCAAGTTTCCGGTGTCAGCCTCTCCTGGCTGGCTATGGGTGAGGGTTCGAAGGAGGGCGGCGCCGGACAGGATGGAGTGACGCCTGCACAACTGGCGGTTGTGCTGGAGTTCGAGCGTTACGCACAACGACGACCGGATGCTATGGCCCGCGCGGCCATCAAGACATTCGTGGAGGAGTACAATGCAGGCCTCCTGGAAATCGGCAAGATCGCCGACATCGAGCAGGTCACGGAGGACGAACTGATCCTGTGGCGGGATATCGCTTGGGAACGCAGGACAACCAAGGCCTCGATCGAGGAGGGAATCTTGCGCACGTCAATCGAGATCGTCGATGAGTTCCTGGAATCATCTGGACAGGTAATGGCAGCGGAGAAGAAGGCACGGATGATCGTGGCGATCTACCGGCTGACCGCTACCTCGGAAGGGGTGGTGGATCGTTCGATGTTGGTCAATCTGTTGAGGTCGATTTCGTAGCTACCATTTTGTGATCGAAGAGGTGCTGCTCAGCGTCTCCTAGCCATGAGACTCTGGCTGCATAATACGTGCAGCACTGATCGATTATATCAAGCGTTTTTGACAACCCGTTTGCCAAGTTAATGTACAAGCGCAGGCTCACATTATGAGCCCCCCCATGTAGTATGATTTACACATCTCAGTAATCTACCCGTCCATATATGGAAGCTCTCGCTCCATCCTAATAGGATAGGGCACATAAAAAGATTAAAGACTGAAATTACATGGCATTTCTCTCACTGCTCGATGAACGCGCTAAACCTAAAGGCTCTCGCGATCCGCTCGGTTTTGAGCTGGTTTGGTCATATTTTGGTCGCAAGGTTATAGGTAATCTGACCACCATAACCTCCTCAATGGATAACTTTGCCATAGCACTTCTTGGCTTTTATTGGGCCAATCAACTTGTATCTAGAGAGGGAGGTGAGAGCGCTCGACATAAGCAGATGAGAGAGGCCTTTCTTCGCTACGAGCAGCTAACCGGATACGTTCGTTTCTATGGCAGAGCCACCGACATTATGGGAATCACCCGGGTTAAGAAACGGATACTTGATAGTTCATTTAAAATCACCTTGGGGCAGTTATCTGAACAGCAGATTTTGAGTGATCAGGCCTCCTATGGTCTCTGGGGCCTCTATTCCTCTGCAGCACGTGATACCGGTTTGGTGACAGGGAATGACCGTGTCGTTACCTCATTGGGACAAACTATCGCTCGGGAGATCCTTCAGCAACTTGGCGGTGTGGGAGATGAGCTGTTATCACTGCTGACATCCAGGAAAGCCCTGGATCGGGGGCAATTAGAGCGTATGGCCAAGTCTTTCATGAAGGCTATTCATCATAAGCGCGTTCAGAAACCCCTTCTGGAAGCACTCATGTCGGGTAACGATCTGGAGGGTGTTCAAAATGAACTCTGGCAGATCACTCGAAAGATCTTTGAGCATAAGGTTAAAAGGCCAGAGAACATCTCAGAATTTATTGGGCTTATTCTAAAATATGAGCCAAGTAAACGTCTTGCTCAGTACCTGCACGACATTATGGATATTGAAAGGCTACTGGTCGCAGCCAATAATCTTTTTCACTACTGCCGACGTAAAGATGGTGAACATCTTGATGAGATACTGGAAAAGCTGGATGGGCGCTATCACTATTCCCATCTCCCCGATAGGCTACCTGAGGACAGCTTCCCAAGACGAGAACAACTGTTGTCAATTTTTTCTGCATTTCACAACGATGAAGTAAAGCGTGTTATCAGCGAAATTCTGCAGCTGAACAAAGAAGTGATGCAGCAGCGTAGTGGAGCGCCATGGGTGGAAATAGAGTCAGGCAAGACTCTCCGCGTCAAAGTAAAGAGTGAGAAGGCAACACTCAGAAAACAGGAGGATATTGAACTGCAGTGGGATTATGACTACTTTCTTGGCTCATTTCTCAATATCGCCAGTCATCATTTAGGACGGAATTGATGGATAGAGCGGTAATCACAGAACAGCTTCTCGAACTCGTCGCCGAGCGCGAGGTTCAGGCAGCACTCTTTACCACCTATACTTTCGAGCCGGACTTTTTTGAGTTAGAGGTCATTCCTCTGCTTCTGAGCCAGGAGATGGCTTACTCGGCTGATGATCGTGTCAAACGTTTCATGGTGAGAGAAAATCTGCGAGAAGCAGACCTTCCCATTGACGTATTCTACGATCTACCCATGTTTCGTTTGAGCGGTGACTGCTCGCCAGAGATGGAGTATCTCTGTAACGGGGTCAATCTGGGTAACCGTGCCTTCCATGGCAAGGTGAATATGATTCTATTGAAGGAGAAGGCGACTGAAGAAGAAACGCTGTTATTGGGTGCAGGCTCCAACAATCTTAGTCATGCTGGATGGTGGGGCAATATCGAGTGCCAGCACTGGGAGGAGATCAGTAGTGGTGCAGTGCCGCGAAGATTGCTCAATATCCTTCAAGAAGAGATCAACTTCTTAAACGGTTATCGATCTTTCGATTCTGGCGAAAAAAAATCGGCTATAGATCATATAGAAGCGTTCATTTACAACTGCAGGGGGAGTTATAACGCTGATCCGGTTTACTATTACGGTCTAAGTTATCCTGAAAATCATCGTTCCTTTATCAATTTTCTCCACCGCAAACCAAGCCCATTGAGACAATATGGTAACTGGAGCCTTGAGATTATTTCCCCCTTCTTTGCAGACGATGCCAAGAATGAGGAGCATAAGGTTTTCTTTAATATGGGCATCGATGAAATAAAGCTATTATTGCCCTTTGATAGTGAAAATAATGCTCTCTGCCAAGATAGCTATTATGAGCATATACAAGCTGAAGAGGGTATTCAATGGGCACGATGGCGAGATGACGTGGCTCGTTCGTTGGGGCTGAATGGAGAACAATTTCGGTGTCTCCATGCCAAGATGTACCACTTCTATAATAAACGACAGTCATGGGTCTTTGTTGGCTCGGTTAATTTTACCCATAAGGCACTTTATGAAAATGTCGAGGCAGGATTTCTTGCCAAACTCGATAAAGCAGGACCTCTGCTCGAACCTATTCCCGACAAGGTTTTAATCGAAAGATTTGCAGAACCTGATGAGACCGTTCCTGGAGAAATTGGCGAAGATGAGCTGAATGCTGCCCTTCCTGAGTTTCATCTCAGTTATGACTGGGTATCGAAACGTTTGACTGGGCGTACAGCACGCTATCATGCCTACGAAATTGAGATCCTTGGGTCTGAAGGTGAACCGGTCATTTCCCCCTGGGAACTCAGATATCAGGAGTGTGAATATGAAGGGGATATGCAAAGTCTGGAAAAACTCTTGCGAAACGGTTCTCTGGTTAAGGTAAGAGGCCGGAATCTCAAACTTAAAGAGAAAACGGAATTCCCTGCTCATCCTGTGTTGCTGCAGCAGACCGGATGGAGCCATAAACCCCTTGATCTTCCAGAGCTCACTGCCTCACAGATATTGGCTATTTATGCAGGGATGGCCCCAGAGCGGCGGAAGATGATGCTGATTGATGCCAAGATCCGGGCATTATTTCTTGGCTCCCAAGGCGGAGAGCTCACGACCTACACACATGAGCAGATCATCGACCAGTTCTTTTGCGAGTATGCCGAGATATTTAGTGCCTTCTCCAAGTTGAGGTGGCGACTTGAGCAAGCATTTGAGGCTGAGCAATATAGCCAGGTCGACTATTATCTCACTGGTACCGGGGTCGATAGTTTGACGTCACTTGTTAACAGATCCATGGATGATGATGGAGAGGACGGAAATCTAAATGCAGTGACCTGCTATTTAGTTCTGTTGTCTGCGCTTGAGATTTATCGTTCCGAGAATTTTATTGAACGCCAGAATGTAAAGAAGGAAGCTGAGAGAGTTTGCAGAGAAATTGAGTCGATCAAGAAGGGAAAGCGTCTGAAGCTGGAAAATAATGGCAAAAAAAATCGAAAACACTTCTTCAGATGGTTTGAGGAGGAATTCTTCAGGACCTACACCACCGTGAAGGGTCAGCAGTGAACCCCATCGATCTTGAAACAGCACGATATCTGATCGACTACTCTGGGGGAGATGAGTCCCTCAAGGGGCTTGCTGAGATGCAAGTCGAGGGAGCGGTTCTACTACAAAATATGATCGTTGATCCCGAACTGGGTTTTGCCTACCTTGCTGATGAAGTGGGAATGGGCAAGACATATGTTGCCCTTGGCGTCGTGGCAATGCTTCGATACTTCAATCCAATGCTGCGCGTTTTATATATATGTCCTAGCCGGAATGCTCAGGAGAAGTGGGAGCGTGAGTACAAAGGCTTCATACGAAATAATGTGCAAGTCAGTCAGGGGAGAATCCGAACCCGAGAGGGGAGACCAGCTGCACCTTATAGAAGTTGTCGTAATGTAGTTGACCTTCTGCATGATGCTGCCTCTGGTTACTATGCGGATTTCTTTATTGGTAAAGACAGCTTCAGTATCGGTCTGAACGATGATGAATCTGTTTGGAAACGCAAAAGAGATCAGCTAAAAGCTATTATACCTGCCCATGAATGGGATGGTGTTATTGAAACGAAATATGAGGTTAAGGAGCAGTATGCACGAGCCCTCAATTACGTTCTGCCAACATTCGATCTAGTGATTATCGATGAGGCCCACAACTTCAAGCACGACTTTGAGAGTAGTGATAGGAACAAAGTACTGTCAGGCGTTCTCGGTTTTCGAGAGGGTGAGGGGTATTTTCCAAGAGTACGACATGCAATCCTGCTTTCGGCTACCCCTTATGATCGCAACCTAAATCAGTTACGCAATCAGCTGAAAATGGTTGGACGCCCTAGCCTCTTACCTGAAGAAATTGATGACGATGACCAGGAGTTGGTTCGGACTCTACTTAAACGATTCATGGTGAGACGTCTGAACACCCTGTCAGTCAATGGTGAGAAGTTGACTCGAAATATGTACCGGCGAGAGTGGCGCAAGGGCACAAGGGCGGAAATCCTGCTTGAGACCGATGAGCAGAAACTGGTCACAGCCTTGGTTCAGAAGAAAGTCGGAGAGATGTTGACAAGGCAGAGTGAATCACCTTCCTTTCAGGCAGGTCTTCTTGCCTCATTTGAGAGTTTTGCAGAATCAACGCGATCCCCACCGGTTGAATTTGATGGTGATCGAGCTGATAAACAGACAAGTGATGCCGAAGATCGCCATGTCATTGGGCAGATGACTGATAACTACGTGGGATACGGGTTGGGAAGAACGTTGCCTCACCCAAAAATGGATAGTGTATGCAAACGTCTTGCGCATAATCTCTTTGAGGAGTCAAATAAACAGCTTGTCTTTGTCCGTCGCGTAAAAAGTGTCAATGAGATCAAGGATAAGCTTGATGGTGCCTATAATGACTGGATAAAGCGATATATCGATGAAGTGCTGAGTTCTTATGATGAACAACGCGAAATGATGGGCAGTATCTATCAGAGCTATTGCAAGGCGAATAAGAGACGTGACGATAGTTCCCTTGGAGGTGAGATTGACTTACTGGGTGATGGGTCTGATGTGTCGGTGCCGGCAAAGAGCGATACTTTTTTTGCCTGGTTTTTTCGTGGGGAGACACTGAAGAAGGTGATTCCACAGCTCTCTGTTAATGGTGGCGATTATCCAACCCCAGATTCCGTAAGAAAAGGACTCTCCGCCAAGAATCAGGTCATTATCAATTTGATGGAACCAAACTGGGCATGGTATCTATGTCGTAGGGAAGGGCTCAGTCTGGAGAATGTCATCAGCAACCACGGTGAAGAGATTGCCGCCATTGCGGGTCAATATATCAGTGGGCGTCTCTCTGATGATCATCTAGGGAACTATCAGGCATGTCAGATCGCCTTCATCAAATGGATGGTAGACTTCCATGAAGCTTCATATTTGACCCCGCTTTATAAACATCTGGAGATTACTCACCTTAAGAATCCGGTTCAGACGGTTGGCAAGGATAAACTGTTCAGCCAGCTGATTCTGGTGACTCTCTATACTGAACTGGAAACGGCAGGCTTGGCTGAGGCTATTATCCCGCATCAGGCAAGAGTCTACAATTTTCTTAAGGAGAGGGTTGATGTATCCAGTCTTCTTAAACTCTTCGATATACACAAGGCATTGATGAGTTTCGTCTTAAGGACGGCTCACGGCATTATCGATATCTACCTGGCGCGTTTAAAGCAAGGGCCAGCCAACCTCACGATAGAAAGTCGTGGGCGGTGGCTTAAGGACTTTGTGGCCATTCTTATATCCCAGAGAGGGACAAATCAATTCTCCACGTATCACGAACTGCAACAACTGTCTGCTCATCTGGAGTTGATTATAAAGAATAACATCCCACATATTCTTGAATTGAATCGTGATGAATACCCCACCTATATCCGTCAATCACTTAATCCTGTCTCGCCGGTGATCGGTGCTTCAGGTGAAACATCAGGTCGTTCCTCACAAGCAAGAAAATTCAGGATGCCTGGATACCCACTGGCTCTTGTTACAACCGACGTTTTTCAGGAGGGGGAGGATCTGCATACATTCTGCGACAGTGTCGTTCACTATGGGTTGTCGGGATCTCCTGTTGCTCTTGAACAGAAGACAGGAAGGGTGGACCGTGTTAGTTCAATGGCACAGAGAAGATTGATGGTGCTGGAGCGCCAGGCAGAAGATGATGAGTTTATCCAGGTGACTTTTCCCTATGTCAAGGAGAGTATCGAGACATTGCAGATACGGCAGATCTGTCTCAGTCTTAATGAGTTTATTGAATCTCTGCATGATGTATCGGTAAATGAACAGTCAGTCAACGATCTTATTGACGTGGATGCTGAACTTCTGTGTAAGGACGAGGTGCCTGATCAAATTCTTACAAGACTCCGTTCCCCTTACACTCCTGCCGCGATCGAGAAAAATGAGTACCATGCAATCCAATCGATTGAGAAAAATGAGAGACGTCGGAATAGAGAGGTGGAGCATGTTTATGACCTTCTGAATCAAGAAATTGAGAAAAGGTCAGGGAAGGGGACTGACTATTTATTCCAAAAAAACGCAAATGAAATACCTGAGGGAATACAGGTAATCAGAATAAACTCGGCTAAGGCCAGTGGTGAACTTCTTCTCTCACTGACACGTCATGCTGAGCCATCTATCCACCAGATAAATAATAGTAAAACGCTTATGAAACTAATGCACGACATCTCTTGGTGCACTTTTCATCGGACTTTTGCTATCGAATGCTCGGATATGAAAGGGTGTTATCAACTCCACTATAATGCCGAGATGCTCGTTGGTGGTTCAGATGTTACACAGCATACTAAGATCGAGAAGATCTTCGAAAGAATGCAGATAAAGCACGACCCTGATCATTATAAGAAGCGACTTCCTGACGAGATTGTCGCGAATCTCGATTCAATTAATGTGGATACGCCTATTCCCAACGATCGGTCAATGGAGACTAGCCTGCGTGTTATCAAGGAAGAAGGTCTAACGATGCTGGAGTTTGATTTTGGCGGTGCGCACGCACATCGTACTCAACGAGTAATGCTTTATGAATGCGATGGCCGCTGTGTTTTTATGAGTCGTGCGACAAAATCAGGTTTTGCTAAACAATTAAAATTTAAGGATGTCATAAAATATACATGGATGCGCAACAGAAACATTGACTTGGTTGAATTTGTTGTTGATCCTGAATCTTCGATCGTTGGTCGTGTTGTGCATCCCGTGGAGAATATGCAATGGGATGAATTCATTTATTGTGCCTACACCTTGGCAGTGGAAGTTGATGCCCTTGAGTATCTATTAAGCAAGAAAGATGTTCATTAATTGGGAGGCCGCATGACTACGGATGTTTTTATCTCCTACGCGCACGCTGGAGGAGCAAAAGAATCGGTCCGTAAACTTGAACGCCTATTGTCCAAGGCTGGTCTTGACGTTTTTCTCGACGAGCGTGAAATTCCCTTCGGTAGTCCTTTCCCTCATGACATTTCAGAGGCCTTGCTTGAATCCCGGCAGGTTGTGCTCTTTATAGATAGTGCCTATTTCACCCGGCCATGGTGTGTCTATGAGTTCCAGGCTGTCACTGCACCATACCGTGCTGCCAAGGTAACTGATGACTCGCTATTGGAGCATGTAACAGTGGTATTGCCAGGCGAAGGGGATATTGCTGCCCTCATACCACATCTTCCGCCATCTCTGGCAAAGGTCTCCTGGCCATCTACAGATCAGGCAGAGTCTGTGGCAGAGCTTGTTCAGAAGCAAATGGGTGAATACGTCGACAGGTTGAGAACACGGCTCAGTGCTGTGAATGATGACTCCCTCGATAGGTTGCGTAGTGGTGGTGATATACCCTTGGCATGGGCTGCTTCAGATTCTGCAGGTTTGTCGGTTGAGCTGTGGGTGAGGCCGCTATCTATCGACTTGGCCCCCGAAACCAGGGCGGAGGAATTTATAGGTCGGGCTGCAGAGCTATGGCGAGTATTTCACCACCTGGTCACTTGCCGGCCATATACATCAGTACGCAGCTGTGGCATTCAAGGCGCAGGAGGAAGCGGCAAATCCCAGCTTGCCGCAGAATTCGTGGCGCGCTACGGAGCATGCTTCTTTCCGGGCGGTATAGTCTGGATTAATGCGGACGGTGATCTGCAGACACTGATCAGCCAATTCCGCCGTGTCTTATCCTGTTTGGCGCCAGATGAAGCCGACCCATCCACGGGAATTGTTGAACCTGAGCAGCAGCGGGATACGTTGGCGCTGGCATTGGCCGAGCACTGCAAAGCCTGGCCGAACAGCCGGCAAATGCTGTGGGTGATTGACGGTGTACCTGAGCCTGCATCCGGTGAAAAAAGCCAAAAGCTCGATTACTGGTGTCCGGTGTTGCGTCACGTCAATCTACTCACCACTTCCAGAAGGACGGGTGTAGGGCACCTGGATGCCTATATCAACCTTGGTGGGTTGGCGCTCAGTGACGCCGTTGACTGGCTTACCCGGCCAGAAGTTGATCGTCAGTGGCTTAAAGAGAGCGAGTGGAAAGACCTTGCTCGCTGGGTCGGCTCATTGCCAATGGCCATTGCATTGCTGCGAACCAGTCTCATGGATGGTTATACCACTACCCAGGCTCTGCAATTGGCACAAAGCCACGAGCCTTCCCTGATGCTGGATAGGGAAATGGATGCCCTGCGTGGAGAGGTGGAGGATGAACGTCTGCGGGGTGTGACAGAGGCCTTTGACTTTTCCTACAGGGCGCTCGCGCGAGATCCGGCACTGCAGCATGCAGCGCACTTGGTCGCCTGCCTGGCACCGTACCCACTGGCAGATCACTTGCTCTCAGGCCTGATTAGCGCACCTCTGACAGGCAAGCTGGCGAGGCGAAGTTGGCTGCAGGTCAGTTTGGCGAAAGGATCAGGTCGTACCAGACGCCACTATGTCATGCATCGTATCCCGGCCAGCTTTCTTCGATCCCGGATGCCAGATCCTGATGCCCTTTTCAGTGAGCTCTTCTCATGGCTCGGGCGCAGTACCCAGGCAAGCCTTGCTGATACAGAGACTCGCGCCCTGGATTACCACTTGATGGTAATTCAGCGGAGGTTCACCAAACTGCTCGATACCCTGCCCAACAGTTCATCTGCCGTAAAGATCGCGCGTGATTTTGCTGTACAAGCTGCCAGCAAGCCTACTGATTCAGAAACCCGTGGTTTTCGATACCTTGCGGCTAAACTGGCCAATATGCTGGGTGCCGGCGACGAGGTAGCAGAACGTCTTGAACAACTCTACGATGCCGGTGACAGCAAAATTGCAGCGGCGATACCTCATGCCCTGCAGGCTCTTCGCGGCAGTGGGAAAGCAGGGGGACTGATGGCAAGACTGCTCGAAGACAAGCGTGCCACAGTTACCTACCAGGCAATCGTCCATGCAGGGGCACTCGCAGACTTGGCCTTGGTACTTCCAATGCTGGAAGCCGTATTGCATACGAGCATGGAGCACGCAGATGTCTGGTATGGCATTTACCTGCACAACGACTGTCCGGAACTGACCACGATACTCTCTCATCTCGCGCGCTATCTCAATGAAGGCAATGCCAAGGAAAGGGAGCGCGCTGCTGCATTACTGGGTCGAGCCTTGCAACAAAATGGGTCCAGTCTTCAGGCCGGTGGTTTTACAAGCCGTCACCTGGTGGGTGGGTTATTGCGGGTAGCCTGCGAAGACGACTCTCCCGATGTGGTGGATGCATCTGTTACTGCAGCATCCGTGTACTTCGACAAGGATGCCTACGATAAACTCATTAATGAATTCTCAGTTGCAGCCAGTGACGACCAGCGAGCCAGGATACTGTCCGTCATGGGTGACTATCTTTTCGGTACGCAACGACCTGCTCCGCCAAAGATACTCCAGCAGGAAATAATGGATGAAGGGGGCATGCGTATGGAGATCGATTTGGGCAGCCGGGCAGAACCTCTTCCGGAAGGTATCTATGGGCCATTCATCGAAGTGGTGACAGCCGAAGACAATCATCTGGCACATATAGCGGTAAAAGGACTCATGCGTACCAATGCCGGTAATCAGGTGCTGGCGGATACGGCCCACAGACTTCTTGATCAGCAGGCCTATGAATCTATGCAGTTGCTGGCCGGCAGGGTCATCGAAAATGACCCTGAATTTATCAATGGCTACTGGTGGAGAGGCCAGTCCCGCCAGGCATTGGGAGACTCTGCAGAAGCCTTGATGGATATCACCCGTGTTATAGATCAGATGCCGGATTTCATCGATGCCTACTACTGGCGTGGCCAAGCCCGGGAAATGCAGGGGGATACTACAGGGGCATTAGAAGACTACACCCGTGTCATCGAAGAGGATCCGGATTTTATCCATGCTTACTATTATCGAGGCCTGCTAAGAATGGATATGGATGATCCGGATGGAGCCTTATCGGACTTTTCTGCCGTGATCACACAAAGCGATGATTTCTCGGATGCCTTTTATCGGCACGGTCAACTGCTCTCCAGGCGCCAAGCCTTCGACCAGGCCCTGCTCAGTTTGCAGCGCGCTGCTGATTTAGAACCCGAGAGTTTTCATGCTCATCACATGGTCGCATTCTGTTTATACAACCTGCAGCGATATGAAGAAGCAGGCGCAGCGGCCAGCCGGGCTATCGATATTGATCCTGATGTAGGAGAGACCTGGTTTTTTCGTGGTATTGCACGCTATGCTGCAGGCAGGGCAGAGGAATCATTGGAGGATATTCGACGTGCGGTGAAGCTCGATCCATCCGATGAACGCAGCAGCCTTTTTATGGCACGACTAGAGGAATATCTCGGTGTGTCGGGTTGATCCTGTTTTTCATGTATCGTATTCAGCCTTAGTGACTCTGACTGGAATCCAGGGTGGGGGAGGCGAAATACTTTAAGGGGCATCCGTGCCCTGGCACTCCCTGTGCCTCTTCCTTACTACTCCACAATCTTCACGTGTTAGTGGGTACGCATCCGGCGCCTGATTCTCGCCGAGGCCATGCGCCCCTCCGGGTCAGTGGCTTCTGTTCCGCAGTTCAAAATGAACCCTGATAGGTGAATGGTGGTGTCATCCACGACTAAACCAGCGGCCGCTGCGCGTGGGGAAGAGAAACGGTAGTCGGTGCCCATGCCAATCGCGGGATAGGTCTGCCATTCGCCTGCCCGGAGAAGCGCTAAAAGACTTTCTGCATGATCTATATCGAGGGGTGGTTGTTCGGTTACAGGCTGCTCTAACGCATCAATGGCATAACTGCGTAGGAGTTTTTTGAACAGGCGGGTGCAGGTGACAGACTTGTCAAAGAGGTCAAATCCCACCAACCTTCCATGCACATAGAAAAAAGCCCCGATCTGTTTCGCAGTGGTCTCAAAGGCAGTCACATAGTCTTCCAGGTTTGAGCCTGCCTTTTCATAGAGATCGGACATTGCAGAGGTATGAGACGATGCATCCATACGGGAGAACTTCGTGTCGATATCAGCCCAGACTTCACCTTGGTTGCTGCGTCGCTCTCCGTGGCTATGCATGGACTCGCTCACTGAGGCCATTTTCTTTGCGCGACCCTTGGCAAAGTGGGCACGGTTGGAGTTTGCGAAATCACTGCTGTCGTGATTCCAGCGGCCAGCTTCAACACAGGAAACGGGAATCACGATTTTCTGATTGGCGGGGGCCAGGATGGTCAGATTAAGGACCCTGTTCTGCTTAGCACCGACCAGTTCTTCTCCATCTACGAGCAAGACAGGCTTAGGTGCACTGTTTTCCAAAAGAAGCTCGGGAACACTGCCGCTGTCATTGACTTCTGTGATGCGCACATGTCCCAGGGCCAATGCCACGTCCAAGGTGAGGTAATCCAGCTGGGGGCTCGAGGGTGTTTCCTGAATAGGCAAAACCGCGAGTCCTTGATGTTCCTTTAGCTCGCCAAAGGTGATCTGTTCCGGCAATGGGCTTGAAGTAGTCATCTCTGTAGTATTTCTCTTGTTGGTTACGGTGATCCTCATATTGCAGGGTGCGTGCCAATTTTCTTGGAATAGAAAATATTTCCAACTGCATGTATTGAAAGAAAAAATATTCCACCAGACATTTTCTTGGTTGACGCCATGCTTGTGCCGTGAATAATGGTAGTTATCTAAATATAAAAAATATTACTCAAGGAGTGCTCATGCCACGAATTTTAGTGTGCTGGGTAGGGCAAACAGACCTTAAGGCATCCCGCGGAGAGATCGATGGGTTGGGTCCTATAGCCAACGCAATCGCCGCACGTCCCTTTGATGCCATCCGTTTGATGGCCGACTATCCCAAGAAAGAAGTTGGCCCATTTGTCGAATGGCTAAAAACCAGAACGGACACTCCAATCCGGATCGATTACTACAAGTTAAAAAGCCCGATCGATTTTGAAGAGATCTTTCCGGCCTGTAGAAAAACGCTAAATGCTTTGCAGACTGAAAACCCCGATGTCCTGCAACTGACATTTCACCTTAGTCCTGGCACGCCACATATGGCCACTACCTGGGTAATTCTTTCCGAAACCGAGTTTCCAGCACGGTTAATCGATTCAAGCTTGGAGCAGGGTGTAAAGGATGTCCGGCTACCGTTATCACTTACCGCCGAGTGGTTGCCATCCTATATAAAGAATAGAGATGCCAAGCTGGAGGGGATTGCGCCGGAACTACCGCCCCAAGCCGCACAATTCAAACATATTCTCCACCACAGTGAAGTGATGAAAAAGGTCATCAGCAGGGCCAGTAAAGTGGCGCCAAGATCAGTTCCTGTGTTGATTGAAGGTGAATCCGGTACAGGAAAAGAGCTCTTCGCGCGCGCGATACACGATGCAAGTCTGCGAGCGGACAAGCCGTTCGTTCCGGTCAACTGCGGCGCGCTGCCCGGAGACCTGATTGAATCCACGCTATTTGGTCACGAAAAAGGTGCGTTTACCCAGTAGTTGCATAAATATCGTATCAATTAGTCATTTCACAGCATAAAAAGCAGGGTGAAATGAGAAAAGTGCACACTTTCTTGAATTCACCGCTA
>JAESPD010000006.1 GCA_016756855.1 gamma proteobacterium endosymbiont of Lamellibrachia anaximandri | reverse complement strand
AGTATTCACAGGGTTCCATGTAGTTCAAGTCGACGCCCTTCATGATTTGGTGATTTTTATTGATAATACAGTTGGTTATACGTATTTAGTTTGGTAACGTTGGGACACTAGTGATAAAAAATATAAAATTCCTATTTTTTGAGTTAACAGAAAAGCAACTCAAAAGGGATGTTTTCACTTCAAGGCTTTCAGCGCCTTTGCGTAGCCCTGCGAGGCAGCACGTTGGATCCACTGCATAGCCTGGCTATCGTCTTTCTCCAATCCCAGGCCATGATGATACATGTAACCCAATGCATATTGGGCTTCGGCATTGCCTTCCACGGCGAGTGGGAAGAGTAGCTGAAATGCAGCCTTATACTTCTTTTCCGCAAAGGCACTCCTGGATTGTTCCAGAATGATTTTTGGATCCTTGAGTTGGGCTTCTTTTTCGGCACTGGAGGTGCAGCCGTAGAGAAGGCTCAGGCTTAGCAGAGGAATTACAAGCAATCGACAGATTGCCGGGAGCCTGAAATTTAGGGTGTGTTGATCAGTGAGCATGATTGCGCTTTCCTGAGATAGATCGCCTGTGTCAGCCTACCAGCTGGTTGAGATCGAAGATGGGCAGCAGTATCCCCAAAACGATGATGAGTACTGCGCCACCCATGAACAGGATCAGGAGTGGTTCAAATAACCCCAGCACTGTCGAGACGAGAGATTCGATTTCTCGCTCCTGAATGTCGGCGGCTCTCTCCAGCATCCCCTCCAGGTTACCGCTTGATTCACCGCTGGCCAGGAGGCTGAGTGTCATGGGTGGAAAGTACCCCGTCTTTTCCAATGCACCGTGCAGACTGCTACCCTCGCGCACTCTTAGTGATGCATCTTCAACGGCATTGCGCATCGGTAGATTGGTCAAAACCTGCGAGGCGATGCGCAATGCATCCAGGATTGGGACGCTGCTTGCGGCCATGATACTGAGGGTGCGTGCGAATCTTGCTGCATTTGAGGTTCTGATCAACCGGCCGATCAGCGGGATATGCAAGGTAAAACGTTGCCACAGAATCTGCGGTCCCGGTTGCCTGATGATGTAGCTGAAGATAAATCCGCTGATCAGCAGAGTCACCAACATCAGCACGCCGTAATCCCTTACTGTGTCACTGGTGGCGATGAGCGCCCTGGTGATGAAGGGCAGCTCCTGTCCCATGTTCTCAAATACCCGGGTGACCTGGGGCACGATGAAAGTCAGCAAGCCACCAACGATAAGGATTGAAACTATAACCAGCAGGGCGGGGTAGAAGAGCGCGAGCACGGTCTTTTGCTGCATCTGCTGACGTCGTTCTGTGTAGTCGGCCAGACGTTCCAGCACCACTTCCAGGTGGCCGGACTCCTCACCGGAGGCAACGGTGCGTATATAGAGTTCCGGGAAGGTATGGGGGAATTCGGAGAGCCCGTCCGCCAGGCTGCGTCCCTCCAGAACCTTGGCGCGTACTGCCAGCAGAGTACGTTCCACATGCCGCTTGTCGGTCTGTTGTGAGACAGTCTTGATAACGTGTTCAAGTGGCAGGCCGGATTTTAGCAGCGTGGCCATCTGGCGGGTGACCAGCGCCAGCTCCATGGCGTTGATTCGGCGCTGCAGAGTGAAACGGCGACTTTTGACGATTTCAGAGCTGGCTGTGTTGACGGTGAGCGGGGTAAGACCGTTCTCCCGAAGTTGCTGTCTTACCTGTTTGGCGCTGTCCCCTTCGAGGACACCGCGTTTCTCCTTGCCGGAAAGGTCGAGCGCTACGAATTCAAATGCGTCCATCAGTACTCCAACAAGGTTCTATTTGGGGACTCTGAGTACATTAATATAACCTTGTTGGAGCACTAGCTTTCCTGCGTGACACGAATGATCTCGTCGATAGTGGTATCACCTTCCAGTACACGGCGCATGCCATCCTGGCGCATGGAGCCGGTTGATTTTCTTATGTGCTTGAGCATTTCCAGCTCACCGGTACCCTGATGGATGAGGTTTCGCAGGGTTTCATCGATAACGACAATCTCGTAGATGCCGGTGCGTCCCAGGTAACCGTTATTGTGGCACTTGTCACAGCCGGTGGGTGCATAGAGGGTTACCCGTTTGTCTTGGGGCAACTCCAGCAATTCCAGCTCTCGCTGGGTGGCTGAATAGGGTTTTTTGCAGTGGGTGCAGAGGGTTCTCACCAGTCGCTGGGACAGGACGCTAATCAGACTGGATGCCAGCAGGAAAGGTTCAACGCCCATATCACGGAGACGGGTAACACTGCCGATAGCAGTGTTGGTATGCAGAGTGGACAAAACCAGATGGCCGGTAAGACTCGCCTGTACTGCGATCTGCGCGGTCTCCAGATCACGAATCTCACCCACCATCACCACGTCGGGATCCTGTCTCAGAATGGCGCGAAGTCCTCTGGCAAAGGTCAGATCGACCTTGTTGTTGACCTGGGTTTGGCCGATTCCGTCAAGATAGTACTCGATCGGGTCTTCAACAGTGACGATGTTGCGGCTCTGGGTATTGAGTCGTGTAAGTGCCCCATAGAGGGTGGTGGTTTTGCCGGAACCGGTGGGTCCAGTGACCAGAAAGATGCCATGGGGACGCTGGATAACACCCGGATCGATCTGCGTCAGAAGTTTATTGGACATGCCGAGATGGGAGAGATCCAGACGACCGGCTTTCTTGTCGAGTAGTCGCAGTACCACCCGCTCGCCGTAACTGGAGGGCAGCGTGGAGACACGAACGTCTACAGGTCTGCGTCCCACTTTCAGCGAGATGCGCCCATCCTGGGGGATACGCTTCTCCGCGATGTCAAGATGGGCCATGACCTTGATGCGGGAGACCAGAAAAGGGGCGACGGTGCGTGGAGGGTTGAGCACCTCCCGCAAGAGGCCGTCCACACGAAAACGAACCACAAGACGGTTTTCGTAGGGCTCGATATGGATGTCTGAGGCCTCTTCCTTGATCGCCTCTGTGAAGAGTGCGTTGATCAGGCGGATGATAGGGGCGTCATCGTCGTTTTCCAGCAGATCTTCGGGTTGATCGAGTTGCCGCGCCACGTCGTCGAGATCCATGTCATCGCCCATGGTCTCCATGATCTGGCTGGACTGTTTGGAACCTGACTCGTAGATCGCCGTGAGTTCGCGTTCAAACTCCTCATCTGCAACCTCCTTCAAGACAAGTGGGCGCCCAAGGAAGCGACGCATCTCGTTGAAGACGCTTATTGGTGTGCCGGTTTTGAACAGCACCCGAGTCTGACGTAGCGCGTCTTTGGTGACGATGACGCCGTGGCGCCTGGCAAAGGCATAAGTGACATCGTCCCGGATTCTAGGTTGACGATGCCCTGCGTCATTATCCGCAGCAGGGGCTGTCTCTGCCGGTGGGTTGTTCAGATCTGACTCAGACATGTGGTGTTGGCTCAGTGTTGAGACGCGCCACTCTCCTCGTCAAAAGGCTGAGGAAGTGCATTGAATCGATCGGGCAGCAGAGGCGCCGCCTCATCGGGTAACAGATCGACCCCCAGTTGACGCATCCGCAACTGCTGTGCCCGAAAGAAGTTGTATTTGTCACCGGTCACAGCGGCATGGGTGGCGGCATCCCTGACAATAACAGGGCGCAGAAATACCACCAGATTACGCTTGACCTTGGTGGTCGAGTTGGCGCGGAACAGGACACCAAGGACGGGGATGTCCCCCAGAAACGGCACCTTCTCCTCCACCTGCTGTAGATCTTCGTCAATCAACCCACCAAGTACGATGGTATCGCCGTCATCCACCATGACCACGGTTTTTATTGTTCGCTTATTGGTGACGATATCGGCGGTACCGGTGCTGGCTGCCCTGTTGATGCTGGAGACCTCCTGAGAGACCTCCAGCTGGATAGCGTTACCTTCATTGATCTGAGGTTTGACGCGCAGAGTCAGTCCGACATCCTGGCGCTGAATAGTCTGGAAAGGATTGACCGAGGTGCTGGATGAACCGGTGGAGGCGTACTGCCCCGTCAGGAAAGGCACGTTTTGACCGACAACGATCTCGGCTTCCTGATTATCCAGGGTAAGAATACTGGGGGTTGAGAGGAGGTTGCTCGATGTGTCGCTCTCCAGCGCACGGATCAGGGCGGCAAAATTGATGGAGTTATTGTCGAAGCTGCCGAGCCCGATGGTGGTGCCTGACGGTATCGCCGGAATGGCGTCCGCAGCGATAGCCCCGGCGATACTGCCGATGCTGGGAGAGCCCAGGTTGATGACGCCCACCGGTCCCGAGCCGCCAGGGGTGCCGTCGACGATCCACTGCACACCAAGCTCCTTGACCCTGTCTAACGAGATCTCGGCGATAATCGCCTCGACCAGCACCTGGGCGCGGCGGATATCCAGTTTGCGGATAATCGACTGCAGTGCATTGAAGATATTCTGAGGTGCAGTAATGATCAGTGCGTTGGAAGCTTCATCGGCCTGGATATTGATCGGGGTAGAGGTGCCGCCCCCCTTACCCTTCTTCCTGCTCTTGTCCATGGTGTCGCTAACGCCGGTCAGTACGGTGGCGAGTTCCTTGGCGTTGGCGTAGCGCAGGTAGATGACCCGGGCATTGCCTTCATTCTCAAAAGGGGTATCCAAGTGTTCGATCACTACCCTCGTGCGCAGCCGTGTGGTGGTGTCACCGCTGATCAGTACGCTGTTGGTGCGCTCGTCAGCGATGAGCTTTGCCGGTTCAGCGGCGCCTTTACCCTTGTTTTTCTGCAATCCAGTGATGATCCGCACCACCTCTGCAGCGGAAGCGTGACGCAGGGAGACCACTTCGATGGAGCTGTCGCTTACTTGATCGATACGGGAGATGATCTTCAGCAGGCGGTCCACGTTTTGTCTGCGATCGGAAATAATCAGAACATTGGTGGCGGGGTAGGCTGCCAAGTGCCCCTGCTGCGGGATCAAGGGGCGCAGAATGGGTACCAGCTGGGAAGCGGTAACGTTTTTTACCTGCAGGATCCGGGTGACCATCTGATCTCCCGGCAGTTCCTGGCTGTCGGTGCCGGTGGGAATACCAATCTGTTTGGCCTTTACATCGGGAACGATCTTGATGACCTCCCCGGCAGGCACCGTGGAGAATCCATGGACTTCCAGGATGGAGAGGAAGACCTGGTAAAACTCATCCTTGTCCATTGGATGGGCGGAGATGACGGTGACCTTGCCTTTCACCCGTGGGTCGACGACGAAATTTCTGCCGGTATGTTCGGATACGGTCTTGATTAACGCGCTGATATCGGCGTCGTTCAGATTGAGCGTAATCCGGTCGGCTTGGACCGAGGCGCAAAACAGCAGCAGACTCAGTGCGATGAACAAGGTGCCACGGATATGGCGATGCCACGCAGATGGAAAAGAGTTTGGGGAACGGGTTTCCTGACTATTCATCGTGTTTTCTACACCGACCTTGGTCACTGCTCGTTTTGGCAGAGTTCGTTAGAATAAAAATCTTTATTCATCATTGGGTTATCTGCGGTATATGAGCCGTTTCTTAATACTAGCAGAAAGCGTTTGAGTCGTATATGCCATGGATGGGAACCGCGCCTCAAAGCTGTCCAGAAAAATTTAGCTGAATGCTGCCGCCGCTCCCTGGTTTGCCTATCGCCTTCAAGGTGTTTACCAGTGCAGGGTCAGCGGATGCCTTGGGTAGAATCCTGCCCGAGATCCGGTAGGTGCCGGTCGGTGCCAAATTCAACTCACCCTTGATGCTGAGGCCGCCGCCAATATCCTGGATAGTCGACCTTAGCCCATTTTCATCACCTTTGATGTCGAATTGCATGCCGCCCAGGTCCACTGCAACCGGGCTGGTGATGCCGGCCCCCTGCCAACGAATCTTGCCTGCAGCATCATTGAGGTTTGATGCCGCAAACTGTATCGAGGAGATGTCGATGTCGAGATCGCCGATCGCGCCGATCATCGGTTGATTGAGCAGTCCGGGAATAATACGTGCCTTGACGATGCCCTTGAGGTGCTCGGCCTGGTAACTGCCATCGATGTTAACCCCCGCATATCCGTCGAGTTGTTGCCCCGGTCCGCGTAAGCTGAGTCGATAGCGGAGCTTACCGGTCAACAGATCCAGCGGCTGGAATCTCCAGGCGGTTGTACCCAGGTTGACGCCATTGTAGTGCGTTTCTGTGGCGCTGCCCGACCAAATGGTGCCGCTGCTGTCGGCCAGCGTGAGTGGGGCGATAGTATCGCCAAGCCAGCCCAAGACGTGGCGTGCCGGTGTGGCGGCGATCAGAAATACCACAAAGCAGCTAATGCCGAGAATAGTAGGGCCTGGCTGAGGTCTCATTGGGTCGCTCTTTCAAGGTCAAGTCTGGCATTTACCAAACCGGGTTTCTCCTGGCGATCGATGTTCAGGGAGATGATGCTGACCGCATGGCGTGCCTGGAGTAGGCCCAGCCATTTGATGATGCCGTCGAAGGATGCCTGCTCGATCCAGATCTGAACCCGGTCGCTGCCTTGCGGTTTCAGTCGTTTGACTGCCTGGCGCAGACGATGTTTTTTGGCGGTGCGGTCGATCAGGGTGAACAGTGCCTCATTTGAGTTGGTCGGAGTGGTTGTACTGCCCTCACCGCGTAGCTGTATGACCTCACTGGCGGCTTTCTGCATCCAGGCCAGATTTTCCTGCCGGTCTTTCAGTTGACGTGACTGCTTGTCTATCTCCTGTGCGAATGGCAGCCAGAAGAGCAGATAGGCTAGCAGGAGAACAGGCGTGGCCACTCCCGCAATCAGCGCCATACGTTCTTGTGGGGTTTTGGATGAGAGCCACTGGTTGATGTTCATGCCCGGGTTTTCCTGACACGGAGGTGGGATGAAACCTCTTTTCCCTTGGCATTGGCTGAACGGATCTCAACTGAGAGGTTCTGTGCTTCAATCTGCTTTTTCAGTTTTTCCAGCGCAGGAAGTTCGCGCGTGGTCAATTGCAGGTCGAGTTGGCCCTCCCGGTAGCTGATGTTGTTCAGGCTGCTGCCGGGAATTTTCATGATTTCCGCTGCCGGAATAGAAAAAAGATCGATGAAAGTGTCTCCTTGTTGTTTCTGATCTTTGCGTAGCTGGCGCAGTTTCTGTTCCATCCGCACTCGTGGATCCACGATGCGTTTGACCTCGGGAAATGCGTCGCGGAAAGTCTGAGTGATCCGTTGGCTTAGTGCCGCATTTTCTCCCTTGAGCCGAAAGTGGTCGAGTGATGATGAGACGATGGAAAGTCCCAGAAAAACGCCGAACAGAATAGCTGCCGGAAGCCAGCGCTGCCACTTTTGGGCCTGCTTGTCGACTTGACGATAATCTCCCTGCAGCAGGTTGAGTGTCTGTTGCTCAATCAGATTGTCTGACAGTAGTTGTCTAAAGTCGCCGTTGTAATCAACATGAGTTATCTCATAGTTGAGATTACCCAATGCCAGGTCGAAGTAGGGTGCACTGCTGAGAAACGGAGCTTGAATGACCTCGAGGCGCTCTGGTGGATCTCCCTCTGTCTGGTCAATGGCAAGGCGGAGCAGTTCGGCGAAGTTGACCGGATCGGCTGCAAACCCGGTATTGTCGCCGGTGCGAGCCAATACCCTCTCATCATCGAGGTAGAGCGTCCAGCGATTGGGTTTGCGCGGCAGGGCGAGCAGGTCGGGGTACATGGCCAGCGGGGCGATGCCGACCTGATGGAATGCATTCAGCCAATCATCGAGCAGCTGTTTTGCGATTACGGCGACCAGGGTCTTATCATCTGGGCTGGAAGTGTGAATCGCGAAATGCAGTTCATCCAACTCTTCCGCAAGGTCGTTTTCCAGGGTAAAGGGGACTGCCTGGCGCAGTCGTTGGCGGTTTTTTGTGGGGATGTCGACTTTCGTCAGCAGCAGTTCGACGCTGGGGACCAAAACGACCACGCGCCAGCCAGCCGCCTGTTCAGCAGCCTCTTTCAGAGTGCCGCTGCCAATCGGTCCGCTCTCCGGAGATCGGGCGCCAAGCGGATGCCAGCTTACCTGGTTTGCTTCACTATCCAGCAGTCGAATTACCAGTGTGCCAGCCATAATTCAGAAGGTTCCCGTTGTCCTCGACAGAGTATAGACGCCCTTGTCCGTTTTATTGAGCAGACAACGGAGGTACTGGTTTGTATTATCCATACTTATCGATGTCTCCAGAAGGAAGTAGTTGCTGGATACTGAGTAAGTCTCATCGGCATTCTTCAACGATTCTTTATTATCGCTTAAAAGCTCGGCGAGTCTATCTTCAAATGCCTTTTTATCTGTGAAGGGTGACTCTTTTCGTTCCGAGGTCAGGGTTTCAGCATCGGAATCTGTCAGGGATTCCACCAGTGCCCGAAGTAGAATGACATCCGCTGTATTTATGTTGATGGTGGCGGTTTCGGGCAGCGTGGTGACATGGGGCTCAAGTTTTTCAAAAATTTCCGGGGTGATGCCTTTTATCAGCAGCAGTTCAGTTGGGCTGCTCATGAGTCCATTGGCCGTCCTGTAGGGGAGGGCTCCACCAAGGTATTCGTTGTCTTCCGCTCCATCGGGAAATTGCGCGTCGATATCCTGGTCGAGCCAATCCGATACTGCCTGCGCAAGACCCTCCTCTAGTTCCAGTATGTTCAAAAGACGGCGGAATACCTCGAAGTGTTGTGCCGTCCGGTCTTTGCTCTCTTGATCTGGCTCTTCGGCCAGGTAAAGATTATTCAGATTGAAGCGTGCCTGCAGGTCGACGATCTGGGCAGCGACCGTTCCCCCTTCGATAGCGGTTATTGGCAATGGTTTAGCCCAATCTTCGTCAAGGGCATCGTAGGGGTTTTTTGCCTTTATGTCCCTTTTTGCGTCCCGTATCAGCTGGCCGCGCGCCCACTCTTCGCTGCCCAGTGCATAGTAGTAAGTCTGATCGGTGATCAGTATGTTTGAGGTACGGCGAATGCTCAGTTGTAGCGTCTCGGTCATGGTTACCGCAGCGATGCTCGCTACCGCTACGATCATGATTGCAGTGATCAGGGCAACGCCGGATTGAGATCGTTTTCTGGGTGATCTGTGTTGCATTTTTCTGGTTATTGGGGGTTGCCGTCCAGTGATGGATTGATGTCGGCAACCCGGAAAAGCCGTTGGATTTTTCCCCAGTCTTCGAGTTCCAGGGTGATTTCCATCGCCAGGGGGAGCGGAGCGCTGGTTTTTTCTTCCAACTCTCCCGCGACGGGCCAGGATGGGTGAGCTTTCATCTTATGGTCGAAAAAACGGACCTCAATGTTGGAAATGCCATCTAAAACCCTGGTGCGTCGTGGTTCGGTCCCTTGGGCTCTGTCCAGGGTGGGCCAGGTCAGGCGGAACAGCTTTTTGTCCTCCAACAGATAGGCGATGCGTTGAAGATTGCTGCGCTGCAGATTGAGTGGATTGGGTCTGCCGCCACGGGTAAATACCAGTGCTGTCCCCCCATCTCCCCCGGCCTGCATGACGGGTAGGGGATCGCCGTATTCGTCTCTGATCGGGCGAACCTTCGCTTGTTCGATATCACGACGCATCAGGGTCAGCGCGATCTGTAGACCCGAGAGGCGATCGATATGCGCTTCAACCTGAGCTTCGGTGTCGAGCACGACCTTCAATCCACTGTAGGCGATGAGAGAGATGATGGAGAAGATCGAGATCGCGATCAGTAACTCCAACAAGGTGAAACCGGATTGTTTCAGGTCTGTTTGGTCGCTGGTTTTCATCTAGAAAGGCTGGCCGATAAAACTGACCAGACGTGTTACTGAGGCGTCGTCATCACTATTGCGGAAGACGCTGATCTCGACCTGTCTGACCCGGTCGTCTTTGGTGTTGGTGATTTTGCTCTTCCAGTGCCATTCGCGCAGTCCCATTTCACTCTTGCCGGTATTCGTTCCAGGTGGCGGCCAACGCCGGCTGACCTGAAGCTGTGTGAGCTGGTTCATGGCGACCCAGTGTGCCATTGTTTTGTCTCTCAGATGTTCTGCGTTCAGAGACTGATTTGCTGAAACCTTTACGACGGAGGCGAGAGCGATGGCAAGAATTGCCAGCGCAACGAGGACCTCGAGCAGGGTGAAGCCCTGCTGACGGGTGGTTTTTTTTTGCAGTTGCTTAGGGTTCGGAAACATGGTCCAGGCTGAGCTCTCCGATCTCGGTGCCTTTCAGCAGAAAGTAGTCGTCGGTGATTTCTGATGTGATCTTTACTTCAAACGGGGTGATTTCTCCACTGGTAAAAAAAATAATATCCGGCGTTTTTTTCTGTTCCTCCCGCCTGATCGGCTCATCGGCCATCAAGTCAAAGGATATTTCCTCAGGCAGGGGACGTTTTCTGAATATGCTCTCCTCCAGTGGTTTCCAGCTCTTCTCCTGCAGGATGAGGAATTCGTAATGCTCCTCATCAACCAGTGCGCCGATGATGTTGGAGCGGAGAAGCGCCTCTTCAGCCGCCAGGTCAACCAGGGTGAAGAATCGCCGTGCCTCGGTTTTCAGTGCGTCGGAAGGGGATGAACTCCCTATGGAGACCACCACATAGTTGACCAGGATCCCAATGATAAGGACGACTACCATAACTTCGATCAGGGTGAAACCACCACTGATCCGGGCAGGTTTGGTTTTCTGAGTCGAGTGGCGCTTCATCTTAGGGCCGAGCTCTCAGAGACCGGATAGACTCGTCACTCCAGGTTCCAGTTGCCGACATCGTCTTCAGTGGATTGAGAGTCGATCCCGGTGGAGTAGATGTCGATGGCCCCATGGCTGCCTGGGTTGAGAAACAGATAGGGGCTACCCCAAGGGTCCTTGGGTAGCCGGTCGACATAACCCCCGTCCTTCCAGTTTTTGGGTTCCGGAGCGCCGGCGGGTTTGCTTACGAGTGCTTCAAGCCCCTGATCCGTGCTGGGGTACATCATATTGTCCAGGCGATAGAGATTGAGGGCGGCTTCGATGGCCCTGATATCACTCTTGGCCTTGGTCATCCTGGCTTGTTCAGGGCGATCCATAATCTTGGGCACGACGATCGCCGCCAGAATGCTGAGAATCACAACGACAACCATGACCTCGATGAGCGTGAAGCCGGATACCCAACGTTTGGATGTGGCTAAGGAGGGGTGTTTTCTGAAAGCAGATGGTTGCATTGAAACGGCCTGTCTGGAGATGGGGTTGGTTGATCTCATGATTATTGGGTATTTGTGCTTTAAGATTAGTGGGTTAGGATATACTTTTCCGCTATTTCCTTAAACACTAGATGCTAGCAGAGCATGATGACACATTTCCACAGGTGAATTGTGACGGGGTTTTCTCTATAGTATACCCGGTGCCCGTAGAGGGGGTATCTAGTGGCAGTTTTCAGTAAGTGGTCCAGCTAATAAATCGGCTCTAACTGCTTGATAACAAAAATATTAATAGGAATTTGGCTGCATCCCATGTTCTGTGTGGGTGGCTATTGTGACTGTTGTTCCCGCCAGGCGTTCAACTTCTCTGTCTCTCTGCCGCCATGTTTTTAAATAAGTGAATGTTGTTTTGAGCTGGGTTGGCCGTGTTTAACGGACCCCTCCCAAGCTGGGATTTCGTTCTGTATTTGGAGAGGGCTTCAAGCCTGTCCACACCTTGAATAACTGCGATGGGTTGAATCTGGGAATGACAGGGAAGGTACGAGGTTTGTTGCGGTGAGTGTCGGTATCATCGGCTATTCGTTGGCAGCGTTGTTTTTCTTTCTGTTCAGTGCGTTGCTTCTGACTAGCTGGCGCGGCAGGATTGAAGGTATCGTCTTGCTTTCGGCAGTGACGGTTACCGCCTTTTGGGGGCTGTCGGCGGTTTTTCTGCTGCTGCAGGAGACTGCGCTCACTGTAGGTGTCTATTTTACCCTTGAGGTTGCCAGAAATATCGCCTGGTTCGTGTTTCTGTTGCGCCTGTTGCAGCCACTTTTGCAGTCATCCAGCGGGGATGTGCGTATCCTCCGCTTTCTCCCTGCGATTGTCCTGGGTGTCTCTGTTGTCCTCTTTGGGCTTGGACTGGTGGCCTCGAACTATCCAAATCTGGTGGTTCTTCCCATGGCGGCAAGTCTACAGCTGTTTGGGCATCTGGGCTTTGCCATTACCGGACTGACACTGGTCGAGCAGCTTTTCCGCAATACGCGTCTTGAGCAGCGCTGGGCCGTGAAATACCTCTATTTCGGTATCGGTGCGTTGTTTGTGTTCGATTTTTTCCTCTACGCAGACGCGCTGTTGTTTAAACAGATTGATAGCGATTTGTGGCAGGCCCGTGGGTTTATCAATGCACTGGTGGTGCCCATGTTGGTCGTGGCTGCAGCCCGTAATCCAAGCTGGTCGGTCAAGATTTTTATCTCCAGGAAAGCGGTTTTCCATACCACCGGTTTGCTGGGGGCAGGTGTCTATCTGCTGATAATGTCAGCTGTTGGTTACTATATTCGCTTCTATGGTGGCTCCTGGGGAAAGGCCGCCCAAGTGATTTTTCTGTTCATGGCCATTGCAACGCTGACGGCCATTCTCTTCTCCAGTCACCTCAGGTCCAGAGTCAAAGTCTTTCTCAGCAAACACTTTTTTCGCTACAAATATGATTATCGGGAAGAGTGGCTTCGCATCATCCATACCCTGTCGGATGGTGAACCTGGTCCGAGGATCCGTGAACGGGTGATTAAAGCCGTCGCTGACCTTGTTGACTCGGGCGGGGGGATTCTCTGGTTGCGTGACGACAGTGGTAACTATCCCTGTGTCAGCCACTGGCAGGTTCCTTTGTGTCAGTTCACCGTTACGCCTGAGAGCTCTCTCGTAGACTTTTTTATTGCAAAGGACTGGATTATCGATCTCGAAGAACTAAAATCGTCTCCAGCGCTTTATGAGGGGCTCGGGCTGCCTGATTGGGTGAGGGATGTGAAAGACGCCTGGTTGCTTGTGCCGATTAGGCACCATGGTGACCTGTTGGGATTCCTGGTCCTGATTCGGCCTAGGGCGCCAAGGCAAATTAACTGGGAAGACAGGGACTTACTGAAAACTGCTTCGCAGCAGGCAGCCAGCTATCTGGCGCTGATGCAGGCCTCTGAAGCGTTGGCCAGGGCCAATCAGTTTGAGGCTTTCAATCGTCTTTCCGCTTTTGTCGTCCACGACCTGAAAAACTTGGTTGCGCAACTTGAATTGGTTGTAACCAATGCAGCCCGTCACAAAAATAACCCTGAATTTATGGAGGATGCCATCAGAACCGTGGATAATGCGGCCAACAAGATGAGCCGTCTGCTCGCACAGTTGCGAAAAGGGCGGTTTGAAAAAAGCAATGCCCAGGTGTTTCCTGTGGCGGAGGCGTTGCAGGAAGCGGCGAGGGAGCACGCTGGATTTTTGCCGCGGCCGGAGCTGGCAATTTCTGAAGAGGAGGTCAGAGTGGTCGCTGACAAGGACCGTTTTGCCGCAGTAATAGGACATCTGATCAAAAACGCCCAGGAGGCAACACCCGATGATGGCTATGTGCGATTGGTCATGTGTGCGATGCCTGGTCAGATTGAGATCACCATTGAAGACAATGGCTCGGGAATGGATGATACTTTCATTCGTGATCATCTGTTTCAACCTTTTGAAACTACCAAGGGAAATGCCGGCATGGGGGTTGGCGTCTATGAAAGCCGGGAGTTTGTCCGGGCGCTTGGTGGTCAGATAGCTGTGACCAGCAGGATTGGTAAAGGCACAAAGTTTTCCGTGACTCTGCCGATTCGGATTGAGGAAGAAGAGGATATGCAAATGGAGATCTCGCATTGAGCAGTGGAAATGAGTTGTTGCGGTCACTATTGATCGTGGAAGACGACCCGGGACTGCAGAGTCAGTTAAAATGGTGTTTCGATGGCTACGAGGTTCAGATTGCCGGTGATCGGGCGTCAGCCGTAGCTGCATTGAGGCGAGTTGCCCCACCTGTCATTACGCTGGATCTTGGTTTGCCGCCGGATCCGGCAAATGTGAGTGAGGGGATAGCAACCTTGAAAGAGGTATTGCGTCTGGCGCCACGGACCAAAGTGATCGTTGTAACAGGGAACGACGATCGTACCAATGCACTGAAAGCACTGGAACTTGGGGCCTATGATTTTTATCAGAAGCCCATCGACTCGGATGTGCTAAAGGTCATAATTGATCGGGCGTATCAGCTCTACGAGCTGGAAGAGGAGAACCGAAATCTCGCGATGCGGCAGGGGAAATCTCCGCTGGATGGTGTAATTGCCAATAGTCCGGAAATGCTGGATGTCTGTCGGGTTATCGAAAAGGTGGGTCCGACGGATGCTACCACTCTGCTGTTGGGTGAGAGTGGGACCGGTAAAGAGGTGCTTGCCAAGGCGATCCATGAAATAAGTGCCAGAAATGAGCAACCATTTGTTGCTATTAACTGTGCTTCTATACCCGACACTTTGCTTGAAAGTGAACTTTTCGGCTATGAGAAAGGCGCATTTACCGGCGCTGCTAAAAGAACGCTGGGTAAAATTGAGCATGCAGATGGAGGAACGCTGTTCCTGGATGAGATTGGAGATATGCCTTTATCGCTACAGGCAAAGCTGCTGCGTTTTCTGCAGGAACGGGTGATTGAGCGGGTTGGCGGACGTGCTGAGATTTCTGTTGATGTCAGGGTGATCTGCGCTACGAATCGGGATCTCGATGAAATGATCGGCAGTGGGACTTTCCGTGAGGATCTTTTCTATCGAGTGAGTGAAATCACGATCAACATTCCACCACTGAGTGAGCGGGCTGGAGATGCGGTGTTGCTGGCGTGGGCATTTTTGGCAAAATTTGCCGCGCAGAACTCAACGAAGGTCAGAGGGTTTAGCAAAGAAGCACTGCAGTCAATTGAGGACTATTCATGGCCTGGCAACGTGCGTGAGCTGGAAAACAAAATAAAACGCGCAGTCATTATGGCGGAGGGTTCTCAAATTTCAGCAGAAGAGTTGCAATTGAGCGCAGGATCAGAAGAGAGTCAGCCTTTTAATTTGCGTGAAGTTAGAGATCGGGCTGAAGCAAGTGCAGTGTCGCGCGCCCTGACTTATGTCGAAGGGAATGTCTCCAAAGCAGCCGAATTGCTCGGCGTGAGTCGTCCAACACTATATGATCTTGTGAACAAATATGGTCTCAAATAGCAGCGGCGTGATGAATAGCAGAACTGCAGTTTCCCCAGCAATTTTGTTGATTGCAGGGTTGTTGCTGGCTTTTCCCCTCTATTACCCAACGCTCGACAGCTTTTTTAATATCTGGACAGCATCTGACTCAGATCAGTCCCATGGTTTTCTTTTATTTGCCGTTTGTCTCTACATCTTCTACGAGGAGTGGAAGGCTAGAAAGGATTATCTCTCTGTCAAACCAAGATATCTCGGCCTGGTCGGGATAGTTGTTTTGTCCCTGTTTTGGATGATGTCCGGTTTGGTCTATGTGGAGTCATTGCAACAAGCGCTATTTATTGCCATCTTGGCAATGATCATCTTCAGTTTTCTAGGCCTCAAGGATGGGATGCCGTTCTATTTTCCGGTGCTTCTGCTGCTGAGTGTTGTGCCTGTTTGGAAAGTGCTGGCGCCTCATCTGCAAACAGGAACAGCCGTTACAGTCGGCTACATGCTTCAGGCTTCGGG
Organism: gamma proteobacterium endosymbiont of Lamellibrachia anaximandri; assembly: GCA_016756855.1. Classification (GTDB taxonomy): domain Bacteria; phylum Pseudomonadota; class Gammaproteobacteria; order Chromatiales; family Chromatiaceae; genus QGON01. The sequence goes on along the minus strand of JAESPD010000006.1, from coordinate 95,834 downwards.
TGTAACGTCAGTCAGGGAAGGGTATCTGCTGATCATACCGGAAGGCACCTTTGAGGTGGCTGAATTTTGTAGTGGGTTAAGGTATCAAATCGTTGGTATTACGATTTCGTTGCTGTATGCAAGGCAGTCGGGTTTCTACCTGAAAGAGACTATCGCATATGTCGCGTTTGCCTCCCTGCTAGCGTTTGTTGCAAATCTTATGCGCGTATATTCTGTTGTTGTGATTGGGCACCTTAGCAACATGGAGAGCGAGATCGTACACGATCATAATATGCTGGGTTGGACGATTTTTGGTGTTTTCATCCTCATCTATCTGTGGGGTTCACAACGTTATCTACCGATACGTCCAGCCATAGAACAAACGGAAGGCGATGGAATAGAGTTGGCAGACGGAACCAGGCGCAGAAACCTGAGATTCACAGCCCTAGTTTTTTTTGCAACATTGACCGGTCCGGCGCTGGCCTTTTTCTACACGTCAGGTGGGGCGGAAACAGACAGCTCCAGGGTTGAATTGCCAGGCAATATAGCGGACTGGAAGTTGGTTGAAAACAGGCTTACTTCATGGAAACCTGACTGGTTGCAAGGGAATTCTGTTGTTGAAGGTAGATACAGCAATGGAACACATAGAGTCGATGTGTTTTTGTCCCGTTTCAGCTCACAAGAACAGGGTAGAGAGGCGATTAGTGTCCTGAATGAAGTATATGAATCTGGCGTATGGTCGAGAATCTATCGGCGTGTTATCGATCTCGGCCAGGTAAATGGTCGAAGCTTAATTGTTGAAGAGACTAGACTGAAAGCCGCCGGGTCAGATAGAGGACGAATTGTCTGGCGCTGGTACAATGCGGCGGGTAAGCGGGAACAAAAAAATATCAAAGCCAAGTTGCTGAATCTACTGGGTACTTTAAAAGGAAATCCTGGGATAGATGTCAATATGGTGAGTTATGATCTTGGTGCCGATGAAGATCAAACCAGGATCAAGATGGCCAGGTTTCTACCAGGATATCTGGCTGCGGTGGAGAAATAGTGTGTTTCAAACAGGGTTGTCTTGAGGCATGCCTGAGCTTACAGCTATCCAGAACCGCAATGCGAACACGATTGATTTGTAAAATACTGGGCATGGAATGAAAGAGATGCATATTAATAAAAAGCGATTTCTCAAGGCGACGTTGATGGCGTCTGCTGCAGTGGCGATAGCATTGAGTGGTTGTAGCGGACAGGACGATGAACTTGCCTATCTGGAGAGCGCGCGGTCTCATACGGAAGGGAAGCAGTACCAAAAGGCTGTTATTGAGTTGAAGAATGCTCTACAGATCAATCCAGACAATGGTGATGCAAGACTGCAGTTGGCAAGAGTTTATCTTAAGGTCAGGGATGGTGCGTCGGCAGAGAAAGAGTTGATTCGGGCAAAACAACTTGGCATGCAGGAGGAAGACCTCTACCTGATAAAGGGAGAGGCTTTGCTACAGCAGCGGCTTTACGATCGGATCCTCGATGAAATAAAAGAAGAGGGGATACAGGCTTCGGACCTGAGTGAAGTACAGATTTTACGTGCCCAAGCGTTTGCCGGGAATAACAAGAAAGAGAAGGCATTGGACTTATACCATGCTGTTCTTGCGCGAGAGGGCACCTATGCGAAGGCATTTTCAGGGATAGGGCGAATCTACCTTGTTGAAAAGGATTATGAAAAAGCTATAGAAGCAAGCAACGAAGCACTTCAAGTTGAAAAGAAAAATGTCGATGCATGGACCATCAAAGGATTAGCCTATTTCAAGCTGCAAAAATTCCCTCTTGCGGAAGAGAGCTTTGAAAATGCGTTGGTTGGACTTGAACAGGAAATATTTTCTCAGCGTAAGTTTGTACTGCGTATTTCTTTGATTCAGACGTTGCTGGCTCAGAAGAAGATTGATAAAGCTTCTGCAAATATCGAAATTATCAGGAAAATTATACCTGAAAATCCCTTTGTCTCCTATTTGTCAGCATTACGCTATTTTATGGCGGGAACATATGACCTGGCTGAAATTGATCTGCATCACGTAATCAAAGTAATGCCGGGCCATGTGCCTACTCATCTGCTCCTGGGTTCAGTGCATTTTGCCAGGAGAAACTATGAACAGGCGAATGATTTCCTTACAAGGTATGTCAATGAAGTGCCGACACACATTCAGGCGAGGAAACTATTGGGTGAAACACGCCTACGCCTGAACAGACCCGGTGACGCGGTAGAAATTCTAGCTCCCATCGTAAATGATGATACCAAAGATGTGGAACTATTGACTATGATAGGCAATGCTGCGAGTCAATCGGGACAGGATTCATTAGGTACCCACTACCTGAGAAAAGCTGCGTCAGTCATGCCTGAAAGTACTGGCATCAGAGAAGAACTTGCAAAAGCCTATTTGAGGAAAGGGGCGATTGATCAGGCTATTGAAGAGCTGGAGGGGCTTTCCGACACTAATTCGTCTGATAGTAACCGCCTTCTTCTTATCTACGCTTATTTGAGAAAACAGGAGTTTTCACAGGCAGTAAAACTGACAGATGAACTGCTGTCAGCTAATCCTGAAAGCCCGATGCTGATGACGCTAAAAGGCGGAATTCAGACCATGAGTGGAGAGCGGGCCAATGCACGTACGCTGTTTAGGAATGCCTTGAAGAGCAAGAAAGACTATCTGCCTGCACTGTTCGCGCTTTCCAAGCTTGATTTGGAGGATGGAAAGTTAACTGAATCGGGTGACAGGCTGAATCAGATTCTTGCATTGGACCCTAATAACGTGAATGCAATGCTTGGACTTTCACAAATTTCCGAGCGTAGACAGGATAGGAAGCAAGCACTCTCCTGGATTGAGCAGGCGAGGAAGGCTAATGCTTCAGCCTTGGTCCCAAGGTTTGTTCTGGCCAGATATTACCTGAAAACGGGTAAAACCGATGAAGCATTGGAGGTGTTGAAGGAGGTTGAGGCGATAAAGCCAACCGACGTGACTTTCCTTCTATTGATGGGAAATGCTGAGTTGCAGATAGGGCGTTTCAATAAGGCTATTGATTATTTTGAAAGATATGTTCATCAACAACCTCAGTCAATTGCAGGCTACATAGCACTCGCCACAGCAGAGTCGAAACATGGTCGTTTTTCCAGTGCAAGACGCACTCTGAAAAAAGCGCTGGAAATTAACCCCAACCATTTGCGCGCAACAATTCTGTTTATCTCTATTGAAACAAAAGAGAAAAATTATCCTGAGGCCGAGCGACTGGCGATGATAGTCAAGGAGAATAAAAAAACAGAGCAGTGGGGTTATGTTCTCTTGAGTGATATCTACGTTCAATCGAGAAATTACGCAAAAGCTCAGGTGCTATTGAATGAGGGGCTGGCAAAGTATCAATCGTTTACACTGTCGGATAAGCTTTCCAGGGCATATTATCTTGATGGCAAAAAAGACAAGTCAGTGGAAGTTATGGCGACATGGGTGAAGAATAATCCTGATGACTTGAAGGGGACTTTGGCACTTGCATCCACCTACCAGAAAATGGACAGGATTGAGGAGGCGGTTAAACTTTACCAAAGTGTTCTTGACAAAAATTCGGGGAATGTAATCGCACTAAATAACATGGCGCTGATACTTTTTGAAAACAACCAGGAACTGGCGATTTCATACGCAGAGAGGGCGTATAAAAATGCGCGCACGAGTACTGCAATTGCCGATACTTATGGTTGGATGCTGGTTCAAAGCGGTGATATGGAGAAAGGTTCTGAGATTTTAAGCAGAGTGGCAGTGTCATCAGATGATCCCAACGTTTTGTATCACTATGCAGTAACTCTGCATAGAAAGGGGCTGAAAGAGCAGGCGAAAAGGGCGCTTTCCCATGCTTTTGAGAGTGACAGGGAGTTTGAGGATATGGAAGGGGTAATGGCTCTCAGAAAAGAATTGAATAAACGGTAGTATGATTGATTGCACGCGCATTGAATAATCTGGAGATAGAGATGCAAGTATATTTTCCAACATTTTCCCGCAAGACATGTTTTTTTGCTCTGATGTTCCTGGTTACTTTGGGGGCGGGTTGTTCAAGCCCATCCATGAAGATGAAGTCCATCGAAGTTGCTGACTCGGCTGTGAAAACAGACGCGACCCCGGTCTATCTGATTGGGCCAGGGGATGCGCTCAGTGTCTTTGTATGGGGTAATCCTGAGCTATCAGCAGATGTGATTGTTCGACCTGATGGCTATATCTCAACGCCTCTTGTGGAGGATGTCCAGGCATCGGGTAAAGCTCCGACAGACTTGGCTCGTGAAATGGAAGCGGAATTATCCAAGCTCATAAAAAATCCTAAAGTCACTGTTAGTCTTACAACAACTGTCGGACAGTACTCAGAACAGATAAGAGTTGTTGGGCAGGCTTCCACACCTCGCGCACTCCCTTATCGGGAGAATATGACTTTGCTGGATGTCATTATTGCGGTAGGTGGCCTGACAGAATTTGCTGCTGGCAATAAATCGATTATCGTTCGCAATGTCGATGGAAAAACAGAGCAGTACCGGGTTCGCCTTGATGACCTGATCAGAGATGGCGACATCTCTGCAAATGTTAAGGTTGTTCCAGGGGATGTTCTGATTATTCCTGAAACCTGGTTCTAACATGTTCCACTTCGTGGTTTTGTGGCATGTCAGTCGAAGCCCACTGGTTAAGTATAACATTTTCAGCGTTTATAATGATCGGCTGGATGATACAGAATGACTGAGGTACGTAATGGTAAGTAGTATCGAAAAAGCGATAGATCGGCTGAACAAGGAGCGGTCTTACGATCAGAGTGGCGGGGCGGAGCAGATTACCCCTGCAGATGAGGCGTTGGTTGAGTCTGTTAGCGTCGATGCTGAATCTAAATCAAAAACAGGCGTGGAAGCTAAGGACGACAAGGGTGCAGTGGCTGTCAATCAGGATGTGTCCACCGCTACTCCGATTGATTCTGATGCTATTGTTGCGCCAGCTGAATTTTCTGGAAAAGAGATCTGTGAAATTGATTTTGAAACCTTGGGTAAGGCAGGTTATTTGGTGCCTAATAGCGATCAACAAAGGCTGTCTGAGGAATATCGCATAATCAAGCGGCCCCTGTTGATGAATGCTTTTGGTAAGGGCGCTGCGCCCGTTGAACGCGGTAACTTGGTTCTGGTTACAAGTTCTTTTCCTGGCGAAGGTAAAACCTACACGGCGATTAATCTTGGCGTCAGTATTGCCACTGAACTTGACTCCACTATCCTGCTCGTCGATGGTGATGTCCTAAAGTCATCTCTTAGCAAGTTACTGGGAATGGAAGATAAGCCTGGATTGGTTGACGTCTTGGAAGACCCAACTATGGATCTTGGCGACGTGATTCAGAGTACACAAGTGCCAAAACTTAAAATTCTCCCTGCCGGAAGGCGACATCAGAACTCCACTGAGCTATTAGCCAGTGAGAGCATGGAGAAGATTTTGAAAGAACTGGCTGAAAGGTACCCTGATCGTATCGTTCTATTTGACGCACCTCCTATGCTGGCGACAACTGAAGCCGGTGTTCTTACTTATCGAATGGGACAGATAGTGATGGTTGTCGAAGCGGGCAAGACGCCAGTTGATGCTGTTAGCGAATCGATTGCACAGCTTGATCCAAACAAAGTGATTGGTCTTGTTTTGAACAAAAGCAGAGTGAAGTCCGGCCATAAGTATTATGGTAGTTACTATGGTTGAATCTGTTCTCATGAAAGAAATGATCTCTGGCAGAGGGAAAACAGCTATTAATCGGATATTCGTTTTTTCTCTGTTTTGTTTAATATATTCCAATGCCTTGGCGGTATCCTGGCATATTGAGCCTGTTGCCACTCTAAAAGGCTCATATACGGATAATGTAACGCTTGAGAGTAATGATCTGGCTGAAAGCGACTTTATTACGGAGATATTGCCAGGAATTCATATTTTAGCTGATGGAAATAGATTGGATCTTGATTTCGACTATCGCCTGCAGCACATCCGATATTATGATCATGGCGAGTCGAATAAAACCCAACATGCGTTAGGGTTGAGAGCAGATCTTACAGTTGTTGAGGATCTGTTTTTTATTGAAGCAACTTCAGATTATACGCAAGTACCGGTGTTTTCATCCAGTGTCCGCGACCCGGAAAATATTGCGATTACCGATGATGTCACGGATATCTTCACGAACTCTATTTCACCCTATCTGGTACATCAGTTTGGCAATTTTGCTGCAGGCCGTCTGATGTACACCATACGGCGTGTCAATTATAAGGATTCGACAACCAGCGATGTTGATCACAGGGTTATCAATGCAGGGCTGGGTAGTGGTACGGGATTTACAAAACTCAGATGGAATTTGACCTATAGTGACAGAGATGCCGAGCCTGAGATAGGGACAGCCTCGAGATTCAAGATTGCAATGGCTGACTTGAGATATCCGTTCTACAAAAGGATGTTTGCCATTGCCAAGTTGGGCTATGAAAAAAACACTTACACTTTGTCTGATGCCAGTACCAAGACTGAGGGTGAAGTCTGGGGGCTAGGTTTAGGGTGGGCGCCTACAACGAGAACCAGTATGGAAGCTGTTTTTGGTAGACGGTATTTTGGCAATACTGCAAATGTAATACTCACTCATGAAGGGTCTCTGTTTACTGTTTCTGCTTTGTATGAAGAGGATTTTACTACGGGGTCATTTGTTGATGCAGGAACCCCGACATTCGATGAGAATGGGAGTCCCATCTATGGAATAGATCGTCCGTCTATTTCAACCGAAGTTTATCTCAATAAACGAATGTCCGCCGACCTTGTTTATTCTTTAAGTAAATCAGAAATCACGTTTACAGTATTTGATACAAAGCGTGAATATCAAGTGACGGGCGCAGTTGATCATGTTTATGGCGGGGATGTTGTCTGGGATTGGACATTAAGTTCCAGAACTACTGCCACATTTGGTGCTTTCTGGCATCAGACTGCACCATTTGAGGAGACACCAAGAATTGATGATTTTTATGGTGGCGTGCGACTTGAACGTAGTTTATCTCCGAGTTTGACCGGTGGTGCAGACTACTCCTTTTTAAAACGTGATACTGAGATTGATGGAGGAAGTTACAGTAGAAACAGGGTAGGTGCTTATATCACGTTGGTGTTCTAATGGGGTTGTAAAATCGCCCAACGGAACCTACTGAAAAAGCATGCCTCGCTTTCTCTCGTCCAAGTTGGATTTTCTGAAGCTCTGTTGGCCTCACAAGGGTTTTGCTCGTAGGGCTGTTCCTATTAAGGCAATTCAACAGTATTTGAGACAGGGTACAAAACCGTTGGAACACTATTGCCTTAGCAGAGCAAGCGGGAGTTTTTTGTGCGTTTTCTAAAACTGCTTTTTTTCATCTTAGCGATGATGGTGGGCGCAGCTTTTACGGTGCTCAATGCAGAGCCGGTACTTTTTAACTACTATTTTGGCAGTCGTGAATTGCCGCTTTCAGTAATCTTGATTGGCACGCTTGGTTTAGGCATTTTTCTTGGAATTCTGTCAGGGATGAATACCATGCTGGGCCTGAAGCGAAAAAACTCAATTTTGCGGAGACGTTCCCGTCTGGTGGATGAGGAGGTAAAAAATCTCCGCTCTCTCCCGCTTAAGGATCAATAGGTATGCTTGAGCTTTTGCTCTTGCTGCTACCGGTTGCTGCTGCTTCAGGTTGGTTTGCCGCTCGACGGAGCGAGACTGGCCGGGACAAAACCAGCAGCCAGGAGGTTTCTCCCGCCTATTTCAAAGGATTGAATTTCCTGCTGAATGAGCAGCCGGACAAGGCTATTGATGTCTTTGTTAAACTTCTGGAAGTGGACAGTGATACGGTAGAAACGCATTTGGCATTGGGCAATCTGTTTCGCCGTAGGGGAGAGGTGGAACGGGCAATACGTATCCACCAAAACCTTATCGCACGACCCACCCTTACAAGGGAACAGAGAGCCCAAGCTTTGCTGGAACTTGGCCAGGACTATATGCGAGCGGGGCTGTTCGATAGGGCTGAAAATCTTTTTGTAGAGTTGACTGAAATAAAGCTTCACAGTGAACAGGCGCTCTCCAATCTTCTGGTGATTTACCAGCAGGAAAAAGAGTGGGATCGATGTTTAGAGGTGGCGCAGCAGTTGCAGGCGAGTGATGGCCACTCGCTTCAACCTGTAATTGCTCATTTTTACTGCGAGCAAGCCCAGCTGCTGATAAAAAAAGGCAATACTGTTTCTGCCATCACGATGCTGAAGAAGGCTCAGTCGGTAGATAGTGGATGCATCAGGTCGACTATCTTGTTGGGGGAGATAGAGAAGTCAAAGGGTGATTGCCGATCGGCCCTCAAAATATACAAAATGGTGGAAGTACAGGATTCCGCCTATCTGACCGAAATTGTGCCTTCTTTGATCGAATGTTATGGAAAGATTGGCGATCGAGCTGCACTGAAGGGTTATTTGCAACAATTATATGGCAGACATCGCGATACCTCTGTAATGCTGGCGTTGACAGATATTATTATCGCCGAAGAGGATGTTTCAGCAGCGGTTGATTTTGTCCTGCAGCACCTAAAAGCGCTTCCGGATCTTAAAGGACTTGACCGGCTGGTTACTCTGAACTTGCAGAATAGTGGCAGCAACCCAAGAGAGAGTATGGAAACACTCAACAAGGCGGTTGCGCTGATGCTGGCCCGCCAATCCTCGTATCAGTGTGAACAGTGCGGATTTTCTGCAAAAACCCTGCATTGGCAGTGTCCCAGCTGCAACAACTGGAGTAGCATGAAACCGATTCGCGGATTGGGCTGTGGATCCAGAGAAAAATAGGTGGCTGGTCGCTTTTCCAACATCAATTTTATGAGGCCGTAGGACAGATGAGTGACAATACTTCCCGGGTTATCGTTGCCTTGGATTTTCCTGATGAAACCTCTGCACTGGAGCTGGTCGAAAAACTTGATCCTGGTATGTGCAGGCTTAAGGTGGGCAAAGAGATGTTCACTCGTCTGGGTCCCGCTTTTGTCGAACAACTGAGTGGCAAGGGATTCGATATCTTTCTCGATCTTAAATTCCACGACATTCCAAATACTGTTGCGGCTGCTTGTAGTGCAGCAGCAGATCTCGGTGTTTGGATGATGAATGTTCATGCGTCAGGGGGGCGTCGCATGATGGAAGCGGCGGCGGAAAGGTTGGCAGTTCGCTCAGAAAGGCCGCTTTTGGTAGCCGTAACAATTCTCACGAGTCTGTCAAAAGAGGATATTGCTGAAGTTGGCTATCGTGGTGAACCCGCTGAAAATGTCCAGCGCCTGGCGGATCTCTCCCTCTCATCCGGGATGGACGGGGTTGTCTGCTCCCCCCGGGAAGCATCCGATATCCGAGGCAGGGTTGGGGACGATTTTCTGCTGGTTACGCCCGGTGTACGGCCGTTAGACGCAGCGGCTGATGATCAACGCCGTGTGATGACGCCTGCTGATGCGATCAATGCAGGATCAAGTTATCTTGTTGTTGGACGTCCGATATCGGCCGCGGCTAATCCGTTGCAGGCACTGCATGCGATAAATAACGAAATTTTGTCTGTCTTGTAAGCCGGATATATTATTAACCAGGCTTTGCATGAAAACCATGTTGGAAACATGCAGCTACCGAAATGCATTGTTATGAAGAGTGACAAGGGAAGAATGATGAATAAAAAAGTTCTGAAGGCTGTCTTTCCGGCCGCCGGCCTGGGTACCCGCTTTCTACCCGCCACCAAGGCATCTCCCAAGGAGATGTTACCCATTGTTGATAAACCCCTGATTCAGTACGGCGCCGAGGAGGCTGAGGCAGCCGGCATTGAATCCCTCGTCTTTATCATAGGCCGAGCAAAACGGGCGATCCCTGACCACTTTGACAAGGCGTATGAACTTGAGGTGGAGCTGGAAACTTCCGGCAAAGAGAAACTGTTGCAGATTGTTCAGAATGTTCTCCCTGAGGAGGTCTCCTGTATCTATCTACGGCAGGCAGAGGCACGGGGGCTCGGTCATGCGGTGCTTTGTGCCAAACCTGTCGTGAAAGATGAGCCTTTTGCGGTAATCCTGGCGGATGACCTGATCAGGGGTGATGGTGGCAGGGGCGCCATGGCCCAGATGGTCGATGTTTATGATAAATACCAGTGCAGTGTGATTCTTGTGGAAGAGGTCCCGCCCGAGGAAACCAATAAATACGGTATTGTTGAAGTAACCGAAGATGACGGTGAAACCGCAATCATCAGCTCAATCGTGGAAAAACCCGATCCGAAAGATGCGCCGTCAAACCTGGCTGTAGTCGGACGCTATATCCTTACCCCGCGAATTTTCGATTTGCTGGAGCAGACAGGCACCGGCAAGGGTGGCGAGATTCAATTGACCGATGCGATTGCCGAACTGTTGAAATACGAAAAGGTTCGGGCCTATCGGGTCAAAGGCAAACGATACGATTGCGGCAGCAAACTGGGTTACATGGAAGCCACAGTTGAATATGGTCTAGACCACCCGGAACTGGGGGAGGATTTTGCAGTATATCTGCGTGGACTGGCCTGTACGCCGGGCAGCAAGGCCTCGAAGGAGTAGGGTGTCTCCTCCAATGCTTTGTGGGGGCGCGCATCAGGAACAAAAAAACCGCATCGGCAACCCGGTGCGGTTTTTAAAGATGGTACTCCCTAGGGGACTCGAACCCCTGTTACCGGCGTGAGAGGCCAGCGTCCTAGACCACTAGACGAAGGGAGCAGTTTGCTCGGAAAGGCGCTATTATACTGACCTCATGGCCAGGCTCAATGGTTTGGTGATATTTTTTTATCTCTTTGTGGTCTGTATTAGTTGAATCGAACGGTAAAGTGGCTTCAGAAGAAGCTGTTCAAGCGAAAAACGGTGTCTGATCAGGCGCCTACGGGACATAACGTCATCTTCGATCCAGTCATTGTTCCCCGCCCGGATCACAATATCTCCCGGGCAAATATCAGCGAAAATGCTGTCAAGGTGCTCTATCGGCTGAGAAATTCCGGTTTTGAGGCCTATCTGGTAGGGGGAGGCGTGCGTGACCTCCTGCTCGGGCGTGAACCCAAAGACTTTGATGTGGCGACAGACGCCCTGCCTGAACAGGTAAAGGAGGTTTTTCGCAATTGTCGCCTTATAGGCCGGCGTTTTCGTCTGGCGCACGTCTTTTTTGGACGGGAGATCATCGAGGTTGCTACCTTCCGCAGCATGGGGGATGGGAGCGCAGATGATTCGCGTAAGGTCGAGAACGGCATGATCCTGCGGGATAACGTCTATGGCACCATTGAGGAGGACGCCCAGAGGCGAGATTTCACCATCAATGCCCTCTACTACAACATCGGGGATTTCTCGGTTGTGGACTATGCGGATGGCCTGACGGATCTGAATAACGGTGTGCTGAGGCTGTTGGGAGATCCTGAACAGCGTTACCGTGAGGATCCTGTACGTATGTTGCGGGCGGTCAGATTTGCCGGAAAGCTGGGGTTTAAGATCGATATATCCTGCGAAACGCCCCTGAGTTCTATGGTCTCCCTGCTGGATGATGTGCCCGCTGCCCGATTATTTGAAGAGGTGTTGAAGCTGTTCCTGGGCGGTGCTGCCCTGGAGACTTTTGAAAAGTTGCGCCATTACGACATGTTTGGCCACCTCTTTCCCGCGACCGAAGAGGCTTTGAGCCACGAGGATCACGACTTTCCCATTACCTTCGTCAACCGGGGATTGGAAAACACTGACAGCAGGATCAGGGATGGAAAGCCGGTAACCCCGGCCTTCCTTTTTGCAGTGTTGCTGTGGGAGCCGGTACGTCTGCGCGCGGCGGCGTATGAGGCAGACGGCATGCCCCCGATACCTGCGCTGCAGGAGGCGGGAAGGGATGTCTTGGCCGAGCAGGCTCAGAGGGTGCTGATTCCGAAGCGTATCAGCTACCCGATGCGGGACATCTGGCAGATGCAGCCGAGATTCCTCAGTCGTGGCGGTAAACGTCCTCAACGCCTCATCACCCACCCAAAATTTCGTGCTGCTTATGACTTTCTGCTGCTGCGTGCCCAGGCTGGAGAGGCGGAAATGGAGTTGGCGGAGTGGTGGACAGAGTTCCAGAAAGGAAATCCTCAGGAGCAGGGCCAGATGGCTGGACAGGAACGCCGGGGCCGTAGTGGTCGCCGTCGTCGCCGCCGACCCAGGAAGGCTAAACCATCGGATGAGTGAAAGCTCGCAGATCGTAGCGTACATCGGGTTGGGCAGTAATCTGGAATCACCGCGACAGCAGGTGAGCCGGGCGCTGGACGAATTAGGTGACCTGCCGGAGACTCACTGCACTGCCCGCTCCTTGCTCTATCGGACTCCGCCGATGGGGCCGCCGGATCAGCCGGACTACATCAATGCGGTCGCAGCAGTGACGACCTCCCTGAGCGCAGAGATGCTGCTGGAAGAGTTGCAGCGGTTGGAACGGCTGCATTGGCGGGTGCGGAACGGCGAACGCTGGGGGCCTCGGACGCTCGATTTGGATCTGTTGCTGTTTGGCCATCAGCAGATCAAAACCTCGCGTCTGATCGTGCCGCATCCCGGCTTGGGGGAGCGCGCATTCGTACTCTACCCATTGGCGGAGATCGCACCGCCAGGATTGGATATCCCGCTGCTAGGGTCGCTTTCCGGACTGCTTGAACGGATTTCAGGTGATGGTATCGAAAAGGTCGTCTGAATCATTTTCCCCGCCGGGTTTTTTGGTGGTGGAGGGTCCTGTGGGTGTGGGCAAGACCAGCCTGGTGCAACGACTGGCTGAGACTTTTGGCGGCGAAACGCTGCTTGAGGGTGCCGAAGAGAATCCTTTTTTGGGTCGTTTCTACCGGGATCGCCGGCAGTCTGCATTTCCCGCTCAGCTCTATTTTCTTTTTCAACGTAGTCGTCAATGGAACGAATTGCAGCAGGGTGATATGTTCCGGCAGCGTTTGATTGCCGATTTTATGCTGGAGAAGGATCGCCTCTTCGCCGAAGTCAATCTTGAACATGAGGAGCTGCAGCTCTACCAGCAGGTCTATGAGCGACTGGCCATGACTGCACCTAAGCCCGATCTGGTAGTCTATCTGCAGGCGCCGGTTGAGACACTGATGCGGCGCATCCGTCAACGGGGGAGACCGGAAGAGGCAAGCATGGATCCCGCCTACCTACAGCGTCTGTGCGACGCCTACACCGACTTTTTTTACCACTATGACCGCTCACCGCTGCTGATCATCAATGCGGCGGAGATCAACCCGGTTGAGAGTGAAGCTGACTTCCAGTTGCTGGTGGAACATATCTGCACTGCCGATTCGGGTAAACGTTACCTCAATCCCGCACCTCTGCTGCTTTGAACGGTTCACAGCGGAGCGTGATAAAATCAAGATGATCTGTTTTGCTAAACCACTATTTTATCTCTTTGGGTTTGAATTCCAGCGGTTTGCTGCGAAGAGAGATGTAGAAAGCGCTGCGACCCGCCTCGATTCGCCTGTCTATTGAGTAATCGTGGCAGGTTTACCGCTCACACAATTTAATTTGCAATATCAACAGGATATTCATGTCTGCCGCCAACATTACAGTCAATTCTCTGCTGGAAATGAAACAGGCTGGTCGTAAGATCAGCTGTATCACCAGCTACGATGCCAGTTTTACCCGGTTAATTGAAAACGCTGGTGCTGAAGTTCTGCTGGTGGGGGATTCATTGGGCATGGTGGTGCAGGGGCAGGGGAGTACGCTGCCGGTGACTGTCGATGAGATGGTCTACCACACCCGTAATGTCGCGCGGGTCAGGCAGGGTGCGCTGCTGGTGGCGGATATGCCTTTCATGAGCTACCGCACCCCCGATCAGGCGATGGAGACCGCCGGACGCCTGATGAAAGAAGGCGGTGCACAGATGGTTAAACTGGAAGGTGGCGGCGTGCAGCTGGAAGCTGTGCGTCAGATGACGTCCCACGGTGTTCCTGTGTGCGGCCATCTTGGTTTACTGCCCCAATCCGTGTTTAAGATCGGTGGTTACCGGGTACAGGGGCGTGAAAAGGAGAGCGCGGAGCGAATCATGCAGGATGCCTTCGCGTTGCAGGATGCCGGCGTGCAGATGCTGGTACTTGAGTGTGTCCCGGCTGTACTGGCGACAGAGATCGCCAAGGCGGTCGTCATGCCGGTTATCGGGATCGGCGCCGGAGCAGGTTGTGACGGGCAGGTCCTGGTGATCTACGACATGTTAGGCATGAATCCCAATCCTCCGCGCTTTGTGAAAGACTTTTTGCTGGGCAGAGAGAGCATCCAGGCGGCCTTGTCTGCCTTTGTCGAGAGCGTCCGGAAAAGTGAGTTTCCGGGAGCTGAAGAGAGTTTTACCTGAAAACTATGGAGACCGTTTCCACAATCGATTCTCTGCGCCGACAGGTTTCTGCCTGGCGGCGCGACGCTGAACGTATTGCCTTTGTACCGACGATGGGTAATCTGCATGTCGGCCATCTGGAACTGGTTAAGCGGGCCAGGGAACTGGCCGATCGTTGTGTGGTTAGTATCTTCGTGAATCCGATGCAGTTTGGGGAGGGGGAGGATTTTTCTTCCTATCCCCGTACCCTGGAGACGGATCGGGAGAAACTCTCCGGTGTGGATGCTGACCTGCTCTTTACGCCTCCCGTGGAAGTGGTCTACCCTCCGGGAAAAGCTGAGCAGACCCGGGTAGAGGTGCCTGGCCTGTCGGATATCCTCTGTGGTAGCAGTCGTCCGGGCCATTTTGTCGGTGTGGCAACTGTGGTCTGTAAGCTGTTCAATATGGTGCAGCCGGATCTGGCCCTGTTCGGAGAGAAGGATTTCCAACAGCTGATGGTGCTTCGCCGGATGGTAGCTGACCTCTGCTTTCCCCTGGAGGTCATCGGTGTGCCGACGGTTCGTGAGAAGGACGGCCTGGCGCTCAGTTCACGCAATGGGTATCTGACACCACAGGAGCGAACCCAGGCGCCAGCACTGCATGAAACCTTGAAATTGACCTCCGAAGCCCTAATGTCAGGTGAAAGAGACTATGGCTCGCTGGAGTTCAGGGCGCAAAAGCGGCTTGTGGCAGCGGGTTTTCGGCCCGACTATTTTACTGTGCGGAGGGCTGCGGACTTGGGTTTTCCCGAGGCTGGCGAGCGGAATCTGGTGATTTTAGCCGCTGCCTATCTGGGGAAAGCGAGGCTAATCGATAATATGACGGCTTTCTTGCCATTGATGGAAGCTTGAAGATCGCGGATAATACGCGGCTTTCGTGTGATGGAGTCTGCTTTTCATGCAGTTGACGGTTCTTAAATGCAAATTACATCGGGCCTGTGTAACCCACTCAGAGTTGGATTATGAGGGGTCCTGCGCCATTGACAGTGAGTTGCTGGAACTTGCTGGGATACATGAGTACGAGCAGATCCAGATCTACAACGTCGCCAACGGCGAACGTTTTACTACCTATGCCATTCGGGCGGAGGCTGGCTCGCGCGTGATTTCAGTGAATGGCGCGGCGGCACACAAGGCAGACCCCGGTGACCGGGTGATCATCTGTGCCTACTCAGGCATTGATGAGGCCGAAATTGCCGACTTCAAGCCGACTCTGGTCTATCTGAACGAGCAGAATAGGGTGGAAAGAACGGGAAACTCCATACCCGTTCAGGCGGCCTGATTCAGCGGTTCCCGAAAAAAGCCCCGGCCATCAGGCTGGGGCTTTTTTTGTTTGAATGCTAAACAGATGGGGTGAAAGGCGAGGTAATCGCATCTTGGTAGAGATCCAGATAGTGCTTCGCACTGGTCTCCCAGCTCAGATCCTGACGCATTCCCGTAGTGGCGAGTATGCACCACTCCACCTCCGGGCGGTGGTAGAAGTCGATGGCTCTCTCCACAGCCCCCCAAAGCCCGGCTCCATCAGCATTGTCAAACAGGAATCCAGTGGCGGATCCGTCTGCGAGAGTGTGTGGATTGACATCGACCACAGTGTCGGCCAGCCCGCCGGTACGGCGGACGATGGGTATAGTGCCGTAGCGTAGGCTGTAGATCTGATTGAGGCCGCAGGGTTCAAAACGCGAAGGCATCAGGAAACAGTCGCTGCCTGCCTCGATCCGATGAGCCAACCCCTCATCATAGCCAATATATACACCAACTCTGCTGTGATACTTGCTGCTGATTTTCTTTAGCGCCTGTTCCAGCTCCGGGTTGCCTGAGCCCAACAACACCACTTGTGCACCTGAATCCATGATCCCTGGCAGTACCTGCAGGATCAGGTCGCCCCCTTTCTGCTCGACCAATCGGCCAATATAGCCGAAGAGTTGGATATGCTCGTCCTCCGGCAGGCCGAACTCCCTCTGTAGTGCCAGTTTGTTTTCAGCCTTTTTTTCGAAACTGTCTGCGGTAAAAGCGGCAACTGTATTGGGGTCGCTTGCAGGATCCCATTCATGGTAGTCGATGCCATTCAAAATACCGCTGAAATCCTGGCTGCGATGCTGCAACAACCCCTCCAGTCCGTAGCCAAATACCGGGGTCTGTACCTCCTCAGCATAGGTGGGGCTGACGGTGGTTATGCGGTCAGCAAAGGCGAGGCCGCCCTTGATGAAAGAGAGTTGACTGTGAAATTCCAGCCCTTCCGGTGACCAGAACTCCGCAGGTAGATGCAGCTGGTCGAAGGTTTCAAGGTCGAACAGCCCTTGATAGGCGAGGTTATGAATGGTGAAAATCGTAGCCGGGCGATCGGTATGGCGCGATAGCAGAGCGGGTACAAGACCCGTTTGCCAGTCGTTGGCGTGTACCAGGTCTGGCTTCCAGTCGAGTCCAGCGTCATTGAGGCTGATCTCAACGATTGTCTTGCAGAAGAGCCCGAAGCGGCTCGCATTATCTTCCCAATTATAACCTTCGGGTGTGAGATAGGGGTTGCCCTCACGGTCGAAGAAATAGGGTGCATCGACCAGATAGAGAGGAACGCCGTGTGGGCCACTGAACCCGCTCAGCAGGCGGACCTTGCCCAGATACCCCGGAATATCGAGTTCTGCCACCTGTTGCAGGTCATCGGCGTGTTCCATCGCCTGCGGATAGGCAGGCAGCACAAGTCGGCAGTCGTGTCCAAATGTTCGCAACGCTGCAGGCAGACTGCCGGCGACGTCTGCTAAGCCCCCTGTTTTGATCAACGGAGTGGCTTCACTGGAGGCAAAAAGGATGTTCAATGGCAGATTCCCAGCTAAGTCGATGAGTGTGAATGTCGATATTGTCCAGAGACTTGTTTAAAGCTTTCCCCAATTCTAAAGTAAAGAGCGGCATTGAGCATAGATTTATCGGAAATAATTGACCTCTTGTCTTGAACCTCGACGCGCTTCTTCTTAACATCTGCTGTTAACGAAGAGAGCGGGTGAGTCTTGTTCTCAGAAACCTATAGAAGTTCCGATCATGACCGAGATAAATCACACCGAAGATTGGTTAACCCTGCAGGCGCACTGGGAAGAGATGGCGCCTGTTCGTATGCGAGACCTCTTCCATGATCACCCGGAACGATCGGAGCAGATGTCGCTGCGAACTTGTGGCATCCTGCTTGACTACTCGAAGAACCGGATCACGCCAGCCACCATGAAGCTGCTGCTCAAACTGGCGGAGTCGGTCGACCTGGATGGCTGGCGCCGGCGGATGTTTTCCGGAGACAGGCTGAATATCACCGAGGATCGTGCCGTATTGCATGTGGCCCTGCGCAATCGCAGTGACAGCCCAACATGGGCGGATGGCGAAGATGTGATGCCGGAGGTCAATGCAGTACTGGACAAGATGGCGCAGTTTTCCGAATCAGTGCGCTCCGGCGAGTGGAGAGGGTATACCGGCAAGCAGATAACCGATGTGGTCAATATTGGTATCGGTGGATCCAATCTGGGGCCAAAGATGGTTTGTGAGGCGCTGAAACACTATCAGCGCTCCGATCTGCGGGTGCATTTCGTCTCTAACGTAGATGGCACCCATATCGTCGAGGCGACCAAACATATCGACCCGGAGAGTACCCTCTTTATTGTCGCATCCAAGACCTTTACCACTCAGGAGACACTCAGTAACGCCACGACAGCGCGCAGCTGGTTGCTTGAGACGCTGAAGGATGAAGCGGCAGTAGCTCGCCACTTTGTTGCTATCTCCACCAATGAAGAGAAGGTGGCTGAGTTCGGTATCGATACCGAAAATATGTTCGAATTCTGGGATTGGGTTGGCGGACGTTACTCGCTCTGGTCTGCCATCGGCCTGCCGATCGCCATTGCCATCGGTATGGAGGGATTCAGTGAACTCCTGGATGGCGCGCATGAGATGGATGAGCATTTTCTGCATGCGGATCTCTCTGAAAACATGCCGGTAATCTTGGCGTTGATCGGTATCTGGTATGCCAATTTCGCCAAGGCGAAGACCTGCGCCATCCTGCCGTATGACCAGTATCTGCGGCTGCTGCCCGATTACCTGCAGCAGGCGGACATGGAGAGTAACGGCAAGCGGGTGACGCGTTTCGGCAGACCCGTCACCTACAGCACCGGGCCAGTGGTTTGGGGGACTGCTGGGACCGACGGCCAGCACGCCTTCTATCAGTTGATTCACCAGGGCACCCAGATGGTTCCGTGTGATTTCATTGCGCCGATCAACAGCCATAATGAGGCTGGAGAGCATCATGAGATGTTGCTGGCCAACTTTTTTGCCCAGACCGAAGCGTTGATGAAGGGTAAGACCCGCACCGAGGCGCGTGAGGAGCTGGAGGCAGTCGGAATGAGTGCTGAGCAGATTGTCGAGCTTCTGCCACACAAGATTTTTCCCGGCAACCGTCCCACCAACACGCTACTGTTGGACAGGATTACCCCGTCGCGTCTTGGTTCACTGATCGCGCTCTACGAACACAAGATCTTCGTGCAGGGGGTGATCTGGCGGGTGAACTCCTTCGACCAGTGGGGTGTGGAGTTGGGCAAGCAACTGGCGAATGTGATCCTGCCTGAGTTGATGGATGAGGACGTGAACGCGGAACACGACAGTTCCACCCGGGGTCTGATCGACTACTTTCGGCGGCACAGGATGCGCAGCCGCAGATAGAGACTTGGACGTTGGCCGGTTCAAGCGTAGAGGAACCGGCAATCCCATGGAGTATATTATTTCAGTTTGCCCGATCCGCTGCGCTTGATCGGGCCTACACCACTATGTCTCCAGTCGTAACACCACCGCACCCAGCGGAGGCAGCGTCAGCGAAGCGGAGTAGTCCCGTCCCATCCAACTCACTTCTTCAGCGGTGATGACTCCGCCATTCCCCACATTGCTGCCGCTGTAGAATGCTGAATCGGAATTCAATATCTCGCGGTAGTTTCCCGCGCGGCTGAGGCCGATACGGTAGTTTTCCCGGGGAATCGGCGTGAAGTTGAGTATGATGACTGCGACATTGCCGTCGGTGCTTTTGCGCAGATAACTCAATACCGACTGCGAACTGTCATTACAGTCGATCCATTCGAATCCCCCCTCTTCAAACTCCACCTGATGCAAAGAGGTTTGTTCCTGGTAGAGATGGTTCAGATCGGAAATGAGGGTCTTTACCCCATTGTGAAATGGGTGATCAAGCAGGAACCAGTCCAGCGCCTCGTCGTCGTTCCACTCCCGCGCCTGAGCGAATTCGCTACCCATGAAGAGCAGTTTTTTGCCGGGATAGGTGAACATGTAAGTGTAGAGCAGTCGCAGGGCGGCGAATTTCTGCCACTCGTCCCCTGGCATCTTGTTGATCATCGAGCCTTTGCCGTGCACCACCTCGTCGTGGGAGAAGGGCAGAACGAAGTTTTCGGTAAAAGCATAGAGCAGACCGAAGGTCAGCAGGTCGTGATGGTAGTGACGGTAGACCGGGTCTTTCGATAAATAGGAGAGCGTGTCGTGCATCCAACCCATGTTCCACTTCATGCTGAAACCCAGGCCTCCCAACCAGGTGGGGCGCGAAACCTGGGGCCAGGCGGTGGATTCCTCGGCGATCATCAGGGTGCCGGGGTGGAGTTCGTGGGTGGTGCTGTTGAGTTCCCGCATGAAGTCGACAGCTTCAAGATTTTCTCTTCCGCCATGCTCGTTGGGGAGCCAGTCGCCGGGTTCCCGTGAGTAGTCGAGGTAGAGCATGGAGGCGACGGCGTCGACCCGCAAACCATCGAGGTGGAACTCTTCCATCCAGTAGATTGCGCTGGATATCAAGAAGTTACGCACTTCATTTCGACCAAAATTGAAGATTAGAGTGCCCCAGTCCCGGTGCTCCCCCCGGCGGGGGTCCTCATGTTCGTAGAGCGCTGAGCCATCGAATTGCGCCAGCGCATGTCGGTCGCGGGGAAAGTGGGCGGGTACCCAGTCCAGTATCACGCCGATATTGTTTTTGTGCAGATGATCGATGAAATAGCGGAAATCGTCCGGCGTGCCGAAACGGCTGGTCGGGGCGAAGTAGCCGGTCGTCTGATAGCCCCAGGAGCCGTCGAAAGGGTGTTCGGTAATCGGCAGCAGTTCCACATGGGTGAAACCAGTCTCTTTGATATGGTCGCAGAGCCGGTGGGCCAGTTTCCGGTAGTTAAGGAATCCACCGTCGACGTCTTTCTGCCAGGAGCCGAGGTGCACTTCATAGACTGACATGGGTGACTGTTGCCAGTTGCGTTTTTCACGTGCTTCAACCCAGTCTTCATCTTCCCACTGATACTCTGAGTCCGCCATGACCACGGCGGCGGTCTCGGGGCGCATCTGGAAATGGTTGCCGTAGGGGTCGGTACGCAGCGAGATGTCGCCATTCCGGGCGCGAACCTCGAATTTATAGAAGGCGCCGGCAGTCAGTCCGGGGATAAACAGTTCCCAGATGCCGGAACCGCCAAGCGCGCGCATCGGATATACGCGTCCATCCCATTGGTTGAAGTCGCCTACGATGGAGATGCGCTCGGCGTTGGGTGCCCAAACGGCAAACAGGATGCCGGGAATCCCATCGGTCTCATGGGGATGGGCGCCAAGAAAACGGTAGGCGTGGCGATGTCGCCCTTCGCCGAAAAGGTGGACATCGAAATCCTGTAACTGTGGTGTGAAGCAGTAGGGGTCGTAGTGTTGCTGTTCGACGCCGTACTCGTCCTCCCAGATGATTTCAATACGCTCAGGTAAGTCTGCTGTATTGAAGTGGCCCTCGAAAAGATCAGTACCCTCGATACGTTGCAATTCTGTTTCAGAGTCGCTTGGCCGGACGCGGCGAGCCCGCGGCTGAAATACCCTGAAGACGGTGGAATCCCCCTCGACATGCCTACCGAGGACTTCAAATGGATCGTGGTGCCTGGCTTCCAGGATTCGGTGCAGAGGTTCGGAGATATTCTGGGCGTGAGACTGTTTCATCAACTTCATTCCGGACAGTAACGGCTACGCGTCGAGGGAACATGATGGTACCATAAGGCAGCGTCGATGCGGGTCTTTATCGGTCGCTGTCGTTGTTATCTGCAGAAGGTCACGGAGGGTAGTTTTATGTCCGACCAAAATCCACGTTTTGTCAGTCGCCTGACGAGGAACACACTGGCACTCATTTTGGCGGGAGGACGGGGTTCACGCCTGAAAGATTTGACCCAATGGCGCTCCAAGCCTTCGGTTCCTTTCGGGGGGAAATTTCGGATTGTGGATTTTCCACTGTCGAATTGTATTAATTCCGGTATTCGCCGTATTGGTGTGCTGACTCAGTACAAGGCGCACTCTCTGATTCTGCACATCCAGCGCGGTTGGGGATTTCTGCGGGGCGAATTTGGCGAGTTCGTGGAGCTGCTTCCAGCCCAGCAGCGCATCGAAAGCAGTTGGTATGAGGGGACTGCTGACGCGGTCTACCAAAATCTGGATATCTTGCGCAGTCACGCACCGGATTATGTGTTGATCCTGGCAGGTGATCACATCTACAAGATGGACTACGGCACCATGGTGGCGGAACACGTTGAATCGGGTGCTGATATGACGGTGGGTTGTATCGAGGTGGACCTGGAAACTGCAAAAGAGTTCGGCGTGATGAGCGTCGACGATGAGTACCGCATCCTAGAGTTCTCCGAGAAGCCGGACAATCCCCAGCACATGCCGGGGCGGGACGATGTGGCGTTGGCCTCCATGGGTATTTATGTCTTCAACACCAAGTTCCTCTTTGAGCAACTGATAAAGGATGCGGATACGCCGGATTCATCCCATGACTTTGGTAAGGATATTATCCCGAAAGTCATCGAAAAGTACCGTATCATGGCCTACCCGTTCAATGATGTAGAGAGCGGGAAACAGGCCTATTGGCGCGATGTGGGTACTATCGATGCATTTTGGTCAGCCAATCTGGAGCTGATCGGGGTGACTCCGCCGCTGAACCTGTATGATCGGAGCTGGCCTATCTGGACCTATCAGGAGCAGCTGCCGCCGGCTAAATTCGTTTTTGATGATGAAGAACGGCGTGGCATGGCTGTGGATTCGATGGTCTCCGGCGGTTGCGTTATCTCCGGGGCGACCGTGAGAAACTCCCTGCTGTTTTCCAACGTCAGGGTCAACTCCTACAGTTCAGTTGAGGATTCGGTGGTGCTGCCTGATGTCAATATCGGGCGCAACTGCAGTATTCGCAAAGCAGTCATTGATCGAGGTTGCGAGATTCCCGAAGGCACTGTCATTGGCGAAGATACCGTAGCCGATGCGGAACGTTTCTTGGTATCTGATGGTGGTGTGGTATTGGTAACGCCGGAGATGCTGGGGCAGGTCATTCATCACGTACGATAACGAGAAAAATCAATCATGAGTGAGAGTAAGAACCGGTTGAAGGTAGTCTTCTGCTGGCATATGCATCAGCCCTACTACAAGGGGCCGGAGCATAGCGATTACCATCTTCCCTGGGTCTATCTGCACGGTATCAAGGACTATGCGGATATGGCGGCCCACCTGGAGCACAATCCCAAGTCGAAGGCGGTGGTGAATTTTGCCCCGGTTCTGCTGGAGCAGATCGACGACTATGCGGGTCAGATCAAAGCCTGGCTGGAGTTCGGAACACTGATCCGTGATCCACTACTGGCGGCGCTTGCCGGGCCAGGACTTCCGGTGGACCAGGATTCCCGCAAGGAGCTGGTTTCAGCCTGCCTGCGTGCCAATGAGCGTCGTTTGATCCAGCGTTTCAAGCACTATTCCCGACTGGCTGATCTCGCCTCCAAAGTGTTGGAGGAGGAGACGCTCATACCCTATTTGAACGATCACTTCATGGTGGATCTTCTCGTCTGGTATCACCTGGCCTGGGTGGGTGAGTGCGTACGACTCAACGATATTCGCATTCGTTCACTGCAGAGTAAGGGGTATGGTTATGATATCAGTGACCGGCGTCGCCTGGTGGAGTTGATCGGTGAAGAGTTGACCCGGGTAACAGACCGTTATCGCAAACTGGCTGAAAATGGGCAGGTGGAACTCTCCGTCACCCCCTATGCTCACCCGATCGTGCCTTTGTTGATCGATATCGAGTCAACCAAAGAGACGATGCCCTATGCGGAAATGCCCGAGCTGAAAAGCTATCCGGGCGGGGAGGCGAGGGCGCGCTGGCATGTACGTAAAGGCGTTGAAGTGTTTAAGAAACACTTTGGCTTCTCGCCTGCCGGATGTTGGCCATCAGAGGGTGCGGTGAGTGAAGTAACGCTCAAACTGCTGGAAGAGGAGGGGTTTCTCTGGGCCGCAACCGGTCAGCAGGTATTGCACAACAGCCTCTCTGTCAGCAGTGAAGGCGATCATATGCCGGAAAATTGGGTCCATACTCCCTACCGGGTTCGGGAGGGTGGTCTGAACATGTTTTTCCGGGATGACGGTCTCTCTGATCTGATCGGTTTTACCTATGGTGACTGGCATGCCGATGACGCAGTTGGAGATCTGATCAACCATTTGGAGAATATTGCCAACGCCTGTGGGGATAATCCCAATGCGGTGGTATCCATCATCATGGACGGGGAAAATGCCTGGGAGTACTACCCCCATAATGGCAGTTACTTTCTGAACGCCATGTATGACCGGCTGTCAAACCATCCGCGTTTTGAGCTAACCACATTTTCCGAGTCGCTTGCGCAGCAGGCAAAGCCCTCTCCAAGGCTTCCAAAACTGGTTGCCGGCAGTTGGGTCTATGGCACCTTCTCGACCTGGATCGGCGATCATGACAAGAACCGGGCATGGGACATGCTGGGGGATGCAAAAGTAGCCTATGATCAGGCGGTTGCTGATGGTGACTTTTCTACACAGCAGATGGATGAACTTGAACGGCAACTGGCTATCTGTGAAGGGTCCGACTGGTTCTGGTGGTTTGGTGACTACAACCCCAGTGGCACTGTGAGTGATTTCGAGAGTCTCTTTCGTCGCCAACTTTCCCACCTCTATGAGCTACTGGGCATCAATGAACCCGCCTATCTTGGAGAGGTGTTTACCAAGGGCAGCGGTGATCCTGCGCTTGGCGGCGTGATGAAAAAAAACGACTGATCCCATTTTATTAGATTCCGGTTAGTCGCCTAAAAGGATAAGTAGTATGGATTATAGCCAGACCGATGGCGGCGAAAACCTGCCCGGGGTATTGGATCGCCGTCGGGCTGGGATATTGTTGCATATCAGTTCACTGCCGGGTCCTGGGAAAGTTGGGAATCTTGGCAGTCATGCCTACCGGTTTGTTGACTTTCTCCATGCGGCAGGGATGACAGTTTGGCAGATACTGCCGGTAGGTCCGACCCAGGCTGACGGCTCACCCTATCAGAGCAGTTCTGTGCATGCGGGCAATCCTCGTTTTATCAGCCTTGAACCGGTGATAGAGGAGGGTTGGCTGGATGAGTTGCCACTGGAAGAGAGTAGCTTCTCCGACAACGGACGCGCCTTCGCCCTCAGCCTCGCCTGGGAGGGGTTCAAGGATCGGGCTTCTGGTGAAGATAGAGCCGAACTCGATCGTTTCTGTGCCGAGCAGGGTCATTGGTTGGACGACTACTGTCTGTTTCAGGCACTCCATTCAGAGCAAGGTGGATGCTGGTGGGAGTGGCTCGCTCCTTTACGGGACCGAAATCCACAGGCGTTGGCTGAAGCCAGAGCCCGCCTGTGTAACCAGATTCAATATACCCGTTTTGAACAGTTTCTCTTTTTTCGTCAGTGGTTCCGCCTGAAGTCCTACGCCAACGAGCGCGGTATCCTTCTATTCGGTGATGTGCCGATCTTTGTCGCTCAAGACAGCGCGGAGGTCTGGTCTCATCGGGCGATGTTTGATCTGTTGGAGAACGGGCTGCCCCGTGTGGTAGCTGGCGTACCGCCGGACTATTTCTCTGAAACCGGACAGCGCTGGGGAAACCCGCTCTATCGATGGGAACAGATGGAAGAGGATGGTTTCTCGTTCTGGATCGAACGCATGGAGACCCAATCGGCGCTTTGCGATCTGATCCGTATTGACCATTTTCGTGGCTTTGAGGCCTATTGGGAGATCCCGTCAACGGAGGAGACGGCAATCAACGGCAGATGGGTTCCCGCCCTTGGTGAAAAGCTGTTTAAGAAATTATATGAGGCGCTGCCTCACTTGGAGCTGGTGGCGGAGGACCTGGGGATCATCACACCAGAGGTAGAGGCCCTGAGAAAAAGTCACGGCTTGCCAGGTATGAAGATTCTGCAGTTTGCCTTCTCCGGGGGGGCGGAAAACCCGTACCTCCCGTTCAGACACACAAGGGATTCAGTGGTCTATACAGGTACCCATGATAACGATACCAGCCTTGGCTGGTATAACAGTCTGGATGATGCTGAAAGGGAGCAGGTAGACAATTATCTGGGACGATCCCGGGAGATCATGCCCTGGCCGCTGATTCGATGCGCCTTGTCATCCTGCGCCAATATGGCGATTTTACCGATGCAGGATGTATTGAGCCTGGGACAGGATCATCGCATGAATACTCCGGGGACCACCGAGGGAAACTGGCAGTGGCGATTTAGATGGGATCAGGTGGATGAAGATCTTGCCGGGCGGCTGCGGCATCGGGTCATGCAGTATGGCCGCTAGGGACCTGGAAATATCGTTGTTTTATGCAAATAATGGGCGAAAAAAAACCGCTCCAGAAAAAGCCTGAAGCGGTATATACCAAAGGAGGATGGAGGAGATAAGCCTGGATGGGTGGGGCATGCTGCCTGAATCCACCCCGCCTGACTTGATAATATTTGACCATATGCAGAGTTGCCGGCGCATTGAGAAAACGCAACAATCAGGAAATGTTTCTTAATGCTTGTTTTTAAAGACAATTACCGTGAGAAATTTGATCTTTTTCAACAACTACTGTGTTAAAAGCGTTTTGGAGTTGCTGCCGAAATATCGAATTGTAAACAAATGTAACCAGGATTGACGGGCCTGTTAGTTTCCCATCCAATGTATGGACAGGCAAATTGCGTATCGCGCTGTTGAGTTATTTGAACAAAATTTAGGAATAGAGATGATTGATGTAAAAGGGGATTTCAGAAAACTTCTGATACTTGGACTTTTGTTGTGTTTGGCCATGTTCCACCCGCTGGGCAATGCCGCCGTCGACTGTAAGGGAATGAGTCAATCGAGCTGTTCGGGCAACTCTTCCTGTACCTGGGTGAAAGGCTACAAAGCCAAAAGTGGAAAAAAAGTCAAAGGCTACTGCCGGGCGAAACCAGGCAAGGCAAAAAAGAGTGGTAAGACTGATGCCAAGCACGAAAAAGCGGCGTCATCGGTGAGCAAGAAAAGTGGAAAGAAAGAAAAGGCTGCAAAGAAAGAAAAGGATAAAAAGGCCAAAGCAAAAGTAGATAAGAAAGAGAAGAAGGCTAAGAAAGCTAAAAAGGACAAAAAAGCCAAGAAGGACAAGAAGACTAAGAAAAATAAAAAGGACAAAAAAGGTTCCAAAAGCAAGGAAAAGTAGCTAGAGCTAACTACTTTAGCCGGGACCGCAAGGACGGTAACGGCTGACCTAAAAAAAGGGTTGATGATCTTTCGTCAGCCCTTTTTTTATGCCACTCCTGGAGGGAGACTAGTCGGAAAATTTCCTGGCGATTGAATGGAACTCATCGTTGATACGCTCGAAGGCATCCACGACGTCCGGGTCAAAATGGCCCCCGCGGCCTTTGCGGATGATATCGCTGGATTTTTCGTGAGAAAAAGCGGGTTTATATACCCTTTTTGAGATCAGGGCATCATAGACGTCAGCGACCGCCATCAGACGTCCGGAGAAGGGGATTTCCTGGCCGGAAAGACCGTTCGGATAACCGCTGCCATCCCACTTTTCATGGTGGCCGTAGGCGATTTCACGGGCAATCTGGAGGAAGGATGAGTCGGGATTTCCCTGTAGTTTCTCCGCCTCGATGATGGCGTCTCTTCCATAAATGGTGTGGTTCTTCATCTCTTCGAACTCCTCTTCAGTCAACTTCCCCGGTTTCAGAAGGATGCTGTCGCGGATGCCTACTTTGCCGATATCGTGCAGTGGAGCCGATTTGTAGAGCTGCTCGATATAATCATCCGTCAGGAGAGGAGCAAAGTTGGGATGTTTACTCAACGCTTCGGCCAATGCCTTGACATAGTATTGAGTGCGTCGAATATGGTTACCTGTTTCATTGTCACGGGTCTCCGCCAGGGTAGCCATGGCAAGAATGGTGGTGTCTTTGGCCATTGCGAGTTCTTTGGTCCTGGCCTTGACCCGCTCTTCCAGAATCTGGTTTTGGTTCGCCAATGCCTCCCTTGCCTGTTTCAGTGTGAGGTGTGTCTTTACCCTTGCAAGGACGATCGCGGTGGATATAGGTTTGGTAATGTAATCCACAGCGCCCAGTGCCAGCCCCCGTGTCTGATCACTCTCTTCACCCATTGCGGTGATAAAGATCACCGGTATCTCACTGGTCGTCTCATCGGCCTTGAGCCGTTGGCAGACTTCATAGCCGTCCATTCCGGGCATCATGATGTCCAGTAGAACCAGGTCTGGCATTGGCTGGCTTTTCACTCGTTCCAGTGCTTCCAGTCCGTTTCTGGCTGCAGTCAGCCGATAATCCTTTTTCAGCAGGTGCATGAGCACTGTAATGTTTGCAGGTTCATCGTCGACCAGCAGTAGAGTGGGTTTAGTATCCGGCATTTATCTGTTCTCAAACAACGGGTGGTTTCTGAATCGTTGGTTATTGCTTGCAGGATCCGCTACGCTTGATCCGGCCTACAAGAATCTGCAGGCGCGAAGGGTGAATGAGGGGATCAAGTGTCGCGGATCCGCTAATTGCATCTTCTCCGATCGAAGACTAGCAGATATTATAGAGGCGGCGAATCTGATTTTATTCATGACCGTGAGATGTTATGAATTTCAGTACTCTCCTTCAATCATCGTGAGCCTTTCGCTTGTGCGCAAGGTCAGGCCGACGGATCGTGATGCCACCATGAATAAGCCGGGATAATGAGAAAATCAACAATCCGTTCGAAACTGCTGTTTCCCGCTCTTCTGTTGTTGCCATTGGCGGGTTATGCAGCGTCCGTTGGAGAGAGCTGTATCCGGGAGGTCTTCGGCGATTTCTGTCTGGGCGGAAGCATGAACAACCAGCTTGCAAAGCGGGCTGTTCAGAGAGAGCCACAGCAGCGGGGCGAGCGATCCGGGGTGATCTATTCCGTGGATAGAGACAAGATCTATGTTATGGCGTTCAAGGGGACGATTTACAAGGTGCTGCACACATATGAACCGGCTTCCCAAGTTGCTTTCAAAGACTTTAAACGTCGTTTACAGGAAAAATACGGCAAATCAGTGGACCAGAGCCAATATCCCACCTATGTTCGCAGCACTGCGGGAAAGATTGGTGCAATACGTCGTGGTGAGGCAACTGCGCGCCATGTCTGGCAGTTGGAGGGAGAACCCTGGCGGGTAGAATTAGGCTGGACGCGAAAGCTGGGGATATCTATCGCTTATCTCGTCAATAGTCTGGACTTGCAGCAGCAGATGGAGGCGGACAAAGGGCTGTAAAGTTACCTGGTTTATGCTGAATAAATACTAAAATTAAGCTTTCGCTGAACCCTATGGCCGATCTCATTCACCGGTCAGCCGGTCGCCGGTATCTGTTAATCCTTTGATGCGGATGTCGATAATCTGATTCTCCAGCGGCGCTGCAGCAGGCGCATCGAAAACCACCCGCAGGTAGTTGGACGTGTACCCGCTCCAGCCGTTTTCTCCACTACCCTCTACCAGCACCGGCAGGGTACGGCCGATATAGGTCTCCATGGTTTGCTGTTTCATCTCATCTCCAAGCCGATGCAGGGCATCGCTGCGGATGCGTTTGATATCCCGGCTGATTTGGTTGGTGAGTTGGGCCGCCCTGGTGCCGCTGCGTGGTGAGTAGGCGAAGATGTGCAGGTGACCGAAGCCGATCTGCTGCACATAGTCCAGCGTTTGCTGCCACTCGTTGTCGGTTTCACCAGGAAAGCCGACGATGATATCGGTGGTAATGTTCAGATCCTCTACCTTGCTGCGGGCAAGTTCCACCAGCAGGGCATACTCATCGGTTTTACAACGGCGGGCCATGCGCCGCAATAC
The DNA here is from genome assembly GCA_016756855.1 of gamma proteobacterium endosymbiont of Lamellibrachia anaximandri. GTDB lineage: Bacteria > Pseudomonadota > Gammaproteobacteria > Chromatiales > Chromatiaceae > QGON01. The sequence goes on along the minus strand of JAESPD010000006.1, from coordinate 66,338 downwards.
ACTGTCGGAGCCGCTCTGCAGCGGCAGATGCAGATGCGGCATCAGGCGGGGATCGGTGAACAGATCCCAGAAGCTTTCCGGCAGATCCCAGGGCTCGACCGAGCCGATGCGCAGGCGGGGAATATCGGTTTCCGCCAGTATCTGGCGTATCAGGCTGGACAGATTGGAGTCCCTGTCGCTGCCATAACCCCCGATATGGACCCCTGTCAGGACTACCTCCTGAATGCCGTCATCATGCAGCTGATTGATCTCTTCGATGATCTCCAATTGCGCACGGCTGCGCTCTTCACCTCTGGCCTGAGTCACGATGCAGAAGGTGCAGCGATAACGGCAGCCATCCTGAACCTTGATGAAGGCTCGCTGGCGGTCCCTGGCCAGCAGCCCGGTTGCCGCCGGTTCGGTGGCAGTCTCCGGCATCACGTTCAGATCCAGCTCACGGTCGACAATCTCGACCAGTCGGTCCTTGTCCTGGTTGCCGATAACCAGATCAACACCCTCCACCTGGGCCGTGGCAGTGGGGTCCAGAGAGGCGTAACAGCCGCTGACTACCAGCTTGGCGTTTGGATTGGCTCTATTGGCGCGGTTGAGTAGCTTGCGCGATTTCCGTACGGCTTCTTCAGTGACTGCACAGGTGTTCACTACCAAGAGCTCCGCCCGTTCCGGATCGCTGGTCAACCGATGACCCAAGTCGACGAAGTCGCGTCTCCAGGTTTCCAGTTCCGCTTCGTTGAGGCGGCAGCCGAGGGTTTTCAGGTGGATTCTCATTGGGCAGTTGGATGTTGAAAAGGGATGGGAAAGGTATATCGAGTAGTCGCTGGTTGCAAATCCATGTGCCGACATCTCCTGTTATGGTGTGTTATTGCCGCTGTTTCCAATCCATATAGACTGGCTAACCCACAGTAAAATCATGGATTTATGTGTGTCTGACTAAAGAAGTTGGCGAATGGGCCGATAAGTTGGAGAAGAAGGAAGGGAACGCAGTAAATATAGAGATTCCCACCCTTACTGTTATTCGGATGTGGCAGTATTTTTTCATTGCGGCAAGCATTGCCCGGCAGATTTATAAGAACGACTATGAAACAGTTTCTATCCAACATGCGGATCAGCTATAAAATACTCATTGGGTTTTCAGTTGTCCTGGTGGTGCTGGTGGCTTCCTCGGGGGTGACCCTGTTCAGTCTTCAGAAGGTCAGGCATGCCGTTTTTGAGGTGGTCGAGGAGCGGCAGCCTACGGCGCTGCTCTCTGCCGAACTGGCGACGCAGTTGCATAATGCCTACGGAGTACTGGGATTTTACCTGCTGAGCAAAGAGCAGGCGCATCTCAAGTCCTTCAAACAGAAGATGAACGCTGTCACCCTGACACTTCAGAACCTCAGGGCGCTACCATCCATATCCAGCGATCCCGATGCCAGGATGTTGGTGGAGTCGATTGCAGTCGAACTGGAAAATTCCACCAGTGTGCAGAAAGAGCTGCTGGCTTCCGCTGCGGAAAATGAGAAAAACTTTCCCGGCATCGCCCATGCAAATCAGTATGTGAATCCCCTGAACCGGAGTCTGCTGCAACTGGCGACCCAGATGATCGAATCTGAATTAGAGGAGGCGGAGGGGGCAGAGGACAGTTCCAGATTGGCGCTGCTTTCTGCAGTCAACGAGCTTCGTTACAGTTGGTCTACCGTGATGGGCAGTATCCGGGGATACCTGGCATTTCGTAACCAGGCGCAGCTGGAGAATCTGGCGCTCTATATGGAAAGAGCGAGAGAACAGATTGACAAGATCTCAGCCTATGGTGAAGCACTCACCTTTGAGGAGGAGGAGGCACTTGAACAGTTTACCACTGACTATGCAGCCTTTGATCAGGCCCAGAAAAAGATGGTCGAGATCCATGGCAGCGACCGCTGGCGAACCGACGTGTGGCTGATCAAGAGTCAGATAAGCCCGATCTTTAAGACCATTGAAGCCAAGGTAAGTGACTTGGTCGAACGCCAGAAAATTGCGATACACGAGACCAGCAATGATCTGCTGGCCGAGGCGGAAAGCACCAATCGTCTGGTCCTTTTACTGCTGGCAGGCGGTCTGATAATCAGTATGTTGATCGCTGTTGTCATCAGTCGCATGGTCTCTGTGCCGCTACGCCGTGCCGCTGGCATGATGGATGATATCGCCAGTGGTGACGGGGATCTGACACGGCGAATGGCGTGTGGTGGTAGTGATGAGATCGGTCTTCTGACAAGCAGTTTCAATCGCTTTGTGGACAAGATTCAGGGGCTGGTACGGGAGACGGCAAACTCCACCAGTACGGTGATTGGCGGCGTGGCCGAGACGTCGGAGATCGCGGCTGTGATCAGCAGCGAGGTGATCGAGCAGGAAGCCAGTACTCAGCAGGTTGCAACAGCTGTGCATCAGATGTCCATCTCCATCGGCGAGGTGGCGGATAGTGCGCAAACTGCCCGTGAGGCCGCACAGTTGGCGGATAATGAAGCAGGGCATGGTCGTGAGATAGTGGAAGAGACCGCCTCCTCCATCAAGCGGCTTGCGGATGAGGTTGAAATGGCTGCCAATTCCATCCTCAAGGTGGAGGATGACAGTGCTGAGATCAGCAAAATCCTCGATGTAATCAAGTCGATTGCTGAACAGACCAACCTGCTGGCACTGAATGCGGCTATTGAGGCGGCGAGGGCAGGAGAGCAGGGTCGTGGCTTCGCCGTGGTGGCGGATGAGGTCAGAGAGCTGGCGACGCGCACCCAGGAGTCCACCGTTGAGATCGAAAATATGATCGTACGGCTGCAGGCGGGCGCACGTGATGCAGCTTCCGTGATGAAATCCGGCACCCAGACAGCGAAACAGAATCTTGAGCAGGCGGAGCGGGCCAGGCAGTCTTTGGTCTCCATCGCTGAGGCGGTCTCCACGATCAGCGCTATGAATACTCAGATTGCCACTGCAGCTGAACAGCAGCATTCAGTGGCGGATGAGATCAGTAAAAATGTGGTTCATATCAGTGACACCAGCCATGAGACTGCTGATCATGCCCGTCAGACCAGTTCTATCATCAGTGAATTGGGGCAACGGGCTTCAGGACTGCAGCAGACAGTCAGCCAGTTCAAAATTTCCGGTGAGGCAACTATCGATTTCGCAGCGGCCAAATCGGCTCACCTGGCCTGGAAGGCAAGGTTGCAGGGTTTTCTGGATGGGCAAACGTCAATGAGCCAAAATGAGGCTGTGTCCCATCATGACTGCATCCTTGGCAAGTGGTACTACTCGGAAGGCCTCTCCCTCTACGGTGCGATTCCTGAAATGCGCGAGTTGGAGGCACCCCATGCCGAGATGCATGCATTGATCAAACAGATCGTGCAGAAGAAAAATGCGGGCAGCGAGGCAGAGGCAGGAGAGTTGCTCGGTCAGGTTGATCCTCTTTCCCAGCGTATCATCTCCCTGCTCGATATCGTCGAAAGGAGAGTCGCCGATAGTTGACTGGAACTGCCGCGCAGGCTCACCCTATGAGCTTCCTGATCCGGTATAGTCTGGGTCATGGAGACACTCTTGCAACTACCCCCATGGCAACAGGCCGCCCTGGCTATAATGTTGCTGTTGATGCTCATGCTGCTCATGGTGCTGCGCTGGCTGTGGAAAATCCTGGAGCACCAACTGGCCCTGGCACAGACGCAGGAGGGTCGTCATCGGCAGAGCGATGAACGTCTGCGGGAACAGGAGCGGGTGATGCTGCGCGAACTCTCCCAGACCAGTCAGGATCTGGGAGATCGGATGGCCAAGGGTGCCCTGGCCCAACAACGTTCCCTGCATGTGCTGCAACAACATTTGTTGGAGCGTTCCGATAAGCTTTACTTGGGGCTTGAACGCCGTTTTGCTGAGATGCAACAGACCTTGACCGGAGATGCTGGTCGCCTGCGTGTGGAATTGCTGGAGCGATTTGAGCAGTTGCAGACCACTGTTGCCGGCAGCCTGCATGAGGGGCGTTTGGCCCAACATGAGAAACTGATGGAACTGAAAGAGGCACTTTCTCAGTCGCTGGTCAGCCACCGTCAGGCATTCGATGAGCGTCAGTTGGATGCAATGAAGGCGCAGCAGGAAGCGCTGCACAATGGCATGACGGAGGTGCGCAAACAGGTGGGAGAAGCGCTGATCCTGCATGCAGACGGTCTTGGCAAACGGGTTCAGGCACTGGCCGAAACCACCGACCAGCGGCTGAAAGAGATCAGTGGCCAGGTTGAAAAACGGCTCAACGAAGGTTTTGAGAAGACGACGGAGACCTTCTCCAAGGTGCTTATCCACCTGACACGTATAGACGAGGCGCAGAAAAAGATCACCGAGCTTTCGAGCAATGTGGTGAGCCTGCAGGAGGTTCTTTCAGATAAGCGTTCCCGCGGCGCCTTCGGTGAGGTTCAACTCAACGCCTTGGTGCGCAATGTGATGCCGGAGTCCGGATTTTCATTGCAACACACACTGGGTAACGGCAAGCGGGCAGATTGCATGCTGTTTCTACCTGATCCAACGGGTAATGTGGTGATCGATGCCAAGTTTCCGTTAGAGGCATACCAGCGCATGCAGGACACCGCGCTGTCAGAAGCCGACCGCAAGCAGGCAAAACGTCAGTTTCGTCAGGATATCCGCAAACATATCGATGATATCGCCGGCAAATATATCATCGCCGGGGAGACCTCAGACGGTGCGGTGATGTTCATCCCGGCAGAGGCCGTATTTGCCGAAATCCATGCCCACTTCCCCGACTTGGTGGAGAATGCCTATCGCAAACGCGTCTGGCTGGTTTCACCCACCACCATGATGGCGATACTGACCACTGCAAGGGCCGTATTGAAGGACGCCGCTACCCGTGAGCAGGTGCATGTTATCCAGCAGCATCTACAGGCGCTTTCCAAGGATTTTGGCCGTTTTCAGGAGCGTATGGACAAGCTTGCCGTGCATATTGATTTGGCCAATCGTGATGTCAACGATGTGAATGTCTCGGCAAAAAAGATCAGTCGTCGCTTCCAAAAGATCGAAAAGGTGGAATTGGAAGAGGAGCGGGGACCCGATCTGCCTGTTTTCAAAGAGTCACGATCCGGCAACGACAGTGGATCTGAAACCGGAAGCCAATTGCCGTAGCCCGGATGGAGCTTGTGTAATCCGGGAACAGACTAATTCGGATTAACCCGGCGCGATCGGTGTTTTCTCCCCCGCTTCGTTCAGGCAGACAAAAGTGACGCTGGTGGAGAAAACAGATGCCTCCGCCCCCGTCTCCAGATTGTCCGCAAAGACATCCACCTGATACTGGACGGAGGTGTTGCCGCTCTCCGTTCTACTGACATCGAAGCGGAGGATGGTGCCCAATTTGATACTCTTTTTAAAAGCCAGATTCTCCATGCCGATAGTGACGAATTTACAACCTGGATGTTCCAGGCTGGCGGCAATCCAGGCGTACTCGTCGACCCACTTGAGCAGGTTGCCGCCAAACAGGTAGCCGTAGTGGTTGAGGTGTTCAGGGAGGACGAGTTTATGGTTTTCCATAGCGGCAAAATAAACTGTTATCGCTGCATGGTGGGGGGAATGATTCCTTGTGCCGGTGGAGTCGGGCTGTTCTGATGCATCAGAATACGCCAGCCATTTCCCCCCCGGCGGTAGATATTGGTGGCGTAAACCGGCTGAGTTTCCGGTGCACCGGGAATATTGACAATCTCTTTGATCAGATGGATGGCAATACTATCTGTTTCGATCCAACTCAAATGTTTGATCTCCATGTTGAGCACCATATCCCCGCTCAACATAGGTTCCCAGACTTTGCGTATTGCCTCCAGCCCTCTCTGAGCGGGTGACATGGGCAGCAGACAGAGAACTTCATCAGATTTTTCCCAAACGGCCATCATGGCCTCCAGGTCCATTTCATCGATGGCGTCATAGTAGGCGTCTTCAGCGTCCTGGGGGGTTTCAAAACTGTTGCTCATGCTGATCCTCGTTATCCGGATGGTTGTACATTTTCGGGCTATCATTTCGACTGGCCGTTCCACGACGGATGGTTACATTCGACGCCACGGCTTTCAAGAATTTTCAGGTGTTGAGACGTAGGCCTGATCAAGTGTAGCGGATCAGGCGTTCTCAAATCGATAGATGGCTTGAGACTGCCGGTTCCGCTGCGCTTGAACCGGACTACATCAAAGCGGTTTTTCCAGACAGAGACTATTTAGTGTCTATCCGGAAACCCATATCTAACCGCGAAGCGCACGAAGAAAGTTCATTGCTAATCAATCTTTTACCTTCGTGCTCTTCGTGTCCCTTGTGGTTAAAACATTGTTTCTGGATGAACACTATTCAGACTCCGCCAGCATTTTCCAGGTGTCTATCACGGTATCCGGATTCAGCGAGATGCTGCTGATATCCTGCTCCATCAACCAGTGGGCCAAGTCCGGATAGTCGGATGGTCCCTGGCCACAGATGCCGACATATTTGCCCTGTTTATGACAAGCGGCAATCGCCATGCTTAGCATCTTTTTCACCGCCGGGTTGCGTTCATCGAAGCTGTTGGCCACCAGTCCTGAATCCCTGTCCAGTCCCAATGTCAGCTGGGTGAGGTCGTTGGAGCCGATGGAAAAACCGTCAAAATAGGCCAGAAAATCCTCTGCCAGTATGGCGTTTGAAGGCAGTTCGCACATCATGATGACACGCAGGCCATGCTCTCCCCGTTTGAGTCCATTCGCCTCCAGCAACCGGATCACCTCTGCTGCCTCTTCCAGGGTGCGGACGAAGGGGATCATGATTTCGACGTTGTCGAATCCCATCTCTTCGCGCACCCGTTTGAGTGCTTTGCACTCCAGCTCAAAGCAGGAGCGGAACTTTTTCGAGATATAACGGGAAGCGCCGCGAAAACCAAGCATCGGGTTCTCCTCTTTCGGTTCGTAGCGTTCACCGCCAATCAGATTGGCATATTCATTGGACTTGAAATCGGACATGCGCACGATGACAGGCTTGCCAGCAAAACCGGCGGCGAGGGTGGAGATGCCCTCCACCAGTTTTTCCACATAGAACTCCACCGGGCCGGGATAACCGGCAATCTGTTTTTCTATTCGCGCGTGTAGCGCCTCCGGCAGCTGCTCATACTCCATCAGTGCATGGGGGTGGACACCGATGGTGGTGTTGATGATGAACTCGACTCTGGCAAGCCCGATGCCGGCGTTGGGGATGCGGCTAAAGCCAAAGGCCCGTCCGGGATTACCCACATTCATCATGATCTTGGTGGAGAGCGGGGGCAGGGCGACCTTATCTCCCTGGGTCACGCTGTATCTCAGCAGGCCTTCATAGATCAACCCGTCATCCCCTTCAGCACAGGAGACGGTGACTTCTTCGCCATCTTTCAATTTGGCCGTGGCATTGCCACAACCGACCACCGCAGGGATACCCAGTTCCCGGGCGATGATGGCGGCGTGACAGGTGCGTCCACCACGATTGGTGACAATGGCCGAAGCCCTCTTCATGACCGGTTCCCAGTCGGGATCTGTCATATCTGTTACCAGCACATCACCCTCTTCGACGCGGGCCATCTCCGAGACATCGGCAATGATCTTGACAGAGCCGGAGCCGATACGCTGTCCGATGGCGCGACCCTGCACCCGCACCACTCCCCGTTCTTCCAGGTGAAAACGCTCCACCTTGGCATGGTCGATGCGGCTCTCAACCGTCTCGGGTCTTGCTTGAAGGATATAAAGTTGGCCATCTTCACCGTCCAGTCCCCACTCGATATCCATCGGACGGCCATAGTGTTCTTCGATGGTCAGTGCCTGACGTGCCAGTGCCTCGATCTGTTCATCGGTGAGTGAAAACCGGCGTTGCGCCTCGGTAGCCACATCCACCGTGACCACGTTTTCCTGATCCTCATTACCGTAGATCATCTTCAGAGCCTTGCTGCCGAGGGTGCGGCGCAAAATGGCCGGGCGCCCGGTTTTCAGGTTGGCTTTATGAAGATAGAACTCATCCGGATTGACGGCACCCTGCACTACGGTTTCACCCAGACCATAGGCGCTGGTGATAAAAACTACGTCATCGAAACCGGATTCGGTATCCAGGGTAAACATTACGCCGGCGGAGCCGATGTCCGAGCGCACCATGCGCTGAATACCGGCGGAGAGGGCGATCTCTTCATGATCAAAACCCTGATGTACCCGGTAGGCGATGGCGCGGTCGTTATAGAGAGAAGCGAAGACACGCCTGATGGCAAGGAGTACCTCATCGATGCCGGTAACATTGAGATAGGTCTCCTGCTGTCCCGCAAAGGACGCATCCGGCAGATCTTCAGCGGTGGCGGATGAGCGTACTGCTACTGCAGGATCGCCATCGTTGTCGTGCGCCAGCTTCTGATAACCGGCCGTGACGGCATTTTCGAGCACTGTCGGCAGGGGCGCATCCATGATTGCCTGGCGGATGGATTGGCCTGCCTTCGCCAGTGCCTCTACATCATTAGTGTCGAGGTGCGACAGTAGAGACTCAATGCGTTCTTCCAGCCGATTGTGGTGGATAAACTCACGAAAGGCGTGGGCAGTGGTGGCAAAACCGCCGGGTACGCTGACGCCCATTTCCGAAAGTGTGCTGATCATCTCTCCCAGTGAAGCATTTTTTCCGCCTACTTGGTTGACCTGCTGCATGTTGAGATTTTCGAACCAGATGATTTGCTCGCTCACCGTTTGCTCTCCGTTATCGGCTTGATGGGATGATTCACACATGGTTGCCCCCCTTCTATCGATTGCCCTTTTTTTTATGTTGGCAACTGCTACCGCTGCAAAGGCAGCTCTTTCCACAACCGGCCCCCTCTTCACGTGCCGGCCCCAACTCGGGGTGTGCCTTCGAAAAACGTCTGCTGACGGACTGCACCAGTAACCAACAGAGCAGCAGTGTGGGAATCAACACTATTGCAATAAGTACATCTCGCAACATCCCTATTGCCCTCCAAGTCCGGCAAAGCCCATAAATGACAGGGAGAGCAATCCGCCCAGCATCAGACTGACGGCCGCACCCTGGGTCACACTGGGGAGATTTGAAAGCTCAAGTTTTTCCCGCAGTCCTGCCATCAGCATAATGGCCAGGATAAAGCCGGTGCCCGCTCCCAATGCGTAGACCAGCGACTGCAGGAAATCATACTCCTTGAAGGTTTGGAAAAGCGCCAGGCCAAGAATCGCGCAATTGGTGGTGATCAAGGGAAGGAAGATACCCAAAGCGCGAAACAGGCCGGGGGAGAATTTTTTCAGTGTCATCTCGACCAGCTGGACGGCACTGGCAATCACTACGATGTAGGCGATCAAGCGCAGAAATTCGATATCCAAACCGACCAGCACGATATTGATTCCGTAGGCACAGACCGAACTCACCAGCATCACGAACATCGTTGCCAATCCCATCGGCACTGCAGTGTTCAATTTTCCAGATACGCCCAGGAAAGGACAAAGGCCGAGAAACAGGGCGAGCACGAAGTTATTGGCCAGCACGGCATTCAGAAAGATAAAGCTGAGTGATTCATAATTCATCTTGCTTCCACCACTGCCTCTGATTCACTCAGCGCCTTTCGCTGTTTGAACCATTCAAACAATAGCAGCCATGCGCCGAGCACGATGAAACCTCCGGCGGGCAATACCATGACGACCCAGGGTTCGAACTGTGGCCCGAAGAGGTCGAAGCCAAAGAGCTTGCCGGCGCCCAATACCTCTCTGACGACCCCCAGGCAGAGCAGGGCAAAGGTAAAACCGGCCCCCATGCCCAGTGCATTGACGAATGCCTTCAGTGGTCTGTTCTTTGATGCGTAGGCTTCAGCGCGTCCCAATATCATGCAATTCACCACGATCAACTGGATGAAAGCGCCGAGTGCGTTGTATAGATCCAGCGAGATGGCCTGGATGGAGTAGTCGACGATAGTGACGAAGGTGGCGATGATGACGATATAGGTGGCGATGCGCACCTGTTTGGGTATCTGTCGGCGCAGCAACGAGATCAGAATGCCGGATGCCAGCAAAACAAAGGTGGTTGCAACCCCCATTGCCAGTGCATTGATGGCGGAGTTGGTGACGGCCAGTACCGGACACATACCGAGGAGCATGGCGAAAACCGGGTTTTCACGCCAGAGGCCTTCGGAGAAGGTATCCCAGGTTATTGTGTTGTTTTGTTTTCTTGCCATGTTTCAATCTCGGATTGAAAGGTCATCAGTCTGTAGGCCGGTTCAAGCGTAGCGGATCGGGCCTACATATTGTTGGCTTCACCGCCTGTCACCTGTTCGTCGATTATCGTCACGATGGCTTCAAGATGCGGCACCAACATCGGCAACAGTACCTTTGCTGATTCGTTCAGCGCCTTGCCGACTGCCTTGGACGAGATGGTGGCGCCGGAGATGGCATCGATCTCCCACGAATTTTGTTTGCTGCCGTGTTTGACGGTAACGATCTCATTGGCCAGCGCCTTTCCGTCTTCAGCGAGTCTAACGTCCAGCGCCTCGAAGTTGGCCACGAAGACCGGATCGGTAATGATCTTGTCACCCAGCCCAGGGGTCTCGGCCAGTTTCAGTACCTTGATGCCGCGAATGCATTGACAAACCGGGTCGTATCCGTAGAGCAGGTGGATCAGGTTGGCATAACCCTGGGCTCTTGTATTGGCGGCGATGCCGAGCAAATTTCCCTTGTCGTCGTATCCGGCGTAGAACCGCATGTCACCGGGTTGTTTCTTTTCCGTGGCGGGAAAGATACCTTTTTCCGTCACCATAAAGTCCCTCCGCGTCACTGCGCCGGGGACTACCTGAAAGAGTGCCGCTTCTATGGCGCGGCGCTGGTTCTCGTCGATATAGGGTTTAGTGAAATGGAAGGTGAGCACCACCAGTAGACCTGAGAGCATGGCGACGCCCATCAGGGTTCTTATCATCGGACCTGCCGGGGTAGCAGGTTGCTGCAGCTGCTCTTCCGCGACACTCACTTACTTGCCCTCTGCCCGAAGACACGGGGTTGTGTAATCTGTTCGATGAGTGGTGTGGCCGCATTGCCCAGGAGGATGGCGTACATCACCCCTTCGGTGAGTCCGCCATAGACACGGATGACAACAGTCAGAGATCCGATCAACAGGCCATAGATGAGGATGCCGAGCGGGGTGACCGGAGAGCCCACCATGTCGGATGCCATGAACCAGGCGCCCAGCATCAGACCGCCGGAGAAAAGCATGAATACCGTATCGGGCGCCCGTTCAGGATCGAAAAGAGACAGCAGGGCAGATGTTAGTGCCACACCGCCCATTACGGTGAGCGGAATTCTCCAGTCGAGCATTCGTCGAAAGGCAAGATAGAGACCACAGACCAATATCAACAGTGCGGAGGTTTCCCCGGCAGAGCCCGTTGTCATACCGGTCAACAGTTCGACGGTATCCGTCTGAATGCCTTCGAATTTATACAGGGCAAGGGGAGTGGCACCAGAGAAGGCGTCGACCTGCAACAGCTCTATCCAGTGGTCCACACTCGGTGGACGAAGAAAAGGCAACGCCAGTGTAGAGGGGGCAAACTGGCTGAAGCGGCCATCGAAGAAGGCAGGGGTCCAGGTTGTAATGGCCACGGGAAAAGCCGCCTGTACAAAGGCACGCCCCACCAGGGCGGGGTTGAGCACGTTCATGCCAAGTCCGCCAAAGAGCGCCTTGCCCAATGCAATGGCGGCAATACCTGCAACGGCTCCCATCCACAACGGAAAGGCGGGTGGCAGCGTCAGGGCCAGCAGAATGCCGGTGATAGTTGCCGACCAGTCTCCAAGGCTGTTGTAACCACTACCCATCCAGTTGAAAAAGCGCTCTGTGAGCAGACAGCTGAGGGTGACCGTGATCAGCAGTGCGAGGGCGCTCAGGCCGAACTGCCAGATCGCGAAACCGGCAATCGGCAGCAGGGCATAGACCACGTTGCGCATGATCTTCACCACATCACCAGCGGCGTGGGTATGAGGAGTGGTGCGAAGCTCGATTTGTGATTTGCTTTTTTTCAAGCCGCCTGCTCTCGGTTGATCGCTTTGGCGATACGAAAATACTGCACCAGTGGGATATTCGAGGGGCAGACATAGGAACAGCTACCGCATTCGAAGCAGTCGTTCAGGTGGAATTCCTCAGCCATGGTTTCGTATTTGCGTTTTGCAGCGAGCTGGCCCAGGTGTGAGGGGTTGAGGTGCATCGGGCAGGCGTCGACACAGCGGGCGCACCTGATGCAAGGCCAGATCCGCAGCGTCTCGGATTCGATGTCCGGTTCGTTGAGCACCAGCAGCCCGGAAGTGCCCTTGGTGACCGGCGTATCCAGCGCAGAGACTGCGGGCCCCATCATCGGCCCACCGAGAATGAATTCGGTTTGTGATCCTTCATAACCCACCTGATCCAAAACAAATCCGATAGGGGTGCCCAGGGGCACGAGATAGTTGCCTGGTTGTTTGACTCCGGGACCGGCAACGGTGATGACACGTTCTATCAGACCCTCCCCTTTGGGTAGTAACTGGCCCAGAGCAGCCAGGGTGCCGACATTATTCACCACGACACCGATTTCAGACGGTATGCCGCCGGCAGGCACCTCGCGGCCCAGTAGCGATTTGATCAGCATCTTTTCCGAGCCCTGGGGATATTTGGTTTCCACAGCCTCGACACTGATGCTGCCGTCTCTGGGCAGGTTGGCGCGCAATGTCTCCACTGCGTCCATCTTGTTGTCTTCGATGCCGATTACCGCCTGTTGGGTTCCGGTGGCGCGCATGGCATAGCGAATGCCGCGCATCAAAGCACGGGGATGCTCCAGCATCATGCGGTGATCGCAGCTGAGGTAGGGTTCGCATTCACAGCCGTTGACTACCAGTGTGTCAACAGACTTGTCTTCCGGGATAGTGAGCTTGACGTGAGAAGGGAAGGCTGCGCCTCCCAGACCCACCATGCCGCTGTCCTGAATGGCCTGACGCAAGGCCTCATCCGACATGTCACCAATTGTCTGTTCCTCTCCCCAGAGCACTTCCTGGGTGGCACCCTCATAAACTTCGAGAAGAATGGAGGGCGCATTCTTACCCAGGGCAGTGGGCATCAGTTCGATGCCTTTGATGCGCCCGGTGGCAGGTGCGTGTATCGGCACTGAAACAAACCCATCTGCTTTTGCGACAGGCTGTCCCCGTACCACCTCATCACCCTTTCTGACGATCGGGATGGCAGGTTTGCCGATATGCTGGTTGAGGGGGATAACCAGCATCCCGGGAAAGGGCAGACGACGTATCGGCGTCTTGCCTGTCACTGTTTTGTTGCTTGGCGGATGGATGCCGTGATTGAAGCTTGGGCGTCCAAAAAGATTAAACAGTGACATTGCTTTGACCTAATCCCAGGATACTGTGGGCGTTATCAGCCCAGGGCTTTCAGTGCAGCGTCGTAGTCGGGCTCATCGACGATCTCGGGAACCTGCTGGGTGTAGGTTACTTTGCCGCCTTCAACGATGACGATCGCGCGGGAGCACAAGCCTTCCAGAGGGCCGTCGGTGATCAGCAGGCCATAGTCCTTGGCAAATGCCTTGCTCTTCATCAGTGACAGAGAAACCACGTTTTCGAGGCCTTCGGCGGTGCAGAAGCGGCCTTGTGCGAAGGGTAGGTCACAGGAGATCACCAGGCAGACTGCGTCATCGCGATTGCTGAAGTTCTCATTGAACTTACGGGCCGAAGCGGCACAGGTTGCTGTGTCCAGACTGGGCACGATGTTCAGCAGTACTTTTTTCCCGGAAAAATCCTCCAGTCCTTTGTTGGACAGATCCCCTGCGGTGAGGCTGAACGCCGGAGCGTCGGAACCGACGGCAGGCAGTTCACCACTGGTGTTGATCTCGTTTCCTTTGAGTGTAATTTTTGCCATGTTTATTTCTCTACAGTTTGGTCGTTAATTATCGGAGCACAGATCTTAATAGTTTTTTGTCCTAAGTTGTTACTGAAATTTTTCCGCCCGTTTCACCAGCTTCTCGATATCCTTCTCGGCCATGTTCCAGGGGGTGCCGGGATGCAGGCAACCGGCGGTGCACTTCTCTGCTGCCTTGACTATGTCCTTGTAAGTACCTCCCTGGGGATCTATGACCACGGCGAGCTTGTCGTCGTTGTAGGCGAAGATCTTTGGATTGATATCGGTGCACTCGTCGCAGGCGGTGCATTCCGGGGTCTCGATCCAGACAGGTTCGAAATCTCCGGCAGGCGCGGCGCCTTTTCCCCCATCAGGAGTGTGGCCATTTGCTGAAATAGATCCCGCCAGCGCAGTTGCATTGCCTGATGCAGCCATCGACAGCAGGGTGGAGCTGAGGCGGTTGGCCATATCGACCTTGGCCTGCTCCACCAAAGCGTTGACATCGACCTTATTGAGTTCCCCGGCGATGCCCTTGAGTTGGTGCCAGAACTGGCGGCGCTCTTCGGCAGATTTGACGATCTCTGCGGAGCAGAGGATGCGCATCAGGTGGTTTTTGCCATCAACACCCCAGATGTAGGGGTAGTTACCCTCGCGCTCGTCTTCGTCCAGATCGAGGAACTTGTGGAAGGGGATCATCTCCTCACCCCAGGTCTCCTGCGGCGCTTTGCGAAAGTGTTTGCGGAAGCGGCCTTCGGTAACGGCGAAGTCAGCGAAGGTCATGGGTACATCCAGCTTCGCCTCCTGGTTGTTCTCATCGATATAATCGAGGCTGTAGGAGGGCCAATCCTCCTCGATGGCGGGGTTGCCCTCCAGGTCGATGCAATCCTGCAGAGTCTCGCCGGCATCCGGGTCGAACTTCAAAAGCGGATAGGCGCGGGATTCCACGGCAATTTTCGACTGGCGTGCGGTGGCGTCGTCGGCCACCCCATGCTCCGGCTGGCAGACTGCGTAGATGTTGAAGAGTGCCGGACGGCGGCTGTTGAGGCCATCGATATAGCCCTCGATCAGATGGGTGGTGTTGCTGACAGAGCCCTGCAGCACATACGAGGTGCGGTGCGCCATGCCGATCAGGCTCATCTCCTTGCGGATCTCCTCTTTGCCTTTCATCGCTTTGCCGTAGGGGGACATGTCGGCCACCTGAGAGATGAAGCCCGAGGTGCAGGCCTGACCCCCGGTGTTGGAGTAGACTTGTGTATCGAGCACCAGCACCTTGATCGGCATCCCCGATGCAAGTGCCCGGGAGAGGTTCTGGAAGCCGATGTCGTACATGGCGCCGTCGCCGCCCACCGCGACCACCGGCGGGCACATCAGCCACTCTTCGTCTGTGAACTTTTTCCAGCTGTACTGCTGGAAGAAGGGCTCATGTTCCGTTGGGTTGTATTTGCCGGCCAGTTCAAGTTCGGCGCAGCGGATCGCCTTGAATCCGTCTGCCATCTTCGCCATGTGGCCTTCGAACAGCCCCATTGCGACGGATGGGCTGTCCTGGAACAGATGGCTGGTCCAGGGGAACGGATAGGGGTTGAAGGGATAGGTGGATCCCCATACCGAGGTACAGCCGGTGGCGTTGACAATGCCCATCTCCGCGCGGCCATTCTTGGTCGGTCCCTCGCGGTAGCGCCAGTGCAGATCGCGCAGCTCGTTGAGTAGGCCGGTGACCCACTTTAGCCACTCCTTGTCCACCAGGGTGCTTTCGTGGTCTGGGTCGATGCTGTCGCTGAGGCGGGAGAGGGTCAGGTCGCCCTCGTTGCTATCCGCTGCGTTGATGAGGGCGTCCGGGTCACTCAGGTCGACACCGGAGGCGAGCTTGAGGCGGATGTGTTGTTCCAGACCGGCGATCAGATTGTCCAGTTTGGTCAGTTCCTTTTTTACCCGTGGCTGCATCAGCGCAGTTACTGTACCGGTGAAGAGATGGGTGGCGGTCTTTTCGCCGCAGCCGAGGCAGGAGCCGTCGCCGCAGTCCATCGAGCTGTAGTTCTGTTTGTCGAGCAACAGGGTCTGTAGTGCGCCGATCTTCTCGTCGAGATCGTCAATGCGATTGTAGGACTCGTTGCTGGTGGGCAGGTCGAGCCAGAAGTTCCAGTCGTTGCGCATCTTTTCGATGGCTGCGTCGTCCTGCGGTTCGGCGATCAACGCCAAGTCGTCACAGACATCGATGCACTCCATGCAGCCCTTGCAGGTATAGGGGTTGATGGTGATGGAGAAGAGTCCGCCAGAGTTGGGCGCCTTCTTCTCTTTGAGGTTCCAGTAGGGCTTGGTGGCAGCGAAATCGAAGCTGCCCAGCGCATCGACAAAGCGGCCGAACTCCGCCTCCAGGTCGCTTCTGCGTGTTTCTGTGTCCTCGGCATCCTCCTCCTGGTCACTTGCAGCGATGGTTTCGAGGATCGCCCGGTCGAGCAAGGTGCGTACCTCGGCGCTCTCGCCCTGTTCATTGATCAGTTCGCGCAGTCGCTTCTCCACCTTGCGGGTTTCACGGCGCAGGTACTGGGTCGGCATGCCCCCCGTCTCGATCCTGTTGATGACTGATGTGAAGATTTCGCCGACGGTGTTGACCAGGCCGGGGATCGAAGAGTCGGGGCAGATGGTATAGCAGTCACCGCAAGCGGTGCAGTTCTCAGCCACCCACTTCGGATATTCGAAGCGGATCTGGGTCATATCACGGAAGATGCCGGTGGAGGCGGGTACCAACGACAGTGCCTGATAGGGGTCGGCCAGGTTGTCGGAACCCTTGCCGCTGGCGTAGAAGCTGCCGGTCTGTTCCCAGAAGCGGTGTATGTCGGAGATGCCGCCGCTGCTTTCGGGCAGTTGTTTCAGCATAACCGGCAGACCGATCTCTTTCTTCAGCTGGCTGACGCTTTGGGGACCCACCTGCATATCGGTGATGGAGTGGATCTCGTCGAAACCACGGCGCACGATGCGCAGGTTGTCATCCACTACGCGTTTGCCTTTGGCGCCGAACTTGTCCTGCAACTGGTCTTCGATCGATTTGAACAGCTTGTTTTCGTCGAGACCGGCCATCTCCAACAATGGTGAACCGGCGAAGAAGGCCCCCTGGAAGGCGTTGCCCTGCATGCGCAGCTGCAGCTCCGGATTGGAGGCCTCTTCCCGGGCGATCTTGAAGCCGTCGATGTAGAAGATCTGGATCTCGTTCTCCACTGCCTGCTGCTGCATCCAGCGTGGAAAGCTGGCCCAGACCGCCTCGGGACTCTCCAGACTGGACTGGATGATCAGGGTGCCGCCTTTTTTCAGGCCGGAGAGCGGGTTGGAATGGCTATATACGTTGGGATCGGGGCTCAGCACCACGTCCACATAGTGGTATTCGCAGTTGAGCGGGATCGGCGTGGGGGCCGCTGACAGATAGTAGGTGGTGGGCTGACCCTTCTTTTCGGATCCATACTTCGGGTTCGCCTTGATCTCGTAGCCGAGCAGGTCGTAGAGGGTCATCACCAGGTTCTTGCCGGTAGTGATGGCGCCCCAGCCCCCCACCGAGTGCATGCGTACCGTGATGGAACCTTCCGGCATCAGATTGGGGTTTTCGGAGCCGTGCACCGAAAGTTCGCCCACATTGGGGTAGGCATCCAGCAGCTTCTGGATATGGATCTCCTGCTTCGGATTGGCCGCTTCTTCGCGCACGAAGTCGATGCCGAGGTAGAAGAAAGTCTTCTGATCGCCATCGGGCAACATGTTCTCAATTGCGCCGATCAGCCCCTCCGGCTGCAGGTCGCGAGAGCCCATGCCGTAGGCGCCGGAGTAGAGGCGCGGCGCGTCTTTCAGGGTTCTGTAGGTGGCGTAGTCGGGATAGGGTTGCTTACCGTCAGCCTGACCGTTTTCCATGCACTTGGAGAGGGAGGCGCGTATCTCACGCATCAGTGGAAGATCTTCCGCCAGTGGTTGGTCGGTGCGCTCAAGCACTACTACCCCTTTTTTGCCCTGTAGCGCTTTACCGAGCAGGTCGCCGGGGAAGGGGCGGAACAGGGTGACATCGACCACGCCTATCTTCAGTTGGCGGGTCTTTGCCAGATATTCGGCTACACTGCGAGCCTGTACCACCATCGAGCCCATGCCTACGATCAGATAGTCGGCCTTGTCGGCATTAAAGCTGCCGATGCGGTCGTAGCGGCGGCCGGTCAGTTCGTAGTATTCGTCCATCACCTGTTCGGTGAGGTCGGCGATATGGTCGTAGAAGTAGGGACGCTGCGCCGCCTGAGTCTGCATGTAGGCGTCCTGGTTCTGTACCCCGCCTGACTGCATCGGGTTGTCCACGTCCCAGATCATGGGGATGCGACGTCGTTTCTCGCCGTAGAGCATCTTTTGCGCCGGGGTGGGGGATTCGATCTCGTCATCGGGACGGCCGAGGAATTCCGCGATCAACTCGCGTTCGGGCACCTGCAGGGGTTCGATCAGATGGGTGGTGAGAAAGCCATCCTGGGCCACCACCGATGGGGTCAGCGACAGCTCGGCGATCTTGCGGCCGATCAGGTTGAGGTCGGCGGCACCCTGGGCATCGTTGGCGAAGAGCTGGAAGAAGCCGGTGTCGTCGACGCAGTGAAAATCATCGTGGCCGCAGTGGACGTTGAGGGACGCCTTGGTGATGGCGCGGCAACCGATGTTCAGCACGTAGGGAAGGCGTTTCCCGGCTGCGGCATAGAGGGACTCGTGCATGAACGCGACGCCCTGGGCCGATGAAAAATTGGTGGAACGCAAGCCGGTCATTGACATGCCTGCGGTAACTGCGGCTGCAGCGTGTTCAGATTCAGGTTCCACGAAGATCAGAGCGCGGTCCGAGATATTCACATGCCCCTTGGCCATCTCTTCCGCCCAATATTCACCCATCTGGGTCGACGGTGTGATGGGATAGGCGCCGGCTGCATCGGATGCCTCACGCTCGCACATGATGACTGCGGTATTACCGTCCATCGCCTTGCGGATTCCAGGGTACTTGAAGGTCTTGGTCTCTTTTTTGCCGAACATAGTCTCTGTCTCGTTTCAGTCAGCCTGGGTGTTGGTAACGCGAAGGCCGCAATGCCGCAAAGAACGCGGAGTTATATTATTTTCCTGTTGCTTCTTGGAACAGTTCAGGTGTTGGTGTCTTGAGTGATTTTCCTATAAAGAAACTTTACGTTTTTCGCGTTGCTGCAATCTCAAGTATTAGGTTGCAGGGTGCTGGGGCAACGCCTCCTTACGCACAATATGTTTGGCCTGGCGGCCCTTGGTCACGGTGTCGCCGTCCAGCCAGACTATGGCGCCGGTGGGGCATCGTTGGGTGGCTACGGGGGAGGCCAGGACATTCTTTTCGTAGTCGATCACAGCCAGGTTGTCGGTGATGGTGATCAGCGCTTCCGGACTGTCTTTTGCACAACGTTCGCAGGCAGTGCAGGCCACGGCGCAGTCGGCTTCAGCCCCGTCACCTTCACCCAGGTTTTTACACGCCACCCATAATCTGTGGCTGATTGGCTGAATGGAGAAGAGTTCCTTAGGGCAGACATCGACACAGTCCCCACAGGCCGTGCACTTGGCATTTGCGACCACGGGGAGGCCATGTTGATCCATGGTGATGGCGTCGAGTTCGCAGACCTCTGCGCAATCGCCGATTCCAATACATCCCCAACTGCAACCTTTCGGACCACCGGCCACAAGGGCTGCCGCCCTGCATGAAGAGAGGCCTTCGTAGTGCGCCCGCATGTGCGCGACATGCGTGCCTCCTGCACAAGCGAGGCGAGCCACCCGTTGTTCCACTTCACCCGCCGCTACACCAAGGTAATCCGCAATCTCTTCAATGGCATCCTGCGAATTCACCGTGCACTGCGCCGGTTCGAGACTGCCGTCGACCAATCCCTCGGCAAAAGGGCGACAACCTGCGGTACCGCAGGCGCCGCAGTTGGTCAGAGGGAGCATCTCTTCGACTTCATCGATGCGGGGATCTTCGAATACCCACAGCTTACGGTTCGCAATGGCCAGGGTAAGAGATAAAACGAGTCCCAAACCGCTCATAAAAGCGATTGCGATGGAGATATGAATAAGGTTGTCGTAGTTCAAAATCCCAACCACTTTCAGGTTGTCATCAGCGGGTAATAAAAACCGCAGTGCTCCTGGGAGTTTAAGGGAGTGATATCTATTTATCTAGATAATATTATTAATACACAGTATTAAAATTAATGAGAGAAATGTTTAGCATTGAATTATTAAATATTAATGACTGATCTCGAAAAAGTCGTGGTCTCGTGAGTCTGCCATGCTCGTTCCAAAAAATGTTCATGGCAATGTGGGCATGACATGACGTGGCGGATAAAGTAGCCCATCGTGAGACTTCTTTTCCTGTTTCCAGACAGCCACCAGGCAACAATAGCCGTTGAGGTATTTAGCCGGGAGGCGTGGTTATTGGCGGTATGAAATGAAGAGCGGAAGATACCGGGCGGCCAGATAGGATATTGCTCTTCTCCGGTATCTTCTTGTTGTTGCTGTATTCAGAAGCACTTATGCATGTCGCTCAAGTCTTCTCCCGTATTTAACTCCTTCTGCAACAATAGCTTATAGGTTTTTAGTATCAGACGCTCATGGAGCGTCTTCGGCGGACTCACTTCATCGATTACCGTTTGAAAACGATCTATTTTCTCTTTGCGAGACATTTTGGAATTTTGCTGCACTGACATGGTTATACTCCCGATCCCCTACTCGTCTATAAGTGTAGGTCTATTTCGGGAGGAAGGTAATCGGCAGCGCCTGATCCGATTGTAGGAATTTTCCGATATCAGAGGATTGAGAGATCGCGATTAAGAATAACGATGGATTTGTGTTTGATGGGCTAGGTTGTTGTGCGCCGCTACGGAAGAATCACTTGCAGGATCTGACGGTTTGATCGAAAATGATTGTGTCTCAAAGTCACGAAAGTGGCGTGATGACTGAGGGAGTCAGCCTAATGGCAAATAATCGCATTCCCGGACCGATTGGCATGGCAGCAGATCCATCCCTGGTGGATAGCGGTACATTGTGCATTACGGCCAGCTCGTCCCCCGATCCACTCTCCCTGCAGTCCTTTACAACAAGCCAATCTGTAGCCCTTGCCCTCACACGGTTGGCAAATGCAACCCAGCACTTCGCCGATGGGCAGACCCAGAGCACTCAGATACGTAGAAAATATCTGGCCGAATGCAACCGATGCATGCTGGCACTGCCGCCACTGTTTCAACGGCACCAGGTCAGCGACAGGCATGCACAGCGCTTCACCGATAGGTTAAGCCGCGAGATAGTCGGCCTGCAGGCGCTGATCGGCACCGGAACGGTTCCGGCATTCTACAAACTGCTGATCACCATTCGAAGCCATGATGGAGCGGGCATCCAGGCGCTCCTGGATACCCGCTTTACCCAGTTGGGCGACGCCGAAAAAGAGCACCTCTGCCTGGGGCTGATCAATGCCCTTACGCCCAATCTCTTCGATCTGCGGGGGATAGCCGGTCTGTTCAGGATTGAGTCCTGGCTGGGATTTATGACTGCCTGTCTGGTCTGGATGCTGGAGGCCAGCCGCATGGCGGAGGCCCTCACCTGGCAACCGGAGCTTATTCGGGTCAGCACCTATCGGCTCGTGGAACACAAAAGCACGACCCGGCCGCCCCCTGCGCCACATGCACGACCCAGCCCACCGCCACCAAAACCGACGAATGATGAGAACCTGGCTCAGGTTGACCAGAACCAACAGGCTGCGACGTTGGAGAGTGCCGCAAAGGATGGCACCCCGTTCTGCGAAGAGTGCGAGAAGGCCCGCCGCAGCCAAGAAGCAGAGGCGCAGAGTGCCGCATGAGTGGTGAAAGTGTCCAACAGATCATCGATTACCTGTGGCCGGAAGGCGACAGCCTGACCGGCCCCCAGGTCTACGCAGTGCTGGATGGGGCACGCGACCGGCGCATCGAGCCGATGGTACGACTAAGCCGCCTGGAACACGCCTGTCTCTTCTCAGGACGACTTACAGCACGCATGCAGGCAGCCGCCCCCTATGTGGTTCATCTGGCACCCGATGCGCGTTTTACCCGAGAGTTGCTGGAGACAGGGTGGGGGGAGAGCTGGGGCTTTTTCACCATCGTGCCGGTGGATGTCACGCTGGAGCAGCGCCGCCGCCATTTTCGCGCACTGCTGCGGGTCCAGGACGAGTCGGGCCGTATCTTGATGTTTCGCTTCTACGACCCGAGAGTGCTGCGAGTCTATCTGCCGACCTGTACCGGTGATGAGGCGAGGCAGTTTTTTGGGCCAGTGCCGCATATGGTTGCCGAAGCCGAGGATGACGACAGTATGGTCACCTATACTCCCAAGGCAACGGGCGTCACTGTGCAGAGCCTCTCTTTCAAATCAGCTCCGCCTCCTGAGCCTGCAGATTGATGGAAGGATGCCCATCCCCATGCTGACTATCCGGGCAACACAGAAAGAGATCCTGGCGAGAGCCTCATTTGAGAGATGGCTCGTCGACCACGCACAACAGTTTTTCCCGACGGAGTGCGCAACGCTCGGCGCCGGCGGCACACTCGACTTCATCTGTGAGATGGTACAGCAGGCGCGGCACCGCGGTCTCACCAGGGGACCACAAATCTGCAGCTATGTCGATCTGGCGTTCACCTTCGGCCGCGATTTCGAAACCCGCCCGTGGGCCGTTGAACTCGTCGCCGAGGCAGCCGGCGTCTGGAGCGAGTTCACCATGGACGCCCTCTTCGAGGCGGCCATGGCCGAGCTGGATCCGGAGGCAGGTCTCGGGGTTGAGGACGAGGAAGACTTCCTGGTGGTCGAGGAGGATGAGGATGAGTTCGAAGAGGCGGAACCGGAAGACGAAGACGACGAAGATGAGGGTGAGCGCGTGAATCGCGACGAGCAGCCGCCGGAGTCCGGGAGTGGGGATGGAGGGCCGGAATGATGAATGGACCTGGGGCGCAAAACAGGGCCGGCAATCTCAGGGCGGCAAAGGCCGATTCCAACGAGGGCAACAACTCTGGTGAGAAACCTTGCCCGATTAACCACGTCACGCCGCACATCGGGCTCGAGCACAAGGTCGTCCTGCTCGACCGCAAGCTATACAAACATCAGACAAGGGAACCGAAGAGGCGCCACATCCACCCCGACCCCACGTACATCCTGGTGTGGGCCACACAGAGCAACAAGGGCGAAAAACCCTGGGAGAAGAAGGGCAAACTCACGGTCTCCCCCGCCAACGTCGAGGTCTTCCTTGATGAGAAGTGCAGCAAGAAGCTCAAGAAAGGTCTTACATACAAGCAGCTCACGGGGGGAACAAAGAAGAAGCTGTGGCTTCGCGGCGTCACCGTGGGCAAGTTCAAGGTAAAGCTCACGCTGGAGGATCCCGGTGATGCGAAGATAAAGCTTAAGGACAACCCCGCCGAGCAGGAGATGGGGGTCGCCGAACTCGGGTTGTTGGTCCATCAGCACGATCCTGCGGCCGTGGCCGCATTGAGGGTCAACCCCGACGAAGAGCCACTCAGTACCTACCATACCAACCTGAAGAACAAGGCGCTGCCGAATCAGAAGAAGCTGTCGGACAAGGAGAAGGTCAAGAAGGGGCGACTGCTGCACGAGCAGTCGGGAGCGCACTTCGGCCGCGCGAAACTCATCATCAAGAAGCTCGATGCCAGCCATTGGCCGGAAGGCACTGACGCCTATGAGGTGTTGTTGGGCGAGAAGAACGATTCCGGCTCCCTGGCGATCTTTGACAAGGAGTTTGACGGCACGAACAAGCCGTTCCCCCTGAAGTACAAGGTTTCCGACCTCAAGGCAGCGGACAAGACAGTCTGGCTGGAGGGAGGTTCGAGTACGACGAAATGGCGCGGCGCACGTCTCGACCTCGGTCTGGATCGCCCCGCCGGCGGCCTGCCCAAGAAGGCCAAGCACAACGGCGACTGGTCACGCTGTACTGTCGTCAAGATCAAGGAGGTGAAGCTTGAGTACAGACCACCGAGGCGCAGGGCAAACGCCTGGGACGCGGTAAATAACCGCTTCTTCATCAACATGAAGTCCGATCCGAACGGGCGCAAGATCACGCTGGGTGTCCAACTCACCGAGAAGCTCAGAGGCGTGGTAGTGCACTTCATGCTGGTCGAGCACAAAGACAATCGCAAGGCGGCCAACTGGGGCAAGGACATGCCGACCGGTGCGCCGTCGAACAAATGGGTCTGGAAGGACATAACGAAAGCCGTCAAGCACAACGACAAGGACAACCGACAAAAGATCCTGCACCTGTCGAAGAAGACAAACAGGAAGGGTTATGCGAAGAAGGAAGTGACCCTCTCTCGCTTCGGCGGCGACAAGTTCTATCTTGCAGCGTACATCGAACAGGATCCGCATCTGGCGAAGTATATTGATGGTCATGCCGATCTCGGCAAGCGCAAGCCGGTAATGCGGGCAGATCCGATCCAGGTTTGGCGGAAGTTCTGGTACAAGGAGGTCAAGGTCAGGGGAATCACGGTGAGGGGGTTCGGCAACGCGGCAGACACCTACTCAGACGTGAAGGGGGTCATGTTGGCGGCAAGGCGCGTCGAGATAAAACGCAGAAGTGCAAACCGCCTGCGACCACGTGTGATCTACCCCAAGCACATGGTGAGCTACTATTGGGACTCCGCCACCAACAGGTACGTGAACAACTATCCAAACGACAACGGTGATGCCCTTGTCGTGGGCGACGACAATGAGAGCAAATTCTTCAAGTTAGCGAAGAGCGAGAAAGACAAGCCGGTGATGGTCCCGATGCTGAATGCCCACGCCCTCTGGATCAAGGGCGGCAACACAGCCTCCAAGAACATTGCATGGCAGGAATCAACGGCTTTTCCGATCACGGTCGATGTCGGAAAAGGGACCCTCGATCCGCCCTTGGCCGGCGGCACACTCCTCAAGCAGGGGCGATGGGAGGCGGAGGACTGGACGCCGCCTGCGGTACCGCCAGGATCGCCCCCCGGGACCCCGCCCACGCCCGGATCCTGGGGCAATCGCAGCAGCGGGAACCTGTCTGCAACGGACGTGAATCTCGATCCCGGACGCAGTGATCCCGAGACGGTTAGAGTCAAGGTCCCGGCGGGCGTTACAGTCGCCGCCACCAAGACCCGGATACGTATCCGTGGATTCGTCGTGCGTCATTGCCAATCGTTCCTCGGCACGTCTTACGCAGACGGAATCGTGAACGCCTACACGCCAAACGATGAGCAGGACTTCATCAACACGATCAACCACGAGCTTGGGCACTCGTTCAAGCAGGTTGCGAAGGTGCGCCCGGCGGGCATCCCTGTTCACAAGCTGCAATATGACAAGGACGGCTCGCACTGCAACTTCGCGGGAAAGAAATGCCTGATGTATGAGAGTGGACCGCAGCCGGGATCGCTTAACCGCTACTGCTCTGTGTGCCATCCCTATGTGCTCGTACAGGACATGTCTTCGGTATGATTCTGATGCGTACCGTTCTAATTTCTCTACTGCTTTCATCGGCCATTTGGTCCGGTGCAGCAGATGCAGACAGGCCGGGCACCAACAGTAAGGGGCAAGAGATGAATACAGAAAACGGACGGATCGTCGAGCTGTTACGCTTCACCGACAAAGCGTACTTCTCGCTGACCGATGATCAACTGCTCGACCTCCAGGACGCCCTGTCAGAGACCGTGGAGAGCGGGGAAACAGGCGCAGCGGATGCACTGCGACCGTGGGTGGTTCTTGGGGCCCCTCGACGAGTGGACCTGCAGGGGCAGAGTAGAGTTCCCCTCCTGCTGGGCAGGTTTCAGACCGGTCTGCGCGCCTGGCAGGTTAACCCTGACCCAAACACCTATCTCTTCGTGAGGAACAATACGACAGGAGCGCTCATCTACTCCCTTCCCTTTATCGACATGCGTCGTGGGCGCCAACCGCGACCCTCGGGAGTGGGAGAGCCGCCAGACGAGCTGAATGCCACTTCCACGAGTTCGGGGGTCAATGCGGTAGATCTGCTTGAGAAAATGGCCGGCCGGTTGAGCCCTGGGCTAAACTCCGTAACCGCAGTGGTTTACGATGTCTGCTCAAACACAGTCGACATCCAACTCGACGGTAAAACACAGGCAGAGCCACCCTTGCCGCTGGAGAGTGACTTCGTTCGTCATGAGCTGGATTGCAGCCCAACCGTCGACACCGAGATTACGGTGCCGGCGACCGGCTCAGCGAGCCGCGGAATCGAGATTCGCGTGGCCGCCCAGATGGCGTCCATGCAGGGTCTCGTCCGGGCCGGGGGGGATCGACTGCTCCTCTCCTGGCATCTGATATTCGTCCGTCTCGATGCCCCACCGGTCATCGTCTCCGCATTTGTACCGGTTCAGGAGGTGAGGAATCCGGAGGGCGAAACTGTATACAATGCGCGGCTCGTGGCCAAGCTTGGAGCCCAGGGGTACCCGCTTCCGCCGGGGAACTACCAGGTATACAGCGATCTTGGCGCTGGGTTCCGGGGACCTTTCCCACTCGCTGTCACGGAGTAGGGGGTTCTGGAGGATTGGAGTGCCATTCTACTCGCTCTCCCCCATTGACCAGCCAAGCAAGTTGGGGGGAGGGAGTGAAAAAATGTGGCGTTATGCCTTCTTGCGGCGACGGGCGAAGCCAACGCCGGTTAGGCCAAGTGCTGTCAATGCGAGGATCGAAGGTTCGGGGATATTAAATGTGATGTTATCAACGCGGAAGAAGTCGTTGCTTCGCGAACTTAATTCAATCCAAGTGAGATTGGTATGACCTGAAAATGCTACCGTAACCGGCTCTGTAAGAAAATCGCCGAAAAGTTCTGACGTGCCGTCAGAAAATGTAATACGCCCGCCAAAACTCGAAGAGATGAGGCTCTGGAAATCAAACAATGCACCGAACATGTCTATTTTAACTGTACTCTGCTCGATGCCGTTGTTAGTTCTCTCTAATGCCAGATACTGACCATCTCCAATAAAGGAATCTGAAGGGTTCACGTCATAGTCGCCTACAAGAACTGATAGTCGAAACCCGTCTTCGACGTAGTTAGTTGTCTGATCTGTTCCAATAGTTGCGGATTCAAAGTCGATAACTACAGCCTGTGCGGCATGCATGAATGTCATTGAAACTGTCACAAGTAACATTACCGACAATCCGTAGGATGTCTTTTTCATTACTTTTCTCCAAAAGCGCAATATTTACGCCACATGAAAGAGGAAATAATAGGGGGCAAGCCACAGTCACAATTTCTCATTGCACTAGGTTGAAGCTCTACCCTCCCCTTCAGAAAAATCAGCGATCCTAATCTCTATGTAGACTACATCTGGGAATCTGGTTGGATACATTTTCGTCCATATATTGATCTGGGTCAGGTGATCAGGTGATAAGTATTCCACTCTTGCCTCCTGCCGCCTTTTCCTCCTGGAATTGAGTGAAAAGGGGAAGGGTTACTATTCAGTACGGTTGTATATTTTTTGTGTACGCCCAGCTTGGGCATGAACTTATGGGGTGCGATTCCCCTGTAGGAGAACCACTGTTGGTGGTTGGAAATGAGATACACAGGACTTCCTTCGAGTGGGCAACTCCTTTCATTCCCATCTATTTGACATCAACTACTAGCCGAGGGCTATTTGAAACAATGGCGCAAGCCGAGCACCCGCATCCGCAATCTGAATAGGCTCGGCGTCAGGACACGAACAGTTGTGTCTCTTGGCCTGAGTTCAAAGGGGCCTTAATTGCCTGGCAAGAACACTTGCCACGCAATCAGGAATGACCAATAAGTGGTTGACAAAACAGGGGCTCGTCTCGGTTAGAGAGCGCTGGATTAAGTTTCCCTATGCTTGATGAACCGCCCGGTGCGCACCCGCATGCCGGGTGGTGTGGGGAGGGAGGGTTAGAGACCCTCCCTTACCCGATTGATGTACTGTACAGGGGGCGCCTGACTGACACGATCAGTCCCTCCACCGGTCTGCCTGCTTCCTTACGCAGGACGTGGTTCTCGATGGATAGCAGATCGAATCCGCAGGCCGACAGCAGATTACGCAGATAATTTTCCGTGTGGCTGTATCTGCCGTGGGGACGCAGGATGAAGGTGTCACCCGGTTGTGGCTCGATGATCTTTTCGATGGAGAACAGCAGCAGTCCGCCGGGTTTCAATGCCTCGAAGGATGCATGGGTGACTTCCTCAAGCGCGCCAAAATAGCACAGTGTATCGGCTGAGACGATCAGGTTGAAAACAGACTTTCTTGCCTGGATATAGCCGGTCAGCTCTTCCTCAATCAGTTCGTCATAGACCCCATAACCTTTTGCCTTCTCCAACATGGACCGGGAGAGATCGACCCCGATCAGGCGCTTTGCGTATGGGCGCAGCAGGGGTCCGCACCAGCCAGTACCGCAACCGGCATCGAGTACCATGAGTTCCGCATTTTGTTGTGGAATGAGGACCGCAACTGCCTCTGCCAAGAGTTCCGGTGCCCGGTATTCAAGTCTTTTCAGAACCTTGTCGAAACTGCCGGCAAATTTGTCGAAAGTCTCCTCGACGAAGGCGTCGGAAGCCCGCTTTGGAACATTCTCTCCTGTGCTGGCAGCCAGCAGATGCCGGGCAACGGGGTTGTCCGGGTCGAACAATAACCACTCTCTAAACACATCCACCGCCTCCTCCAGTCGGCCCCTCCGGTAGAGAGAATAGCCCAGCCAGCGGTAGGAGGAGGAGTTGGGGGCGTGGAATGAAATTGATTTGCGGTAGGCTTCTATCGCCTCCTCGTAGCGCTCCAGTTCAACCAGAATACTGCCGATGTTATGCCATACATCCGCATGTTCGGGAGAGACCTCGATGGCCTGTCGATAACACGACATCGCCTCCTGGTAGTGAGTCTGTTCCCTGAGGACCGTTCCCAGGTTGTTGAGTGCATCGGCGTTTTTCGGATCGAGCGCAAGGCAGGCCCGATAGGCCGCCTTTGCCTCATCCAGCCGACCCAGTTCCTTCAACACGTTGCCCAGGTTGTTGTGGGCCTCCCTGTAGGCCGGGTTTGATTTGATGGCGTCACGAATCAGTTTGACCGCTTCCTCTTCTTGCCCTGTTTGGTGCTGCAGAACACCCAGATAATGGAGCGCATCCGGCTGGGCGGGAGCCGCCTCGAGGATTCGCAGGTAGAGGGTCCTTGCATCGTCGATTTGCCCTTCGCGGTGAAGCTTCACTGCCAACTTGACAGCGTCGTCGAGAGATATTTTTTTATCCGTCTTGTCCATTTACGCCATAACTGTGTTATTTCTTGTTGGCAATTACCAGCAAACCCGCCACCGGTTTGCCCATCTCCATGCGGAGGGTTTCGTCGGTGACAGTGATTTCCCCAAACCCTGATTCCTGCAGGATGGATTTTATGTAGGACTCTGTATGGCTGTAACGCCCGTGGGGAGAGAGATGAAAACCTGTGTCGGTCTCCTCTTCAAGCCGTTCCAGCGTAAAGACGATCAGGCCCCTGGGTTGGAGGGTGAGCCAGGCGGCGGAGATCACCGGTTGCAGGTCGCCGAAGTAGACCAGGGTGTCGGCAGAGACAATAAGGTCGAAGCGCTCCTGGGTGGTTTGAAAGAAGTGGGTCAATTCCGCCTTTATCAGCTGTTCGTAGATATTCCGTTCTGCTGCCTTTTCCAGCATCTTCCGGGAGAGGTCGACACCGATCAGGCGTGAGACGATGGGCTTGAGCAGTGGGCCACAGAGCCCTGTGCCGCAGCCGGCATCGAGCGCGGTGCAGTCGTTCTCTGGCGAGATACGTTTGATGACCACGTCGGCGATGACTTGGGGGGCGCAATACTCCAGTCCTTCGAGTCGCTTCTCAAAGGTGGGGGCGAAGCTGTCGAACAGCGACTGCACATAGCGATCGGTTGCCCGCATGGGGATCTCCTCACCGCTGCAGGCAGCGAGCATGTGTTTGGCGAAGGGATTGTTCGGTTCCACTTCTGTCCAGTGCCGGAACGCTTCCGTTGCCTCCCCAACCTGGCTAGTGGCTTCCAGCATCATGCCTAGATGATGTAGGGCATCGCAGCAATCGGGATCGAGTGCGAGGGCTTTGCGGCAGTGTTGGATCGCCTCGGCGAATCGGGCCTGCTCTCGAAGGATGCGGCAAAGGTTGACGTAGGTATCCACACCGTAGGCCACTGCTTTTTCCAGAGCCGCCTCGGCTGCTTCATAGTCACCTTGGGCCGCGAGGACCAGTCCCAGGTTGTGGCGGGCCTCGGCAAAGTCGGGTTTCAGATCTGACGCCTGTTGCAGGAGTTGCCGGGCCGCTTCCAGCTTGCCCTGTTCCTTCAACAGGATGCCCAGGTTATTTAAGGCCTGGAAATGACCGGGTTGCAGTTCGATAGCGCGGCGCAGGGCCGGTTCAGCCTCATCCCACCGACCCTGACTCTTGAGTACCGCACCCAGATTGCTGTGGGCGTCGGTGAACTCAGGATTTAGCGAGATGGCTTGTCGATACTCGGCTTCCGCTTCGTCCAGTCGTCCCTGTTCCTGCAGAAAGTTGCCCAGGTTGTTGTGCGCCGCCACATAAGCGGGGTCGAGTCGAATAGCCTCTCTGAGATTCTCTTCCGCCCCTTCAGGATCTCCCGACTGAACCTTGATCAGCCCGAGAAAGTGGTGTGCCTCGGCGTACTCCGGCGCAAGGTCGAGAATACGCTCGTAGATGAGTTGCGCTTCCGTCAGTCGACCTTGCTGATGGCGTTCGAGCGCGATCTGCAGTGCTTCGCCGATGGTGACTTCAGAACCGTCTGCGGCGTCATTTTCCTGTTGGTCGGTTGTTGTGTGCGAAGTCATTGGCAGTGTCCGGGGATGGATCCGTAGACTATGCACTTTTAGTGCAAGGGCTTTAGTATGCGGGATTATGAGACCAAAAAGAAAAGCACCCATTCAGTTCATGATCTAAAGGTTCACTTGGTCTGGATTACGAAGCACTGATCCTTGTTGCGGAAGTTATTTTTGCCTCCTATGCAAAACTTCACTACTATCAGTTTACGAAAAGAGTAAATAATAAAATCAAATACTTACATGGCTTACTGGACTACCTACAAACGAAATCCACTTTTGCCCGAGTCGCCGGGAGAGTGGGAGATCCTCGCAGATGAGGATGCGCAGGCCGTGTGGTCGAGGATCCCGCAGCTCCAGAGGAGCGCGTTACCGCAGGTCGAAAACCTTGACTACCGTGTGCTCAGAATTCCGCTGCCTTTCTATCCCGGTCACCATCTCTACGAATTCGTCATTCCCGAACTGATGCCTGTGTTGCCCTGTTACGCACTGGCCGGGCCGGACGAGATGCACATGCTTGACTGGACCAATTCCACGATTTTGAAGCTCGGCCTGCTCGGCAGCTTCCGCATCAACGAAGAAACTGTACTTGATTATGTACGTTTCTTCTGTGCACATGTGGCAGGACGCTACGGACGCTTCCTGCTGCTGGAGTCCTCGGATATTTCAAAACAGAACGGGTTCACCGACGAACATATTGAACTGCTGGACAAACATTTTATGCCGTTGACCACTGCGGCGCTGACCAGGGGAAGGGAGGATGATACCTTTCATTTTCCGGCCATGATCCGCTCCCAGCGCAGTATTGCAAGGGCAAAGGTGAGTGTGACACTGACAGGTCAGGTGCATGTCGAGCTGGGTGAATTTGTAGCCGGCATGTTTCCCTTGGCAAAGGGCCAGCCAACCGATGCAGGTTATCCGGGTAAACCAACATTCGACTTCAGTGCTGGATGGCAACCTCTGGGCAGCATGGATGCGGTACTTCGCAAACGGCTGGGCGGTTTCGACAAAATCGCCGCATCACCATCTAGTGATGCGCTGGCATATCAGAAATTATCTTTTTTCAAAGATACCGTCCTGTTGCGTATTCTTGCAGAGAAACCCGGAATCGGGTTTGGTATGTATGCACTTTGGTCTGCTCAAGGACTGTTTTCGCTCAACGGCCGCTCGACACCGATTTACGAAGCTATCGAACGCGAACAGTTCGTGCTCGATAATGGTAGCGTGATCGACTACATGCAGTTTTTCTGCACTTTTGTACATGCAGAAGAGGGTCCATTCCGTGTGGTTAACCGAATGGATGAGCTCAATGTCATTGAGCAAGATGAGAGCAAAGAGGTGTTGGTCTCCGCCCGTGGAGGCCCACGACAGTACGAGCAACTTTTCGATGAAAACCTGGAGAGTCTGCTGTTTCCGGTCGCCTGGTATGGTGATCCGGAAAAATCACAGTGGCATTTCAGTGCATTCAATCAGTATGGTGGTGACCTGTTTCGCAACACTTTTAAACTGAAACCGAGCGGCGAGTTGCAGATGACCGACGATACGCCTGTCGTCACGGACATACCCTACGACCCGAAACGGAACAAGATACAGCAGATAAGCGGCACGATCCCCGTTACGGGAGATGGTGGTGTCGAGCCTGCCGATATGGCTGCGCTGATCAGAAAAACCAGCCAAATGGGCAAGTGGCCCGGTTATCTTAACGAGCGCGAACTGGAAGCATCCATCCTGAGTGAATGTGTGCGGCTGCAGTTGCTGCAATCGTTACGGGCCGGGCAGGCGGCGCCACTATTCGAAGCTAACCTGGAAGCTGACGATGAGAGTCTGCTGCAGGCCTTTAGCGATTTTGTTTGTCGCCTGTACCCTGTCATGGTGCTGGAATCCTCGATACCCTTTATCGAAAGTATCGTCGGCGATTTACTGGAGAAGCGTTCCAGCGGTGTGCGTTTTCGTACGAAAGTGGATGCCTCGCCAGGCGACGAGCTAAAGTGCGTTATCCCTGACCTGGACGACAACTCCCTGCTGGTGCTATCCATGCATCACTACAGGAGTATCGTGCGTCCCGAGGCCGTGGTGTACCAGCTGGGGGTGACGGATGCGGGACTGCTAATCGGCTGCGATGCCACATCCATCATTCCAGCCGCGCTGCAACGGGTCACGGACGTGACCCTGACACTGGGCGCTATTGAGCCGGGACAATTCAGGACACTGTTCTGCACACTGTTCGATTGCGAGTGGCCTGCAGATGCCGAGGAAAATCCATTATGGCAATACTACGTAACACCCGGAGACTTTTACCAGCCGGTACGCGAAATGTTGCAACGGCGCTACAACACGACCGCTACCCATGAAGAGGCCGGGGCGTCCTGGTCAGTAGCGGATGCACTGGCGGCAATCGAGGCGCGGGTAATCGGACGACTCTCCGAGATTGATAGTGATGAGAGCCTCGGACTCGATGAGTTGCATGGTCTGGGTGAAGCGAGGTCCATCCTCAAAGACCTGCTTGTTGATATTCGCGCCGCAGCAGCCGGCGAGATGCCCTGGTCGGATATGGATCGCGGTATGCTGCTTACCGGGGAACCCGGCACCGGCAAGACACTGCTCGCGCGTGCTCTGGCGCGCGATTGCGGAATACGGTTTATCCAGTCGAGCGCAGCTCGTTGGATCGCCGGTACGGATGACCTCAGTGGACATCTGCGCGCTATGCAGGCGAGCTTCGCGGAAGCGCGTCGCAACGCTCCCTGCATCCTGTTTATCGACGAACTCGACTCCATTGGCAATCGTGAGCTATTCGAGGGCCGTAATCGTGATTATTGCACCCAGGTGGTGGACGCACTGTTGCAGGAACTGCAGGGAGCTGTTGATCGTGAGGGTGTCTTTGCCATCGGCGTGACTAACCATGTCCGCAATATCGACCCGGCACTGACTCGTGCCGGACGTCTCGACCAGATTGTGCGGGTACCACGTCCTGATCGTCACGCACTGACCGAAATTATCCGTTTATACCTCAAGCCCCATGCTGATGAGAACAATCTTGGCAGCGATGTTGATGAAAAGGCCCTGGCCGGGATGGCATTAGGGGCCACCGGTGCGGATATCGAGTTTTTTGTACGTGATGCTGCCCGTCGCGCACGTAAGAAAGGCACATCCATTAGCCACCGTCATCTGGCAGCGGCCATTACCCGTGCACCACGCAGCCCGGACACTACCCGTGTCGTTTCTCAGCAGGAACAGGCGCGCACTGCCGTGCATGAGGCCGGCCATGTTATAGCGATGCTGTTGTGCAAGCACTACCCGATGCGCATCAATATGGTCTCGATCATTCCGCGCAGTAACGGCAGCCTGGGTTTCACCGGCGCCATGCCGGAAGATCGCCATTACCTGACGCGTAGCGCCTACCTGGAATACCTCGAGGTGTTGCTTGCAGGACGTGCTGCTGAAGAGTTGGTGTATGGCAGAGAAGAAATCTCGGGCGGTGCAGGGGGGGCAAATGAACACTCGGACCTGGCTATCGCCGTGCGCTGGGCTGAACATATGGCCTGCAGGCTAGGTTTTGGTTCCGCAGGCCAGTTGCGCTGGCAGCAGCAGCCCGGGTCGGAGCAGTGCACCGGAGAAGTCCAGGAGCTGCTCGAACAGGCCTATCTACATATCCGGGAGAAGCTGGCTCAGCACGAGAAGATGCTGCATTCATTGTGCGGTGTTTTGCTGGAGAAACACGAGTTGTTTGAAGCAGAGCTGAAACAACTGGCTGCGCTGCACGGGCTTCAGGTTGATAACAGACCCGGTGTGCAATCATCCCGGCGGGAGGGAATGGCATGACGACGGCCAGAAAGAATCTGGCCAAGGTCGACCACCGTGTCTACAAGACCTGGCTCAAAGTACTGTTCCGTACTGCGCTCAGCGATAACACCGAGTGGCAGCGCCGCATGCGGATCAAGCCCGATGAGGACATCATCGAGCTCTTTGCAAAATATATCGAACGCGTTGTTCCGGTGATTGCAATCGAATCCTCGCTGCCTTACGCGGAGCACCTGCTGATTGAACTGATAGGGGAACATGTCAAGTTCAATCGACCGGTGTTCCTGCCCTCGCTGTTGTCCGGCCACTGGCAGACCAGCCACGGCAAGCCATTTGAAGCGCGTACCCCCCTGGTACTTTCATTTCATGAATCGCAGAGTGTGGAAAACAGTCTGATGTTGGTACACGGTATCGAAACCTCAGATAACCCGGTGCTGATCGGTTGCAACCGCCTCAACCAGTTACCATTGGAGTTCCACCGTCTGATCGACATTACCCTGTCTCTGCCCGTGGCCTCTGCACTGCACTTCGAACAGATATTTGAAGATCTGTTCGAAGAAAAACTTCCATCGGACTCGACGGAAGATGGGCGCTGGCACAATTTCGTGTTGCCCACTGATATACAACCACCACTGCGCCTGGGACATAGTGCCGGTGATGCAGCCAGCTACATTCGCGCACGGGTCACGACACGCCTTTCACGGCTGGATGTGGAAGATGCACCCTCGCTGGAAGAGTTGCACGGACTGGGTGCAGCGCGCGAAATCGCCCTCGACATGAAACGGGATATACAGCTTGCGCTGGATGGTCACATTGACTGGAGTGATGTTGACCGGGGCATACTGCTGGCAGGCCCGCCCGGTACCGGCAAGACGACACTGGCCATGGCGATCGCAAAGGATTGCGGTATAAAGTTTATTGCGGCCAGTGCATCCAAATGGCAATCAGGCAGTGGCCTTGGTGAGCACCTGGCACTGATTCGCGAGTCCTTTGAAGAGGCAAGGCGTTTTGCACCGTCGATCCTGTTCATCGATGAGATTGATTCGATCGGCAACCGTGAGAAACTGGACAGTCACGGCTTAACCTACCAAGCCACGGTCATCAATTATCTGCTGGAACAACTCGATGGTTTCTCGGGTCGAGGCGATATCATCGTTATTGGTGCAACCAATTATGCAGACAGTATTGATCCGGCACTCAGGCGGGCAGGGCGGCTCGATCAGGTAGTGGACGTCGGTTATCCGACGGTGCGGGCACTGGTCGGAATCTATAACTACCACCTGAAAGAACTAAAGACAGCCGGCAAACTTGCCGCAGACGTGGATGGCGATGCACTGGCGCAGGTGTCATTCGGCCTGACCGGTGCTGACGTCGAATTTTTTGTCCGTGGTGCAGCCCGGCGGGCACGCAAGCGCAAGGATATCATTCGGCAGGATGATCTGATGGCTGAGATCATGCGTCGCCCTCGCAGCAAAGGGCTGTCCGAGCCGTTTGACAGCAAAACCATCCAGCGTTTGGCCGTACATGAAGCCGGTCATGTCGTTATGCGGTTGCTGGGTAAGAACAAGGGTAAAGAGATCAGTTATGTATCCATCGCACCTCGTAGTGACGGACGCATTGGCTACACTGCCGCATTTGATGATGAGCGCGTATCCATGACAAGTGAGGATTACCTGCACGAGATACGGATCCTGCTTGCGGGACGAGCCGCAGAGGAGGTGATATTCGGCATAAATGATGTATCGGATATGGCAGGCAAATATGATTCGAAAAGTGATCTGTCTCAGGCCGTAAACATGCTGCACTACATTAACAAGTACTCAGGACTGGGTGAGCTGAAAGACATCGTATTCCGTTTCGATCTTACACAGGAAGCTATGCGGGAACACGAGCAGCACATTGACAGAAAAATCATGGCGCTTTACACGGATCTGGTCGATGAAATGGAGCGCTCTAAACCACTGATCATGCGGATTGCCGACAGGCTGGCGGATGAACAGGTGCTGGACGGGTCTGATATCGAAAGGTTGGCGCAGGATAGCGGGGCCTGACGCAGGCTGGATGAGGATCAGGACCGGCAACCGGTGTGAGGTCAGAAGGCATGATGATAGAAATCAATGCAAACGCTGTGTCGGACTTCCTGTCAAAACATGAGGTGGCGGAGCCGGTCATGATCAAACGGCAAGGTGTACCGCACGCTGTGATGATCCCCTATGAAATCTTCCAGGCGATGCATCGAGACAGCCGCCGTGCGGTGCGTGTCGAAGAGCTGACCGACGAAGATTTGGAGGCCATATTCAATAGCCGGCCGCCAACCGAACACAATCAATACAACGATGAGTCAGAAGAGTGAGTTGTCCTTCCTGATAATTCGTACTGTGAAGACCCGCTCAGGACTCCATCATCCCCTTCGCAAGCTGGCTCATGCGTTGGAACCTCTTCACGGCTTCATCGTCGTCATTGGCGCGGGCGAGTTCCGCGTTCTTGTCAATCCACTCAAGTAGCGTCTGGTCGACGATCGCCGGCACCATCGACATGATGTCGACCCACTTGTCTTTCTGGGCCAGCTGGAGCAGATTGATGAGCTTTGATTGCGGACTGAGGCGGCGAAGCGACTCTTTTTGAACCTCGTGAATTCCCACGAAGTTCGTCGGCGTAGAAGCGATGTCCATGAGCTGGTCCAGAACCCGGTTCGCCTCTTCCACGGTTTGTATCATCACGCTTTCCTCCGGTTTGGACGTTCGTCCAGAGTCTACCTGGATTAAAAGTTCTTATTCAAGCGGTGATCCCAGAGCTGGATTTGTGCACGAACAGCGGACAGAATCTGCTCGAGCTGAAGAGCGGCTGCCTCTTCTTCGTTGAGCCGCCTTAGAGCGAGCTTCTTCTTTAAGAGGCTGACCAGTTCGTCATCGACCAGCGCCGGTACCAGGTCTGTGATTGAAAGCCAGAGCTGGGGTTCGCCCAAGATCTCCAGAAGCAGGATGAGCCTGGAACGCGGGCTTGGCGTTTGCAGGGCAGGCGCCAAGATCCTGTCCTGCTTGAGCAGCAAGTTCAGGAAATCGTCTACGATGTGCCCGGCTTCCTCCTCGGTCTGCTCGTTCCGTCGCGACTTGATACGCTCCCAGTCGTCAATGCCGTAGGCTTGCTGGGCGGCCTTGCGGCCCTCGATGTCCTCGGGCGGTACAGTGACCTGGGGCGGAGTGATCCATGCCGTTGGATTCATCTCCATGGCCTGCGCCAGAAGCTGCCCGCACCGTCGCCAGCTCTCCACCCTATCGAGTACCACCGTCCCTTCGCGATCAAGGTTGAGGAACGGGTTTGTGGCAAGATACTCAGCGAGACGCTCCGCCGTATGATCGCCAAGGACAACCGTGACGATGGGTTTATGCGCATTGTTTCCGATCTCCTGGCTGACGACGGGTCGGCCGATACTGTTTGGTGTTGCGATGTAGAGCAGTGCTTTCGAATGACGCGCATCCTTGAAGAAGTAGTTCGCATCCTCCTCCGCGCGCTGAACGTCGTCTGGATCCGAGATGGAGAGCCTCGTGTCCGGCCAGACCTGCCTGATCCAGGATGCAATGTGATGCGCAGCGTCGGTATCGAGATGGCAGTAGGATATGAAGAGGTCATGTCGAGGCTCGGTCTCCTTGAGGGAGGCAGGGCTCTTTCTGTCGATCAGACGGCCGTTGTCGACGCGCAGCGCACGAATCATTGCCCCGCTGACCAACAGCGATCGGGTAGACGGAACGATGCTTGGAATTGGAAACTCGATCGCGTAGCAGAAGATCGCCCGATAAGCGTCCTCGGCCGCTCGAAGCCTCAGGCCATCGTGCACAAGGTTGTAGTCGCTTAGGAAAGAGACAACTTCGTCGATCTCGGAAATGCGTTCGCGCTGCTCCCGCCCTATTGGTACGCGCCGGGCAAGAATCACCTGCCCATTTCCGTCGAATACCACGAGCCCGCAGGCAGGACTCTTCTCGCCAAAGCTACGTAGGATCTCGCGTGACAGCGCTGCTTGCGTGCGTGATGCCGGATCGACCTCCCCATGTTCACTGATCGGGAACAGACTCAGGTGGATCGTTTCCCACCGCGCCTCTTCGCCGTCCCAGAGCACCGGGACAATGCAGCCGAAGATTTCGGTCAGGTTGAGTACCGTGACGATGTCTACAACCACGGTGCATGGGGTTGACTCGTCGATGGTGGCAGAAAATCTTTGCGGACGCTGCAGGAAGATAACAGGGAGGACAGAGCTGCCATCGCGAACAAGTTCAATATGCGTGTCGGTATGGCCCTTCAGGCCGTCGCGCTGGACGTCCTCCCACGTCGGGAGCGTACTACGGTAGATCTCCCCCACAAGGTGGGACGCTTCCCTATCTTTCATGCAAACTCCGTGTGGATGGCCAATTCGTGATTACTTGAAAGCGATAAGTTAGGCAGCCTCAACCCTGTCCCTGGCGAATGGTCAATAAATCTTCATATTGAGAAATGAGTACCTTAACATCTGTTGAACGCGTCACAATACCTTTGTCTATTGCCTCGAATGAGGCATACAATTGACCAAGTGAGAATTTGCCCTATTTTTCTGTCCTATTGGAAACTTGAGCCATGAAATGCCAGCTATCATTATTCATCGCCGTTTTTGGTTTCTTGAGCCAAGCGGTACACGCCGATGAAATTCCACGTTCCAACGGTCTGCTCGACTACATGGGTGGAGAACTCGACTCCGAAACCGCCCATGTGATCGGAGGTAACTATCACTTCGGTCTTTCCGGCCCCTTTTCCATCCAGCTGGACGGTGCCTTGGGTGAGGTGGCAGATTCCAGCATGACCGGCTTCGGTATGCATCTCTATTGGCACGATCCCGAGGTCGGCTTGCTCGACGCCAACGCATCCCGCATGAATTGGAAGGGGAACGGACTCAACCGCTACGCGCTGAATGGAAAATGGTACACATCAATCACCACCTTCAGCGGCAGTGCCGAGTACCAGAATGGAGATGTGGAGAAGAAGGTCAATCTGTTTGCCGGGTTGGATCTCTACCCGATAGATATTCTCTCTCTGAATGCCGGGGCGGCTCAGGTCGATGGCGAGGCGATGGCACAACTGGGTTTTGAACTGCAACCAGCCCTGGACCGTTTACCGGAGCTGACACTGTTGGGTGGTGCAGCCAAGGGTGAGGGTGACTACAGCTACTATTTCCTTGGGCTGCGCTACTACTTTGGCACCAATGCCCCGTTGATTCAGCGCCACCGGCGTGAATTCCCCCAGTTCACCGGATCGCTACGCTATGGCAGCGGCATACATAGTCTGAAGACGGAGATCGAACGCCGGGAAGCCCAGACCGACGGTGGCGCTGCGAATCCTGACCAGGGGCCACTCCTCTAGTCTGATTTGCCGAAACATCATCGGTGAGCACCTCTGATGTGGTTCGTTTTACTCACCACACCCTACAACTCACCAATCTGCTTGATCACCAGACGGGGTACCTGTTTGCGTAGTGTTTCTGGCAGTTTGTTGAAAGCTTCCTCGGCGGAGTTTATTGTTGAGAAGAGCCCGTAAAGAATCCGGTATTTGAAATCTTTATCGTTCGCGCGGACAACCTTTATGGTCAGGTTTGAATGGCGCTCCATGAGACCTTCCAGTTTGTCCAGTCGGTTGAGGGCAAAGAGTTGAACCGTATAGTGGGCTGTGTCCTGCTGTGACAGCCACCAGTCTCCCCATCTCTCCAGGTCAACCCGGTCGGGTTTGAGGTAGATATCCCGAACGACACGAAAACCGGTATAGCGATCAGTTTGGATTTGGGGCGGGGCACCCCTGGCAGATGAACGCAGGGCACTGGCTGAGTCGCTATAACTGCCTCCGCGTACCACACGCCGTTTCGAGTCGGGATCGAAACGGGGTTTACCATCGCTCGTGCTGTCGATGTAACTTTCATGCCAGCTGTCCAACACCCATTCCCGAACATTGCCGGCCATGTGGAACAGGCCGAAGGCGTTGGGATTGGTACGTTGTGGCTTGCCGGCTTGCGGTGAGTCCTCGTTGCCGTGCCGGGCGTAGTGGGCATAACTGCCGAGATCGGTTTCGGCTACGGGATAGGAGCCGGTGCTGCCTGCCCGCGCCGCATACTCCCACTCCGCTTCGGTGGGCAGGCGATACCCCTTGCCTGTCTGCTTCGAGAGCCAGGCTGTGTAGCGTTTGGCGTCGTCCCAACTGACGTTGACTACAGGAAGAGCATCACGATTCCAGGGCTGTTCGGGACACTCTCCGTTTGTCGCCCGGCAGAACTTGCTGTACTCCCTGTAAGTGACCTCATGGGTTGAGATGGTGAAAGGGTAGGCGATGTTGACTTGGTGTACTGGTCTTTCCTGCGGTTTATCGCTGCTGCCCATGACAAAAAGTCCACCAGGAAGTACTGCAAGCCAAGGTCCGTTTTCGCCTGATTGCAGACGATCCCGGCACTGAAGCCGATGGCGGCTGGAATACTTTGGACGACACCCCGGTGGAACGGGTATTTCCACATTTTCTGACTGTTTCTGTGAGGGGGAGGCTGCCGGTTTTTCTTCGGGTTTCTGTTTCACCGGCTCGCTGACAAGTGGTTGTTTGATCGGAGCTTCGATGGATGATGCCGTCTTCTGTTTCGGCACTACCGTGGTCACAGGCTTGGGTGCAGCTTTGGGAGCCGGTTTTTCAACAGGGATCGGGGAGGGGGAAACCGGGCGGGGTTTCTCCTTCGCGGTTGGTACGACGATCGGCACTTTCTCCTCGATGTCGTGTTGCAGCTCCAGTCGGCGACCAAAATCCAATAGCGACTTCACCATCTTCCCATTTCTGCCGGTGGCCAGTCCGCGTTCCTCCTCAAGCCGCGACTGGAAATCAGTTTCCAGGTCGCGGAACCAGCGTGATGATCTCGCCGCCGCTTTAGCCTGTGTCCCCCGGTTTTGCCACTCTTGCAGAAGTCGCTCCCGGCTCTCCTCACGCCAGTCGTCCGAGAGCACGAATGCCCTTAGCGCCGCCACCAGTGTTTTCTCCGTTTCTGGAATCGCCAGGTGTGGAAGCGGTTGTGTTTCAACCGGCAAAACAGGCGGTGTCGAAATGGGTTCGTCATCTCCGGTAAAGAGGAGAAACAGTCCGGCCCCCGCCAACAGTATCAGGCTACCGGCAGCGGCAGCGA
Organism: gamma proteobacterium endosymbiont of Lamellibrachia anaximandri; assembly: GCA_016756855.1. GTDB lineage: Bacteria > Pseudomonadota > Gammaproteobacteria > Chromatiales > Chromatiaceae > QGON01. The sequence goes on along the minus strand of JAESPD010000006.1, from coordinate 24,729 downwards.
GGGGGAGGACGGAACGGCTGGCGGAGGCGGGTGCCGGTGTACCTGAAACAGGTGTCGGTTTGTCCGTTGGAGACAGGGCATCCAACAACCCGGCACGATGGGCGCGATAGCTCTCCCGGTCGATATGGCCCTCGGCAAATTCCCGTGCCAGTTGCCGTAGTCTGATTTTGGGCTGCGTGTCGCTCATGGCCTACCCTTTGATCTCACGCAGGAGCCGGAACCCAGTCACCTTGTCGGCGCTACCCCCATGCTTCTGGCTGAGGTTGATACTGCAGGTGTCTGCCGGTGAGTTAAAATGGCCGCCCCTGACCTTGGTCCCGTTTGAACTGTTTACCCACTCCTGCAGGTTGCCCACAAAATTGAACAGGCCCCAGGCGTTCTGGGGCGCCACATTGACCTCGATGGGCGCGCCACCCTTGACCACCGAACCACCACTGAGCAGCAGACAATTGAAGTCTGAACCGGCGGGCTGACGTCCCTTCGCCTTGGCGGCGTGCAGCCATTCATCCTCCCGCGGCAGCCGGTAGGTGCGGCCGGTCTTCCCGCTCAGCCACTTGGCATAGGTCTGGGCCGTCTGCAGTGAGACATTGTTCAAAGGCAGCTTGGTGTTCTTGCCTGAACGGGGTTGGCACTTGCCGCTCAACCGACAATAGGTATTGTAGTCGCCGACGGAGATCTCGTAGCGGCCGATGGCGTAGGGCGTGGCGTTTCCTGCCCCGGCCGGTACCACCACCAGAATGGGGCCGCGCTGCTTGCCGTCCAGCAGATCGTAACAGCGGAACTTGCTGCTGCGTTTACCGTAACCGGCATATTTGGGATTGCAGCGGTCTGTGGAGGCGGGCTGTTGTAACGCCTTCAGTTTTTTCTTGAAGGTGGCATTGTCGTTCCAGCGTTCGATCGCCTGTTCCACCTTGGCGATGGCCTGTTTGCGATCCTTCGCCTTCAGTGCTGTCTGGTGTTGGGAAAAGGTATTTTTTGCCTGTTCCTTGCGTGCCTTCAGGGACTTTTCGAGGCGTGCCAGATCAGGGTGTCCCGACTCCTTTTTCTTTGCCTCCTGTAACAGCTTTTGGGCCTCGTTGAGACGTCCGGCGTCGACTGCTGCTAAACCGCGTGCGGCAATAATTGATGGTTTGGGCGGCTTGGCGATCACAACTTTGGTTAATGCCCGGTTATCGGGAAAGAGTTGTCTGGCCGCCGTGAGAAAGGAAGTGGCAATTGCTGGATCCTTTGCGTTTTCAATACGCTTGATGAGCAGCGCGACATATTTTTTCTCGGCCACCGGGTACTGCTCGGGGTATTTTTGTTGTAGCTTTTGTAACTCGGCTTCTTGTGCGTAAAGTTTTTTCGGTGGCTGTTTTTTCAATGCCTGGCCAACCTTTTGAAATTCGACTTTGCGTTGAAAATCCCCCAGTTTTTCGGTAAGTTCCGGCATTTCCGGTGCAATCGTTAGTCCGTGGCGAACCAGTTTGATGGCTGCGGTAAAGTCCTCTCTCTTTGCCCGCCGCTTTGCAAGACGGAGATAGGCTCCAGCGATGGCCTGGGGGCCGGTGACCTGAAGAAAAGGATCATCCGCCGGTAATTCCTGCTGCAACTCCTGTAACGTCTTGCTGGCTTGGGTGACGTCGTTTGCCTTGGCTTGGGTGAGCAGGGATTGTTTGGCACCCTCTACCCGGGCCAGCCGGATGCGCTCCCTGTTCCCTTGCTCCCAGGCTGATTCTGCAGAGGTCAGCAGGTCGCGTTCCGTCTTGAAACGGTTCGTCATGGTTGGCGCGAAACGTTTGCCCTGACTCAACAGTGCGTCGGCCTTGGCGAACTGGTCGGTGCTACGCTCTTTCTCTGCCTGTTGCAGGTAGAGTCGGCCGATTTTCTCTCTCTGTTTGCCGAGCCAGGGATCATCAGCCTCGATCAGGTTATTGAGACTGTTCAATGCAGTCTCCAGTTTCTGTTCCCAGGCAGCAGTGAATTTTGCCCCGGCAGTCAACTGTTCGATGATCTGTTTGCGCTCGGCGATCTCCTGAGCCAGCAGTTCCGGGGCGCGTTTACCGTCGAGCAGACGTTTCTGCTGCCCCCGCATATAGTCGCTGGAGAGTTGACCGGTAAACTGTTTCAACAGGGTATTGGCCTCACCCCATGCTTCCAGGGCAATCAGGCGTTCAAGCTGCGGCTGAAGCAACTTGCGCAAACCCGCTTCAGCCTGGCTGAGCAGAGGGTCGCCGGGTTGGATCAAGCGTAGCTGCTGAAGTGGTTTTTCCAGTTCCCGGTAGCCATCGAGCGTGTCGATCCCGGGGAGCCGCTGTTTGAGATCCCGATGCAGGTCGACCAACAGGGCCTGGGCCTCCTCTTTATTGCGCATCAGATGGATTCTGGCCGCCAGATTCTCCAGCGCTATGTCGTCAGGGAACTGTTTCAGACCCGTTTCCGCTAGGATGGCGGCACGGTCTACCTTGTTTTTCGTCAGGAGATCGCTTGCCTGTTGGCTGTAGGCATTGGCGAGACGTGGGTCAGTGAGCAGCGGATGTTCGGGATCGAGCTGGCGCAGGATCCCGAGAACATCTGCCATATCATCCATCACCGGATCGGGCAGCAGACGCCCGGCGGTCAGGTTTTCGTTAAAACGGCTATCCAGGCGATTGAGCAGGTCGTTGCGGGCATCCTCCATACGCTGGGTGGTGCGGAAGACCTGGACCGAATCGGTAAAGAGGGCGCCGGCCAGGGCCATCTGCCGTTCTGCAGCGACATAATCATAGCTCCCCTCCTGGGGGGCGAAGGCGGCGTCAGCCAGACTGATGTAATAGGTGAGGATCGCCTCACGGGCGCTGGAGATCACCTCGCGCTTCTGAGCAGGAGGGAGTTCCTCTGTTACCCGCAGGCCCTCCCGAACCTGATTCTGGGTACCCTGGTTGATGATGCCGATAAGGCGGGTCACCGCCTTGGCGGATAATAACCGTTGGGATTCTGGACTGAGTTCGGTGGCGTTTTCCAGCAGCAGGGGGATTTGGGCAAGCTTGGCGCGCTCAATCTGAGCTGCAAGTTCGGTTGCGCGCTGCTTCTCCAGATAATCCGGCACCAGCAGCCAGCCCAGCAGTCCGGCACCCACGAGCGAGAGCCCGGCAATCAGCGGCAGTCGGGATCTCTTCGGAGTCATTTCGTCGAGAAACTGTTCGACGCTGGGGGTGCGCTCTTCACGTTCGAAAGCCAGTCCCCGCTGCAGCCCCTTCCACTGGCGCCGGCTCAGCCCCTTGACCCGTTCCGGGCGTAGTCCCTTGCCTTTCGCTTCCGTGGCGGGCAGACGACCGAAGGGGCGACCGCCGGTGAAGAGTTCATAGGCGACGATGGCCAGGGCATAGATGTCGTCCCGGGGATCGGGGTCCTGGCCCTCCAGCATTCCCAGGCTGGCGTATGTGGGGGTAAGCGCCCCCAGGGTGCTGGCGTCGAAGGCGGTGACATCGCTGCCCGCTTGGGGGATCTTCGGCTTGGCCGCCCGGGCGATACCGAAATCGAACACCTTGACCTCGCCATCCTGGGTAAGAAAGACGTTTCCGGGTTTGAAGTCGGAGTGAATGATGCCCGGTTTGTGGTTATGGGCGGCCCCCAGCGCCAGACTCATCTCGGTGATCAGTTTCAGCGCCTGCTCCGGTGGCATGCCGGTGCCGCGCAGCTTCTTGATGACCTTGTCGAGGGGGCTGCCTTCGAGGAACTCCATGGCGATGAAGTAGTTGCCGTGTTCGTCCTTGTCGAAGTCGAAGATGCCGATGACGTTGGGGTGTTTCAGATCCTGGGCCTTGCGCGCCTCCCGTTGCAGCGCCATCAGGGAGGCGGCGTGCTGCTTGAAGCTCTCGTTCAGCAGTTTGAGGGCGACGTAGGGATGGCGGTCCTTCGCCTCGACCTTGCGCTGGTCCAGGGCCTTGAAGACCACCCCCATGCCGCCGCGGCCGATCTCCTCCACCAGTTCGAAACGCTGGTTGAGGATGTCACCCACCTCGGGTTCGTGGCTGATCCGGTGTGATGCGGTGGTGGTTCCCATGCCGCTGGTACTGCCCCAGGAGGGAGTGTTGGAGGTCTGGGAAGGTGAGGTGGGCGGGGTTGTATGCCCGGTGGCAATCCTGGTGGCCTCGTCGTCGACAGGGGGGGGGCGTTGGACGGGTGACGACCCGCGTTGCCTCGTCGTCGATTACAGGTTCTTTGCCGGGACGGGGGATTACCAGGGTTGCATCGTCGTCTCTGTCGATGATGTGGGTCTTCTCGTCCTGGGGGCTATTTTCGGCAACGCCGGAAGGTGGCGCCGGAGTTTCCGCATCGGCGGGGGCAGGTCTCTTGATCCGGGCCAGCATTATGGCGTGGATCTGGGGTGGCAGATGTCCTGCGCGAAAGCCTTCGTCAATCGCCTCAATCAGTGCGGGGATCTGCTCCGGGGTCTCTTCGGCAATTCTGGACAACTGCTTGATCAGCTCGTCGGCGTCAATGCTGCCTTGACTGAGTCTGTTCAACAGGGACCTGAAGTCTGTCATATCCGTTCAGGCTGCCCCGTTTCGGCTCGGGCTACCACCACAGTGACGTTATCCCTGGCACCGCGTTCAAGGGCGAGGTCGATGAGCCTCTGGCAGTAGTCCCCCGGGAGCAGCTGCATGGCCAGGATCTGCCCGATCTCCGGGTCTGTTACCTCCTTGTTGAGGCCGTCACTGCAGAGCAGGTAGAGGTCGCCCGGCTCGACCCGGGTATCGTCCATGTCCACATAGAGTGCCTCCATGGCCCCCACCGCACGGGTGACTACATTGGAGGCGGGGTGATTCTCCGCGTCCTCCCGCAGTAGCAGACCCTCTGCCACCAGCTCCTCCACTTGGGTGTGGTCCTGGGTCAGTTGGGTCAGTTCGCCATCGCGAAAACGGTAGGCGCGGCTGTCACCGGCCCAGAGCAGCAACAGGTGGGCGGCGTGGGCCAGCATCACCACTACGGTGGCGCCGATGGTAATATTGCCGCCACGGCGGGTGGCCTCCGCCAGCAGTTGCTGATTGATGTCGAGTAGGGTCTCTTCGAGCAGATCCACCTTTTTGCTTAGATCGACCGGCAGGTTCAGTTGCTGCATCCGCTCCACGATCAAGCCGCTGGCCAGGTCGCCCGAACTGTGTCCCCCCATGCCGTCCGCCACCACCCAGAGGCCCGATTCAACCCGGTCGAGACAGGCATCCTCGTTCAGCTTGCGCACCCTGCCGACGTTGCTCAACGCGGTGGATTCCCAATAAATGGTGGTCGTCCCGCTCATTTGGCTTCCGTTTCTGCGGGCTTACTGGTCTCCGGTTCACTTCCGTTGCCACTCTCCTGGATGGGTGTGGGGGGCAGGGGAACCCGGTATTGGCTCCAGTTCCAGTTGACCCAGTTGCCGTCGAGCAGGGCGGCAAAACCCTGAATCGGCGGCAGGCCTTCGGTGACCAACAGGGAGGGACGGACCCGTTCCGAGCCTTCGCTCCACCAGAGGCTGTAGGCGGGAAAGGCCCGTTCCAAAAAGGTCTGGTTGAGGGCGGCGCTTACCGGGAATGGTGATTCGAGGGAGGGGAGTTCGAACTGCCAGGCCGCTCTTCCCATGCTATCGCTGCTGACGACTCCGGGACGGGGCGGGATCGCCGGTGGTGGCAGATCGGTCAGAGCCTGATCGAATGCCTCCAGGGGGATCTCTTCTGCAAGGGAAGCCAGCGCCAGTTCCTCGCAACGTGAAAACCACTCAGTGTCATCTTGCAACAGGGCAGTAAGGTTGCCGCCCGGTTTCAGTGGAGCCGCCACTGTGAGAGGAAAGTAGCGGCCGACACGATCCACGCTGGGCATCAGGATGCCGCACCAGGCGGTCTCGCCGCATAACCCGACCGAGAGGGCAAAGCGCCAGATCGGGCTGGTGAGATAGATGTCGAGCCAGCCCTCACCGAGCTGCTCACGGCTGTCCGCTACTGCGCTCTGTAGCCAGCGGTCCCAGGGGTCGGTGAAACCACGGGGCAGGCGGCGGGTGAGGAAGTCGCCGTGACTCGGCAGCTTGCCGAAAAAACCGCTGGCCTGGGGGGCCGCACGGGTCAGAGTTTCGCCGGACAACTGAACGCCTCCAACTCAGGCATGCGGAACGGGTTGATGATACTGTCGGCGCGCAGTTCGAAACGGGCCGTTTGCCCCCCGAGGCTGAAGCTCACCAGGAAACGGTCGGCCATCGCGGTATCTTTTACCTCGGCCTGATCGAGCAGTTTGAACCAGGCCCAGACGCCGTCCCTGGAATCGGCAGAGGTACGGCCTTTCAGATTCTCGAAGAGGATTCTGACCTGCCCGCTGCCGTCGGGAGCAGGCCACAGCATGCGGGTGTTGCGAGCCGGTCCGTGACGGTAGCTCAGTTTTTGGCCGTCGAGATCAAGCAGGAAGCGGCTTACCTCCGCATCGAGGTAGGAGGGCTTGAGACTGAAGGCGATCTTGGGCCGCTTGCCCCCTTCTGCGAAGAAGACATCGCGGATGCGGGTTGCACGCTCAAACTGGCGCAGGGTGTTCGCCGAAACGCCCATCGGGTGGCCGCTGGCCTTTTTCCAGCGCCAGGGACTGCGGTTGGTGTCGGCGAAGGGCTTGATGTTCTCCTCGAAAAACTTGTCCATCACTTGGCCGGGGCCGAAGAAGCGCGAGAAGTCGCTCAGGGTGACCTCCTTCTCGGTCTCTTTGGTAAGTGGGTAGCGTTCTTGGATACCGCGGCGGCAGAGTGGCAGCACTTCTGCCTGCCAGCGTTTGGCCAGTTCGTTGCGGGAACTGCCCACCACCACGCCCCAGCCCCGTTCGGTGAGCGCGTAGATCCACTCGTTGACCGGTCTGGGCAGGCGCTTGGCCCGGCGTTGCAAACGTTTGGTCGGATCTTTGGAACCGGAGGCACGCTGTTTGGCTGCGGCCAGTGCGGCACTGCCGCCAGCGGCTTCCAGATCGGCCAGGGAGGCGTGCAGGTCGCCCAGATCGCCGATCAGACCTTCCAGCGGAGCGGGGTTGTCATCCTGGGCCTTGGCCAGCTCGATGAGCCGTTCGAAGGTCTCCTCAACCTGCACTGCGACCGGGTCGAGGGATTTTTCCGGGGTCTCTACCCCTGACTTGCCGGCCGCCCGCATCAGGCGTTCCAGGCGGTTTTTCTTCTGGTAGGCAGTTGTGCTCAACTCCGCCGCGATATCCGCTACACTTTTGGCCTTGTCGGCGGCGGCAGCCATTTTTTCATCGGCAGGGGCTTTGCTCAGGGTGGTATTGTCGGCCACCACCCGCAACAGTTTGCGCAGGGGGGAGGAGGGACCGGAAGCCACGTCCAGTACCTCCACGCTCTGGGTGAGGGAGCGTATCTTGACGATGCGCATGCCATCGAGCAGGCCGCGCCAGGCCGTTATGTAGTCCTCTGCATAGAGATCTTTGACCGCTTTCACCAGACGCAGCGCCTCGGCATCGCTGATCTCGTCGGCGTCCGTATCGGCCAGGATCCAGTTTTCGCTCAGCGCCGCCTCCGCCTGTTCCAGGGTTTGGGGCAGGAAGATGTCGTAGAATCCACGACGGGTGTAGAGGGCCGGGATACGGGTCTTTTCCAGGCTCCCTTCGTTGACGCCGAAGACCAGATCGCCATGACGTCCCAGGGCAGTGCCGAGCAGAAAATCCTTGCTGCGATCCGCTGCCGACCGCTGGCGTATCTGGCTGTAGATCTGCTGTGACAGGGGGATTTCGGTCAGCACCTCCCGTGCATGGGCCACCAGCTTGAGGTTTAGGGGCAGGGGTTTGAAACGGGTGGAGAGCAGACTCTCCAGGTGGTTCATCAACCGGTTCTGGGCCTCGCTGTCGCCGGCCAGCCGGTTGCCCCAGTCCACAGACATGAAGAGTTTGATCTGCTCCAGATCCAGATGTTCGGGGTGACCGAGCATCAGGTAGCTCTTCAATGCCTCCCGCAGCAGCTCTTTCTGCTCCCGACTCTGCAGATAATCCTCGAGCCGGGCGCCCAGGCTGTAGAGGAAGCGTCCCTGCAGTGTCCGCTGGTAGGCTGAATCGGTGGAGGGACCCAGTTTCTTACCCTGATAGAGCCCCATGCCCATGAGAAGGGGTGTCTCCTCCGGGTAGACTTCTGTGGCAGCGCGCAGGTCGTCCAGGGGTGGCAGGAGTTTTCGGAAATCGGTGACGCGGTAGTCCACATCGGTGATTGACTGTTGGTAGCCCGCCAGCTTCTCTTCCAGATTGCCGATTGTTACCTGATTGCGGGTGAAGCTGGTGGTCCAGGCCAGCGCGGTGAGGATGGTCAGCAGGATCGCCCCGCTATAGGCGCCACGTTGCATCCAGGCCTGGCGCAGCTCGACTTTCTTGTCACTGCCCGCCAGGCTCGATTCCGGAAAGATGACGCTACGGAACAGATCCTGGATGAAGTAGCTGCGTCCGCGCCCGCTGAAGGCGGGCAGCCGAATGCGGTCGAGGCCGAAGGTCTGGGCCAGGTTGCCCAGCAGCCGGTCGATGGGTGTGCCCTCCTGGGTGCCGCTGGTGAAGTAGATGCCGCGCAGCAGTTGCCGATCCTCGAAACGGCTGGGACGAAAAACGCCGTCGAGAAAGCGGGTGAGGGGCTCTTTCAGAGAGGCCATCTCCTGGGGAAAAGCGAAGATCAGGTTGCGTCGTTGTATGTCCCGTTCCTGGTGCAGGCGGGCCAGCACCCGGTCGTTGAGACGGCTCAGCAGGGCATCGAACTCATCGGGAAAGCGGGCTACTGCACCCTCGGTACTCTCTGCTGCCTCCAGGGGCAGGGTCATACCCCAGACCTGGGCCCGGTCCTCACGGCCCATGTCCTCGAAGAATTCGGTGAAGCCACCCACCAGATCGGACTTGGTGAACAGCATGTAGACCGGTGCCTTTACCCCCAGCCGTTCGTTCAGATCCTGGATGCGGCTGCGTACCGAGCGTGCGTGCAGACTGCGCTCCTCCTCGGTCTGTAACATCATGTCGGAGAGGCTGACCGCGATGAGGATGCCATTGATGGGGCGGCGTTTGCGGTGTTTCTTCAGCAGTTCCAGAAAGCCGAGCCAGGCTGCGGAGTCGACGGCTTCGTGGCTGTCCTGGGTGGTGTAGCGTCCGGCGGTGTCGAGCAGCACCGCGTTTTCGGTGAACCACCAGTCACAGTTGCGGGTGCCGCCCACGCCGCGGATGGCGTCTTTGCCGAAGCGGTCGGAGAGCGGAAAGTTGAGTCCGGAGTTGACCAGGGCGGTGGTCTTGCCCGATCCCGGCGGACCGATGATGATGTACCAGGGCAGCTCGTAGAGGTACTGACTGCCGCTTTTACCCTTGCCGCTCTTTTTCAACACCCCCAGGGCTTCGTCGAAACGCTCCTGCAGGATCGACAGCTCCTCAGCCGACTGCTCCGCGCCGGGTGCCGCATCGGATTGGCTGATCTCCTCCATCATCGCCTTGTCGGCCTTCTGCGCCCGCAGCTGATGCCACAGCAGATAGAGCACCCATAACAGGAGGAGGAAGACGATTACCAGGCCTCGCACGATCATGCCTTCCAGCGGCACCATGCCGGCGATGGCGATCAGGGGCCCGATGAACCAGATGATGATACTCAGGGCGATCAGCCCGAGCAGCTGAATTACCCAGCGCTTTTTGAAGAACCCTGCGATCTTGCTCATCACTTCTCCAGGATTATCTCGACACGGCGGTTTTTGGCCCGGTTCTCCGACGAATCGTTGGGCACAAGCGGCTCATTGTCGGCACGGCCGTCGGCAACGATCTCGCCCTTGATCGCAGCATCCTGACGCAGGATCTCCGCTACCGACTCGGCCCGTCCCATGGAGAGGTGCCAGTTGGAGGGGAAGCGCAGATTGTGGATCGGAATGTTGTCCGAGTGTCCGGCCACCAGGACAGGGCCGTCGACATTGGCCGCCAGGGCCTCGGCGATGCGTTGCAGCAAGGGCCTGAAACCTGACTTTACCTGGTCGCTGCCGGAACCGAAGAGCCCCTTGTTGCGCAGACGGATGACCACGTCGGAATCGTTGTTGATCAGCTCTACCAGCTCCTCCCGAACCTCAGGTTCGAGAAAGCCGGAGACCCGGTCGTAGAGATCGTCCTTCACCGGTGGTGGAGGTGGTGGGGCGGAGTCGATCTCCGGGGGAACCTCACGGCCCACTGCGTAGACGTCCTTGAAGATCGGAGCAGAGGTGTCGTTGATGAAGTAGCTGAAGACCAGAAAGGTACTCAGCAGCAGCACGCCGGAGAGTGCGGCCACCACCCAGAGCGGAACATAGTGGCGCAGAGTGTTGCCGCCCATCTGCTCGCCGCGCCAGTGGACCGAAAGATCCTGCTCGTATTCACCGCGTTGCATGCGGATGGTGCTATAGACGCTGTCGCGGATCTGCTCCAGGGTTCGGCCGCCGCCTTCGATAATGCGGTATTTGCCCTCGAAACCCATGCTCAGGCAGATATACATCAGCTCCAGCATCTCCAGAAAACGGCCCGGATCCTTGAGCATGCGCTCCAGCATCTGGAAGAACTTCTCGCCACCCCAGGCCTCCTTGTGGAACAGGATCAGCAGGCTCTCCGTACTCCAGGGGCTATTGCTGCCCCAGGGGGTGTTGAGCACGGTTTCGTCGATCACGGTGCAGAGTGCGTAGCGGGCGGCGAAGACGCTCTCTTGGTCAACCCCGGCTGCACCGGCCCGGCTTTCGAAGAGGCGGAGTTCTTCCTCCATGCGCCGACGCAGGCCGTTGACATCAGGATGACTCGGGGCGTTGCGCAGTTTGCCCAGCAGGGAGAGCAAAGGGGCGGCGGCGGTCACCAGAGGATTGAGACCCCGGTCGACTTCATAGCGGGCGGGAGCTGGAACCGGCGCCCGCGGCTGCATTGGTGGCGGTTCGGCCCGGGGTGTGGCAGGTCCTGCGCCCGGCCGTCTGCCGCCGGGCATGGGACGGATCACCGTACGGTCGCTGTCGTCACCGTCTGCGTCGAAAAAGGGGTCGTCGGTAGTCACGGTTGATCACCCTTTGATAGCCCAGAATTCGAGTTCGAGACCAGGAAACTCGCCGCCGATGTGGAAGGCGAATCCGCCGGAACTCTTGAGCTGTTTCCATAGTTCGCTGCTGCGATCGAGTTCAAAATAGGTCAGTCCGGCATGGTAGGGAATCTGCCGGGGCGCAACCGGCAGTGGTCGTAGTGCGACGCCTGACAGTTGCAGATTGACCAGTTCGCGGATCTGCTCCACCGGCCCGATCTTGACCTGGGCCGGGAAACGGTTGCGCAGGGTTTCAGTCGGCACCTGAGCCCCCACGGCCAGCACGAAATTAGCGCTGTCGATCAGGCTGTGGTCGGCCAGCATTGCGACCCGGATACCATATTTACGCTCTTGCAGTGGGATCGCCACGGCGTTCTGCTCAAGCACCATGCTCAGGGATTGTCGCATGGCGTTCATCAACGCCTCGAAGGTCGCCTGCAGATCATCGTGACGGTAGGGCGGCAGTTCCGGGGGACGCTTCTCCCGCGAGGTAAAGGTAGAGAGTTCCCCGGCGGTCTGCAGGCCGATCTGGTAGAAGGCTTCGGGGTGGAGTCCCTCCATCTGCGCCAGGTGGGTGAACAGGGGCTCCAACCGGTTGATCGCCTGCAGCATCATGAAGTCGGCGATCTCCGCCGCCCCGCCCCTGCCGGAGGCGGTGATGCGCCCGGCGAGAGCCTCGCCCCGGTGGTGCAACAGCCCCTGCAGTTCATCGAGAAAACCGTGCAGTCGGCGATGAGATCGGCAATCGAGGGCCGGAGGCAGGAAATTCTCGTCGAGCAGCAGGTTCATATCGGCCCGCAGTTCAACGATCCGCACCAGAGGCATACAGATGAACTGGCTGCGGTCTTCGCCGTCGAGCATCAGTCGCAGGCGCAGGCTGCCGGTCTGGACCAGGGCCTTGGTATCGGCGCCGTCGTTGCTGTCGTCCACCTCCTGCTCCCTGGGCAGATAGCGGGCCAGTACCTCCGGGATGTCGTTGCGGTCGGCTTCCACCGCCCCTTGTCGACGGGCGGGCAGGGCCAGGTGGATCAAGGTGTCACGGGTGTTCTCCGGTACCTCAAGTATCGGCGGAGGTGTGTCCTCTCCGGGGATGTCGAAGGGGGTGCCATCCGGCAACACGCCCTTGCAGCGGGAGACTGCCAGTTTGCCCTGGGTCAGCAGATCCTGGTCGATGCTCAGTTCCCGGATGCCCCAGCCGTAGGCTCGGAGTGGCGCGCAGCGCGATTCCAGCAGGTTTTCCAGGTAGCGATCATGCTGTTGGAAGTGGTGGGGCCGGAGGAACATGCCTTCCGACCAGATGATTTTGTTGCGCCAGGTCATATCTCGGGTCCCGGGTCAAAATTTGAAAAGTGGCTCTTGGGGTTTCTTCTCTTGTTCTTCGTCTCCTGGAGGCTTGGTCTCTGAAATGGAAACCTCACCGCGTCCGAGCAGGATGGTATAGGCGTTGAGTTGATGCAGCGCGATAGGGGCAGACGCCCGCCAGATAGCGTTGTTCAGGTCACGGAATGCGGCCATGACGCCGACAAAACGGGTCTGTGGATCGAGTTCCCGCAGTAGCGGATGTGTCTTGCCTGGCATGACCTTGAACTCATCTCTGGCCACCAGATCGGTGCCCAGTACTGCGGTGTCGTCATCGTATAGGGTAAAAAAATCGGTGTCTTCAAAGATACCTGGGGTCTTAAGCTCGTAGAAGCGGACCACAACCGGTGAAGGGGTGCCTTCGGCGTTTGGATTAACGTGAAGCGAGGCGATGAATTTGGCGGCGAGTTGGGTTGGAGGAGGAGCCTTTTTTTCACCGCACCCGGCAAAGAAGAGGGAGAGCATCAGGGCGAAGAACAGAAGCAGATGACGGGACCGCATGTTTTCTCCTTGGGTTATCAATACCCAGTCCCCAAGCCGACCCGCTGATTGCGCAGTGGTGTTCAAGGACTGTTGTTGGTATTCCCTAATTCCTAAGTCTACCCGAGACATTGCCATTGCGCACATACGACGGCGTTTTGATCGCACGGGTATCCCTTTCGATTATGAGTATAACGGATTCCCGGCCCCCCATTATTCTTTTGCCTACACTTTTTTTTGCTGAATGCTGCTGATCGGATTATTGAGTTATGTTTTATAATCCAGGCGCTAATCGCATACGCCCGATCCGCTGCGCTTGATCGGGCCTACATGGTGTTCTCTGATCGGTTTAATAAGGCAACTCCACTGACATCTACAGGGGTTCAGGTTAAATCAAGGTTCGATCAGTCTCTGCGTGCTCTGGTCAGCCTGGCGATCTGGTCCTCGTAGGCACGGGCGAACTCTTCGCCGAAGAGATCCTGAAAGTTGTCTTCGGCCTCCGCCAGCAGTTCTTTGTGCTTCTCCCCATACTGCTCCCAGTACCAGGCATTTTTGCTCTCCAGCAGGCCGCGCCCCCCCTTTTGCTGGAAGTAGCGCTCCAGTGCCTCAGGCTCGAAACGCTGCAGCATGGCGGAGAGGGCGCCCTGCATGCCGGCCATTACAGCCAGCTGATGGGCCGAGATGTCGTCCACCGCTTCCCGGATTGCATCCATAGGGGAGAGGTAGGCTGTGTTGTCCGGCTTGAACAGGTGGGAGAGCGCCTCTTCGACACTGACGGTAAATTTCAGCGGATTGTTCTCTACCGGACGGATGGTGGTGAGCTGCATGCGGAACTGGCTCTTGATCTCGGCGCGTGCGCGCAGCACCCCCATCAGGCCCTCCACCATCTCCCGCATCAGGGCGCCCAGGGTACGCAGGGTTTCCGGCGCTGCATCCTTCGGGATGTCAAACTGTGGTATGCCGGCGCCTTCGAGGATCAGACGCAACGCCTCTTGATCCTGAAGCGCTGCCGAAACGCTGGGTGCGGCCGTTGGTTTGGTTGAGGGTAGCGGTTCTGGATGTGGTTCTGGCGCGGGTTCTGCAGCTGGTGGCGGTGCCGATAGAGGCGCCTCTGTCAGTGAGTCCCAATCCTCGGGGATGGCCTGGGGTGGTTGGAAAAATTCGTTTTCCACCGGTACATCGTCCCGCTCCGAGCCGGTAATTGGGGAGGCGACGGGTTCCGGTGGTACTGAAAAGAGAGAGTTGGTGGTGGGCGTGGTGTCCACCCGTTCCTCGTCCGCCTCGCTCTCAGGGAAAAAAGCGTCAACGGCGGGCGATGCTGCAGTGGGCGGCGGGGGCGGTGCGGCAAAAGGATTGTCAACGCCGAAGGCAGGGACGGCAGCCCCTGCGTCTCCCTCCAAAACGATCTCGATCTCATAGTCGCCGATTTGAAGATGGTCGCCGTTGCCCAGTGGCGCGCTGTTGCTGCGCCCCAAGGGCTGCTCGCTGCCTCCTACATAGATACCGTTGGTGCTGGTGTCGGTGATGAAGAAGCTACCGTCGCGAAAGACAATAGCTGCATGTTTGCCGGAGATGAAACGTTCGGGATCGGGCAGCACGAAGAGGTTACCGGCAGAACGTCCCAGGGTGCCGCCCTGCTCGTCGAACACAGCCGACAAAGGAGTAACAGGCGGCTGATTGCGGTAGGTGGTGACGTTCAGACAGAGTTTCATGGGTGATAGAGACTGATGATCCAATTTGGGTTGGGACAATATTGCTTTCATGATCCGGGTCAGGATCGGCATAACCTGACAGGGCGCTATATGGATTACCTGATCAGGTGGTCAATCTTCTATATCTTCTGTAACTGATCGGCAAATATCAATGATAATCGCACCTTTCGTTAGCCGCTTCGGTTGTCTTTGCCGAACATGGGCATATACTTTCCCAATTATCGTAAGCTTTATTTAGGCTTGCGAAAAGGCGTGTCGACGGGCTGGGGATGAGGCAATGGGTGTAGTCGGTGTAAGACAACGCAGCCGGGGATTGATCCGGATTCTCACTCTCGTCTTGGCGTTCTCCGGCATCGGACCGGCTCAGTCCGCCGGTCCACTTATCCCCGATCCTGCGATGCCGCGGGATATGGACGCTCCGGGGCCGGTGCTGGACATTCCACTGCCCGAAGAGGGGGCGGAGGAGGCCATCAAAGGTTTCCGTGTCCCACTCAAACGGGAACGCGTCCCGGACGAGAATCGGGTCGAGGTCAATCGTCTGAGTGTCAAACGACTCATTCCCATCCAGCAGTTCGAAGGAAAGTGCGCCAAGACCGAACGCGGTTTTACCTGCGACATCAATCTGCAGGACGATGCACTGCAGCAGGTGCTCGATGAGGTACTGAAGGCTTACCGCAAGCAGTTCGCCATGTTCGACCAGGCGGGCATCAATGTACGGCTTACCTTCGATGTCGATTGCAACCACACCGAATATGGCGAGTTCTGCGCCGTGCCGGTGCAGGACCCTGCGCTGGACCAACTGCTTGAATCGGTTCTGCAGGAGTATGAAAACCAGTTTTCCATCTTCGACCTGGAAGATGTCTCCGTCCGGGTGACCAACTTTTTCCGCGAACGCGACAGAATTCTGGATACCGCTTTTCTTCCCCCCCAGACGGTGGAAAACGCCTCGGTGGAGATCCATCTCCTCGAAGGACGGCTGGGCAAGGTGGCGGTCAAGGGCAATCAGCGTTATGCGCCTGAAGTCTTGTTGAAACCCTTCGACAAATTGGTGGATGAGCCGGTTACCCGCAGCGAGATTACCCAGTCTCTGCTCAACGTCTGGGACTACCCCGGTCTGCGTCTGGCGGAGCGCCGCGCCCAGTTGACCTTCTACCCCGACGAAGAGGTGGGCAAGACCGCGTTGGAACTGGAGGTCTTCGAAGAGAAGTACCCTTTCAACCTCGGTTTTTCGTTGGGCAACTCCGGTTCTGAATATTCCGGCATCTACCGCGGTCGCCTGGCCCTGGACTGGAATAACCCCACCGGCGCTGCCGATCGGCTCTCGGCTTCGCTGCTCAACAACGCCAGTCCCAGTAACGGCCGCTTCTATGCCCTTGACTACATGCGGCCGGTCATTACGCCGGACTACCATGTCGGTATGGGAGTCAGTCGCAACCAGTTCGATATTGGCCAGGAACTGGAGGTGTTCGAGATCGACGGTGTGACCGAGCAGATGTATCTCAACCTCCACCGGGTCTTCTGGCAGACCTTTCGCACTCGTCTGGCTGCCTCTGCTGGGCTGACGCTCAAGGATGCCCAGACCCGCCAAACGGATATAGTCACCGCCCAGGATAAATTGTCGGTATTCAACTTTGGTCTCGATTTTCTCGATTCCGATGAACTGTTGGCACCGGCGGGGCGTTCCAACCAGTTGCGCCTGAACGTCGCCTACCACCGGGGAGTCGGGGGCCTGTTCGGGGCGATGGGAGGAGAGGATGCCCCCAATTCCAGCCGCACCGGCGGTGATGGGACAAAAGCCGGGGGCAGCTTCGGCAAGTTCGTCTTCGGTGTGGTGCGTAAACAGCAGTTTTTTGCCGACACCATGCTCTGGCTGCGAGTCAACGGGCAGTATTCGCCGGATCTGCTGGTCTCCCTGGAACAGATGGCCCTTGGCGGCCCGAGTAGTGTGCGGGCCTATCCTACTGCTGAGTTCCTGCGTGACAGCGGTTACTTCCTCTCCCTGGAGTGGTCATCGAACCTGCCCTTTTTCAAGGAGACTGCGGTTCCCGGTTGGATCGCCGGCTCCACCGCCACAACCTGGGGGCGGGCGATTACCGTATCGTTCTTTGTGGATCATGCCAGCGGCTGGCTCAACAATCCTCTGGACAACGAGGATGAATCCATTGCCCTCAGCGGCACCGGGCTTGGACTGGGTTTCAACACCTCCCGCTTCAGTATGAACATGTCACTGGCCACGCCCTTGGGAGACCGGGAACCGAGCAACGAAAGAGATCCGCAATTTTTTGTGAACATGCTGTTTCAGCTTTTTTGACACTATCTGATGGGTATTGCGATTGTTAGAATTAAAGTAAGAAATATTATATATCATTTTGATAATTATAATATTTTTTTATGATTAATGAATGGAGATTCAGATGCCTGTCCACGTTGAATTCAGGCCAAAATAAGACACTATGTAAAACGGGTAAAGCCAGAAAATAGTCCATACTAATATTAAGCGAACTGTAGCGTGGTGAGGTCGGAGATCGTCGGAGAGTTCAACCATGAGAAGGCGCCATCAGCGAAGGAAAACGGCACGCGTAGGCCAGGCTGCTACTGGTCGGAGTGAGGCCTGCTTCGCCTTAAAAGGGTTAACGCACTACATGCGGATGGCAATCGTCCTGCCAGCCAGTCTGCTGTTCGCCCAGCCGGGTATGGTCATGGCTGGTCCCCAGGGGGGACAGGTAGTTGGCGGTCAGGGCGCGATCAGCGTACCCAACGCCAACACCACCCTGATCCAGCAGCAGTCCCACAACCTGGCTCTTGAGTGGCAGAGCTTCAACGTCCAGGCCCAGGAGTTGGTGCGATTCCAGCAACCCTCCGCTTCCGCTGCTGTCCTCAACCGTATTCTCGATCAGAATCCCAGCCAGATCTTCGGCACCATCGAAGCCAACGGCCGGGTCTTTCTCGCCAATCCCAACGGCCTCATCTTCGGCCGTACCGCCACCGTCAACGTCGGCAGCCTCATCGCCGCAGGCCTGGACATGGATCCGGACAAGTTCATGGATGGAAAATATGAACTGGACCTGCCTGACGGCCAATCCCCCGGCAGCGTAATCAACCGGGGTTTGATCAAGGCCGCCACCGGCGGCAGCGTCGTTATGGTGGGCGGTACCGCTAGTAACGAAGGGCTGATCGTTGCCGACGTGGGTTACGTTCACCTTGCCTCCGGCCGTAAGGCCGTGGTCGATTTTGACGGTACCGGGTTGATCCGCTTCCGCGTCGACGAGGTGGTGCTGGGCAACGACAGCGGTGCACAAGCGGCTGTCGCTAACTCCGGTGAGATCCATGCCGAAGGCGGTACCGTGGTTCTGGCCGGACACACCGCCCGCGACGTCTTCAGCCAAGTGGTCAACAACACAGGTGTGATCCATGCCGGCAGCATCGACAAATCCGGCGGTAAGATTCGGTTGAGCGGGTTTGGCGGTCTGGTGGCCAACAGCGGCAGGTTGGAAGCGTCGGGTACCAAAGGCGGCAGCATCGTGGTATCAGGCGACCGCATCACATCCAGTGGCGCTATTGTCGCCGACGGCAGTGCCGGTGATGGCGGCCGGGTGAAACTGGAATCGGCGGATACCACGCTCCTGACCGAAAACAGCACCACCAGCGCCCAATCCAAAGCTGGCGGTAAGGGCGGTAGCGTGCAGGTGCTGGGTGACCGCGTCGGCCTGTTCGACAACGCGACGCTTGACGCCTCCGGCCATAATGGTGGCGGTGAAGTGTTGCTCGGTGGGGATTACCAGGGGGGTAATCCGGATGTACCGAATGCAGACCGAACCTATGTTGGGCCAGAAGCCCAGATCAGGGCGGATGCCATTGTTGATGGTGATGGCGGCAAGGTCATCGTTTGGGCGGATGAAGTCACCAAGCTCTACGGAACCATTAGTGCAAAGGGTGACAGCAATTCAGGCAGCGGTGGTTTTGCCGAGGTTTCCGGCAAAGAGAGTTTGATCTATCGGGGAAAAACTGATCTATCTGGCGCTGATGGTCGTCAGGGGACACTCCTCCTCGATCCTGGCACGATCACAATTGCTGGCGGAAGTTCAGATGGTAGTGATAACGAGGCCGGTGATTCAGCAACCGTGCTCTCTCATGATGGCGATACAACCGTAGCATTTGCAGATATTCCTGCCAGTTTTACCGTCTATGAATCCGAAATCGAAGGAACGAATGCCGATATCATCCTGCAAGCCACTGATGGTATCTCTACCTCTGGAACATTCAATAATGGTGCCGAAGGGAGTGGCATACTCCTGTTGAATACTGATCGATCCTTGACTCTGATTACTCGCAATGCAGCATTAGAAGGAAGCACAGGCATTGATGTATCTGCGATAGAAATCCACGGGCAAGGTGCTGGAGATATCATCATTCAAACCGGATCAGATGGTCGTGATGTGGGTACAGCCAACATTGCGGTTGGCACTCTGGCTTCCGGATCCGGGTCGATCACAATCAATTCAGAAGGCACCGTATCTGTCAGCGGTGCCCTCTCGACAGGCGGGAACATCGGTATCACGGCAGGTGATGCTGTAACTTTTGCGCTGGACAATACGACGGAGAATGTGGCAGCCGGCATGTTGATGGTAACGGCTATTGACGTGGATGGTTTTGACACCATCAACAGTCTGGGCAGTACCAACGTGATACTGCAACCGGATGCGGTGGCGGATACGGTCGGACTGGCAGTGGCGGACGGAACGAGCTTCACTCTGACCACCGACGACCTTGCCGAATTGAAGGCAGGCAGCGGCACAGTGACCATCGGTCAGGCAGGCGGCACGGGTGCGATCAGCCTGGGCGGTGCGGTGGATCTGGCCGGTGACAAGGTGACCCTGCGAGGTGGCCGGATCGACGATACCATCAACACCATCAGTGCCGATGTGCTGACTTTGGGTTTGGACTCCAACGGGGCGGGTGCAATTACCCTGGGTACCACCGTAACCACACTGTCCATTGATTCTTCCGACGGTAACGACGCCATCGATCAAAGCGTGACAGTGGTGGATACTGGTGCGGTGGCTCTAGGTATCCTTAATTTGGGCGGCGGTGCTCTGAACCTGACCGCCGGCGGCGCCATCACCGATGGCAATGCCGATGCCGCTGGTGCCGATACCACGGTGAATGTAACCGCCAGCACCCTGAATATCCTGGGCAACCAGGCGGTGACCGACATTGAGACGGCGGTAAGCGCCCTGGATCTGACCACCGCAGCCACCTCCATCAGCAATATCGGCGCCTTGACCCTGGCCGACTCCACGGTGACGGGCCAGCTGGATCTGACCGGCAGCGCCGGGATTGTCTTGAACAACCTGGACGCCACCAATCAGAGTGTGAATCTCACTACCGGCGGCGCCATCACCGACGGTAACGGAGCCACCAACAATGTAACCGCCGACACCCTGAACATCCTGGGCAACCAGGCGGTGACCGACATTGAGACGGTGGTAAGCACCCTGGATCTGACCACCGCAGCCACCTCCATCAGCAATACCGGTGCTTTGACCCTGTCCGACTCCATAGTGACGGGGCAGTTGGATCTGACCGGCAGTGCCGGGATTGTCCTGAACAACCTGGACGCCACCAATCAGACGGTGAACCTGAACGCCGGAGGCGCCATCACCGACGGTAGCGGAGCCGGAACCAACATCACGGCAACAACCCTTTCGCTCACCGCCGCCTCAGGTATCGGCGCAGGGGATGCCATCGAAACCGCTGCCACATCCCTGTCGGTGGACAATAGTGGCGCTTTTGATGTGCAAATCTCAAACAACCAGGCGAGCGCCACCGAACTGACTTCACTGAGCACGGTGGGGGCTAATGTAACTTTCAGTCAGGCGGGTGGCGGTGACTTGAATGTGACCGGTGCTGTCACCAGCGGCAACCACCCAGGGACTGATGGTGGCAACATTCTGATCAACGCCACCGGCAATCTGACCCTCAATGGGGATCTGGATTCCAGAGCGGGTAGTGGCGGCAGCAGCACCCTGTCCGGACTCACCGTGAGCAACGGGGTGCAGATTAGACTGGGTGCCGGCGACATCACCGTGACCGGCAGTTCCCCGGATACCGTGATCGCCTCCGACATCATCCACTCCGAAGCCGGGCATGGTGATATCAATCTGGTCGCTGACCGCGATATCGTTATTCAGGCCGTTTTGCAGACAACCCTGGCCGCCCTGGATATCATTCTGATTGCGGATAATGATAACAATAGCGACGGTGGTGTGCGGGTGGATACCGGTGGTTTGATCGACTCAGCCAGAGACGTGATCATTACCGGTTCCGACCTTTCCGACGGCAACGATCCCGATGGGGTCGGCGGATTGAATAGTGTCTACGTGGCCGCAGATGGCGCCAATAATCAGATCCAGGCTGCTGGGACTATTACCCTGCAAAGCAGTGGTGTCGCTCCCGCAGGGTCCGATATTCAACTGGATGGGCGGATTGCCGCCAGTGGAGCCGTGACCGTGAATGCCCTGGACCAGATCTTGGTCAACACTGTGCTCACCGCAGGCAGTGGCGGAATAGCCATGCAGGACAACGTGGTTCTGACCGGCAACAGTAGTCTGACCGCAGCCAATGGGCCGATCAACTTCTCCGGCACCATTCAAGGACAGGGTTCTGCCTGGGATCTGACCGTAAATGCAGGCAACGGCGGTGTAACCCTTGGTGGCGCTGTGGGTGCCGGCAATCTGGTCGGGGCCATAGACATTGATGCCGGAACACTGATTCAGAATGGTGACATTACCGCTCAGGGCCAGGTTGATCTGACCTTGGCCAACGCCTTTACCCTTGGAACCATCACTGCGACCGGCCAGACGGTGAACCTGTCCGCCGGCGGCGCCGTTACCGACGGCAATGCCGATGTGGCTGGTGTGGATACCACAGTGAATGTAACCGCTGGCACTCTGAACATCCTGGGCAACCAGGCGGTGATTGACATTGAGACAGCGGTTAACACGCTTGACCTGACTACTGCGGCGACCTCCATCAGCAATACCGGCATGTTGACTCTGACCGACTCCACGGTGGGTGGACAGTTGGATTTGACCGGCAGTGCCGGGATTATTCTGAATAACCTGGACGCGGCGGGTCAGACGGTGAATCTGACTGCTGCGGGTGATGTGACCGATGCGGCTGGAACGGGGATTACTGCTGCGACCATGACGGCTGCTCTGACGGGCGTCTCCTCGGATCTGACTCTGGATTCGGGGAGTCATAACATTGTCCAGTTGGGGGCGGTGACGGCTCCAGGTGGTTTTACCCTGGATAATGGCGACAACGGCATCACTCTGACTGCTGCGGTACAAGCCGCCAACAACGTCATCAATATTGGTGTGGGCACCGGTACCCTGGTCACCAATGTGGCGGGAACCCTCTCCGCCGGAACCGCCGCCATCACCCTGACCGGTGATGGTATGACCCTGGACGGCACCGTAACGGGAACCGGAGCCCTTCTGGTTCAGCCCACTACAGCGGGGCAAAATATCGGTATCGCCGGCGGTGCAGGGGCCTTCTCTCTCACGACTGAGGAAATCGCCGAATTCCAGAATGGGTTCAGCGGAATCACCATCGGTCGTGCCGACGGAACCGGAACCATCACCATCAATGCTGTCACCTTCAACGATCCCATTATCCTTCGTGCTCCCGCGGCGGGCGGCGGCGCTATCGTGGTGGATGGCCAGATCAGCGGTGACGGGGATGCGTCGATCACCCTGGATGGTTCGGGAGCCACGACCACGCTGAACGCTGATATCGTCACTGCCGGCAGCGCGATCACGATCAGCGGCAACGTGATTCTTGGCACTCCGGCTACGGTGACCCTGGATACTACCAATAGTGGAGTAGTTGTGGCTGGCGCAAACATCGGCATCGGCGGTACGCTTGATGACGACGGTGCTGCCAGTGTGCTGGTACTCAACGGTGGTGCCGGGGGTACGGTGACGCTGTCTGGTTCGGCCGGAGAGGGCGCGGCCCTGGACGGCTTGATGATCGGCAATGCTGCACAGGTTGATCTGGCTAACGTCATCGCCGATGGCGCCATCGTGGTGGCTGGCGGCAACATCGACCTGAATGGAACCACCTACACCAGTAACACAGGAGCATTGACCTTCACCGGCGCGGTGGATCTGGACAGCGGTGGCGTCGTCACCCTGACCTCCGGTGGTGGTGCGGGAGATGACATCACTGTTACCGGTGTGGTGGAAGATGCCGACAGTGCGGATACCCTGGTGCTCAATGCAGGTGTATCGGGCAACGTGGATCTGCAAAGTGCCGTCGGCGGAACCAATATGCTGGCTGCCCTGACTGTCAGCAGTGCAGCACAGGTGGCTACGGGTGCTGTAACCACCGTTGGTGCTCAGAGTTATGCAGCCGACGAGATCGACTTTAATGGTGGAGCCGGTTCCATTTCTGGCACAAGCATCGTTCTGCAGCCGGCTGCCGATGGCACTTCGATTGGAGTGGGAGGCGGTGCAGGCACTCTGGATATCTCTGATATCGATATTGCTGCGCTGGTCGATGGATTCGCTTCGATTTCCATCGGCCGGGCGAGTGGCGGTCACGCTATCGTAGTGGGCGACTCGACCTTCGTGGATCCGGTAACCATCCGGGCACCAGCCGGTGCTGGCAGCATCACGGTAGACGGTCAGATTACGGGTAACGATAACGCTTCGATCACGTTGGATGGTCCGGGAGCCACTACCACGCTGAACGCCGATATCGTCACTGCGGGTAACGCGATCGTGATAAGCGATAACGTTATCCTCGGCACGCCTGCCACTGTGACCTTGAATACAACCAATGGAGTTGCTACCGGCGCGGACATCAATATTGCAGGTACGGTCGATGATGACGGTACTGCCAGCGCGCTGGTGCTCAATGGTGGCACCGGCGGGACAGTGACACTGTCTGGTGCGATCGGGGCAGATACAGCTATTGACGGCTTGACAGTCAGCAATGCGGCCCAAGTGGATCTGGCCAACGTGATCGCCGCCACCGCCATCGCAGTGACCGGCGACAACATCGACCTGAATGGAACCATCTACACCAGTAACACGGCAGCATTAACCTTCACCGGCGCAGTGGATCTGGACAGTGGCGGCGCCGTCACCCTGACCTCTGGTGGGGGAGCGGGAGACGACATCACCTTCACCAGTGTGGTGGAAGATGCCGACAACGCTGACTCTCTGGTGCTTAACGCCGGTGTAGCGGGCATTGTGGAGCTGCTAGGCGCGGTTGGTGGGAACAATGCTCTGGCGGCATTGACGGTAATCAATAGTGCCGGCATCACGCTGCCTGCACTGGGGATCGTCGGCGATCTTATCGTCAATTCCGCCGGTGCCATCACCGACAGTGGCGTGCTGGATATCGGCGGCGATGCGCAGTTCGCCACCACGGCAGCCAACGGCTCAGTGACCCTGGATCAGGCCAGTGACATCGATGGGGCTTTGATCGTGACTACCGATGGTACGGGCATAACCAGCGTGACGAACCTGACTGACGCCATTAATCTTGGCGCGATCACCACTGCACAACTGACGATTGGTGCCGCGGGTGCCATCACCGACAGCAGTGTATTGGATATCGGCGGCGATACGCAGTTCACCACCACGGCAGCCAACGGCTCAGTGGTCCTGGATCAGGCCAGCGATATCGACGGTGCATTGGTCGTGACCACCGATGGCGTGGGTACCACCAGCGTGACGAACCTGACTGACGCCATTAATCTTGGCGCGATCACCACTGCACAACTGTCGATTGGTGCAGCGGGCGCCATCACCGACAGCGGCGTACTGGACATCGGCGGCAACGCCCAGTTCACCACCACCGCAGCCAATGGCTCGGTGACCCTGGATCAGGTCAGTGACATCGATGGGGCTTTGACCGTGACCACCGATGGCGCGGGTACCACCAGCGTCACCAACCTGACCGATGCCATCGATTTGGGTGCAACCACCACCGTACAACTGACGATTAGTGCAGCAGGTGCCATCACCGACAGCGGTGTATTGGATATCGGCGGCGATACACAGCTCAGGACCACGGCAGCCAACGGCTCAGTGATCCTGGATCAGGCCAGCGATATCGACGGTGCATTGGTCGTGACCACCGATGGCGTGGGTACCACCAGTGTTA
>JAESPD010000059.1 GCA_016756855.1 gamma proteobacterium endosymbiont of Lamellibrachia anaximandri | reverse complement strand
ATCGGTTGCACAACAAAAACTCAGGCGACTCTCACAGGACTCATCAAGCGCACAACGTATACCCCGGGGCTTGCGTGGATAACGGGCAACATGCAGCTTACCGCCACAATGAGCACAACCCTCCGACTGAGCCTCATTGGCCATCTCCTGATCGATATGAAATAAAAACTGATAAAACCTGGCATCTGATACAAAGGCGTGGCACATTGATTCTGTCTCTTGTGTTTCTTAGCAGAATCAAGCAGACAGCCCCCTCGGATAATTTTCAAGTTATTTGAGGGGGTTTTTCTTTATCCATCAGATAATGTGATCAAAAACAGGGGTAAACCCATCAGTTATTTTGCTTACTCTCACGTGGATAAATACCGACTCACCCGGGAGGGCAACGAGATACCCCTGACCCATGGTGAGTTCACCCTTCTGCGGGTTTTTCTTGAACACTCTGAGCGGGTACTAAGCCGGGATATGCTGATGGAGATCACAAAGGGATATGAGCGTTCCCACCTGGACAGGAGCATCGACGTCTGCGTTAACCGACTACGGCGGAAGATAGAACCCAATCCCTCAGAGCCCATCTTTTTACGCACGATTTGGGGTGCCGGCTACCTGTTCTCACGTAGCGGAGAGTGATGGAACTGTTTCGATTTCACAGCCTGTTCGGCAGAACGCTGGCCACCATCGCCCTGGTCTCTGTCGGATTTCAGCTGCTGACCCTGAGTGTATTGGCCTTCTATGTATTGGTCCCCCTGGGAAAACGCGCCACCGATGATCTGGCAGCAGTGATGACGCACTCCGTTCAGCGCTGGGACCAACTGTCTGAGCCGGAACGCCCGGCATTTCGCAAGATTCTTAATAAAAGCCATGACCTGACCCTGGTGGTCACTGACAATCCTCTTCCCGACAACACCGATTTCCTACCCTATTTCTATTTCCTCGAGCAGGCACTCGCCCTGCGCCTTGGCGATGATGTGCACCTCAAAACAAGCCGTGATGCCAGAGGCAATGAGTGGATCTGGGCTGAGATACCCGGCTATAG
Organism: gamma proteobacterium endosymbiont of Lamellibrachia anaximandri; assembly: GCA_016756855.1. Lineage (GTDB taxonomy): Bacteria > Pseudomonadota > Gammaproteobacteria > Chromatiales > Chromatiaceae > QGON01. The sequence goes on along the minus strand of JAESPD010000059.1, from coordinate 22,841 downwards.
CCAAAAGCTTCGTCTGGGTTTTCCCCGTTCACGTATCGGCATCCAACCGCCGCTGGCATTATTGTTTCTCTTCTGCGTCGGCACGGCCCTTACTTTTTTTACTGCAGCACTCCTCGCGCGACGTCTCACCATCCCCCTTGAACGCGTTTCCCGGTCAGCGCGACTGATCGGAAAAGGCAGCTGGCCGAAACCGATAAGAGAAGAGGGGCCGGAGGAGTTACAGATCTTGACGCAGACATTCAATCAGATGAGCCAGCAGGTCAAAGAGTTGTTGGCCAACAGGACTCTGCTCTTGGCCGGTATCTCCCACGACCTCCGCACCCCGCTCACCCAGGTCCAATTAGCTTTGGAGATGCTGCCTGATGAAGGTGGTGACGTGGAATTGATGTCGGGGATCAAACGAGATCTCGCCACGATAAACCGACTGATCAGTGAAACCATGCAGGTCAGTATGGAACTCGAGAAGCAGGAGCAGGTAGAGACGGATATCGCCGAAGTTTTGGATGCCATCATCCAGGCCGCACGCACCGATGACAGAGAGATCAAATGGGAGAACGGCCATTCCTGCATGAGGAAACTGAATCCACTGGCGCTGCGCCGTGTCATCAGCAATCTGTTGGGAAATGCAATCCGTTACGGGGACTCAAAGCCGATCAAGGTCGAGTTGGAGTGTAACGAGAGCTTGCTCAAAATCAGGATTCAGGATCAGGGACCGGGTATCCCTGCAGATCAACGGGAGTCGGTATTCCTCCCTTTCTATCGTTTGGAAAAATCCCGCAGCACCACCACCGGGGGCAGTGGTTTGGGCCTGGCCATCGTGCGCCAGCTGGCTGACGCAAACGGCTGGAGCATTAAACTAATGGCAGCTCCCGGAAGCGGCACTGTCGCACTTGTCATTATTCCCAAGGGGGGATAACCGAGAGAATATTTTTATTCTTCTGATGGGGCGTTCAAAGTCAGCTTCCACTCACTTGCCTGACCACTATCAATATCGAACGTAATGATTCGATGATTATTGGTATCTGCAATCAATAGATTTCCCCCAAGTCGGGCCAGACCACCTGGCTCATTCAGCTTAAACATACTCGAATCACTACTCTCTCTGCCGGGTTTTCCGTCGCCAAGAATTGTGCTGACATGCCTTTTCTTCAAATCAATTGATTTAAGTTTATGGTTATAGGTATCCGCAATGAATACCTGGTCTGCGCCATAGGCTAAGACGCCTAACACATGCTGAAGCTTTGCATGATCCAACCTCCCATCCTTATCGCCGAAATCAAACAACCCGGTGCCGATAACAGTCTCTACCTGCCCTTTCTGAAGCTGAATCCGGCGCACGGCTGAATCTTCAGCATCAGCAACATAGAGCCAGTCATCTTTAATACTTAACCCACTGGGTTGACTAAAGGAGGAAATCTTGAGATCGCCATCATCAATACCCTCACGCCCCGATCCAGCATAGGGCCGAATTTTTCGTGACTGGGTGTCGTAGCGCCAGATCTGGTGACTGCCTGCCATTGCGACATATAACTCATTCTCCTTCAGCACCAATCCCCACGGAGACGCCAAGCCTATATGCAGGGCATCAAACTCACCATTGCGGTAGCGTTCCAATCGGCCATTTCCGGCAACTGTCGTTACGGACAGGGCCTCAAGGTCGATATATCGGATCAAATGGTTGCCTGTATCAGCAACATAAAGCCCATGCTCTCCAAAGGCCAGTCCTTGCGGTGAATCAAAACGGGCATCGGCAGCAGCGCCATCTGATCGGCCGGCTTCAATCCCTCCAAATATATGCTGAATCCGCCCTCCGTGATCTGCAAGAATAACTCGATGATGTAGCGTATCACTAATGGCCACATATTGGTCTGAAACAGCTATCTTGCCTGGCGCGGCAAGGATTGACGATTCAAATCGATCTTTTTCCAGCTTGAGCGGGATTGGGGAAGCATCAAGGATAGACTTGTGTTCCCGCAGAAGCTGGCTGATCGTCTCATCGAAGAGGTCATATCTACCTTCACCAGAATACTTTCCAAGTACATTACCTGCAGGATCGATCACCACTCTGGTAGGCCAGGCGCGCATGCCGTAGTAGGTACCCAGCTTGAAATCGACATCATTCACTACCGGGTGTTCAATACCGTAGCGAACAACGATATTTCTCAATGTTTCAAGGTTTTTTTCATTATCGAATTTTGGTGTATGGACGCCAATCACCAGCAACTGATGGCCATACTTCTCTTCGAGACGTTTTAGATCCGCAAGCACATGAATGCAATTGATACATCCATAGGTCCAGAAGTCGAGGATGACAACCTTACCATGGAGATCGTCAAGCTCCAGTGAGCGGCTCACATTAAGCCAGAGCAGATCAAGTGAAAACGGAACGGCTCTGAACCCACTTTTGGGCAAGTTCTCTACCGATTTATCTGTCTGTTCATCTGCCGAGCAACTCGATAAGAGGGTGGCAGAAAAAAGTGCGATACTGAATAAGAGTAATCTTGAAAAAGAAGCGTTGAGTGGTATGCGGGCCATATCAATACCAAAGCTTAAGACTATGGAAAAATATGATAATCCAAAGCATGAGGCTCGTACTACCCCTGTGCTTTGTATCATCAGCGATAACAAGCTGATAAATTATCTTAAAGACACAAAGAAAGTAGCACAAAATCAGCTTTACAGGCAGAATTAGCTTAGCATATGACCATTATTTAACAATGGACATTTGCAGGGAGTCTATATGATGTTGGCGCGGGGAGAGAAATCAAGCAAACAGCCCAAAACACTGCCGCCTGATGATAAATCTTGAGAGACTTGGTACTACTCAAGGAGAACTTTGGATAGGCGACACCCTCATTTGTGTATGTCGACCATCCTATGAACTATTTAGCAAGTCGTTTATTTGCTGCGCCCAGACATATATTGTCTCAAACCTCTCTCTTCTGCATCTAAAATTCCCCGGTTGCACCCGCAGTCATCACAGCAAGCATCGACTGGTTGACACGAATTGCTATTGCCTGAAGACCCGGATCTAACGTGCTATTGTTGATAAGCATGTCGAGGTTCACCATGTAGAGCCAGGCCTTTCCATCCTTGTCCTCGACAAGTGAAATCCGACATGGCATATAAGCTGAGTAGAGCGGGTTTTTAAGTATCATTTTCACCGCATCTGCTGGATCACAAAACTGAAAAATCTCTAAATGCGGAGAGGTGATGCCACGCGAACGAGCTTGCTCATGTACCTTCTGTCTACCAACCAGTCTCAAGTTCAATTCCGCTGCTTTTGAGGTCATGGCATCCCCTGCATCCTTGAGAGAGACACCTTTCGCGAGACTCATCTGGATGACCGATTGGTAGATACTAATAATTTCAACATCCGGATCATCGCTGGCAATGACAAAACCTGGAAGAAGAAAGCCTAGAAACAGCCACGATAATAATTGTTTCGGTAATTTCATAATTTCCTACACTTTAAACACAGATTAATTCACTTGGAAAACAGAACCGTCTGCGAATACAATTGGTTCGTCTCTAAGTCTGGTCAATTAATTGGGGATAAACAGAATGCCGGTGGGTGTTATTTTAAAATCTCCGGACAATCCTGCAATTGAGCGCATATCCTGATTAAGCGGAATAAGAACGATCTCTCCTAGCGGTGTGACTCTGAAGCGACCGGTGATAAAGACCTTCTCATCGGAACCGCTCATACCCTGCAGGCTGGATTCCTGGCCTGAAACCATGCCCGCCATACTCTCTGAACCCACCATGCTCGACATGCCTACCGCGTCAATAGTGAACTCCTCTGTAGATGTGAGCGGCGCATGAGCTGGCAGGCTCGTCAGATAGGCGATAATATTATCGAGTTCATCATCGTCATATTCAGCAAAAGTGTCATCATCCGGGTCGTCATCATGGTCGCGATGCTTTGTCTGGAATTTTTTGATCTGACCAAAAATGTAGCTTCCATATTGTCCGGCCACAGGTGGAATCCCCTTTTTTGCCTTACCTAACCCGGTTCTTTTATGGCAGCTCTTGCACTCTTGTTTGAAGACTATTTCACCCTGCTTCTTATTGCCGTTTTGATATTTAGGAATCTTTGGAAGATTCAGATTTCTAAGATTTACACCTGCAAGATATTGAGAAATATCATCGATATCCTCATCTGACATCTTCCTTATCGATGAAGCTATGACCATGGGCGCATAGGTTCGCTTACCAGAGCGATAATAGCGGAGTTCCTTGGCCAAATAACTGGCCGGCAGTCCAGCTAGTCTGGGTGATAATGTTCCTGGCGTACCCTGACCATAATCACCATGACAGAGTGCACAGGTTCGGTTGATACGTTTTCCGTTCTCGATATTGAGTGCCTGGCTTAAACCAGGCAATAGAATAAAGAGCATCAATACAACTCTCATCATCATCTCTCCTCCGGTAATTATTTGAATCAATCAGTTTTTTATTTATATTTACTGATCAATTTCCTAATGCTGTTTTTTGTCTGCACTCCACCCTTGCTGTGTGCTATGAATCGAATAGATGGGTTGGTCAGGTCAGGATTGGCCATGTTTTTTACCTGTTTTACGGGTGTATCATTCGGGCCAATCGCGGTTGTTTTAAAACTGCCACCACTGATCTCGTCTATAGGACCGATATCCAGGACGCGCATCATGCAGGCCATGACACAGTAAGGTTTGCGTCCCGCATCTATCTCATCGACACACATATTGCATTTCTTCACCAGATTATCGACGGGATCGAATTGCGGTGCTCCGTAAGGACAGGCTGCTTCACAGCGTCTGCATCCAATGCACAGGGTGGAATCGATATCGACGATGCCATCACTGACACGTTTATAAATGGCACCTGTGGGGCAGGTTGGCAAACATGCAGGTTGGGCGCAGTGGTTACAGGACATGTTGACCTTGTAAGCATAGACGTTCGGATAGACTCCTCCCTCAATATAACTTACACGGCGAAGTCGAGGTCCTGGCGCAAGACCATTCTTGTCCTTGCAGGCAATCTCACATGCGCGGCAACCGATGCAGTCAACATTGTGGTGGATAAATCCCAACTGTATTTTTGGCACGACGGGCTTGTAAGCCTCACGCTTGCGACGTTTGACTGCAGCCTTGATCTTTACCTTATCAATCTCTCTGCTCATGATGCTCGTCTCCTGATTTGATTAGATATCACGGCCAAAGACATGGCTTCTGGAGACGGATGTCTCATCCCATCCTGCGCGATGTTGCAGATCAGTCTTACGAAGATTCACCAGAATAGTATTGTAGGCGAAAGAGCCTGCTGGGCTTGGGGTATCTGCGGTCAGCATATTGGGATTGCCAGCTCGATCAATCCCGTTCTTATCGAGATCGATCCAAGCACCTTCAGGAATTGATACCACGCCTGGCATACAACGTTGAGTAACGTAGGCAGGCACCACCAACCTGCCTCTATCGTTCCAAACCTCTACTTTGTCACCTGTTGTGATACCCAGTTTTTTGGCATCAGAAGAGTTGATGGTGATCTCCTGGTCATAAGTTTCACGCAGGATGGCGCTGTTATTGAATATGGAGTGTGTACGATGCCTCGGGTGAGGTGTGATCAAATGATAGGGGTGTTTTTTCGTCTTTGTCGGATGATTCAGCGACTCAAATGGTTCAATCCATTTTGGGATGGAAGGAATGTGATAACCATATTTGGTTTTTTTCCAGTCACTGATACGCGCCAGTTCATCGCACAGGATCTCGATTTTTCCAGAGGGTGTTTGAAAAGGAATGCCTTTTTCGATCTGATCCTGAAAACCCACATGTGGCCGGTCGAGTTTCATCTTGTAAACACCGTGTTTCTTAAACTCAACCCAAGGCATATCCACATGTTGATGTTGCATGACGCGATCTTCCCACCATGTCTGTAGATACTCTTCATCCACTGGGTCAGGATTGTTCCAGTAGTCACGAGTAGCCTTAGTGTTATAAACCTCGCCGAACTTATCGCCCATGCCGGTCATGTTGCCGACCCGATAGGCTAATTCTGTAAAAACCTGAAAATCTGTTTTGCTCTCGCCTAATGGTTCTATCACCTTTGGTCGGTGAATATAGTAGTGCCCCTTGTACCAGGGCAAAGCAACGTCATGCCGCTCAAAGTGAGTGCATATTGGAAGGAGCACATCGGCAAAAAGGCCGGATGTAGTAATCGTTTGATCCAGGCATACCACCAGGTCAAGCTTCTGGATGGCATCCATCTCGGCATTGATGTTGGTCAACTGGTTCAGCCAGTTTGAGCCTTGCCAGAAGATACCGCGAATATTTGGCACCACACCGTCAAGCTTATCTCCTCTGGGCCAAAGACCGGCCTCTTCACGAGCTACATTTGGATAATTATTAACAATATAGGCCCAGCGATCAGACTTTATGGAGGAGAACCATATATTCGAATATTGATCATAGGGGTAGGCGGCGCCTTCTGCATGCCATGCCTTACCAACACCCTCTGCACTTCCTCCGAGCATACCGATATTGCCGGTCATGGCTTGTAGTGCGGCCGCCATACGATTGTATTGCTCACCGTAATCGGTCCGGCCTGGTCCCCAGCAGGCCTTGAGCGCTGCCGGCTTGGTGGTGGAGTACATATCAGCCAGCTTTTTAATGTCTGATGCCTTTACTCCACAGATCCTCTCTGCCCATTCAGGAGTCTTCGGCTGACCATCGTTTTTACCAAGAATGTAGTCCTTAAAATTCTCCTTGCCGTTGGGCGAATTTATTGCCCAATCCGGCATGGTGCCCGCATCCATTCCCTGAACAAACTTGTCGATGAATGCCTGATCCTGGAGGTTGTTGTCAAAAATATAGTGAGCCATACCTGCCAACATGGCCGCATCGGTATTGGGTTTTATTGGGATCCACCAGGCATCATAGGTGGCTGCGGTATCCGTGTAGAGCGGGTCTATGACAACAAACTTACAGCCATTCTGTTTTGCCTTCCTCATGTAGTAGACCGTGTTGCCACCGTGGAAGGTATAGGCTGGATTCCAGCCCCACATGATCATCAGCTTCGAATGGGCGAAGGTATCATCCTCATTACCATCCTCGATGGTCCCGAATGTCCACTTTGAACTGGTGGTGGTCGCCTGGTAGGAGGGTACCGACCAGGAACTGGTGCGGCAGGCGAACATACCGAGAAATCGGCCCTGCAGACCATCTATCTGATCTGACTTATGCAGAACACCATAGGAGGAACCTGCGTAACTCTGATCGAGGATAGCCTGGGAGCCATATTTTTCTTTGATAGCGATCAGTTTTTTCGCTACATAATCCAGGGCTTCATCCCAGGAGACACGTTTGAACTTGCCTTCACCACGCTTACCTACACGCAGCATAGGATAGAGCAAACGTTCGGGACAGTAGATACGTTCACGGTAGGCCCTGCCTCGCAAACAGGCTCTGAGTTGGGGTTCTTCGTCTGTATCCTTACCATAGCATCCATCACGCTGGTAACGACCGTCGTCTGAAGAGAGGCGGACAATAACGTCATTCTTTTTATGTGCGACAAGCATATGCCTGGAACCGCAATTATGTGCGCAACTGGTGACAACCGTCTCCATCTGGTTATCCGTTGGATATGGCTCGTAGGCTTGAGCCGCGGCCTTGTCGGTTTTTAGCAGACCACCTGCAGTCAATGCCGCAGCACCAGCAACGGAACTCTTAAGAAACGTCCGTCGCCCCATGTTCAGAGAAGAGGCAAGCAGTTTTTTCAAATCATTATTGTCACTCATCGGCGCAAGTTCCCAATTATTTAGTGTTTAGCTACCGGACTTAGACATTCTTTACATCGAATGCCTAAACAGGGGTGACAGCTACTTAGTGAATCGTTTCGCATATTCTGTGGGCCGGTCTTTTGCCCACTCAGGCAAAGCTCCAGGCATGCGTTTGAGCCATGGTCGCCTTACATAGGGATAAGCAATCGCATACCATGCGCGACCACCATGACATCCATAGCATGTGTTGCTGTCTTCCTCTCCAGCCTTTTCTATCTCTTTTTCATTAAGAAAATTAAGTTTGTGACGCTTGGTCCTGAACTCCTTGTGACAGGTAACGCAATCACCGTTAAAGGTATCTGCAACCTCCGCCCAGTCTCCCGTCAGCCCTGCCATGACCTTGTAGTCAAACTTGCCGTGACACATAAGACAGATATCGGGATTCACTGTTTTTCTCAACACCAAACCTTTTTGCGTAGTATCCGTCGTGCCTGAGGCTTCGTCCTTTGGATCATGGCCTTGGTGGCATGTATTGCATTTAAATTTCATCAGGCGCTTGGCTGTGCCGGTAACCATATGCCGACGGTGAAACGTATCCTGTTCGCCTTGATACGTTTTATCTTTCTGGTACCAAGCCAGACTCTCACTTGAATTTATTCCGGCAGGGGACTGTGACAAGGGCTTGCGCTCAAGGACCTCTTGATGACAACCAAGGCACTGGGCATCAAGTGCGTAATCGATTGCAGGTTTGAAATGCAGTGGGATCCATCGGGCGCTCAAGTAGTCCAGCGTTGGATCGTCAGTGTTTCCAGCAAAAACATTCCCAATTGAAAGTAGTAGTGCCACATATACACATAGTGTTAATGCACTGCGGTATTTCATGGCTTTTTTCCTCTAACTAATTACATCGTTGGCAAAAAGCTAATGACTTGACGATTCGTCAATCCATTGCAACTACTGCGCTACTGATGCGTGACAAAATGATATGGAACTACCGATCAATTATTATTTAATTATATTTTCAGATGGCTTTGTTGCCATGAGGTAAATATATGATCTTGATGCAGTTTAATCACACCTATATAAGCCTGTAACTAACCTATGTTAATCAGGAATCGTTTTGATAAACGAACAGAGGAAAAAAATTATCTGAATTTATGTGAGATGAATGGTGTGAAGAGTGATTTGAGTCGAAATCCTGTCACTTCAAGTGGAGGAATCAGCGAAAGGAAAGAAGTGTGGATTATGAAGCGCAGAGTGTTGTTATTGATAACTCAAAGGATGTCTCGCACGTGGATGCAATCTGGATCAAAATTAGCCAGGAGCATTAATTCCTGTTCATTCAACACGCTGATCCGCCCCTTCTTGCATGCTATCAGTTGCTTCTCCTTAAGCTGTTTTAGTGTTCTATTGACATGAATGGATGTCAGGCCGACAGCATCAGCCAAATCTTCTTGCGTTAGCGGCAACTCAATATTTTTTATATATTGTTCAACACCCTTTGAAGAGAGTAGCACCTTGAACCTGTGGTTCAATTCAACAAGGGTAAAAGCGATGCGCTCGATGGCGGTTTTCGCTCCTGTACTCAGCAGATGTTCCTGGCAGAAAGCCATCATCTGTGCGTTTTTCATGATCATCTCTGAAGCTATTTCCTTATGCTCACATAACATCCTATGCACGTCGTCCTTGGGAAATGCGCAAACGATTGTGTCCGTAAGCGCAATGGCTCCATGATGCATGGCTCCATCCAGATCTCCCTGAAATCCAAGGAAATCGCCTGGGGACGCAAATCGCATTCCTTGTATCTTGCCGTTTTGAAGTGTTTTATAGAGTTTTACACAGCCATCAAACAGTGTGTAGACGAAATCATTTGTTTCTCCCTCACGATAGAGATGTGTTCTTGATGGAAATGTAATCTGTGAGCTTCGGTGGCTCTGGGTTGATTCAAGCTGATCTTCTGGCACTCGTTTGAATAGCGCCATCTTTCGGATTGGGCACTCTAAGCATTGAGTCTCAGCCGGTTGATGAGCTTTGATATTGGTTAGCATTTAGTCCCTGACCTGATAAAGGCTTCTGTAGTGGTTAACTACGCGGCAAATACGACACAAACTTTCATCTGTCTGACTCATTACTTCCGGCATGTGATAGTCGGCACCACAGGCAGTACACCGTGAATGAGTAAAATTGATTTTTATCTGATCAGGAACAGACCATTTTTTTATTGCAATCGCCTCTACCTCACATCCGTCTACACATATGCCGCAATCACTGCAGTTTTCTGATTGTATGCCATAGCTTTGCACTTCCGTCTCATCATCCCTGTTGAGTGTTATTGCATCATGAGGGCATAGTTTTACACAGGTGTCACAGCCGTTACAGCGACTTGCATCGATGATTGGGACGAATGGAAGCAGGGCGTCTTTTTCAGTAGGCGGGAGTAACCGGCCAATTGGAAGAGACCGGGTATCAATATCACCGCTAAGCTTATCTTCAACGGATTGCTCAGAGACTGCAATCACAAATGTCTTACGAAGAAACGCTCTCCGTCCCATCTCTGGGCCATTTGAATACTTCTCCACCGTATTCAGACTGTCGGTCCACCTTTCCGGCGTGAGTTCATAATAGCGCATTGGACGAATATCCCTATCCGTCAACATTTGATTTATCCAAATTACTGCCTGCCCGACTCTCTGAGAGTCCCCACGCTCACACTTGGTACAGTCACCTCTGGTCACTATTATATCTTTTGCACCCTTCTGATAGAGTATTAACAGGTCGCGCACTCCTATGCTGTGGACGCAGTGCAGCACTCCATCAACACGTTTGACTCCTGCCCACTCACAAGCTACAAAAACAATATCACGGCCATTCCAATTGCACAGAAGAGGTTCATACAAACGTTGAATGGCCCCTTCGGGACAAGCTGGAACACAAAGACCGCAACCGTCACATTTCCCAGTATCGAGGCCAAGCACTGACTCACTCAATATCCATGCATGTTTGGGACAGGCATCTACACAAGAGCAACAGCTGGCTGATGCCATTAGTGAGTGAACACACTTTGCCTCTACCACTTCAGGCTGTTTTAGCTCAAGTAACGCCTGCTCTATCTGGTTACGGATATTTGGACCCATCTATATAGTGATCAGTTTTTTAGGGTGCGGATATATGCAACAATTGACTGAAGGTCACTATCCGGAATATCAGCGCGCCCCGGCATGGTTGCTGCGCCACCGTATGCTGCTGAACCATACTTAATGATATTGAATAGATCAGTGTCCGTGCCAGCACTTCCATCACCATCCGTATCATATTTAAATACCCCATCGCTAAAGCTACGAGGTTTTGGATCCAGCGCTGCGGCGGCAGGGCCATCTCCTTTACCCAAGGCTCCATGGCATGCACCACATGCTCCACTTCCGTCATAGACTGCCCTCCCTGCTGCTGCATCAGCCATTACACTGGGCGACAGGGCGACCAATGAACAAACTGTCGACAGGGTAAAAATAAAGCTCTGTATATTTTTCATGACTATCAATCCCCTTCTGTTTAAATCGAGTCGGATTTTTCGGACATACGAGATCAGCGGGAAAGGATTACGTCATCCCCAGCGATCATATTTCAATTTTCAGCTGGAATATGCGTTAGATCGCTGGCCCCATGCCTGGCATAAAACTGACGGGCACCGCTTCCGCTCGCCTTTTTGGCTTCATTCGTTCCTCTATCTCCTCAAGTGTCGGGCGGGGCTCGTCAAGAATGTTGGCTAGCAGATCCCGAAGCTCTTCACAGTAGTAAGCTGTCACCAGAGAAAGGCCTGCAAAATATGGCGTGTCGCAACGATTGGCCACTCTGTTGGAAAACTGCATCAACCAACGTAATAGGTGTTCATCCATGAATTGTGCGACTTCTCCAAATGTTTTTAAATCTGGATTATTTTCAAACAGAAACTGCATAAAACGCAATTGCATCACCAGATGATCATCAGGGCGTATTCTCCAGTCTTCTACGCCAAGCCCGTGGCTCTCATAACAATTTCTTACCTGGAACATTGAGTCCTGACATATGAGATTTTCTTCGTCTGTCCAGACGGATTCCTCAGGCGAGGCATTGATCCCATAATTCAGATAGACGCTGGCAAAATCAGCAGCCAGTTGATCCAGAGTGTCTTGCCCAGGATTTTCAGGAAGTTCTTTGAGTGTCTTATCAAAAAATACCAATGACTGAACTCCTTCATCTGACTTAAGGCTTAGCCCAAGTGATGTTGAAAATCCTTCACGACGCAACGATGCCAACAATTTTCGTTCCGGCTCAACATCATGTAGCAGCGCAAATAAAGAAAGATCCTCTGCAACAGCTGCACAAAAAACCGCAAGCGCGTTATCAATAGCTACCTTCTCTGCTGCAGAGCCTGTCTGTTGGTTACCCATTACTTCACCTTACCTTTACTGTGCGGGACAAAACCGATAGATGGCTTGGTAAGTTCAATGTTGGCCATATTCTTGACTTGGCGGACAACCTCATCGTTAGGGCCAACTGCAACTGTTTCCAGTTCGCCACTCCAGATAGTGTCAATCTTACCTATGTCAAGCACACGCATCATACAAGCCATAACACAGTAGGGTTTCCGCCCAGCATCGATTTCGTCAACGCACATGTTGCATTTCTTGACAATATTTTCTGTAGAATCAAACTGAGGCGCACCAAAAGGGCAAGCCGCTTCACAGCGTCTGCAACCAATGCAGAGGGTCGAGTCAATATCGACGATCCCGTCTGCTTTCCTCTTGAATAGTGCACCGGTCGGGCAGGTCGGCAGACAGGCAGGCTCTGCACAATGGTTGCATGACATATTGACTTTATAGGCGTAGACATTTGGGTATGTCCCACCTTCAATGTACTGCACCCGCCGAAATCTTGGTCCTGGCATCAGCCCGTTTTTATCCTTACATGCAATTTCACATGCCCGGCAACCTATGCAGTCGACATTATTATGTACAAAACCCAATTGTGCATCAGGTTTGACAGGCGTGTAGGTCTCCCGCTTACGGCGTTTGACGGCTTCCTTGATCTTGGTCTTGTCCTTTGTTTCTGACATCTATCTCTCCTCCAAGATTACAGGTCACGCCGGAAGACGTGGGCGCGCGAAGTCGCCAGTTTGTCCCAACCTGGACGATGTTCCAGATTGGTTTTACTGATGCTGCAGAGCACGGTGTTATAAGCGAATGCCCCGGCCGGACTCGGTTCATCCAGGGTCAGCATGTCTGGGTTACCGGCACGGTCTACACCATTTTCATCCAGATCGATCCATGCCCCCTCATGCAATACTAAAACCCCTGGCATACAACGTTCGGTCACATAGACTGGCACCACACATTTGCCGCGATCGTTCCAGACTTCCACAATATCACCAGTCTTGATACCGAGTTTCCTGGCATCGGAGGCATTTACCGTCACCTCCTGTTCGTAGGTCTCACGCAGCCAGCTGCAATTGTTAAAAATAGAGTGGGTACGATGGCGTGGGTGCGGCGAAATCAGATGAAACGGATGTTTCTTGGTTTTTGGACTGTTCAATGATTCCCAAGGCTCGATCCATTTTGGGATGTAGGGAATCTCGTAGCCATACATGGTTTTCTTCCAATCAGTAATCTGCGCTAACTGGCCGGAAAAAATCTCAATTTTTCCAGAAGCTGTCTGGAAGCTCGCTCCATTCTCGATCTGATCACGGAAAGCGACGTGTGGCTGATCCAGATTAAATTTATAGACACCACGTTGCTTGAATTCGTCCCATGACATATCGACATGTTGGTGGGGTATCACTTTTGTCTCCCACCATTCACGCAGATAGGCTTCATCCACATTGTCGTTTACATGAAAATAATCACGGTTAGCCTTGGGATTATAGGCTTGGCCAAAAACATCACCACCGATACGATATGCCAGTTCTGTAAAAACCTGGAGATCGGTCTTCGACTCACCCATTGGCTCAATTACTTTCGGCCGATGGATATAGTAGTGTCCCTTGTACCAGGGCAGCGCCGTGTCGTGCCGTTCGAAGTGGGTGGCAATAGGTAGCAAGATATCGGCATAGAGGCCAGAGGGTGTGATGGTGGAATCCATACAGACCACCAGTTCAAGCTTGTTGATCGCCGCGATGTCTTTATTGATATTGGTAAGCTGATTGAGCCAGTCCGAGCCCTGCCAGAAGATGCCTTTGATATTGGGGATCTGTCCGTCGGTTTCATCCTGGCGTTGCCAGAGTCCGATCTCTTCGCGTTTCACATTGGGGTAGTTGAGTACGCAGTGAGCCCAACGATCCGATTTGATGGATTGAAACCAGATATTGGCATATTGATCATAGGGATAGGCCACTGCCTCCGCATGCCAGGCCTTACCCACGCCTTCTGCACAACCCCCAAGAATACCGATGTTTCCTGTCATCGCCTGTAGCGCAGCCGCCATACGGTTGTATTGCTCTCCATAGGCGTTACGTCCTGGCGCCCAGGATGCCTTCAATGCGGCAGGCTTGGTCTCAGCATACATACCGGCGAGCTTTCTGATGTCTTTGGCCGCCACGCCGCAGATATTCTCCGCCCATTCCGGCGTTTTTGGCTCATCGTCGTATGTGCCCAGGATATAGTCTTTGAAGTTCTCCTTGCCCTTTGCCCAGCCTGGCATGGTGCCCGCATCCATACCCTGGACAAATTTATCGATGAATGCCTGATCCTGCAGATTGTTGGTGAAGATATGGTGGGCCATGCCCGCCATCATCGCTGCATCTGTATTGGGTTTGATGGGTATCCACCAGGCATCATAGGCAGAGGCGGAATCGGTATACTGCGGATCGATCAGCACGAATTTACATCCACGCTGCTTGGCCATGCGCATATACATGAAGGTATTGCCACCGTGGAAGGTATAGGCAGGGTTCCAACCCCACATGATCATCAGCTTGGAATGAGCAAAGGCATCGTCCTCATTACCGTCCTCGATGGTGCCGAAGGTCATGCGTGAACTGAAAGTGGTGGCTTGGTAAGAGGGTACTGACCAGGAGTTGGTTCGGCAGCCAAACATACCCATGAAACGACCCAACAGACCTTCTATCTGATCCGATTTGTGCAGCACACCATAGGAGGCGCCGGCATAACTCTGATCCAGCAAGGCGGTAGGGCCATAGGTATCCTTGAGGTAGACCATCTTCTTGGTGACAAAGTCCAGGGCTTCATCCCATGAGACACGCTTGAACTTGCCTTCACCACGTTCACCTACTCGCATCATGGGATAGAGCAGACGTTCTGCTGAATAGATACGCTGGCGATAAGAACGGCCACGCAGGCAGGCTCTTAGTTGTGGCTCCTCAAGACTGTCCTTGCCAAAATGGCCATTCCGTTGATAACGACCATCATCGGTGGAGAGGCGCACAATGACATCCTTCCACTTGTGCGCAACCAGCATATGGCGGGAGCCACAGTTGTGTGCGCAGCTTGTGACTACCGTCTCCAACTCGTCATCTTTGGGATAAGGCTCATAGGCAAATGCCTGAGCCTCCTTGGCGGTTTTTAGTTCAATCAGACCACCTGCTGCAACAGCAGCGCCTCCAGCAGCCGTTGTCTTCAGAAAGGAACGCCGGGAAAGGTTCAGGTGTTCGAGTAGATCATCTTTTGTTTTCTTGGTACTCATTCGTACATCTCCTACAGCAAGAACGCTACTTCGCCGCCTGTTTGATTTTGATTTTGAATCTCGACTCAGACTCGGTTGGTCGGTCCTTGGCCCAATCCGGAATATCTTTTGCCATTCCCTTCCAGGCATGACGTGGATAGGGATAGGAGATGCGGTACCATTGACGGCCGCCGTGACAGCCAAAGCAGACATCAGAATCTTCCTTACCTGCCGCTTCAATGGCGTCTGCCTTGAGAAAATTGACCTGATGCCGGGTCGTGCGAATACCCGCATGACATAGCAGGCAGTTTTCCTGAAACATGCTGCGTGATTCAGGCCAGGGACTGGGCAGACCCATAAGCTTGTACGGGCTGGCGCCGTGACACATCAGGCAGGTCTCTGGATTGACCGCCTTGCGTAGAGTGAAATCTGTGTTAGAGGGATCGGGCGGTATAAAGGCCGCTTCCCGTGGATCATTACCCTGGTGGCAGGTATTGCATTTCAGATCCATCACCTTTTTTGCCAAAGGCGTCACCAAGTGGCGGCGATGAAAGGTATCCTGTTGGCCTGAATAGCTGCTAAGTGTCTGATACCAAGCCGTCGCATTGGTTGCATCGATTCCCGCAGGTGATTTTTCTCGCACTTTGCGATCCAAAATCTCTCCGTGGCAGCTCAAACACTGCTCATCCGTGGCGTCGTCAATGGCCGGCTTGAAATGGATCGGGTGCCACCGTGCACGCTCGTAATCTCCTTTTATCGTGCCGTCAGCTGCGTAAACTCCATTACCCGCCATTACCAGCACAGCAAAAAGCAGTGTGCTAAAAATGATTTGTGCTTCCAACTTCATGGCATAACCCTCGCCTGGCGCGATGCAAATCGCTTTTTTGATGTGGGAGTAGATATTAGAAAGGGCACATCCCTGTGCCCTTATGCATCCTTGCAAGGCTATCCTTAGGTCAGCCTAGCGTTTAACGCCAGCCACCCATTCCGCCCATGCCGGACATTCCGCCCATGCCGGACATTCCGCCCATGCCGGACATTCCGCCCATGCCGGACATTCCGCCCATGCCGGACACTCCGCCCATACCGGACATTCCACCCATGCCGGACATTCCAGACATACCGCTCATGCCGGACATTCCAGTGGCTGGGTAGAAGAAGATTTGACCCTGGGGGGTGATCTTGAAGTAGCCGGACATACCGCTCATGCCGCCCATGCCGGACATTCCGCCCATGCCGGACATTCCGCCCATGCCGGACATTCCGCCCATGCCGGACATTCCGCCCATGCCGGACATTCCGCCCATGCCGGACATTCCGCCCATACCGGACATTCCGCCCATACCGGACATTCCGCCCATACCAGACATGCCAGACATGCCAGACATACCGCTAGGCTGCCAGACCCACTGACCGCCCATGCCAGACATTCCTGACATTCCGCCCATGCCGGACATTCCGCCCATGCCGGACATGCCGCCCATACCGGACATGCCGCCCATACCGGACATTCCGCCCATACCGGACATGCCGCCCATACCGGACATGCCGCCCATACCGGACATTCCGCCCATACCGGACATTCCGCCCATACCGGACATGCCGCCCATGCCGGACATTCCGCCCATACCGCCCATACCGGACATTCCGCTCATGCCGCCCATACCGGACATTCCGCTCATGCCGCCCATTCCAGACATACCACTCATACCTGACATGCCGGTGGCCGGATAGAAGAAGATCTGGCCCTGTGGGGTAATCCTAAAGTAGCCGTTCATTCCAGCCATGCCGGACATACCGCTCATGCCTGACATACCGCCCATGCCGCCCATGCCGCCCATGCCGGACATTCCGCTCATGCCGCTCATGCCGCCCATACCGGACATACCGCCCATGCCCGACATTCCGCCCATACCATTCATGCCGGACATGCCGTACATGCTGGCTGAAGCCAAGGGAGCTACAGCGAGCAGCGCAGCGAGACCCAGGGCTTTCACCATTCCTTTCAGGCTAGGCATTCGAATTTTTTTCATGATGTATTCCTCAACTCTAATGATGGATTATGATTTATTTGTCTCAGATAGAGACCTTCTTCCGCGCCCCCAGTTACGCTCAACTGGAGAACAAAAGTCTGTATGCACCCAAGCCAGCAACTACCGATGCCAGCCTCGAATGTCATATGGCCCTCGCATGCCAGGGCGGTTGAAAGGCGTATACCAATCACCCTGGTTGTCGAGGAAATAGAGGCTGCGTGGATAGGGTCTTTGCACACCCGTCAGTGCATGCTCGTACCAGGCTTTGTCGTGCTGCACCCATTCAAGGACCGGTGCGCCCGATGGGCGTTGGAAAGGTTCAATCCCGGCAATGGGGTAATCCGCCGAAACCGTAGATACCATCAACAGCAACAAGACGGCGCCAACAGGCAAAAAAAAATGCATCACATCTTCCCCTCAATAACTGTTCTTGCACTGCAACACGCAGATACAATCACTTCTGCAACTGCCATGCCAGATGAGAGATTTTCTTAATTACCTATTGTTTTATATAGTATTTTTTTCGGGAGCCGCGAACGAAAAGAGAAACAAACAATGCAGAATTCTGCCAAAATGTCAGATAAATAAGCAGACGTGATCAAGTCCACACTTTTACACATTTGAATAAATTGACTTGGCGCTATTTTTTCCCATTAATTTCATTACGTTAGTCCTTCTTCAACAGGGCAATAACTACTATTTCCCGCCATCGAAGAACTGCTGCCAATTCGTCATAGGGCTTTTCCCTAATAGGATTGCGGGTTGTAAAAAGAGATATCACCTCCTCCTGCAAATTCCCGATGCGAAAAGTTTTTTCGAGCGGACAAAAAAATGAGGCCCTTGACAGGCCTCCAAAACAGGGAAACAAGATGTTTGCACCCAAGGGTATAAGTTTCGTTTGAGCAGACGAGCTGCTCAACTCAGCTTTATCTATCCGGTCAAGCCGCTCACTCCAACAACATCACATGCCCATCAGACGCACGGATCGCCAGCTGATGTTTCAATGCATAAGGTGATGTGTCGTCAACCAGACTGACCAAATAGATGCGCAATATCTTACGGATCTTGCCTACCAGCAGCCCATGAAGGCCTGATCGCTCCAACCATTTCTGCGCCAGTTCATTTGCTTCAGGCCATTGATCGACCGGCAGCGACACCCGAGCTGTATCAAACTGATACCCCTCACATCTTTCCACGGCTGTTTGGTTCGAAGTTGTAACCTCTGTACCCGGCGGTTTGGGTAATGGGTGAAACAACATCGCTCCATCTTCACCTTTTTCTATGCGCCAATATTTGAAACCCGGCAGATCAGGGATCAAGTCTGTTTCAGAATCAGTTGGTGCCGGGTGCGTACCGACAGCCTGGACTGCCGCTGATCGTTGGGGCCTTAGAATAAGACTGCCATCCGGATCCCAATCCGCCTGCCACCCCCTTCCATCCAAGGCTTTTCCAAACTGTTCCCTCTGCTGCCCATCAGTGCCAAGAGGTGTATTTTCAGACTCGGATTGAACAGGTGTCTGGCGATAAATCACACTCCCGTCTTCCTGCTGATCCTCCTGCCAACCTTGCGCTTTAAGTGACCGCTTCAGGCTATCCGTGAGACCGGTATCGGCCTCTGCCAGAGTAACCAGTGGTATAAATGCCAATATCAAAACACCGGCTATCAGGATTGGGCGGTATCCAATCATTTTTTCTATTTTCATGTTTTACGGGCTCCTCCACAGGACGGGACACTTGAGCAATGGCTCAGATCTCAGCACTCTTGCAAGTCTTGCGCCAAACCTTATACATATAGGAAATGAGGTACGAATCCGACCAAATAACCACCCAACACCTGACAAATTGTCAGAAAAAGTTATTCTTTAGAGCGTTACAATTAAATAGTTGGATATTCCAGTAAAACCCATCTGACAAATTGACTGGTACCCCGTTTCTATGAGCTGGATAGCCAACAGTCTGAACAGAAAATTCATCCTGGGCACAGCCTCCGGGCTTGCGGTGAGTTCCCTGGTTTTTCTGCTTCTCTACATCCAGCTCTACCAGTCAGAGCTGTCTGGAGAGCGGGCGCGAACCGCAGCGCAGGTCAACCGCCTGCTGCAGACATCATTGGAAAACGCCATGCTCAAGCGAGATCTGCCCGGCTTGACCAAGATGGTGGAAAAATGGGGTCAGCAACAGGGAATCGCCACTGTCTTCATTACCAATCCCGCAGGTGAGATACGCTTTGCCAGTCGCCCTGATCTTCTCGGCAGAAAGCTACCCGATCCTTACACTTCCAGCTCCCCAAGCACACGATTTGTTGAAGATGATAAGGGAGAGGAGACACTGCGCAGTATCAACCCGGTACACAACAAATCCCCCTGCACAGAGTGTCATGGACCGATTGCAAAGAGTCCCATCAACGGCATCCTGTATGTCGATTATGATGCGGCGCCACTTCGTAGAAAGGTACAAAACACCACCTTGTTACTGATGGGGGCTGGCGCGCTGATTGTCATCCTGAATCTGACTGGCGGCTGGTGGTTTATCCGCCACTACATCCTCAAACCGGTCGACCGACTGACACGGGCCAGCGAAACCCTGACACATGGTGACCTGTCAGCCCGGGTTTCCATGCCTGGAAAGGATGAACTCTCCCGGCTTGGTAACGCCTTCGATTTCATGGCAATACGCTTGCAGGACAAACTACAGGAACTGGAGGAGCAGAAGGGCTTTCTGCAATCCCTGGTGGATGCGATTCCAGACGGGGTAAGGATCATCAACAAGGACTTCAATATTCTGTTAACCAACCGAGCCTACCGTACCCAGCTTGGATTGGCGGATGAAACAGATGTCGGGCAACCCTGCTACCTTATCGCCCACAACAGAGACAAACCCTGCCCTCCCACACTGACCACCTGCCCACTCCATGAGGTCACAAAAAAACGCACGCCACTCAAAGTACTTCACCGTCACCAACGAACAGATCAAAGCACCCTTGACGTCGAGATCTTCGCTGCTCCCATGACAGCAAACATCAAGGGAGAGGAACAGACTCTGATCGTTGAATCGATTCGGGACCTCGCCAACGAGGTCAAATACTCCCAGGAACAGAAGCTGTCTGAACTTGGCCGACTGGCCACCGGGGTGGCCCATGAGATCCACAATCCTCTGGCATCAGTCAAATTGGCATTGGACGCCACGGAGAAGGCCGTTGATTCTCACCCCGACTGCCCGGCTTCAATCATGGATCACCTCAAACTGGTGGATCATGAAATTGACAAATGCATTCAGATCACCGGCAAGCTTTTGAAACTTGGCGCCGCCCCTGGAGAGTCTTTGGAATTGGTGGATATCAATGCTGCAATGCATGAGACGTTGAGCCTTCTAAGATGGACAGCCGAGCAAAACAATATCGAGATTATCGAAAAACTTGACCCATCGCTATTGCGAGTTTTGGCCTCCGAGAGTGAAATGCGCATGGTTGCACTCAATCTGGCACAAAATGCCTTCCATGCCATGCCAATAGGTGGAGTACTGATCGTTTCAACCACAAGCCGAAAGAGACGCATCACTATTCAATTCAATGACACAGGTGCAGGGATCCGGGAAAAAGACCTCCCCTATATCTTCGATCCGTTTTTCAGCCGCCGGGCTGACGATGCAAAAGGAACAGGGCTGGGGCTCTCCATCAGTCTCGCTATCATTGAGAAGTATGGGGGCAGTATCAATGTAGCCAGTGAATTTTCAGCCGGGAGTATTTTTACCATCGATCTGCCAGATGCCAGCCATGAAATGGGAGTACAGGCATGAAGCGTAAAATTCTGGTGATAGAAGATGACGATCTGCTCAGGCAAATCATTTTACAGCAACTCAGCAACCTGGAGTACGATCCCAAGGGTGTCAGCCAATGGCACGATGCAACAGACTATCTGGAAACATTTGAACCCTCTCTGATTCTGACGGATGTTCGTCTGCCGGATGGAAACAGCCTGGAACACATCGAGGCATTAGCAGAAGCTTACCCTGTCATTATACTGACCGCCTTTGGTTCAGTGCGCGACGCCGTCGCCGCCATTAAGGCCGGCGCAGCGGATTATCTGTTAAAGCCCGTCAGTCTCGATACGCTTTCACTCACTGTACAAAGGGTACTGGATACCGCAGCGCTGCGCAGAGATCACCACTTCTGTAAAAGGCAACTACAGAAAAACGACAAAGGAAAATCATCCCTGGTTGGTACAAGCAAGGCACTTAACCAGGTCAGAGAATTGATCAAAGCTGTCGCCCCCAATGACATAACTGTATTGATCCAGGGAGAAAGTGGTTCAGGCAAAGAGCTTGTGGCCCGCGCAGTTCATACCGAGAGCCATCGGACAAAGCACAACTTTGTCGCTGTTGACTGCTGCACCCTTCAGGAGAATTTGTTCGAGTCCGAGCTGTTTGGCCATGAAAAGGGAGCCTTTACCGGCGCCGACAAACAGAAAAAAGGTCTTATCGAAGGTGCTGAGGGGGGGACACTTTTCCTGGATGAAATCGGCGAGATCAACGCCGGTGGTCAGGCCAAGCTACTGCGTATTCTGGAAACCGGCCAGTTTCGGCGTTTGGGAGGCACCAAGGATCTCTCCGCAAATGTAAGAATCGTAGCCGCCACCAATCGGGATCTTGAGAGCATGTCAAATGAGGGCTCCTTCCGCCTGGATCTTTTCTTTCGTCTGAATGCCTTTAGCATCAAGGTTCCTTCACTGCGTGAACGGCGTGAGGATATTCCTGCCCTGACTGAGCACTTTCTTCATAATCACAGCTTTTCCACCCGGGTCAACAAGACCCTCTCCTCCTCCGCCATACGTGAACTGATCTCCTACGACTGGCCGGGAAACATCCGTGAACTGAAAAACATGGTGGAACGGGCAATCATTCTGTCTGGTGACCGTCCTAAAATCCGTCCTGAGCACTTCGCCTTCAGTCAATCAGACCGTGGACAAAAATCAAAGGTGAGACTCTCTTTTGATCACGACCCCTCACTGGAAGAGCTGGAGGCTCAATACCTTGCCTGTCAACTGGAAAAATTTTCCGGTCGCCGTGCCAAAGTGGCGGATATCATGGGGATCAGTGAACGCAGCGTTTATCGCATGATCAAGCGTTACGATTTGGAATAGAGAAGGGAAGACAATGGACAGCAATAAAAAGCCAGTATCCTGGACCTCAAGGTAATACGGCTTATAGCTGTTCAAGGCGTAGGCACGATCAAGCGTAGCGGATCGGGCGTTTGAGCTCAAAGGCAAGCTGAACAGATACAAAAAATATGGTAACTACTCACCCCCATCCGCATAAAGCTGACCAGAAAGCGCCAACTGAATAGCGACCAGCGGATTGTATCCCTGATTCGCCATGGTCTGTAAGTAGCTGGAGATACGGCAATAGGC
>JAESPD010000058.1 GCA_016756855.1 gamma proteobacterium endosymbiont of Lamellibrachia anaximandri | reverse complement strand
ATGCCGAAGCCTATTGCCGTATCTCCAGCTACTTACAGACCATGGCGAATCAGGGATACAATCCGCTGGTCGCTATTCAGTTGGCGCTTTCTGGTCAGCTTTATGCGGATGGGGGTGAGTAGTTACCCTGAATTTAGATATGTTACGATCTTTGCAGCACTTCCAACGCCACTTTCGTCGTCTTCCAGCAATAGATTATTTTCATTACTTGGACCATAAAGTGACATCTTGGTATCATCTAGTGATCCTGTAATAGTTTCTATCGTAAAAACATCGCCTGTTGGCACTAAAAACTCAAACCAATTCTCCTTGATGTTAGATTTAACGCGCCCACCTACCTTCGATCCGTTTACTGTCAATTGAATTACAGTGCTTATTTTTCTTATTCTATGATCTGCGTGATCAGTAACAAAGATATTGCCTTTTGAATCTACGCCAACGTCAGATGGGTTGTGGAATCTTGCGATGCTTCCCGGACCATCTTGATAACCAGCATCCTCTGTGAAAGCGTCGGCAATTGTGCTGACTTCGTAACTATCATTACCTACAGGCGTAAGTTTTCTAACCACTCTTGTAAAATACTCTGTAACATAAATATTACCAGCATCATCTACAAAGATATCGGATAACGAACCAAATTCTGCTACTGGAGAATAACCATCGACCACACCATTTGATCCATTGCCTGCTATCGTAATAACGCTATCAGTTCCAGCCTTTATTTTCCGAACCCGGTTGTTCTGGTAGTCTGCAATGTATATGTTGTCGAATTTATCAACAGCCACACCGGCCGGATAGTCAAATTGCGCTGATAGCCTATGGCCGTCTGCAAACCCAGCAGTCCCATTCCCTGCGAATGTAGTAACCGTTCCGTCAGGAGAGATTTTCCTTATTCTATTGTTGCCAGCATCAGATACAAAAACATTATCATTCGAATCAATCGCCAATGAATTAGGGTTGTTAAACAGAGCGGTTTCCCCTACTCCATCAAAATATCCAGCCACTCCAGTGGTTCCTGCAAATGTTGTAACAATACCTCCGGCAGAAATCTTTCTTATATGATGCCCCGGTCCCTCAATAATGTATGAGTCACCGCTGCTATCCTTTCCAAAAAAAGCAGGTGAAGCGAAGGTTGCTGTATTGATTGGTCCGTTGTTAAATCCTAGTTCACCGGTTCCTGCTACTGTAGAAACTATTCCGTCTGGTGAGATTTTTCGAATTTTATTGTTCCCACTGTCACCAATGTAAAGAGAACCATCTGTATCAACAAAAAAGCCAGATGGGGCATTAAAGCTGGCTGTAGTGATATTACCATCCGTATCGCCTGGTTCACCTGTTCCTGCGTGAGTTGAAACAATATTGGAGTCCAAATCAATAACAAAATATCTCTCCGTATATAGTGGTTTTGTTTCAAACATCCGATATATCGCGTCATACCAATTATTGGTGTGATAATAGTCCCCATTGATATTCGACATGACGATAGTTTTGCTAGTGTGTGGGTATGTTAGATCGTAGTTCTGCATAAACGGACGATCAATATCAGATGGAAAAACCACTTGGGTATTGTGTACTAGTGGTGCGACTGGTATACCTTCTGGCAATGTACCGCTTACATCTGCAAAATGATTTGTGACCATAGGTGCATTTAAGTCAAGGTCTCCTATCCATGAATCCTTACATGTTCCACCGCCATAATACTCATCGGGAAGATCAGGATAGAGTGTCTTGTCTACAGTAATTATCGGACTACCGCCAGATGGATTCGGGTTTCCATAATAGTCAATCCATTCACCTACTGGTAGAAACCAATGTTGCATACCCAACGTATGTCCAAACTCGTGAAACATAACTATTGATGCTTGGTTGCTTGAATCAAAGGCCTGAATACTTGGATTGAAGGGTGTAGTGAAGGTAGTTCCATCTATGAAGCCAATATTACCAGGTTCTGACGAAGCATCTTCACAGGTATCGATTGGGGACCCATGATAGTAGACAGGAGGGTATGTGGCAGGTTGATATGAAAAAAATGCATCTTCTTTTGATTTGTACAGCCAGGCATTATGTCTAAAGTCTTGCTTATTGCGATCGTGAAATTTTATTTCACATTGATACTGATCAGTGCAGTTCGACGTTTGCCCTGTGCGGAACCCGCTTGGGGAGAAAGAGATAGCGGTCCATGAGCTAGGACTCCAATCTTTTACAGATAGAATTATGTTAGTGTCTTCAGGATTACCCTTCCATGCAACATCCAACTCAGGGATTACTGATTCCCACATTTCCATGCCAACACGCGCACCTTTAATAAGGTCTTGTTGAGCATCTACACTACTTTGGTACCATGAATCTGGTCCAAACTGTACGTACATTGAAATTTTATTGTTCAACTCATCTACAGTTAGCTGCCCCAACGCATGGACTTGACCGGCTATTGATACTACGACTATTGATGCCAAAAAAAATAAAGCTGATGTTTGCATAACAACCTCCATTTGCTGCATACACGCTGCAAGCACTAAACCAGAGGACGCCATGTTTACTGTTGGAAAAAAGTGCGAAGGGAATATAAATTATACAATCACGCTCCCAGACTTTTCTTACGTCAGCGCCCTCTGACCATCTGCCAAAACTCCGTAAATAACGCACCAGAAAACAACTATTCCAAATACTCAACCCTTCCAAAAAATAGAGCCTTCTAAATTCTTTATAGACCACATTAGGAATAAAGTTCTTCGAATTGCGCACCGAAATATTGATCTGAATCAGTAAAAGGGCGATTCAAAAAAACATTCGCGCTCCCACCAAAAAAACTCCCTTTCCCACCTTGTCGTTCGCTTATGGTTTTCCTCACTTCCTGCTGTTCTTCTGTCCCAATAACAAGAACACTTCAGGTGGTACGGATGCATTTAACGATTAAACAGGACGGAGGCAATGAACCATACTGCTGCGATTACCCCATAGTTTGGCAAATCGCAGCAATAGCCCAGTTCCTTCCATGAGGACGTATTTGTCAAGCTTCGAATATCACCCAATCCTGCCGCCGAAAGGATAAAATTCGCCGCAAAAAAAAGCCGCATCCTGTACGGATGCGGCTCTTTTCGAAGGAGATGAGCGATTCGGTCAGGTCACCTGAACAGGCTTCATATAAGAGATAGGCGCCTTTTCCGTCTCGTCGAAGGTGACTTCTTCCCAAGCATCCGCGTCCTGCATCAGCTCCCGCAACAGGCGGTTGTTGAGGGCATGCCCTGATTTGTGGCCGCTGAAGGCGCCGATCAGGCTGTGGCCGAGCAGGTAGAGATCGCCGATGGCGTCGAGGATTTTGTGTTTGACGAACTCGTCTTCGTAACGCAGACCATCTTCGTTCAGCACCCGGTAGTCATCCACGACCACCGCGTTGTCCATACTGCCGCCGAGGGCAAGTTCCCGCTGACGCAGCATCTCGATATCACGCAGGAAGCCGAAGGTCCGTGCCCGGCTCACCTCTCTGACGAAAGAGGTGGAGGAGAAGTCGACGCTGGCATACTGCGCCCGCTGCTCAAACGCTGGATGATCGAAATCGATGGCGAAGCTCACCTTGAATCCGTCAAAAGGTTCAAAACTGGCGCGTTTGTCTCCATCCTCCACCACGACCTTGTGCTTGATTTTGATGAAGCGCTTGGCCGCATTCTGTTCCTCCACTCCGGCAGACTGGAGGAGGAACACGAAGGGTCCGGCGCTGCCGTCCATGATCGGCACTTCGGGGGCGCTGACATCGACATAGGCATTATCGATACCGAGCCCGGCCAGGGCCGAGAGCAGATGTTCCACCGTCGAGATCCTGACACCGTGCTGCATCAGGGTCGTAGAGAGGCGGGTGTCACCAACATTTTCCGGGCAGGCACGGATCTCGACCGCCGGATCCAGGTCAACCCGGCGAAATACGATACCTGTATCCGGCGCAGCAGGCCTTAGGGTCAGATAGACCTTTTGACCTGTATGCAATCCGACGCCAGTGGCGCGAATCACATTTTTCAGTGTGCGTTGCCGAATCATTGCCGTTTTCGCTCCCTATGAGATATTGACCTTTATGAGCGCGGGAATGTTATCACATGTCAAAATATCCGACAAAAATGCCATCACACTCTTTAAACATGAGGGGTCGGAGCCAAATTTGATCCCACTCCCTGCACGCTGCACCACCCTGAAACTCCAACACTCTGAACGCGGCTATTGCACAAAGTTCAATCGGCCTGTCGACGCAGGAATGCCGGGATATCAAGGTAGTCGAGACTGCTCTCCGCCGGCGCCTCGGCAGCAGATTTTGCCGCCAGGCCCTTGCGCACCACCGTCGGACGATCCAGATCTCTGTAGTCAGTCGGACCTGGTTTGACGATATCCGAACCCACTAGCTCCAGCCCTGCATCGGCCTGACGAACCGGTTTCGGTAATTCGGCCACAGGCAGATCACCCAGTCCGGTGGCGACCACGGTAACCCGCATCTCCTCCTGCATATCGCCGTCGATGACCGTTCCCACCACCACGGTGGCGTCTTCATCAGCAAACTCCCGTACGGTATTGCCCACCTCGTCAAACTCGCCGATGGAGAGGTTCAGACCTGCAGTAATATTGACCAGAATACCCTTTGCGCCTGACAGGTTGATGTCTTCCAGCAGTGGACTGCGGATCGCCTTCTCCGCCGCCTCACGCGCCCGGTTCTCACCCGATGCCTCACCTGAACCCATCATCGCCGCACCCATCTCCGACATCACCGTCTTCACGTCGGCAAAGTCCACATTGATCAGACCGGGACGGGTAATCAGCTCTGCAATGCCCTGTACCGCGTTTAGCAACACATCGTTTGCCGTCTTGAAGGCGTTGAGCAGACTCATCTCTTTGCCCAGCACCGCCAACAACTTCTCATTGGGAATGGTGATCAGGGAGTCGACACTCTTCGACAGTTCGGCCATGCCCGCTTCGGCAATCTTCATGCGCTTTTTGCCTTCGAAACCGAAGGGTTTGGTGACTACTGCCACCGTCAGAATACCCAGCTCCTTGGCAACCTGGGCAACTACTGGCGCAGCACCGGTACCTGTGCCGCCACCCATGCCCGCGGTGATAAAGACCATATCGGCCCCCTCCAGCACCTCATGAATCCGATCATGATCCTCATGAGCAGCCTGCCGGCCTACCTCAGGGTCTGCACCAGCACCGAGACCCTTGGTGATATCGGATCCCAGTTGCAGCAAGGTACGCACCTCGCTGTTACGCAGTGCCTGTGCATCGGTATTGGCACAGATGAAGTCGACTCCTTCGATCTCGCCCGTCAGCATGTGGTTGACTGCGTTGCCGCCGCCACCGCCTACGCCAACCACCTTGATCACAGCATTTTGACTGTGCGTATCCATTAGTTCGAACATCGCCTATCTCCTCTTTTATCCGCCCGTCTGTCTCTGCCAAACAGCCCGTTACTACCCATAAAAATTAAAAATTGCCTTGAAACCAATTCTTCATCCGTTCCCAGATCGCTTTCATTCCCCCATCATGGGAGAGATCCGCCACACCACGACTACGATTCTGGTCACCAAAAAGCAGCAGCCCGACACCCGTGGAGTAGATCGGGTTGCGTACCACATCGGCCAGTCCGGTGACGTATTGCGGCACCCCGAGTCTGACCGGCATGTGAAACACCTCTTCCGCCAATTCGATCACCCCTTCCATCTTGGAACTTCCGCCGGTCAGCACCACGCCGCCCGCAATCACATCCTCGAAACCGCTACGTCGCAGTTCCGCCTGAATCAGTGTCATCAACTCCTCGTAACGGGGTTCAACCACCTCCGCCAAGGTCTGACGCGAAAGCCTGCGCGGCGGCCGGTCACCGATGCTGGGCACCTCGATGGTCTCATCGTTGGTAGCCAGCTGGGTCAGGGCGCAGGCATATTTGATCTTGATCTCTTCCGCGTGCTGGGTCGGTGTGCGCAGCGCCACCGCAATATCATTGGTCACCTGATCCCCGGCAATGGGGATCACTGCGGTGTGGCGAATCGCCCCACCGGTGAAGACCGCGATATCGGTGGTGCCGCCGCCGATATCCACCAGGCAGACCCCCAGTTCCTTTTCGTCCTCGCTCAGTACCGAGTAACTCGACGCCAACTGTTCCAGGATCAGATCATCGACCTCCAGACCGCAGCGGCGCACGCATTTAATGATGTTCTGCGCCGCGCTGACGGCGCCAGTGACCATGTGCACCCGGGCTTCGAGGCGCACACCCGACATACCGATGGGATCGCGGATCCCCTCCTGCTCATCGATGATGAACTCCTGGGGCAGGATATGCAGGATCTTCTGATCCGCCGGGATCGCCACCGCCCTGGCCGCATCGATCACCCGTTCCACATCACCCTGGGTGACCTCTTTGTCACGGATCGCCACGATGCCATGTGAGTTGAGGCTGCTGATATGACTGCCGGCGATACCGGCAAAAACCGAGTGGATCTCGCAGCCCGCCATCAATTCCGCCTCCTCCACTGCCCGCTGAATCGACTGGACCGTGGACTCGATATTCACCACGACCCCCTTCTTCAGCCCGCGTGAGGGGTGGGAGCCGATGCCGATGATCTCTATCTCATCACCGGTCTTGACCTCTCCCACGATAGCCACCACCTTGGAGGTACCTATATCCAGGCCAATAATCAGGTTCTTTTCACTTTTCTTGGTCATTCAGAGTCCTGCAATCCGGTTTTTCCCGCTCTGCCGAGCCGGATTGTCTGTTGATAATTCCTGCTTCGGCAACGCCTTCCAGCGTGCCGTAAATCCATTGGTATAACGCAGATCCACCGTTTCCAACTGCCCCTCTTTACCATCGCCCAAGCCGGGATAGAGGCGCACAAAACGTGCCAGTCGTGAGGCGGTGTCAGATCGTCCCAGGTTCAATGTCAGACCCCGCCGGGTCTTCAGCCGCCACGCCTGGCGGGCATCGACCAAAACATGTTTCAGATCCAGCTCTACGGTCTTCAGCAGCGCCTCGAAACGCAGAAAATCGCGACTGATGGCAACAGCGCTGCTCTCCGGCCCTTCCAAGGTCACCAGTTCAGACAGTTTTAGCCGCTGCTGGGGACGAAAGATCTCCCCCTGCCGGTTGACCAATGCCCCCTTACCCCAGCGTGCCAGCGCCACTTGCTCCACCACATCAACCCGCAAGGTATCGGGCCAGATCCGCCGCACACTTGCACTGGCCACCCAAGGCAATCCTTCCACTTCGGCGCGGATCAACTCGAGGTCGACGCTGAAGAAGCTGCCGCGAATGGCTTTGACCACTGTCTGTTTCAGCAGCTTCGGATCGAGATGTAATATCTCTCCATCGATCCCGATCACACGCAGCGGCATCACTTTTGGATCCTGCAACTGGGCAATCCCCCAGGCTGCGCCAACGCCACTCAGTACGGACAACAGGAGTGCAAACCCCCACACCTGCAGAAGGACCAACCCCTTTTTCCACCGGCTGAGCGGCGCTTTTTTCTGCTGCCGCTTCACCGCACATCTCCAACCCGGTGGACTTCCGGCAGCAACAGCACACCGCTGTGCTGTTCAACCTCGGATTGCACCTTTTTTATCAACGCCTCGATATCCGCCGCTGTGGCATCGCCGGTGTTGATGATGAAATTTGCGTGCTTTTCAGAGACCTGCGCACCACCAATCCGCGTCCCCTTGAGACCTGCTGCCTCGATCAGTTTCGCCGCATGGTTGCCAGTCGGGTTTCTGAATACGGAACCACAACTCGGCAGGCTAGTAGGCTGAGTCGCCGCACGCTGCTCCAACAGCGTCCGAATCACCTGCTGCGACGCGCTCACATCCCCCGCCTGCAGCTGCAGTTCGGCGGAGAGGAACCACTCCCCTGCAGTACCCTTGACGCTGCGATAGCCGATATCGAAGTCATCTGGAGTGCGTTCCCGCACCTCCCCATAACGGTCCAGGGTCTCCACCTGTTTCACCTGATCCCAGATCTCACCACCAAAGGCACCCGCATTCATCGCCAGAGCACCGCCGAGTGTGCCGGGGATACCCGCCAGAAACTCGGCCCCGCAAAGACCCGCCCGCGCCGCAGTGCGCGCCACCTTGGCACAGGAGACGCCCGCCTCCACGTAGAGTCGTGTTCCGTCCCGCCATTCCAGCCTGTTGAGCCGACCCTGTGTGGCAATCACCGTGCCGGGAAAACCACCGTCACGCACCAGCAGGTTGCTGCCCAGACCCAGCCACAGCAACGGTTCATCCGTTTCCAACTGCTGTAGAAACCGCACCAGATCCGCGCTGCCCGCAGGACGGTAGAAACGACGCGCCGGACCGCCTACCCGCCAAGTCGTATGACCGGACAGGGGCTCGTTGAACAGCAGTTCACCCCGCAACGATTTGTCGTCCAGTGCAGGCATCATTTTCGGGTCTCCCCTCCACACCTTTGATCATTGGGTCGATGAGCCGAAAGCAGATTTCGATTCCGCCCGCTCTGCTGCAGCCCATCTTTCCCATTGTCTTGCGACGCGCCGAAACAGAGCTGGATGTGCACGGAGTTCAAGGCCTCCCCACAACCCTGATGGAGCCGACTCATATCGAACAATTTATTCATTCGGCCGCCCCTTCACACAGTCTTTTCGGCAAATCCGCCGCGATGGCTCCAATGCTGCCCGCGCCGAGGGTGAGGACTATGTCTCCCTCCTGCAGCAGTCCGGACAGAACCTCCGGCAACTCCTCCAGCGGCTCGACAAATACCGGATCAACCTGCCCACGCATACGTACAGCGCGGCTCAGCGCACGCCCGTCCGCACCTTGAATTGGCGCCTCCCCTGCGGCATAGACCTCGGTAAGCAGCAGCACGTCGGTCTGCGAGAGCACCTGCACGAAATCCTCGAACTGCTCCTGGGTGCGGGTGTAGCGATGGGGCTGAAAGGACAACACCAGACGCCGCTCCGGCCAACCGGCTCTCACTGCCGCCAGGGTTGCGGCTATCTCGCTGGGGTGGTGTGCATAGTCATCGACAAACATCACCCGGTCATTGCCCACGAGACAATCACCGCCGGTCTGAAAGCGTCGGCCTATCCCCTGAAAATTCTGTAGCGCCCTCTGGATACTGGCCTCTTCGACACCCAGCTCCAGCGCTACGGTAATCGCGGCAAGGGCGTTCAATACATTGTGACGTCCCGGCATATTGAGGGTGACCCGCAGGGCTTGATTCCAGCCCTCGCACTCCAATCCGAAACTGGTGACCGCCCCCTCCTGGGTAACCTCCACCGCCCGCACATCCGCATCTTCGGAGAATCCGTAGGTGCGCACCCGCCGGGTGATCTCAGGCAATAGCCCACGGACTTCGGCATCATCGATACAGAGCACCGCCAGGCCATAGAAAGGCAGGTGGTGAAGAAACTCCAGAAAGGCCCCGCGCAGACGATCGAATTCACCACCGTAGGTGCTCATATGATCGGCATCGATATTGGTCACCACCGCCAGCATGGGCTGCAGATAGAGGAATGAGGCATCACTCTCATCCGCTTCCGCCACCAGGTAATCTCCCTCTCCCAGTCGCGCATTGGCGCCGGCGCTGTTGAGGCGTCCGCCGATTACGAAAGTGGGATCCAGCCCGGCTTCTCCCAACACACTGGCCACCAGACTGGTGGTAGTGGTCTTGCCGTGGGTGCCTGCCACCGCGATGCCGTAGTGGAAACGCATGATCTCCGCCAGCATCTCCGCTCGTGGCACCACCGGGATACGCCACTCTCTGGCGGCCTGTACTTCCAGGTTATCCGCTTTCACGGCGCTGGAGATCACCACCGCATCACAATCCCTGACCTGCTCTGCAGCATGGCCGATGAATATCTGTGCGCCCAATCCAGCCAGTCGCCGGGTCACCGCGCTCTCACGCTGATCGGATCCGGAAACCGCATAATCCAGATTCACCATCACCTCGGCGATACCGCTCATACCGGCACCACCGATACCCACAAAGTGAATACGGCGCATGCGGCCCATGCTGTCGGGGGCGTGGCGGCGGCGATTCTTGTCACTCATTTTCAATCATCTCCAGACAGGCCCGTCCAACCACTTCAGCGGCAACGGGGCGTGCCAGGCGGCGCGCGGCGATAGCCATTTTCAATAACGTTTTCCGATCACCCAGCAGCGCTTCCAGCATTTCTGCCAGGGACACCGCATCCAGTGACGACTGGGGAGCAAGTAACGCGGCACCAGCATCCACCAGATAGGCTGCGTTGCGGGTCTGATGATCATCGACCGCATGGGGAAAGGGGACCAGGATTGCACCCAACCCGGTTGCCGCCAGTTCCGAAACGGTGAGCGCCCCGGCCCGGCAGATCACTAGGTCGGCCCAGCCATAGGCACCTGCCATGTCGTGCTCAAAGGCGCTGATATCCGCATCCACTCCATGCTTTTCATAGGCGAAAAGCGCAGTGTCATAGCTCCGTTCGCCCGCCTGATGGCGCACCTTGGGCCGTTGTCCGGCCGACAGCCGGGCCAGTGCGGCCGGTACTGTCTCATTCAATGCCTGGGCGCCAAGGGATCCACCCAGCACCAGCAGATGTAACGGCCCGGTCCGACCCTCGAACCGCGCTGCAGGCTCCGGCAGTTCAGCGATCTCCTGGCGCACCGGATTGCCCGACTCAACCGCTCTTCTGGCTGCGTCAAAACTGCCGGGGAACGCCTCGAATACCCGAGTCGCAAAACGGGAGAGGAGTCGGTTGGTAAAACCCGGAATTGCATTCTGTTCCTGAATCACCAGTGGAATACCCAACAAGCGTGCCATCAGGCCACCCGGGCCGGAGACAAAACCACCCATCCCCAGTACCAGACCCGGGCGGTTTCTGCGCAGTATCCGCAACGCCTGCCAGAGTGCCTTCATAATCACAAAAGGCGCTGCCAGCCGACGCAACAGACCCGTGCCACGAACGCCACGGACCTCGATCCACTCCACAGGAATGCCCCGCTGCGGGATCAGTTTCGCTTCCATTCCCCGCCGCGTACCCAGCCAGAAGACATCGACGCCCTCTGCCATCAGCCAGTCAGCCACCGCCAGTGCCGGAAAGACATGTCCACCTGTGCCACCTGCCATCACCATCACACGCGGCTCCATGAGCGGCCTCCCGGCTTTACGCCGTCACTCTGACACCGCAGTTCATGGTCGATGCGCAGCAGCACGGCGATTACCAGACAGGTGACGATAATGCTGTTGCCGCCGTAGCTTATAAAGGGCAGGGTCAAGCCCTTGGTGGGCAGCAACCCCACGTTCACCCCAATATTGATGAACGACTGAAGGCCGATCCAAATACCGAAACCGTAGGCGGTATAAGCGGAGAAACGCTTCTCCCGGGCCATCGCCCGGGTACCGATCTGAAAGGCGCGCCAGGTAATGAAGGCAAACAGGACAATCACCCCCAGGGTTCCGATCAGACCGAACTCCTCCCCGATCACCGCCATAATGAAGTCGGTATGCGCCTCGGGCAGATAGAACTGTTTCTGTATGCCGTTGCCGAGACCGACACCGGTCACCTCACCACGGCCAAAGGCGATCAGCGCCTGCACCAGTTGGTAATCGCTATCCCGCTGGTCATCCCAAGGGTTGATGAAAGCGGTGACCCGCCGCCAGCGGTAGTCTGAAAAGTAGATCAGTGCGCCACCAGCCAGGGCAGAGGATGTCAGCAGAACAGTGAACTGCCACAATACGACTCCGCCCAGAAAGAGCATGCCCAAGACCGTGGCGAAGAGCACCACCGTGGTACCGAAATCGGGTTCCAACATGATCAGCAGACTGGTCAGCAGCACCAGTATCATTGGCTTGGCAAACCCCCACAGCGAACTGGTAACCTCATTTTGACGGCGCACCAGATAACCGGCGATATAGATCACCATGAACAACTTCACGAACTCAGAGCTCTGCAGGTTGAAGACCCCCAGTGGAATCCAGCGCCGCGCATGGTTCGCCTCTTTACCGATATTCGGTATCAATACCAGCACCAACAGCACCAAACCAACAAACACCAGTACCGGCCCGGCCTTCTCCCAGGATGAGACGGGTACGCGGAACAGCGCCACGGCGCCGACAAGACCGATACAGAGTGCAATGGTGTGGCGGATCACAAAGAAGAAGGGGGATCCGGCGATGCGCTCACCGGCGTACATGGAAGCGGAGGCCACCATCACCAGACCAAACGTGAGCAGGATCAGTGCGGCCCCCATCAGCCAGTAGTCAATGACTGGTGGGGAGAGAACGCCCTCTTTTCCGCCCATGCTCGCCTGAGACCTTGCCATCGTATTCATGACATCAGTCCCTCAACCGCCTGAATAAAGGCGTCACCACGGGCTTCAAAATTGCGGAACATATCGAAACTGGCGCACGCCGGAGAGAGCAGCACCCGGTCTCCAGGTTTTGCCAATTCCGCTGCCCGGCTCACTGCCGCTTCAAGGCTATCCACACTCTCCACAACAATCCTACCGGAAAGAACCTGTTCGATAACCTGGGCATCCCGTCCGATCAGGATCACTGCCCGGGCGGTGCGTTCAACTACCGGCGCCAACTCGGAGAAATCCGCCCCTTTGCAGTCGCCACCGGCGATCAGCACGCTGCGGCTCTCTCCGCCCTGGGGATGGAGACCCTCCAGTGCGGCGATGGTCGCGCCGACATTGGTACCTTTGGAATCGTTGTACCAGCGCACACCCCCTTTTTCAGCGACAAACTGGGTACGGTGAGACAGACCGGAAAATCCCCGCAGGGCAACCAACATCGGCTGCACGGGCAGCTCCACTGCCACACCCAGCGCCAAGGCGGCCAGCGCATTTGCCTGGTTGTGCAAGCCTGGGATCTTCAGTTCGCTCACAGGCAACAGGGGGGTGGTTCCACGGCACAACCAGCGGGCCTCAGCATTCTCACAAATGCCGAAATCGTCTTTCTGTGGTACCTCAAGGGTAAATCCCAGCTCTGCGTTGGCAGCTCCGCTCATGGAAACGACCCGCGAATCATCCCGATTGACCAGGCCAACCCTGGCGTCCCGGTAAACTGTCGCCTTGGTCTTCGCATACTCATCGAGTGAGGCGTAGCGATCCATATGGTCTGCGGAGATATTCAGCACCACTGCCACATCGGCCTTCAGGGACTGAGTCGTCTCCAACTGAAAACTCGACAGCTCAAGAATATAGAGATCCACTGCCTCATCCAGCAGATCCAACGCCGGCTCTCCAATATTGCCGCCAACGGCAACTTTCAGCCCGGCGGCGCGGGCCATCTCGCCCAGCAGCGTGGTAACTGTGCTCTTGCCATTCGAGCCGGTAATGGCAACGATAGGGGCTTGTGCCGCTCTGCAGAAAAGTTCGATGTCACCGACGATTTCAACACCCCGCTGCTGGGCCTCCTGGATCAGAGGTTCCTGCAACGACAAGCCGGGACTGACCACCAACTGCTCCGCGGCCAGAAATACCTCGGGCTGGAAACGACCGAGGAATAGCGCCACATCCGGCATCTCATCGGTCAGATCCTGTAACCCCGGCGGCTGTTCACGGCTGTCGGTCACTGCAACAGGCACACCCTGCCGCATAAGATAGCGGGCGCAGGAGAGTCCGGTCTTGCCCAGACCGACAATCAGGATTTTACCTGCTTGCTGCGCCATGACCTGCATTCCGTCCCTCATCTGATCTTCAGACTCGCCAATCCGACCAGCACCAGGATGACGGTGATGATCCAGAAACGCACAATGACCCGGGGTTCGGGCCAGCCCTTCAATTCAAAATGGTGGTGCAAGGGCGCCATCATGAAGATACGCCGCCCGGTAAGTTTGAACGAGGCAACCTGCAGCACCACGGATATGGTCTCCATGACGAAGACACCCCCCATGATGAACAGCACCAGCTCCTGGCGTACCGCAACCGCAACCACACCCAGCGCAGCACCGAGGGCCAGCGCACCCACATCTCCCATAAAGACCTGCGCCGGATAGGTGTTGAACCAGAGAAATCCCAGTCCTGCGCCAACCAGAGCACCACAGAAAATGATCAGTTCGCCCAACCCTGGGATATAGGGGATTTTCAGATAGGCGGCGAAGTCAACGTGCCCGGTAAGGTAGGCAAACAGACCCAGCGCCCCACCCACCATCACCGTCGGCAGTATTGCCAGACCATCCAGTCCATCGGTGAGATTCACGGCATTTGATGAACCCACAATGACCAGATAGGTCAGCAGGATGTACCAGGGGCCGATATCCAGCGCCACATTTTTTAGATAGGGGATCAGCAGTTGCGTCTCCACCGGGCTCTGCGCGCTGAAATAGAGAACGCTGGCGGCCCCGAGGCCCACCACCGACTGCCAGAAATATTTCCAGCGGGAGGCAAGTCCACGTGGATCCTGGAGTACCAGTTTCTTGTAGTCATCCACCAGGCCGATGACTCCAAACAGCAACGTCACCGACAGCACGATCCAGACATAGCGATTCCCCAGATCGGACCAAAGCAGGGTGGCGACGGCTATTCCCACCAGGATCAGCGCTCCACCCATGGTAGGCGTTCCGGCCTTGGAGAAGTGGGTCTCCGGACCATCATCCCGCACGGTCTGTCCGATCTGATGAAAACTGAGCCGGCGAATCATCACCGGGCCGACCAGCAGCGAGATCAGCAGCGCGGTGAGCACCCCGAGAATGGTACGCAGGGTCAGATACTGAAAGACATTGAATGCCGTGTCATATTGCGAAAGCCAATCGGTCAGATAGAGCAGCATCCTCAGTTACCCCCATCCTGCCAATCGTCCAGCGCCTGGATAACCTGCTCCCGGTCACTGAACGGCAGCTTTCGATCCCCTATCTGCTGATAGGTCTCGTGGCCTTTACCCGCCACCAGCACCAGATCCTCCGCCCCGGCACTGAGCACCGCCAGGCGGATCGCCTCTGCCCGATTGGCCTCGACCCTGGCCTGCTCGGGATGCTCCATCCCAGCCAGTATCTGATCGATGATGGCGCGACTCTCCTCATCCCTGGGGTTATCGTCGGTAACAATAATGCTATCCGCATACTGCTCGGCAATACGTCCCATCTGCGGCCGCTTGCCTCTATCCCGATCACCTCCACAGCCAAAGACGATGGTCATGCGGCTGGCACAGTGGCTGCGCACCGCAAGCAGAACATTTTCCAGGGCATCCGGCGTATGGGCAAAATCCACCACCACACAGGGACGGTCATCATTGCCAAAGCGCTCAAGACGACCCTCTACTGTTGTAGCCGTCGAGAGCTTTGCCAAAGCCTGCTCCAGCGCCCAGCCTTTGTAGAGCAATACCGAGAGGGCGGCGAGCAGATTACTGGCATTGAACCGGCCCATCAGGGAGGTATTCAACACGCCCCTGCCCCACTGGCTGGAGAAGTGGATCGCCATACCGTCGGCAGCGGGCAGGATGACCTCCGCCCTTATCCAGCCACTGATACCATCTGGCGGACAGGCCTCCGGACTCACCGAATAGACCACCGCATCCACATCAGCCGCCAGGGAGTCGATCAGTTCAGGACCGAAGGGGTCATCGAGATTAATCACC
This sequence comes from gamma proteobacterium endosymbiont of Lamellibrachia anaximandri, assembly GCA_016756855.1. GTDB lineage: Bacteria > Pseudomonadota > Gammaproteobacteria > Chromatiales > Chromatiaceae > QGON01. Next base: position 8,643 of record JAESPD010000058.1, on the reverse strand, counting down.
GCGCAGCACAGGTCAGACATGTGGAACAGCCGCTGCTTGGCGGCAAAGTAGTTCGACATGGTGCCGTGGAAATCGAAGTGGTCCCGACTGATGTTGGTGAATACGGCAATATCAAAATGGATCGCGGCTGCCCGGTCCTGCGCCAGCGCGTGGGAGGAGACCTCCATCACCAACGCTTTTGCCCCTTCGGTTTTCAGCTGCGCCAGCAGTGACTGCAGCGTCACCGCATCAGGGGTGGTAAAACCGGTATCAATCAACGCACCGATAAAACCCGCCCCCAAGGTGCCGATGATGCCGGTGGGTGTGTCCGGCTCCAACGCCTGCGCCAGCAGATGGCTGACACTGGTCTTGCCATTGGTACCAGTGATCCCGATCACCGTCATGGAACGGCTGGGATAACCATAAAAGCGTGCCGCCAACAGGCTTGCCTGTCGCGCCAGATTCTCAACCCGCAAAAGTGGAATATCCACCTCTGCCGCCAGCCTCTCAGCTTGACGCTCGACCACCACACCGTCCGGTTCCCAAACGATGGCGGCTGCACCCTGCCCTATCGCCTGATCGGCAAAATCGAGCCCATGGACACTGCCCCCCAAACAGGCAAGAAAGAGTCCACCTTCCTCTATTAAGCGACTGTCCTGGCTGATATTTGTGACCACCCGATCCACTTTCTGGGACACGCTCACAAACCCGCCAAGCAGCTCGGAGAGTCGTATGCCCTGTACGTTCACATGTGCGGTCATCAGTGCCCTCCCTCTGAACCCGCCAACAACGGCGTCACCACCAATGGCGCATCGGGAGGGATATTGAGCAGCCGCAATGCACCGCTCATCACCTTGGCAAATACCGGTGCGGCCACTTTGCCGCCATAGTAGTCCTTACCCCTTGGTTCATTAATCATCACCGCCATCACCAGGCGTGGGTCACTCGCTGGTGCCATGCCGACAAACAGGGAGAGATATTTGTCTTCTGCATACCCTCCGGCAACCGACTTTTTGGCAGTGCCGGTCTTGCCCGCCACGCGGTAGCCGGGGATTGCCGCCAAGGGGGCGGTACCGCCTTTGGCCACCACCGCTTCGAGCATGTGGACCACTGATCGCGCGGTGGAGCGGCGTACCACTCGTTCACCCTTGGGCAGCTCACTCACCTTCAACAGGGAGACCGGCAGTCTCACCCCATCGTTGGCCAATACGGCGTAGGCGCGGGCAAGCTGTAGCGGGGTCACCGAAAGTCCATAACCGAAGGAGAGGGTGGCCTGTTCAAACTGGCTCCAATCCGAAAAATGCGGCAGACGGCCCGAGGACTCACCAGGAAACATGCTTTCGGCCGAACTGCCGAAGCCAAACTGGGAGTAGAGCTTCCAAAGGATCTCGGGCTTGAGTGCAAGCGCTATCTTGCTGGCGCCCACATTGCTCGATTTTCTCAACACGGTTGCCACATCGATGCGGCCGTAGTTGTGCGAGTCCTTGACCAGATGACGTCCAACGCGCAGCAGTCCGGGCCTCACATCAATCGGCGTGTCCGGCTTGAAACGTCCCTGCTCCAATGCAGCGGCCACCACAAAGGGCTTTACCGTGGACCCCGGCTCAAACACATCAGTCACTGCGCGATTGCGGAAGCTACCCCGGCGATTACTGCGACTGCCGTTCGGGTTATAGGCGGGACGATTGACCATTGCCAGCACCTCACCACTCCGGGCATCCAGAATCACGGCTGAGCCGGAAACCGCTCTGTGGCTCATCACCGCCTTCTTGAGTTCCCGATAAGCAAGAAACTGCAGGCGCCGGTCGAGACTCAATACCAGATCATTCCCCGGGCGTGGGGACTGGATATTCTCCACCTCTTTGATCACCCGGCGGCGACCATCCATGATGACCCGCTTGGCGCCGTTCACTCCGGAAAGCCACTCATTGTAGGCCAGCTCCATCCCCTCCAGTCCCCGATCGTCGATGTCGGTCAGTCCCACCATATGGGCCATCACCTCGCCACTGGGATAGAAACGCCGGTGCTCCGACTCCAGGCCAATCCCTTCCAGATCCAGCGCCTTCACCTGCTGCGCCACATCCGGATTGACGCGCCGTTTGAGATAGACAAATCCCCGCTCACTGGCCAACAGGCGCCGCACCCTGTCAGGATTCAAATCCAGGATAGAAGCTATCGCACCAATGGTTTTACTGTCGGCCTTGAGTTTGCGTGGATTGGCGAAAATGCTTTTCACTGGGGTACTGATTGCCAGCGGTTCGCCATTACGATCGGTTATCATGCCGCGGCTCGCCCGCACCTTCATCGGTTTCAGATAACGCTTCTCCCCCTGCTGCTGCAGGAAGGCCGTCTCGAATACCTGCCGATCAACCGAACGCCAGATCAGAGAACCGAAGGCAACAGCCAGCACAGCGAGCAGAAAAAGGCGACGAGCCTTGTAGCTCGGCGCCTTTTTCGTCTCAGCATGTCCCCGTTTTTTCTTCGATCCCGCCATCGTCAGCGCCTGATCACCACAACATCTCCCCATCGCGGCCGGTGCATCTTCAGCTCCCGGTCCGCGGCCTTTTCAACTTTTGCATGGGTCGCCAGCGTGCTCTCCTCCAACTGCAGACGTCCCCATTCAACATCGATCTGCCGCCTTTCGACATGCAGCACCTGCAGCTCTACAAACGCCTTGCGGCTCAAATACTTGGCATAAACAACACTGATCCCGGAGAGCACTACTGCCAAGATTAACCCAGCCAACGGCAGGAATTTGAAGTAGCTCATGAGAGCCGCTCCGCCACGCGCAGTACCGCGCTGCGGGACCGGGGGTTTTCCTCCAGCTCTGCCTTGCCTGCCCGGATGGCCTTGCCCAGCAGCCGCAACTTTGGATTCAGCTGAGCCTGGGTCACAGGCACGCCTGGCGGAAAACGATCACCTTTCGCCTGATCGCGCATGAAGCGCTTGATCATTCTGTCCTCAAGAGAGTGAAAACTGATCACTGCCAACCGCCCGCCCGGGGCCAACACATCCAGCACCTGATCCAGAAAACGCTCCATATCCTCAAGCTCCCGGTTGATAAAGATCCGGATGCCCTGAAAACTACGGGTAGCCGGATGTTTGCCCTTCTCCCATGCGGGATTGGCCGCACTGACGATCTCGGACAACTGGCGTGTAGTCCTGATCGGCTGATCCTGACGGGCTGCCACAATCGCACGAGCGATACGCCGCGCATGACGCTCTTCGCCAAAGGTTTTAAGCACATCCGCAATCTCCTTCACCTCTGCACCCATCAGCCAATCAGCAGCGCTGAACCCCGCCTCCGGGTCCATGCGCATATCGAGTGGCCCCTCCTGCAGAAAACTGAAACCCCGCTCCGCCTGATCCAGCTGTGGTGAAGAGACCCCCAGATCCAGCAGGATTCCATTGACCTTACCGGTCACTCCCTGCCGTTCTGCAATCTCCGCCAACATTGCGAAGCTACCCCGCTCGATTACAAACCGGTCATCCCCGCCAAAAACATCTTGGGCATGGGATATGGCCTCCGGATCCTTATCGATACCGATCAAACGGCCAGCCTCACCCAAACCATCCAGAATCCGGCGACTGTGACCACCACGTCCGAAGGTGCCATCGATATAGACTCCATCGGGACGAATAGCCAGTGCCTCCACCGACTCGTCTAAAAGTACCGGTCGGTGTGCTCTCGGTGCTTCAATCATCAGAGCGAGATCGATTCCAACTGAGCCGTCAGTTCCAGCCCTTTCTCATCTATCTTATTGAGCCATTCATCGCGCTTCCGACTCCAGGCCGCCTCATCCCAAAGTTCAAATTTGTTCCCCTGTCCCACCAGTGCCACTTTTTTGTCCAGGCTGGCAAACTCCCTGAGTTCCGGCGGCAGAAGAATACGTCCCTGGCCATCCATATCGATTTCTTGGGCATGTCCAATGTAGAGCCGCTGTAGGTTCCGCGCGGATTCATTGAAGGCGGAGAGATCATTAATCTGCTCTTCAATCACCAGCCAATCCGGTTTAGGATAGATCAACAGGCAACGATCTTTATCAACCGTAATTACCAATTGAGAGGCACAGGTCTCCACCAGCCCGTCGCGATACCTGGTCGGTATTGCCATACGGCCTTTAGCATCTAAATTGAGCTTGGAGACACCACGAAACAAAAGACTCCCCCCCTTTGGGTGTAAATTTTCCCTTTTTACCCACTCTATCCCACTTTTACCCATCTTAGGAGTGGATGCCTGGATCTGTCAAGGTCAATAAGGGAAAAAGTCTTTTGTGTTCAGGGGGTTACAAAGGGAAGTTACACAGGATCAGGCAGAGGATATCCACTGAAAATACAGCGAACTAGACCTCGAACCTAAAGTGGATTATTAAGAAAATCCTTGGAATTTCGGATTTGAGAAAGAGAGGTGGAATAAAGTGGGAGCCGGCCTGTAAGCCGGGTTCTGTCGAGAACAGTCATTCATCTGGGATGCGCGTCGCCGCACACCTCAAGCAACCTACCCGGGAACAGTACGGGCCGCACCAATGTTCCCCTATTTGGTCTTGCTCCGGGTGGGGTTTACCTTGCCACTATCGTTACCGACAGCGCGGTGCGCTCTTACCGTCACCATTTCACCCTTACCGGCCTCCGAAGAGGCTTAGGCGGTATATTTTCTGCGGCACTTTCCGTAGGCTTTCGCCTCCCAGGCGTTACCTGGCACCCTGCCCTATGGAGCCCGGACTTTCCTCCGCTTCACCGAAGTAAAACAGCGACTGTCCGGCCGACTCCCACAGGCAAGCTAATACGCTTCCCAACGAATTGCAAATGTATTCCAACAAGAGAAACCTTAATCCTGCCGAAATCCTGCCGAAAGAATAACTATGATATACAAACCCATGCAGGAAAAGTCTCCACAATGACAAAAATACGCACTTCCAGCGCTGAGATTATCTCGGCTCCATTGGTTATTTTTTTTGCGTTTACGCTAAATGCCCGGCTCACCAAACTATTCCTCTCGGGATACAACCTCTACGACACCAAACGCATTCTGGAAATCCTGTTGCTTGTGGGAATAGGCCTGATGCTGCTCTTGTCCAACAAGGAGCGTCACTCGTGGCTTGGCATCTTCTCCAGGCTGACTCTTCAAACCAGGCTGCTGATTGCCGGTATTTTCATTTTAGGTACAATCTCTTCCATTGCGGCGCCCATCCCACGAGACGCCTTTCTCTCCCTTAGCCATGTCGGCCTGCTTTTCATCTTTACCCTGTTTATTGCCGCTCAACGTCGCCGTTTTAGCGACTCATACGACAAGATATTGCTCCTCATCATTGTGCTCTCCGTCATCATCTATGAGGGTGAATTTATCAGAATATTTATCAGTTACATTGTTCAGGAGAGGGTATTCTATTTTCACCCGCTTTTTGAAAACACCCGCTTTCTCTGTCAATTCCAAACCTGGACGCTGCCTCTGATAACCCTGCCGATACTGCTTACACAGGAGAGCACTCCGGGCAGGCGCAAACTGATCTTTTTGTCCATCCTGCTAATCGCAGGTATCTGGTGGGGCATCGCCATTGCCAATGGGTCCAAAGGGAGCCTGCTGGGCCAGCTTGTTGGCTGGGCAGGGATTGCCATCATCTTTCGCGGCAGAAGCAAAAAGTGGCTTCTCATACAGCTTTACGCACTACTGGCCGGACTCTTAATCTACTTCACTGTCTTTATACCGGAGCTTCGCTACGACAACTTTTCCGCTTTTGCCCAGAGTCTCCTCAGCCGGATGGCATTGTGGGAGCAAGCACTCCAGCTTATCAAGGACAATCCGCTTCTGGGCGCTGGCCCCTTGCACTACGCATATTTCCGTAATCCTTATGCAGCACACCCGCATAACAGCATGCTGCAAATCGCCTCTGAATGGGGAATTCCAGTACTGCTGATGATCTCCCTTCTTGCCGTCACTAACTTCACCACATGGGTAAAAAGAATTTCAGAAAATCCGATCCATATTTCGCTAACAGCATCACTGCTTGCCGCTGCATTTCACTCACTATTCAGCGGTGTACTTACTATGCCAATGAGTCAGATAATGATGTGTGTGGTTATTGGCTGGATGTATGGTATCCACCAACCCTTGCAGATCAGATCAAACAGTTCGCCCGACACCAAGACGGGACGTGTTTTTATCCCAATTGTGCTGCTCTGTATCGGAGGTGTGGTGCTGGGGATATTCCCTGAGGTTTTTTCTCTGACAGAGCTTGGTGAAGAGTGGCTAAACAACCATGAGCGTTTCGAGGAGCATGCGGCCTACAATCCTCGTTTCTGGTTCCAGGGTTGGTTACGCTAACACTTAATTCTTCTGCAACAACCACTATCGACTCATGCAAACCGCACCAGACATCTTCTCCCACCGCCCCTATTGGGCCAAACGCTTTGGCATCGCGCCGGTACTACCCATGTCCCGGGAGGAGATGGACGACCTGGGCTGGGACAGTTGCGACATTATCATCGTCACCGGCGATGCCTACGTGGACCATCCCAGTTTCGGCATGGCACTGGTGGGCAGACTGCTGGAGACCCAGGGATTTCGTGTCGGCATCATCTCCCAACCGGATTGGCGCAGCAGCGAAGACTTCCTGCGATTGGGGCGGCCCAACCTCTTTTTCGGTATCACCGCCGGAAATATGGATTCGATGGTCAACCGCTATACCGCCGACCGGCGCATCCGCAGCGACGACGCCTACACACCGGACGGCGAGGGTGGCAAGCGCCCGGATCGCTCCGTGATCGTCTACGCCCAGCGGGCTCGTGAGGCCTGCAAGGGCGTGCCGATCATCATCGGCGGCATCGAGGCCAGTCTGCGCCGCATCGCCCACTACGACTATTGGTCGGACAAGGTACGCCGCTCCATTCTGCCCGACTCCAAGGCAGACCTGCTCATCTACGGCAACGCGGAACGGGCGCTGGTGGAGGTGGCGCACCGACTGGCGGCGGGAGAGAAGATCAGCGAGATCACAGATATTCGCGGCACTGGATTCATGTCGCAACAGATTCCATCTGACCGGACCGTCATCGACTCGGCTGAACTCGACACACCCGGATCCAAAGCCTTCCATCCCGACCCTTATCAGGCAGCACCTGACTGCCCACAACCTCAGATAGTCATACCCCACAATCGTCCCCGCAAGCTCAACCGGGAGAAGACCCTGGTGCGCCTCCCCTCCTACGATCAAGTGGTGAAGGATGAGGTAATCTACGCCCACGCCTCCCGTGTATTCCACCTGGAGACCAACCCCGGTAACGCCCGCGCACTGGTGCAACGGCACGGCAAACGGGATGTCTGGCTCAATCCGCCGCCGATCCCGCTAACCACCACAGAACTCGACCGGATCTACGAACTGCCCTACACCCGCAAACCCCACCCTGCCTATGGGGTGGCGAAGAACCCCGCCTGGGAGATGATCCGTTTTTCCATCAACATCATGCGCGGCTGTTTCGGCGGCTGCACCTTCTGCTCCATCACCGAGCATGAAGGACGCATCATCCAGAGCCGCTCGGAGGACTCCATCATCCGCGAGGTGGAGACGATTCGCGACCAGGTTCCCGGTTTTACCGGCAACATCTCCGACCTGGGCGGTCCCACTGCCAACATGTACCGGCTTAGTTGCAGGGACGAAAAGATCGAAGCCGCCTGCCGGCGTCTCTCCTGCGTCTACCCGGACATCTGCCCAAACATGGGCACCGACCACCAGCCACTGCTCAGACTCTACCGGCGCGCCCGCAAACTGCCCGGTATCAAACGGGTATTCATCGCATCCGGCCTGCGTTACGACCTGGCGGTGCGCTCACCGGAGTACGTCAAAGAACTCGTCACTCACCATGTAGGTGGTTACCTCAAGATCGCCCCGGAACATACCGAATCCGGCCCGCTGGAACACATGATGAAACCAGGGATCGGCAGCTACGACAAATTCAAAAAGCTGTTCGACAAATACTCTGCCGAGGCGGGCAAGGAGCAATACCTGATCCCCTATTTCATCGCCGCGCACCCAGGCACATCCGACAAGGATATGCTTAACCTCGCACTCTGGCTGAAACAAAACGGATTTCGACCGGATCAGGTACAGGCTTTTCTGCCGACCCCTCTGGCCATTGCCTCGGCCATGTACCACACCGGCCTCAGTCCACTGAAGAAGGTTCGCCGAAATTCTCCCCACCTCCATGTCGCCACAGGCCTGAAGCAGCGTCGCCTGCACAAAGCCTTCCTGCGCTATCACGACCCGAAAAACTGGCCACTATTGCGGGAAGCTCTGAAAAGTATGGGCCGGGCAGACCTGATCGGCAACGGCAAGCGCCACCTAATTCCCAGCTGGCAACCAAAAGAGGGGGGAAGAGACGAAAACAGCAAAGGCAGGAGCGGCAAACGTCCTAACGTCAGATCGGCCCAGCCACAAAAAACAGGCCGGACTCAGCGCGGAAATAAAACGACAAAGAATCGTCGAAAACGCTAGCTGGATCAGACTGAAAAAACATTTTGGCAGTCAATTTTATTATTAATAATTTGTAACTACTCACCCCCATCCGCATAAAGCTGACCAGAAAGCGCCAACTGAATAGCGACCAGCGGATTGTATCCCTGATTCGCCATGGTCTGTAAGTAGCTGGAGATACGGCAATAGGCTTCGGCAT
>JAESPD010000057.1 GCA_016756855.1 gamma proteobacterium endosymbiont of Lamellibrachia anaximandri | reverse complement strand
TGATTATTTACGCTTCATGCATGCAGAGGGAATTAAAATACTATCCCGAAAATATTAGCTACTACTTATATTTGCCGGCAAAAAACGGTGAAACTTCAGTTTGGAAATTCCAAGACCTAAAATCCTGATCGATAATAGTAGTTGTAATATAGATTTGTTACGCTGGCCGTAACTTTGGCCAAATGTGATTGAAACCACTGGCCGGATCCCAGCAGGACACCAATAATAACTTAATAACTCGTGGGCATTTGGATCACTGAAATGCGAAACATTCAGACATTCGGATTACTGGCGGCCATTCTACACCTTGGCGGATGCGCGATAGCGCCAGGCATGCATATGCAGGATTTGGCAGGGGGAAGCACTGTCAATGTGCCCGTTCGTTCCTCTGATGGAGAATACACCCAGGAAAAGCTGAACATACATGAAATCACCGGCGAACTGATAGTCAAACAGGAAGCGCTTCTCTATCCACAGCTGACTGGTTCAACATCACCCGAACAAGCGGAATACCAGTACCACATCGGGCCTGGCGATGTTCTCAATATCACTGTATGGGATCACCCGGAGCTAACCATTCCCGCCGGACAGTTTCGCGATGCAAAGACAGCCGGCACATTAGTCGGACCGGACGGGAAGATCTTTTATCCCTACGCAGGAAAACTCCACGTCAAAGGCCTGACCGTCGAAGAGATCCGGGATGCGCTGACCAGGAAACTGTCCCACTTCATAGAGAATATTCAACTCGACGTGAGGGTTGCGGACTACCGGAGCCAGCGCGTCTACGTGGTCGGCGAGGTCAACAACCCAGGTATCTACCCGGTGACCGATGTGCCGATGACCGCACTGGAAGCGATCAACCGGGCAGGTGGTTTTACGGTGGATTCCGACCGTCGCCAACTGACATTGACGCGCCAGGGCGAGACCTACCGTGTCGACATGCTGGCCCTGTACGAGAATGGAGATGCTTCGCGCAATCTCCTTCTGCAACACGGTAATGTGCTCTACGTTCCCGATCGGATCAACAACAAGATCTTTGTTCTCGGTGAAGTACGCAACCCATCCTCCTATCTGATGAACAAGGGCCGCAAGACCCTGGCCGAGGCACTTGCCGATGCCGGCGGGGTCGACCAGAACTCTTCAAATCCCGCGCGGGTCTATGTCATTCGCGGCAGTGACACCCCGAAGGTATTTCATCTCAACGCGAGTTCGCCTGACGCGCTCATCCTGGCGGACAGGTTTCCGTTGTTTCCACACGATGTTGTCTATGTGGACACTGCCGAAGTGGTGCGCTGGAATCGCGTAATGTCCCAGATCCTACCGACGATAAAGATTCTGGAGATGGCCAGCCGGACAGCTTTCCCTCTCTTCCAGGGTAATGGCAATTGATCGAATCCTGGAGCGGTGGACATTGAGTAGAGATCCGTGGCCACCGCAGTCAGGGACGCGTCACGCCCTGCCCTACCCCCCCGCAGAACCGGAATTGAGCCTGCACGATTACATCGGCATCCTGATCGGTGCGCGCGGCATGATAACTGCGATTGTTGCGATCTCGCTTCTAATTGGCGCTGCCGTGGCTTTTTTGTCATCTCCGGTGTTCGAGGCCGACGCATTGGTCAAGGCAGAAGAAGAGGCGAACACCCTATCCGCCCTGGATCAAGTCAACTCCCTGTTTGCAGACCAGTCCCCGGTCAACGCAGAGATCGAATTTCTCAACTCCCGGCGAGTCCTCGGCAGAACGGTTGACAATCTACGCCTCGACGTAAAGGCGACTCCCCTCTATTTCCCACTGGTCGGTGAGTCTCTGGCCCGCCGTTTCCAGGGGGGCGAAGGGGATCTGGCCAAACCGCTGTTCGGCCTTGAGGGCTATTCCTGGGGTGGTGAATGGATCGAAGTCGCGGAACTTAACGTGCCGGCGAACCTGCTCGATGTCACCCTGACACTGGTAGTGCTGGATTCCCAGCGTTATCGACTGTTCGACCCGGACGGTGAACTGCTGCTTGAGGGACAGGTGGGAGAGATCCCGCAGCCACTCCCAGAGACAGCCGAATTACGGCTCAGGGTCAGCGGGCTACAGGCGCATCCGGGAAGCCGGTTCAACCTGATTCGACAGGCACGGCTAACTGCAATCAAGGCGCTGAAGGATCGTTTCTCCGCGAAGGAAACAAGCCGTCAATCGGAAATGATTCGGCTGAAACTGTCGGGGGCAAATCGTCAGGAAACCGCAGAGATCCTGAATGAGATCATCCGTATATTCGTGGAACAGAAGTCAAGGTTTCTTTCCGTGGAAGCGGAAAAAACCCTCGACTTCCTGCAGGAACAGCTTCCCGAGCTACGCGCCGCTATGGAAAGGGCAGAGTCCGCTCTCAATGACTTCCGCCTGAAACAGGGGTCTGTGGATCTGCCGTTGGAGACACAATCCGTCCTGAAAAGCACCGTGGCAGTTGACGCACAGACCACGGAACTGCGTCAGAATCGGGACGAACTGCGACAAAAATTCACTGAGGCTCATCCCAGTATAGTGGCGCTGGACGCCCAACTGACACGCCTGCGCAAGGAGAAACGCAGCCTGATTGCAAAAATCAAGGATCTGCCTGAAACACAGCAGCAGATGTTGCGTCTCTCCCGCGACGTGGAGGTTACGACAAAACTCTACACGGAGCTGCTCAAAAGTGCCCAGGAACTGCGCGTAGCCAAGGCAAGCAGTGTCAGTAACGTACAGATCATCGACCCGGCATTGACGTCGGGCGAAGCGGTCAAACCCCGCAAGGCCCAGATTCTTCTCATTGCCCTGCTGGGCGGGTTATTCATCGCGATACTGAGCGCCTTCATTCGCCGGGCACTGGAACTGAGCGTGTACGATCCGAACCAGATCGAAGCCAGGCTCGGCATTCCGGTATTTGTGGCACTGCCCAACAGCAAGGCACAAAGACGCCTGAAGAGAAAGAAAGGCAGTGATGATGTGTCGCTCCTGGCGGCAATGCAGCCTGACGACCCGACAGTGGAGGGATTGCGCAGCCTGCGTTCGACCCTGAATCATGTGCTCACAGAGGTACCAAACCGGCTGCTCCTGGTAACGGGACCCAAGAGCGGCGTCGGCACCAGTTTTGTGGCGGCGAACCTGGGCGTATTACTGGCCAGTGGAGGAGATCGCGTCTGCATCATCGATGCGGATTTGCGGAATGGAAGGCTCAACCACCACTTCGGAATAAAGAGCGACCCGGGCTTGACAGAAATCCTGCTCGGGAACCTGACACTGAACGATGCATTGCAGAAAACCAGTATCGATCACCTGCATCTCCTGCCCGCTGGCGGATCAGTTGAAAACCCGGCGGAGCTTCTGATGAAGAAGCGCTTTGCGAAAGTGTTGGATACCATGCAGACCCATTACGACCGCGTGATCCTGGATTCCCCGCCTTTGCTTGATGTTGCCGACGCGGTGATATTAGGCCAACACGCCGGCGCAGCCCTGCTGGTGGTAAAGGCCGGCGAGCATAACCTGTCGGAACTGGAGCACTCGGTCAAACGTCTGTGGCAGGGCGGGGTTGAGCTGCGCGGAATTGTAGTCAACGGGACAAACAACGATCAGCGTGACAAACACCATCCTCGGGGATGATGGGTAATTTGCACATGAATTTCCATCATCTCAATGAACACCTGATGGAGATCATCCGAGGCGCGACGACCGCCTTCGTATTAAAGGTCATAGCCGCAGGGCTGGCCTTCGTACTGAACATTCTGCTTGCACGTCAACTCGGCAGCGACGGCGTGGGTATCTACTTTCTCGCCCTGGCTATCATCACCTTCGGCACTACCCTGGGTAAGTTCGGCACCGACACTCTGGCCATGCGGGAGATTGCCCGGCAGGCAGCAAGGGGCGACTGGTCGATGATATCGGTGCTGCACCGCCGCTGTCTGCGCATCCTCCTGACTGCAGCGCTGCCGGTAGCCCTGTTGACAGCCCTCCTGTCCGACACCATTGCGTCGGATCTTTTCGGCAAACCGCAACTTGCAGAGCCTCTGCTGTGGATGTCTCTCGGCATCATCCCCCTGGCCATGTTCAACCTCTATGCCCACTCTCTGAAAGGGCTTAAACGAATCAAAGCGGCAGTGTCTGTGCAGAGCGTCTGGCTGCCGGCGCTCGCCATTCCCGGAGTCCTGGTGCTGACCCCGGCTTTCGGTGTCACGGGAGCCGCCTGGGCCCATGTGGGAGCAGCACTGCTCACCACCGTCATCGCCATATTATTCTGGAAGGGTGCTTTGCAGGAATCCCCTGTCTCAGGTGGACAGTCGCTCCCCCCTGCCCTGCTCAGCAGCGCCCGGCCGTTGTTGGTAATTGCCCTGCTGACCCTGGCGATCAAATGGTCATCGACTTTTTTTCTTGGATTATGGGGGACAGCAAGCGAAGTCGGCATTTTCAACATTGCCCAGCGCACTGCTCTGCTTACAAGCTTCATCCTGATTGCGGTAAACAGCATCTCCGCACCAAAATTCGCGGAGCTGCATCAGCGTGGCGACATGCAGGCACTGGAGGCCACTGCAGTAGGTGCGGCACGGCTCATGACCCTGCTCGCGCTGCCGGTTCTGGCGGTATTTCTACTATTTCCTGACTGGGTGCTGCGGTTGTTCGGCGCCGAATTCGCAGAGGGCGGCACGATTCTCTCCATCCTTGCCCTTGGCCAGTTCGTCAATGTGGCCACAGGTTCCGTCGCCTATCTTCTGATGATGACCGGCCACGAAAAGCTGATGAGAAATAATATTATTTTCTGCGTAGCGATCAATCTGGTATTGAACCTGATACTGGTGCCACGATACGGGATTATGGGAGCGGCGGTGGCAACGTCCGTTACCATGGCAAGCCAGAATCTCGTTGCCGCAGTCTTAGTATGGCGAAATCTGGGTATTGTCACCCTGCCCTTTACAGCACGAATGGGTAAACGGGGATCACAAGTGTAATGGATTCCAACAAGTGAACGCACACACTGTGAAGCCGATCGATGTAATGATAATCGGTGCCGAGAAATCGGGCACCACCTCGCTTGTTCGATATATCGGGAGTCACCCCCGGATCTGCACCCATGACAAACGGGAGATGAACTACTTCGTCAACGACGAGGAGTTCGAAGAGGGATATCCGGCTGCCCATGCCCGCTATTTTTCCTCCTGTACTGATACCGGGATCAGGATTATCGCCAAGAGCGTCGCGGTCAGCGGAAACCCCACCGCCGTGCAGCGCCTTCATACACACAATCCCGACATGCATGTGGTACTGGTGTTGCGCAACTCAATCGACAGGGCCTATTCCGCCTTTTGGCATGCCAAACGTCGAGGCTGGGAGGATTCGGCAGATTTTGAGACAGCCATCGAGCGGGAACTGTCGACGGATTATGCTGAAACCAGCGATGGCGATGGCGGCACAACCTACCTAAGGAAAGGGATCTACGCCGATCAGATAGCGGCGTTACAGGCGATTTTCAGTCCCCTGCAGGTACATGTATTTACGTTTGACGAATTAAAGGAGGACCCGCTGAGCATCTGTCGTGCGCTATTCTCAGTGATCGGCGTGGATGAAGCGTTTGAACCCGATGTCTCAGTACGCTTCAACAAGGCAGCCCAGGCCAGGTCGCAGCAACTGGCCAAAGTACTATCATATCGCGGAAAGATTAAAAAAATCATCCGTCGTCTGCTGCCTCGCAGGGTATCCGACAGACTGAAACAGCATCTTGTGGCCTGGAACGAGAAACCGCTACAGACCCCAGCCATGAAAGCGGCAACAAGACGCAGACTCGAAGCCTATTTCAACCCGCACAACAAACGGCTGGAAGAGTTGACCGGCCGCCCTTTTGACTGGTGATTCCAGGCCGATGATCAACAAGAAACTGGGCTTTGTTTGCCCATTGCCAATCGGACGGGAGGATAATCGAACACTCATCGAACATTGGCATTTTTCCAACAATAAAGGTTTGTAACATGTATCTGAATGAAATCATTCCAATAGCGATCGAAGCGGGCCGGGCCATCATGGATGTCTACGCCAAAGAGATCGACGTACAGACGAAGTCGGACAACTCCCCGCTCACCGAAGCAGATCTTGCATCGCATAACATCATCGTGGAATCGTTGCACAGGCTTGACCCGAATATTCCGGTGCTGTCAGAGGAGTCCGAGACCATCCCCTTCGAGGTGCGCGGTTCCTGGACGCGCTACTGGCTGATAGACCCATTGGACGGCACGAAGGAGTTCATCAAGAGAAATGGTGAATTCACGGTTAACATCGCACTCATCGAGAACAGCCAGCCTGTGTTGGGTGTGGTCTACGCACCGGCGCTGGATCTGCTGTTTTACGGTAGCCTGGAAACAGGCGCATTCCGGCGCAACGGTTCGGGAGAGGCATATGCGATATCCGCCACCAGGACCAGACAGGATCCCGTGCGGGTAGTGGGCAGCCGTTCCCACGCTGGAGAGAGTTTACAGCACTTTCTCAACGAACTCGGCCCCCACGAACTGATCAGCATGGGCAGTTCCCTGAAGCTCTGCCTGATCGCTTCTGGTGAGGCAGACATCTATCCCAGACTGGGTCCCACCTCTGAATGGGATACGGCTGCTTCCCAAGCGGTAGTCGAAGCGGCTGGAGGTAGAGTAACAGACACCACAGGCAACATGTTGCGCTACGGCAAAAAGGAATCACTGTTGAATCCCTATTTTCTGGTGTTCGGCGATAGTGGATATCCCTGGCATGAACACTGCGAGCAGTCGTGAATAGAGACCAAAACATGCGCCCGAACACCGTGATGAATTAATTTTGGACCAGCAAGGCACAGGATACAGGACAAGGGTAAAGTCAGTGGGATCTGCTGTGCTGGCTTCCGCACTGCTGTTGGGATCATTCGCCAAGGCGCAGGCTGGGATCATCATCGATGTGGACAGCCGAACACAAGTGCCATTAAATCGTGATGTCTACGGATTCAACACCAATCTTGCCCCAGGCCATTTTGGCTTTCTCGATGACGAATTCAGCAGACATATCGGACCGCTACAACCGGTAATGTTGAGATTTCCTGGAGGCACCGTAGCGAATTTCTACCACTGGGCAGAAGAGGGATTCCGTCTTGAAGAGATGGATATTACGCGCGCGGCAAGTCTCAATCGGGAGAATCTCGACAGATACCGGTCGCTGCAGAATTTGAAGAAGGGGCGCTTCTCGTTCGACGACTTCATGGGGCTTTGTGAACGCTTTGGTATCGAGCCGCTGGTGGTGGTGAACCTTGTCTACCGGCACACCGAAAGAGAGTGCGGCCTGGGTGCGCTACGCCAAACAGAAGGGATACAAAATCAAACGCTGGGAACTGGGCAACGAGTTCTATATCCGCATATACCGCGACCTGATCGGCGGTCCAGAAAAATATCTGCAAATCGCACGCAGACATGCAGATGCCATGCGCAGAGAGGATCCGGAGATCCAGCTGGCCGTCCCTGCGTCAGGGACCGGCTTCTTTGCCGATTCGGGGTCCAAAGGGGATTATCGCCAACGATGGGACCAGGCCATGACGCAGGCCGACTTCGCCGATGCAATAGCCGTGCACGCCTATTGGCGGATGCCGGATACAGACAACCTCGACACCCTCTACCACGACCTATTCTCCAGGCTTGAGCAGCAGTGGGATCCGGCGATGAAATACTATCGGGATCTATACGGTGACATGCCACTGTGGCTGACGGAATGGAACATCCGCGGCTTCGGCAATCGCACCATGAACAATACACAGCTGCATGCCATGTTCATCGGCGATCATTTCATCCGCATCCTTAACAGCGACACCATTGCACTCGCCGGCTATCACCAGATTGCCGCCAGAGGCAAGTGGCCTTCGCTCTTTTCCAAGGCAAAGAAGAAGGATATGGCGTCAAAAGGTGCCACAGTAAAGCGGGCAGCATACTTTCCATTTCAGCTGATCGGTGGAGTCCTTGCCAAAGCAGAAAGCCGCTACGATTTTACTATCGGCAACAATCCTAAAATCAAGGGAAGTCAGGATTTCCCGGCAGGATTTTCTGCGGTCAATGCTTCGGTCCTGGGTGGTGCGGGATCGCAATGGTATTTCCTGCTACTCAACCGTGGCAACACCGAGCAGGCCCTGAGGGTGCAGATCAGCGGCACAAGGCTTGCGGGACGATGGCAGTTGGATTGTGTTGCCAACAGGGATCTCGCCGCTACCAACGGTGGGAGCAAGACAAACCCCTCGACCGCTCCGCCCGAGGTGGCGATTTCGCGCCAGGCAGGGCGCTGGGACAGCCTCCTGTTACCGGGCAATTCATTCTGTTCAGCTATCTTTGATGATACGCTGATCAACTGACTGGGAATTAGATCGTCGAGTGGAGCGCCTGATATTCAACGCAGCACTGATTCTCGGCGCCTATCTGCCGTTCGAATCGATGGTAATGCGTTACCTGCCGGGTGCTGAGTCCCTGCAGTCCATTCTGTTCGTGGCGGTTGAGGCGTCGATCTATCTGCTGTTCGTGCTGCTGCTGACCACACGCCTTGGAGACGGACGACCCTTCAGGCGCACCCTGGTCGATCTCCCGCTGTTGCTGTTCGTGACGATTGCGTTTGTATCCTTGGTAAAAAACGGCTCCGACCCGACGCCGGCCGTTACCAACCTTCGCACACTACTCCGCTATGTGGTGCTCTTTTATATCCTGGCCAACCTGAGGTATAGACCGGAGCAGATCAGAATCATCTTTCGCCTGATCATCATTCTGGGTCTTATTCAGGCCGTCATCGCAATCGTACAGTTCCTCGGTGGCGAGGGTATCAAGCAGTTTTTCTACCTACGTCTGATGGATACCGAAATCGCCGGCAAGACCCTGCTCACCAGAGACCCGACAACGGATCGGATCGGCGCCGGCATCGGCACCCTGGGGCAACCGGGTATCCTGGCGATGTTTCTGCTCGTTTCCCTGTCGGTTGCCGCAAGCGATTTTTTCATGGAGAGATCACGCCCGCTTCGGGAGACGCTGTTTCTCGTCGTGGCGATAGCTTTGCTGCTTCTGGGCATACTCACCACCTACAAACGGGCAGCGATAATGCTGGGGGCCTTCATACCCATACTGGCACTGCTGCTCTCCGGCGACAGGCGCCGAATAGTACCGGGTATGATATTGCTGATGATTGGGGGTGCCCTGATGGTCGCTGTGGACAGCGCGATGGAAAGCGGAAACATCGTCTCCGGGCGCGAAGCACGGGAGCACCAGGTTGCGGTGTTTGAATTGATGCGCCACCTCATGTCAGAAGAGTATTGGGCTAGGTCCGCAACCGCTTCCCGGCTCTGGTTCTTCAGAGAAGCAGCCGTTAGTGTATTCGGATCATTCAACCTGCTGGGATTCGGGCCAGATCCCGGTCACGCCATCCAATTGTTTGTTGCAGACCGCTCCGGACTCAGTCAACTGCTCACCTACAACTCCTACAGAGACGTCTACTGGATGGCACTGCTGGTTTACTTCGGAATCCTGGGATTCAGCACCTGGATGTTCCTTCTCTGGCGACTGGGACGCGATGCAAACCGTATTCGCAGATCGCAGCTGCCAGTAACACCGATCGTGCGAAAACTTGCCGTCACTGTGTTGATTCTTATTGTCGTCACTTTCATCTACACATTTATCGAACGGACGCTCGTCATCCGTGCGTATGCGTTTTATTTCTGGTTTCTCGTCGGGTTGCTGTCAGCTTCCGGTTACGGGTGGAACAAAGATATCGCCAAGCCCCCCGTCGAAACATCATGAACACTATTCTGAGCATCTCGCAAATCAATTTTGTCCGTGGCGGTTCGGACAAGTACCGGTTCGAACTAAACAAACTACTCTCTGACAACGGTTATGAGATCATCCCGTTTTCGGCACAGCATCCGGACAACCAGGCAAGCGCCTGGAGCCGCTATTTTCCCCAGGGCGTCAACTTCGACGATCCTTCGGTAGCGGATCTTCTGCGGTACATCTACTCAAGGCCTGCAGCCAGGGCCATCACCAAACTGCTACAGGAAAACCGAATCGACCTTGCCCATCTTCATATCTATTACGGACAGCTTACCGCCTCCATTCTTGCGCCTCTGAAGAGACGGGGCATCCCGATCGTGCAGACGCTGCACGAGTTCAAGCTGGTGTGTCCGACTTACGGACTGGTGACTGCTGACGGTCCCTGCGAAGCCTGTGCCGGCCGGCATTTCTGGCGAGCGGTGCAAAACCGCTGCAACCGGGGTTCGCTGGCCCGCTCCTGTCTGAGCGCCGCAGAGTCGTACGTCTCCCGCTGGTTTGGCGCCAGAGACAAGATGGACCACTTCATCACTGTCAGTGATTTTCAGCGCAACAAGTTGATCGATCTCGGCGCACCGGCCGACAGAATCTCAACTGTACACAATTTCATCGATGCAGATTTGCTCCAACCCAACTTCGAACAGGGCGGTTATTGTCTCTACTTTGGCCGCCTGGAGAAAAGCAAAGGTCTTTGGACACTGCTCCGTGCGGCGGAACAATTACCAGAGGTACCGCTGTATATCGCAGGCGACGGCAGTGAACGTGAGGCACTCAGGCAGCACCTGTCC
Source organism: gamma proteobacterium endosymbiont of Lamellibrachia anaximandri (assembly GCA_016756855.1). Classification (GTDB taxonomy): domain Bacteria; phylum Pseudomonadota; class Gammaproteobacteria; order Chromatiales; family Chromatiaceae; genus QGON01. The sequence goes on along the minus strand of JAESPD010000057.1, from coordinate 14,040 downwards.
AAGCCGGGAATGGAACATGTACAGTATGTCGGCTTCAAGCAGGGAGACGAACTCAACGAACTGATCCGCGGCAGCATCTGCACCATTACCGTGTCAGAATGCTACGAAACCTTCGGCCTGGCGTTGATCGAGTCCTTCGCTCACGGACGCCCCGTGGTGGCCAGTCGCATGGGCGGTATGCCTGAAGTCGTGACCGAGGGTGAAGACGGCTTTCTCATCGAAGCGGGTGACCACCAGGCACTGGCAGAGTGGATGAAGTGGATGTCAGAGCATCCGTCCGAGGCGATTGAAATGGGTCGCAGAGGCAGAAAGAAAGTTATCGAGCAGTTCTCACCGCAACATCATCTGACACAGATCGAGGCGGTCTACAAAAAGGTCCTGTAAAGGCACTGGTCCATCAGGATTTCGGGGATAAAAATCATGGCATTGCCCAATCTGATCATTGCAGGCGTCAACAAGGCGGGGACCACCTCGCTCTTCTCCTATCTTGCGCTCCACCCGGAGATAGGTGCCTCGAGGATCAAGGAGACTTGTTACTTCCTGCCTCTGCGCTATGCTGAACCGATGGCACCGCTTGATGAGTACGAGGCACAGTTCAGTGACACCTTGGGCGAACGCTACATCATGGAGTCTACACCAGGGTATTTCTACGGCGGCAAACCCGTGGCGCAGGCGATCAATGATACTCTCGGCGATACGCACATAATCCTGATGCTTCGCGAACCTGTCGGGCGTCTGCTCTCCTTCTACCGCTTCAAGAAGACAATGCTCGAACTGGCTGCCGATCTTTCACTGGAGTCCTACCTGGAGCACTGCCGCAAAATGAGCGAAGAGGAACTCTCCCAACGAGAGAACAATATATGGTTCGGTATCGAGGGAGGACGCTATGCCAACTACATCGAACCCTGGTTTGAAGTGTTCGGAGACCGTCTGAAGGTGGTTTTTTTCGATGATCTCCGCACAGATGCCCCAAAACTCCTGCAAGAGATCTGTCGGTGGCTGAAGATCGACGAATCGGTATACGATGAAATCAGTCTCGGCGTGGAGAACAAGACAGTGCAGTTTCGCAACCGGACGCTACAGCGAATCGCACTCTGGGTAAACGACAAGGGCGAGCAATTCTTTCGCGGCAGCCCGGGGGTTAAGCGGGTACTGCGACGATGGTATCAGTCGATGAATACTGCGCAGCGGCGCGAGATCATAAGCGATGAACAGAAAGTCGGCGCGAAGACTCTCTTCCTGGAGTCCAATCATCTGCTCAACAAGATTCTCACCGAACGGGGATACACGAACCTCCCCACCTGGCTTGAACAGAACACCGACAAGCGTGGATAGGCAATGAGAGACGATGAGTGCCAATTACTATTCATTGTCGGTGCCTCACGCAGCGGAACCACCATGCTCAACCGCATTCTGGGACAACACCCTGCAATTCTTGCGCTGAACGAACTGCACTTTTTCGGTGAGCTCTGGGATCCCCGTCAACCGGATCCAAACTGGAATCACGTTACGGCTGAAGATGCCGTTGCCGTTCTGCTGCAACGTGTCAGGCATGGTATCTTCTCCGGAGTACCGGATGCTGACGCACGGGAACACGCCGGGAGACTGATCGCAGACCTCTACCAGCAGCCCACAGATCACTTCCCTGCGGCAGCTCTGTTCCGCCATGTATTGAGCCATCTACCGGAGCGGGATGGCGAAATGCTGGTTACTGATCAGACACCACGCAACATCTTTTATGCTGCGGATCTGCTTGAGCAGTTCCCTGAATCACGTGTGGTACAGATCGTGCGCGATCCCCGTGCGGTGCTCTTCTCACAGAGAAAACGCTGGACGAAAAAATGGCGAGGCGCCGCAAGCATGCCTTGGAAAAACGTCCTGCGTGTGCTGGTGAACTATCACCCCCTCACCATGATCAAACTGTGGATCAAGGCTGTACGGCAGGGACACAAACTGAAGGATCAGCCGAGATATCACGAACTGAAATTCGAGTCCCTCACCCAGGAACCGGAGGAGCAACTCACGGCGCTCTGTTCCTTCCTGGGTATCCCCTTTGACGAGCGAATGCTCGACGTACCCCAAGTCGGTTCTTCCCACTCTCAGCATAATTTCGAGAAACGAGGCATCTCAGCGTCGTATTCAGCAGATTGGCGTAACCATCTTCCGAAAGGCGACATCCTGATCGCAGAAAAAACCGCCGCAGGACTGATGCAGGAGCTTGGTTACGAACCTGTTGCCCGCTCTGGATGGTACCCCTGGCTGTTGCTGCCGATACTGCGCTTGCCGTTCCATGTTCTCGGGGTAGTTATCGCCAACCCGAAGCGTACAGTGATCCAGTTGAGGGCTCTGCTGGGCGGAGGTAAAGAGACACAATGATCGCTCAGATTGACAAACACTATGTAAAGACAAGGCCGGGCCGATTGCTGCCGCGTCTGATCAGCTATCTGCTGTTCGAGGGGCGGCCACTGACGACAAGGGGACGCTGGATCAATCCACTGGTCTTTGGCATCCATGGTGCAGCGAAAAGGCTTCCGCAATTGAAGCCGGTTGAAAAACCCATCTACATCATCGGCACAGGGCGCAGTGGCACAACCATTCTTGGAGTGCTGTTGTCGATGCACAGGGAGGTGGGCTTTCTGAACGAACCCAAGGCCCTCTGGCACTCGGCCTATCCGAATGAGGACCTGATAGGAAACTACTGCAGCCTGCCGGCAGACTATCGCATGAGCGAGACCCACGCGAGTGATGAACTCAGGATCACCCTGCAAAGGCTCTACGGTGCCTACCTGCGAATCACAGGATCCCGCAGGGTTGTCGACAAGTATCCGGAAATAATCTTCCGCACCCCATTTATCAAGGCGCTGTTCCCAAACGCCCGTTTTTTATTCCTTGCTCGAAATGGATGGGACACCTGCACTTCCATAAACCGCTGGTCGCAACGGCTGGGGGTTAACAAGGGCGATGAGACCCACGACTGGTGGGGAAGAGACGACCGAAAATGGCGGCTGTTGGTGGAACAGCTGTTGCCTGAGCACCAGGATCTTGCCGGCCATCAGGAGGAGATAATGGCCTTTGACAAGCATACCGACAGGGCCGCTGTGGAGTGGATCATCAGTATGCGGGAGGGACTGCAGCTGTGTGAGAAAGACCCTGATCATGTCATGCAAATCGACTACGAGAAATTGACCACCGATCCGGACACATGGCTATCGGACATACTTAGCTTCTGCGAATTACCTGCCGACAGAAAATTTCTCGAATATGGGAAAGATACCTTGCGTCCCGTACCAGCCCGCGAACCGTTTGAATTGGCAGCCGTGCTACGCGGACCGTTCGAAGAGACACAGCGCAAACTCGGTTACGAATAGAGATTTGCAGAACTGAGATAATTCTCAGGGATATTACTCAAATAAGATGTCGGAATGTTTTACAGCAGTATAATCCACTAACTGCTTATGAACATAATTTATGTAAAATCAATAGACTGCCTGATTTTTTTCTGACATTCTAGAATTTACTTCCCATATAATTGTAAATTCAGCGTAACAAACACCCGACATTGATGAACACTCTTCCTTTTTATGTCGGAATCCTTTACATGCACACCGCATCTGCCAGCTACCAGTCGTAAAAACATAATATATTTTCATAGTTATCAATCAGTTAGTCTGCATTATAAATTCTGGCATGTGACTTGCTTGTATTTCTGCACATCAACAATAAAAAGTGCATTTCACTATATAAGTAGTGGCACTCTCCACTTTTGCAACAACAACATAGACCGGAGCGGGAGCAAGACATGAAACTATCACGAGCAATATACGGAATCGTGTTGACTCTCGGATTACAGGCAGGGGCTTACGCAGGGGCGGTCACCTGGGATTTCACCGGAACCTCTGCATGTGATGAATCGTTGAGCACCGGAGGTGTCAGCACCGACGCCGTGAACTGCACCACTGCTGGCGAGACGCTAATCCTCAATGCCTTTGCCCAGGTAAAAAACCCCGACGGCAGTTTCTCTCCGACCTTCAATAATGCAAAACTGACCCGCAACGAAATCAATGGCCTCGGTGTCAACAAGGAAGTGAGCGATAGCAGCGCCCAGATCGATAATCAGGACAACATTGACCTGATACTCTTCGATTTCGATTTTTTCCTGGAGGAGCTGACCATTGGATTCGGCAGCGTCTCCAGCAGCGATCACTTCTCTCTTTGGCTCGGCAGCGGCCTGGATGACCTCTACGCCGACGCTGGCAACGGTATCGACAGCTTTACGGATCTCAACTTTGTCACCCTGGAGAGCATCGCCGGATTCACTAAGACCACTGGACAGATAAGCCTTAGCAATCCCTTCAGCCTCTCTGGGCTTAGCGGGGTCGACCAGATGATCATCGCGCCCGCCATCGGACAAACCGATGACAAATTTCGCATCAAACGAGTTAGTGCCGTGCCGGAACCCTCAAGCCTGTTTCTGTTCTTCGCTGGATTGTTGTTGCTCACTGCACTCAACAGCAGGCGTAAAATGGTGGCACAGCGCTCCTCTCCTCGTCTCAAATAGCACTTGATTGCGGACAAAACAAGGATCTGACCCAGTCCGCAATCATCCACCACACCCTCCGGCAAATGGCAGACGCTCTATCCAGGTATCTAGGCAGCTGTCGGATGTAACGCAGTTTGACTGCAAATAACCCCCGAATCACCTTGTGCGTGGAATACGATCACTAACGCTTACTCATACGTTTGCATCAGTATGCCGGGGTCAGGCCAAGTGAAACCGGCGCTTATTCCAGGATTTCACGAATCCTGAAGTGGTCGCCTGTAGCCGTGGAACGATAGAGTAACGCCCCCAATTGTACGATGGCAGCTGCACCTGCCAGGAGCGTCCAGGCCAACACTGCAGCGGCTTTTTCACCCGCACCAGAAGAGGCACCAGGCGCTTCCTTCATGGAACCGTGGGCATGCAGGTTGATCCCTGTTGTCAGCCTCGTGAATAGCCGGTAAAAGCTGCGTCTTATGGAAAAACTTCGCAGAAAACCTGCGCTGAAGCAAAGCAAGCGCCATGCAGTGTATTCCGAGTGCCCGTGCTCCCTCTCGCTGTGCCCCACATGTATCTGGGCAATGCAAGAAGCCATCAGGGCAGCTTCCGCTTTTGGTAGTGTGGGCGGCGGATTCTGGGCTGAGATATCCATGGCCAGCACCGACGTTATCGCGTTCAACCCACAACCCCAGTCCCGCAAATTGACGCCTAATGCATGACCGACCAGTCGATTCACGAGCCAGGACGGTCCCCTTCTGGTGAGCAGGGAATCCTGCCGGTTGATACGGACACCACAGGCAAAATCGGCGCCATTGCGTATCGCTGCGACCAGGGCTGGAATATCCTCCGGGTGATTTTGCAGATCGGCATCAATGGTGACAATGATATCTCCATTGGCTTTACTGATGGCTGCCAGGATAGCTGCACTTTGTCCATAGTTTTTGACTAGGTCCAGGATCTTCACCCGCCCCTCCCCTTCGCACAAACCAGCCAGAACTTCGTAACTGTTGTCCGTACTTCCGTCATTGGCGTAGATGATCTCGTGTTCCAATCCTGCGGCACTAAGGGTCGAAACCAGGCGTTCATGCAACTGGGGCAGCGAAGCGGCGTTGTTATAAACGGGTACAGTAATAGATAAGGTCGGGTTGCCCGACACACCCATGGGACGTTCGCTCCCACCCAGGTCCGATTCCTTATGACAGATGCAGGTGGTAGGTGTACTCAGCTCGTACATACTCGAGTTTCAAGTCCTGGTAGATGCGATGTACTGGGTAGTTGTCTATCTGGGTGTCAAATTCCGCGCACTGCCATGACATGTCCTTTGTGTGTGTCAGTGCGTATTGCAACAACCCATGGTAGTCACCACCCCTGGAGCCGCCAAGCCCGGAACCGTAGCATCCGACCCCGAAGCTCCGATAGAGTCTCCTATCGTAGCGAAAGGCGAGATACCCAACCACCCGTCCATTCAATTCCGAAACCCAAATTTTATCGGCGTCTCCGTCCAAGTATTTCTCTGCCCAACGCACATAGCGATCCACGGCGCGTTCACGAAGACTTGGGTCGGCGGAGTATCGCCCCGGATAGTGCGCGTACAGTTGGGATGTGAGTTTCAAGATCCGGTCCCGGTCACGCGGCTCGTATTCACGGTATCTGCGTGGCTTTTTGGAACGGGTGACTATCGGCTGTTTCGGCGGTTCACCGGAAGTCGGGTGATAAAGATAGGTAAGAATAGAGTCCGCCATGAAGAACCCAATCTGGGTAAGCATCCGCTGTGTGTGCAAGTCAGAGGCATCGACGCGCACCGAAAGATGGTCAAAGCCAGTCTTCATGAGAAGGCTCCGGAGTCCTCCGGCAGTCAGATCTCCACAGAGATGGGTGATACGTCCAATTCGGCGCTTGTACAAGGCGCTGTCCCAGGGAAGATCGACGGTACGCACCAACCCAGTCGGCGTCATCCCATCCCGACACCATAACAGGCGTGCCGTGGGTTCCGGCTCAAGGATGGCATCGGCAAGCGTTTTCGTGGCTTGAAACCTGGAGATAACCGGATAATTCCGGTACCGATTATACGGATAGGAGCGGGCCCAATTCTCTACGAATGTCAGTTCGTTATTTTTCAGGGAAACGAGGCTTGGAGGGGGGCAGTCGCCCGCAGCGGTAGATTTCTTGTTCTCACCCGGATATTTCATCTGCATGCCCTGACAGAAGATTTTTTCTGTGTGCTATAGACAGTGCAGAATCCGCGATGCCCAAGGCAGATCATCAAGAGATGCCTAGCCCTGGCTCGCGATTGTCGCGAGTACTCTTTTGACTTCCTGAGTCCAGGGTGCGTGTGCCTGATGGGTGAGTGCCTCTTCAAGCTCGCGTTTTGCCAGTTTAACAGCGCCCATTTTGAAGTAGCCAAAACCCAAATGGTAGCGATACAGAGACGATTTTGGATCTCGATCCACGGCTCGCTCCAGATAGCGAACAGCCTTTTCGGGGTTTCCCGTCTGCAAATGCACCCAACCAACTGTATCGAGGACATTTGCTTCCTGGGGAGCCAGTTCCAAAGCTCGGTTCGCACGGGTGAGTGCGTTCTGATACTCACCCAGACTCAGGTAGAGTAGCGCCACATTGTTAAGCAGAGGTATGGAATCGATATTTGCGGCAAGACCTTCTTCATATACCGCTGCACTTTTCTGTACATGCCCTGATCGCTGATAAATCTGGGCAAGTGCCAAGTAATAACGAATAACAGTCGGTTCAATACCAATGGCCGACCTTAACAACTTCGTCGCTGTTTCTACATCCCCCTTTACCAGCTTAATCTTTGCAAGCTGGTAGAAAGCAGGAGCCAATCGACTTCCTTCGCGGGTAGCATGCTCTAGGGCTGCCTCAGCCTTGCTCGTATCCTGCCGACGAACCCAACTCATCCCGAGAACCGCGTAGGCACGAAACTCAACATCGCCACCGGGATCAGATCCGTTCCCGAGCCGACCCAAGACATCATCAGCCAGCTCAATCGCGCGCCTTGTATCGCCTTTTTTAAGGTAGATGCGCGCCATCTGTGTATGAAACAGCAACTTTAGCCGGGTTTTTTCTGCGCCTCTTTTATAGGTCTCTATCGCAGCGTCGAAGTCACCCAGAAACTCATGGGCCTCGGCGAGGGCATGGTAGCGTGCCGGATCATCTGGCTTTGATTGCAGTGCCTCCTCCAAAGATTCTGTTTGTATCGCCAACCGCAGTTCGGCCCTCTGTTTCTCCACTGCCTCAGCAGATACGCCTGATTCCAAGGCGCTGTCGATATACTCCTCGGCCTTTACCTGGTCGCCATCCGCAATATAGCTTTTCGCCAGCAAAAAGGCTGTATCCGGATCCGCCGGACTCAAGCTGCCCTGAATCACTTCCCTCGCCAGACTGGTACTTCCGAGTTCTATCAATTCAGTGGCATATAATTTCTTAAGTACAGGGTCAGCGAGTCCAAACTGCATCTCGTGGCGCTGTAGGTAATGCACAGCCTTTTCATGCCAACCGTTCACCCTTGCCAGCTTTGCGGCCAGACCGAGCGATTTGCGGCTATCGCCTGCTTTCTGTAATCCGGTGTCGAGGGACTCGATCGCATCCGCCGCCCTGCCCAGGGATGCAAAGACCTGACTCTGCAACAGGAACCCATCGAACAGGCTGGGGTATTTGGCAATCATGATCCTGGCATACTCGAGCGCGGCCATGTGCTCGCGTTCGCGGGTCTTCAATAAGACCAACTCCCGCAGCAAGAGCTGCGCTGAGGGGACGTCGCCCTTAGGGCCGCGGAGAACACGCTCCGCCGCATTGTAGTTTGCGGTTGCCTGATAGACCCTACCGAGGCGGAGCCGGGTCTGCACATGCAGAGGATCCTTCATCAGGATGTTTTTCAGCTCCGCCTCCGCTTTACTGTATTGTCCTTTTCTGAAGTATATCCCCGACAGGTTTAGACGGGCCGGCATTGCACCCGGGTCACTCTCGAGAGCGGCCAGCAGCGTCTTTTCCGCCTCTTCAAGATCGCCAGCACCCAGCTTGGCTTGGGCCAAAAGGTTGAGCAATAATGCCTGCAGATTGGGGTGAAGATCCATCCCGAGCCGCGCTTGTCGGGCGGCACCCTCGAATCTGCCCTGCTTGAGCAGATTGGCAATCAACAGGATACGTGCATCCAGTGCGTTGGGAGTCGTCTTGAGCGATTCCCGCAGGGCGATCTCTGATTGCTCCAGATCGCCGCCGATATAGCGGTAAAGCCCCTCGCGTGCAAACTGCGCATCAGCATCCAAATCTGCGTTCACCAGCGACTTCATCAGCTCATTTACCCCATCTTCCCTCCGATCCTGGAGTAGATAGGCCCTTCCCAGAAGGTGATGCAGTTCGGAAGATTTTTTTATGGACAGTGCCTTTTCCAGATACTCCGATGCCGCCTTTGGTTGCTCCGTCCGCAATGAAATAATCCCCAGCAACTTGAGCGCCTCGAAGAAGTTGGGGTTCAGTGCTATGGCCTCCTTCAGTCGGCGCACGGATTCCTTCGTTCGCCGTTCCTTTATGAGTACGTAACCGAGGGTGTATAGCATCTGGGCCGAGCTGGAAACATCCAATGCTTTTTCCAGAAGATCAACTGCGGCGTGGTAGTCGGGCTGCTCTCGTCGGATCAGCGCCAGTGCCTCGAAGTAATACCCCAAGCCCTTGCTGGGGGAATCAGCAGGAATTTCTCTCGCCACGCGGGCGATAGCAGGGTAATCACGCTGCTCCATGTGGATCTGGAGCAGTGCTCTGAGGGCCGTTTCCTGCTCAGGATCGATCCTGAGAACCCGCTTAAAGTAATCCGCTGCCCGGGGTAAGTCATTGGTACGGCGAAATAGCAGTCCCAGCCCCAACAGCGCTTTGGTATTGCTCGCATCACGCGCCAGGAGCTTCTGGAAAATCTCTTCGGCCCTGGTCGAGTCCCCCTCACCCAGCAGGATCTCGGCCAACAACAATCGCAATTGGTCAGCACGCGCCGCTGGGACCAGTTGAATGGCCCGGGTGACGCTCCGCCGGGCTGCGCGCCAATCCCCAAGCCCCGCCTGCGCGTACCCCAGGATTGCCAGCATTTCACCGTCATCCGGCTTGTCCCGGAGATGGGTCTGAGCCAGTTTGAGCACTTCCCGGAAATGCTTGGTCTCCAAAAGCTGGCGAATTTTCGTACTGCCCGAAAACTGCCCAAAACCCGGTGGCGAGATGTAGATTGCGTGGGCTGTATTCCAGAAGACCGCCAGTTGCAAACATATGCCGACAAAAACCGCGACACCGAAACTCTTCTTTAATGCCATTTCATTTATCTCATGACCCATCACGACCTTAAGTATCGGCGCAGGTAGCTGCAGACATCATCACTCAGAGCAGGTCGTCCAAAACGTTATCATACACGTTCAATGTCCACCACTTATTAGGTGGATAAAATCGACGGTACCGCAAAGATGGGCATCCAGGCGCCATAATGAACAGGAAGGACTTTTCCAGGTGCTTCGATCGCTATAACAACCTGTATTTTGAAAATCGAGAAGCAGGAAGGAGGCCCAAACCGGCCTCCTTCCTGCCTGCTGCGAGGGGAAAGACAGTCTATGCGTTGTATCAGGCGGGAATTGTACGCCTGCGCCGTGATACGGCTACGCCGAGAAGACCGCTGCCCAGCAATATCAGCGTGCCCGGTTCAGGAGTCCGGATGGTAAAATCGGCTGTCATGACCTGGTCAAATGGCAGTGCCCAAGACTGATCAAACACTGCAATGTCGGGTCCGGGCGTTGTCAGATGCTGTTCGAACAAGGGTCCTAAGTTGATATTAATGTCAGGGACACCCAAAGCATTCACTATGCCAGGCAGATCCAGCCCCAGATGGGCAGAGAGGATCTCCAGATCGAACGTGGGGTCGATCCGCAGGGAAGTGGTATTTGTAAAGGTGTTGTTGAGGAAAAAAGTAGGTGTGACGGTGGTTTCCTTTGCCACTGGTGTGTCGAACAGGACGCTGTCCCCCACTTCGACAGTCTTGGACTGCCCGTCACTGAGATCCAACTGTACCATCAACGCAGGATCGAAGGTAAAACTCTGGACAACCTGGACGTTGGCGCCAACCAGGACGTCGAGCAGCTCGTAGCCGGCCGATGCGCCGAAAATCCCAATCTCCGCACCCAATGGGGGCAGGCCAAGCAGGGTTGTCGCGATCAGGTCAAGGTCCACATCCACGTCAAGGAGGGGATCCGAACCAATGCCGGAGGAAACGAGGTCTCCACTGGCGTTGGTTCCCGTCGTCGAGGTGTCGAGATCCGGAATCTGAGCCGTAGTGGTGATTGGTCCAACATCAAACGTGATGGCAGTGGTATTCGAGTCGATATCCACCAGATTGATCGTCTCGTCAATATCAATAGTCGGAAAATCCAGGGCGCCGCAGAATGCGACGCAAACTTCGAATCCCCCCTCCGCATGTACATCGAAGACGAAATCGAGGCTCAACGAGGCCTCTGGGAAGTTCGTGCTCATGGCGGTGGCGCCCTCGGCGAGCGAGGTGGAGATAAGGAGCGGCACGCCCGCGCTCAGATCCTGCGGGTCAGGCCACTCGAACGTGGTGCCTACCGGGTACGCCACATTGACCGAGCCGGGGTCGGCGGCAAGGGCGAGATCAAAACCGATCTGGCCATCCGTGCTGCCGGAAATCTCAGCGCCGTAGTCCCCTAGATCGGCTGAGGGAATCGTCACCGCAGGTGTACAGACGCCCCACAAGCACACTTCTGGAATCAGGGTGATCGCCGGCGTAATGACTTCAGCGATACCACCGATCGAGCCGGATTCGTTCCATTGCGGACCAATGAAATGGTTTATATCCAGGATTCCCGCCGCACCCGGCGCCCACATGCTCTGGTCCGTCGTCTCAAACGCTACATCACTTCCGTACATTGCGGCTTGAACCGGGGCCTGCCAGAAAGCCATCAGGCAACCACCCCATAGCGCAACCAGAATACCCCTCACTCTTTGCATGCCCATTTTGATATCCTTTCTGTGTTCGTCCAGCGAAGAATCGTGATCGAGTTCTAAATCACTGCAACTTAATTATTCCTGTCGTGGTAAGCGCTGCTGTGGAAATAAGGACAAAACTTTTGGTGCCCACCATTAAAAGCCCGCACAAATATTATGTAAAGTCAAGCATATTTTATGCCTTAAAAGATATCTCTTTGTTTTTGCTGTGTAATGTTCATACCAGAAACCATCATATAGTTAAGGAATGTAAAATAATCCGACACATTTTAATGAATATAAATCCTATTATTAAGAATATGCCCATAAATTATGGCCTTTGTGCCCTGCTTTTTCATTCTAGAGCTCCACTGCTGATTGTTAACTAGCTGTAATATAAAGAAAAGATCAAGGATATGCGGTTCAGATGGAAGACTGGATCCGCTGCCTAGAACAGGCCGGTTGCAACTGTAAAGTTTTTCGACAATGCGGCGAGTTCGAACCTGTGATTCGTCTAATTGACAACTCTGCGACCATTCGGTAGTTTGCTGGCAGGTAGAGAATGGCGTTTATCTCCCCCTGCGCCACATTAGACTTTCTTATCAAAAGATTCACATTCTAAAAAACAGTTCTCGGAGACCCTCCATATCTATCGCATGGCCCAGCTATGAGGAACCGTCCCTTTAGGCACCTTGTCTCGCGGGATCTCATATGGATCTGCCTGGTGCTGCTGGGTCTACTCCTGCTCGCAGTGCCATTCCTCACAAGCGGTCCAGACGTTTGGCTGGAAATAGATTGGATCGACGGCAGGAAACTTTTTTCCATTGACGATGCGTATCGTTATTTCGCCGCCAAGAATGCCTTCCGTGTACCTACGATTTTCCTCTGGAATTATGTTATGCCACTGGCACTGCTATCTGATGCGATAGTGGCCGCGCTGTCTTTCGACAATCTGCTAATCATGCGACTGAGTCACGCCATCGTAGGAATAGTGACTCTTGTAGTGATCGCCCGTGCCAGCCTTAGATCCGGATGTCACCCTATCCTGGCTGCTGCATCCGTTCTGATTGTAGGACTGATGCCTCTCTACGTGATCCTCTCTTCCAGTTTCTACGCGGAGGGACTCTTTGGCTTGATGCTGGCCGTGGCTTTCATGCTCCTCATTGAGGAGAAAAACACCTTGCTTGCCATCATCGTGGGGCTGTTGCCATTGGTCCGGCCAGAGGGTGGAATATACTGCCTTCTATTCCTCGTCTACTTCGGGCTACGTCGAGATACCAAACAGGGTGTACTTGTTGCGTTACCCAGTTTGATTTACCTGGTTGTTTTTCTTCTTATGCATTGGGGAGACGGGATCTCTTTTCTCGGGTGGCGACTCGAATTGAGAAACATACTGTCACCGACACTGGGCCAGCAATCCGGTTCGGAGATTTCGCTGGATCGACTGTTAAATCCACTCTGGTGCGGTCTGGCTCTAGGCTCGTTGTTGATTCGCAGATACAGGAAATGGTGGCCGATTCTCCTCGGGCCCTGGGTTCTGATTGGGATACAGGCATTGGCTATCACTCGGGGAGTGCAGGATTTTGAACTCAGATACCTGTTCTCTGTCATCCCCATTTTCGGGATTGCCTGGGCATTCCCGATCCATTACTTGTTTCAGGCGGAACCCAAGTTACATATCCACAAGCGTCTGATCACGTTCCTTACAACCGCGATTTTCCTTACCACCCTGGCAGGGCACATGTCGCAGTCTGAAGGGTTACGCCAACTTTACGATCAGCTGGGATCCTCTGAGCATAACTTGGCAAACGGGCAGGATATAGATCGAGATCCGGACCAGGGTCTCAAACGATTCAACCCAAGGCCATTGCGCGCCTTCGCTGGCAGAGTCGACGCCTATGTGGGTGCCCATAAAGACGTTCAGACCATCTTCGTTGCGAATCCAATCCCCCTGTATTTCCTCGACTTTTTGGAAAATTGGCCGCACGTCGAAACCGTGTTGATTCCGCATAACGCAAATATAACGGCCAATTCCGACGGTTATTTCTTTGGATTCAGCCTGACAACGTTGTCGTATCGCTATTTTAAGTTCGCTCCACCAGACTCTGCCCAGCCGGCCTCAGCGATGCTGATCCTCAATGATTCCGGCTATAGCCCCTTCACTCATTTAACCTTCAGCGAAAAAGCCAGCCCCGACATGTCTTTAGCAAAGAGAAAGAAGGGCATTGCAGCAAATATACAATCCGGATCCATGCAGGCTTTTGCAGTTACATACTCGTCCCGGGACTCTGTTCAGTGGTCGTTTTCCGAACCGTAAAAGTTTCATAGGACTCGCGCAAAAATAGCTTTCTATTTTTTGCATCTCCAGATCTCAAGGCTTGTACGCTATAAATAAGTAATAAATCACTAGTGTCCCAACGTTACCAAACTAAATACGTATAACCAACTGTATTATCAATAAAAATCACCAAATCATGAAGGGCGTCGACTTGAACTACATGGAACCCTGTGAATAC
>JAESPD010000056.1 GCA_016756855.1 gamma proteobacterium endosymbiont of Lamellibrachia anaximandri | reverse complement strand
TTGCAATCCCAGACCGTATGGCTGCCTCGTTTGTAATCTTCCATCTCTGAAGCATAGCCCAACTGACCTATCCGTCGCCTAAAGGCGAGGGGTTTACGGATCCCCTATCGGGGACTCTAAAGTATTTACCAAGTCAGCCGAAAGGCGCATAGAGAGATGTATTTCCAAAGAATCTTGGATTTCTCAAGTACACCTCAATCAATACAAATAATAAATTACCAAAGGGAGATGGTTATGAATATCCCATATCACTCAACAATTAAATTCCGCCTGATCTTTCTGGTCGGTTTTGCAGCGATTTCGGCGGTGATCACTGCTTGGCATCAACGCCATGCACAGTGCCAAAAGGAATATTTATTCGCAAAATTAACGGAATTTGAAGGATGAAACAGCTATTAGGATCCCTGCGAATCAATCTCAAGATCTGGTTGGGATTTGGGCTGGTGCTATCAGTACTGGTCGTCATATCCACTTTGACGCTGGTCAGCCTGAGCGGTGTACAAGGACGAGTCACGGAGGTGGTGGAGGCGCGCCAACCCACCCTCATACTCTCCAAAGAGCTGGCAACCCAACTGCAGCAGTCAGCAAGTGCACTGGGATTCTATCTCCTCAGCAAGGAGGAGGCCCATAAGACCGCCTACCAGCAAGGGCTTGCCCGGGTGGGCAAGGTGATTGCCTCGTTGAGACAGTTACCGGCCATTGACAAGGATTCAGAGGCCTTGGCACTGGTAGATGCGATCGATACCGACGTGCAGCGTTTCCGCACACTTGAGGCAGGCCTGTTTGAAGCCGCTGCCAACTCCGAGAAGAATTTCCCCGGCATCGCCTTCGCCAATGCCAACATCAATCCGATTACCCGAACCATGGCGCAGCTCACTTCGCAGATGATTTTATCCGAACTGGACGAAGAGTCTGATGAGATGCGCAAACAACTTCTGGCCGATATCGCTGATCTGCGCTACGTCTGGAGCAATGTGATGAACGGTATTCGTGGTTACCTGGCGTTTCGGAGTGAATCCGCGCTAACGGATATGGAACTGTATATTCAACAAGCAGACAAATTGGTCGTGAAAATTGCCGGCTATGGGGATGAATTGACGCTGGAGCAGGCAGACGCCTTGGAACAGATCACAGAGAGAGCGCCACTATTCAAGGAACGTTTGAAGCAGTTACGCACCATCCATGGCAGTCAAAAGTGGCGTACCGATGCCTGGTTGATACGCAGTGAAATCAGTCCGCTGTTCAGGGACATAGAAGGTAAACTGGATACCCTGGTAAAGGAACAGGAATACAAGATCAAACAGACCAATAATGCCTTACTGGCTGATGCCTCGGGTACAACCCGGCTTGTCTGGGCATTATCTGCTTTTGGCCTGTTGCTCGGCTTGCTGATCGCCGGGGTTATCGCCCGGGTGATCTGCAAACCCTTGCGGCATGCTGCGGCCACCATGGATGAAATTGCCTGTGGGGATGGTGACCTGACACGACGCCTGTTTAAATGTGGCGATGACGAGATCGGTCAGCTGGCCGATGGTTTTAATGCCTTTGCCGACAAGATCCGGGACCTGGTTGGTGACGCTGCACGTTCTACCAGCGGAGTGATCGCCGCAGTCGTGAAGACCGAGGAAAAGACCAGCCAGATCACGCGCCGGATTTGTCAGCAGGAAACAGTGACAGAACAAGTAGCAACCGCCATGAATGAGATGACCGTAACCATTGTCGATGTTGCCAATAATGCCGCAACGGCTGAAAGAGCAGCGCAGGCGGCAGGGAAAGAGGCGAGTGCCGGGCGCGATATTGTCTCTGAGACTGCCGACGCCATCCAGTCGCTTGCAACCGAAGTACAAACTGCAGAATCGGTAATTGGACAGGTTGAAGCGGACAGCAAAAATATCGGCGCAGTGCTGGACGTGATCAAAAGTATTGCGGAACAGACCAACCTGCTGGCGCTCAATGCGGCCATCGAGGCGGCCCGTGCCGGCGAGCATGGACGGGGTTTTGCCGTGGTTGCAGATGAAGTGCGCAGTCTGGCCAACCGGACGCAGGAATCGACGGGTGAAATCGAGGCGATGATCCAACGCCTGCAAACCGGCACACACCGTGCAGTTTCCGTGATGGGCGCAGGCCGGGAAAAGGCGGTGGCCAACGTCGAGCAGGCCAGACAAACACTTGAATCCTTGCAGGGAATCACTGAGGCAATCAGCACCATCAACACCATGAACACCCAGATTGCCACAGCTTCAGCTCAGCAGCGCACCGTTGCAGAGGAGATCAGTTTTAACATTGCCAACATCAGCAAGGTCAGCAAGGAAACCGCTCAGGATGCCCGTTTGACAACAGAAATTACGGATAGACTGGGCAACCTGGCCGCAGAACTCCAGGGTAACATTCAGCAGTTTACGATTGCAGGTGAGAGGCATTTGGATTTTGAGTCCGCAAAGTCCGCTCATCTATCCTGGAAGGCCCGGCTGCGGGCTTTCCTCGACGGCAGAGAGTCGCTCTCTCACAAGGAAGCGGTATCGCATCACGATTGTGTGTTGGGTAAATGGTATTATTCCGACGGAATCAAGACCTATGGTGATATCCCACAGATGAAAGCGATAGATAAACCCCATGCGGAGATGCATCGCATCATCAAGGATATCGTCACGCTGAAGGAGAAGGGGCAAACAGCTGATGCCGAGGCCCTATATCAAAAAGTCGGACCGCTTTCCGATGAAATTATTGGTCTGTTGGTAGGGGTGGAAGATGCGATTCTGGATCGTTGATCCTGAATTTTTCACGACACGATAGTTGACCTGCTTCAGGCTACGAGTAGTCTGTTGGAAAAGATGGCTTGTCGGGTCATCGCTTGGAAGGGAAGGGACGGATCGATCAGTGCAGTACGATGTCAGACCCTGGTTTATCGGCTTGGCGGCCGCATGGACACTGTGCATCCTGAGCGCCCTTGCCTGGGGTGTCCACCATGAGTACCAGGACGCCCAGGAGCAGGCACGAACCCAACTACGCACCAATTTCTTCAAGGATCTCGCCTTCCGGCGCTGGGGCGCCAAACACGGCGGCGTCTATGTGCCGGTTACCAAGCAGACCCAACCCGATCCACTATTGGCAGACTATCCCGAACGGGATGTATCCACCCCATCCGGGCGTCTCCTGACCCTGATCAATCCGGCTTTGATGACACGCCGGTTCTACGAAATGGTCGATGAGGGTGATACGGGGGTGCGTGGCCACATCAGCGGACTACGACCGTTAAACCCGGCAAACAAGCCAGATGCCTGGGAAGCGGAAGCCCTGGAGGCCTTCAAAGGTGGAGCCAGAGAGGTCTCCGCTGTCACAGCGTTGGATGGGCAACCCTATCTGCGCCTGATTCGGCCGTTAATGATGGCAAAACCCTGCCTCAAATGCCATATTCAACAGGGGTTCAAACTGAATGATCTCAGTGGAGCTATCAGCGTATCTATACCTATGGCCCGGCTTGAAGAGGAGGCCAGACATCACACACAGGTAATGATAGCCATACTTGTTACGATCTGGCTGGTAGGCATGGCCGGTTTGGGTATGGGTTACCGCCGTCAGTCCCTGCATATCCGGGAACGGGAACAGGCGGAATGGAATCTGCGGGAAAGTGAGAAAAAGATCCGTCAGGATTACCACTCGCAGAGGGTGCTCTCCTCTATTCTCAAAATATCCATGCAGTCCGTTCCATTGAAGGAGAAGCTGAAGCAATCCCTCGATCAGATACTTTCCATCCCTTGGTTCCACATTCAGGAGAAAGGCTGCATCTTTCTTGTAGAGAGTGACGATCCTTCGTTGATAATGCAGGCGCAGCGTGGGTTGTCAAAATCCCTGCAAACGGCTTGCGCAACGGTACCTTTTGGAAAATGTCTTTGTGGTCGTGCAGCACAGGGTGATGAAATAATCTTTACTGATTGCGTGGATGATCGACATCTGAATACCGGTTTACCAATGGCAGACCACGGCCACTACTGCGTCCCCATTCTCTCCAACGAAAGAACCATCGGCATATTGAATCTCTATATTGAAGCACAGCATCAGAAGAGCGAGGATGAAGTCCGCTTTCTATTGGCTGTGACCCATGTGCTGGCAGGTATGATCATACAAGATCAGGCTGAACAGGAACTGCAGCAACATGCCTTTTACGATGCTTTGACCAAACTACCGAACCGGGCGCTGTTCATGGAGCGGTTGGATCGTTTGATACAGCATTCGAAGCGGCATCCTGACAGCCTGTTTGCGGTTCTTTTCCTGGATCTTGACCGGTTTAAAAATATTAATGACAGCCTCGGCCATACGGCAGGTGATCAACTGCTGATCAATGCATCAGAGCGACTGCAGGCATGCATTCGCCCCAGTGATACGGTGGCCCGCCTGGGGGGTGACGAATTCATCATTCTGCTGGATGAGATCGATGATGTCGCCGAACCCTATCGTATCGCCGGACGCATCCATGAGATGTTCAAACGCCCATTTGAGCTGGCGGGACACGAGGTCTTTTCCACTACCAGCGTGGGTATTGCCCTCGCCAAGCCCAATAGTCAGGATGCGGAGAAACTGCTACGCAACGCTGATAGCGCGATGTACCGGGCCAAGAACCAGGGTCCTGGGCAGACTGCAGTGTTCGACGGCGAAATGCATGCACAGGCAATCATGCTGCTGAACAAAGAGATAGATCTGCGCCTGGCGGTG
This sequence comes from gamma proteobacterium endosymbiont of Lamellibrachia anaximandri, assembly GCA_016756855.1. Taxonomy (GTDB): domain Bacteria; phylum Pseudomonadota; class Gammaproteobacteria; order Chromatiales; family Chromatiaceae; genus QGON01. Next base: position 20,059 of record JAESPD010000056.1, on the reverse strand, counting down.
GAAAATGAAGCGTTGCAGGTCCATTATCAGCCTATTATCAGTATCGAGTCAGACCGTCTTGCCGGCTTCGAAGCTCTCGCCCGTTGGAACCATCCGATATATGGCATGGTGTCACCGGATGAGTTCATCCGGATCGCTGAAGAGAGTGGTTTGATCCAGGCGCTGGGAGCGCAGATATTGGGCAAGGCCTGCCGGCAGATGCAACAATGGATTAGCCAATCCCCCTCCCATGCTGACCTGTATGTGAGCGTCAACCTTTCACTGAAACAGGTTCTTTTCCCCGGGTATATCGACTGGTTGGAAAACGTACTGCGAGAAACGGGGTTGCCGCCCAGAAGCTTGAGACTTGAGATCACCGAGAACATTCTGATGGAGGATGTGGAAACCACTTGCGCTATCCTCGACCAGATAAAGCAACTCGGAGTGGGCCTCTATATCGATGACTTTGGCACCGGCTACTCATCGATGAGCTACCTGCACCGTTTTCCGTTCGACGCATTGAAGGTTGACCGCTCCTTCGTATCAAACATCGGCAAGGGAACTCAATATGCCGATCTGATAGGGGGCATAGTTGCCGTCGCGAAAAGCTTCAGGATGGAAGTCATTGCCGAGGGAGTGGAAACGCAGGAGCAGTTGGAGAAACTTCAGGAGCTGGGTTGCAATAGCATTCAAGGCTATCTCTTCTCTCCACCTGTAACAGCGGAAGAAGCTGAGAAATTGTTGGCTAAGAAGTCAGATTAGATGGTACCGGCCCCCACGGGGACCGGTACCAAACATCATTCTCAACCCTTCAGATTGGCCTGAATGGTGTCGACAACAACGTCGCTGGAGGTGGCGTTGATGTCCCACAACATGCCTTCGCCCTCGTAGAAACCAGCCAGCGGCGCAGTCTGCTCGTTGAAGACGTCCAGACGCTTGGAGATCGCCTCTTCGGTCTCATCATCACGCTGCACCACGCCGCCGCCGCAAGCGTCGCACTTACCCTCTTCCTTCGGCGGATTGCTCTTGACATTGTAGATGGCGCCACAGTCCACGCAGGTACGGCGGGTGGTCAGACGGTCGAGGATCACCTCACGGGGCACGTTCAGGTTGACCACGCCGTCCAGCTCAATATTCAGCTTGGCCAGCAGCTCTTTCAACGCCTCAGCCTGGGGGATGGTGCGGGGAAAACCGTCCAGCAGGAAACCGGCCTTGCAGTCGTCTTCCAACAGACGCTCGCCCATGATGCCCATGATCAGGTCGTCGGAAACCAGTTCACCGGCGGTCATGGCGGCCTGGGCCTTCTTGCCCAGTTCGGTGCCGGCCTTAACGGCGGCGCGCAGGATGTCGCCGGTGGATATCTGTACAGAACCGTCGATAGCGGTCAGCAGCTTGGCCACGGTGCCTTTACCGGCGCCGGGAGCACCCAGAAGAATCAGTCGCATAGTCTTACCCTTTAACTTGAAGTGTATTGAATCGGTTTGATGAGCTGTTTCCCCCGCTCACACGGGAATTGGGCGCAGATTGTGTCGCTACTGGGGGAAAAAATCAAAAATGTCTGCAAATAGACCGCCCCAACGGTGGATTTTCGGCGCCCATTCTGGTGAAATTCATCGTCTTCCTGCTCGTTTTGCAGACGGATTCCCCCAACCTAACAAGGTCGACCTGGACGCAGTATGCCCCCACCTGACCCGACAACCCACGATGAACCCGCCTCCGGCAACCCGCGCCGCGGTAATGGGCGTATCAGGCTGATCCTGGCACTGGGAGCCGTTGCCCTGCTGATCTTCTGGTTCTACCCGATGCTCTTTTTGGAAGAGAGAGGCCCCGAGCTACAGCAGGAGGAGATCGACCCCATCATCCGCGCCCAGATCGAGGCGGCCAGGCAGCCGGACGGGGAATCGATAGAATCTGCACCGGTAGAGACTGAGTCCAGGCCCGACACAATCGATACTCAGGTGGCGAAGATAGAGCTGCCTCAGACGCTCCCTGCCCCGGATCTGGAAGAGGGTGAGGCGGCGAGAATCCTCATCGCCTCTATCCGTAACGGCAGGAAGAACCTGGAACTGGACCAGTTGAGTCAGCGGGCTGGCTCATTCCAGCATGAGGGGAAAACCACTGACGCCTATCTGCTCTATTTTTTCGCCGCCCGGCAGGGTCACGCGGATTCGGCCCTGATCCTGGGCAAGATGAACGACCCGGCCACGTTCGACGCCGACAACGACGTGCTTGATCGGCCCGACCCGACCCAAGCCTTCAAGTGGTACACCATGGCCGCCGGAAATGGGCTCAACGAGGCACAGGCCCGCCTCGCCATACTGCACGATACCCTCGAGCAGGCAGCCGCCGACGGAGACCCCCAAGCGCAACGACTGCTGCTGAACTGGCAATGACTATGCAACTGCAAATCCTCTCCCTCATTCTGCTCCTCACCCTGACGAGCAGCCCACTGTTTGCCGCGCTGGAAGTCCCTCTCCGCCCCCTTCTGATGCAGGACAAACAGTCGCTCTATCAACGTGTATTGGCTAAACCGGAGGCGCGATTCCACGCCACCCCGGAGAGTGAGGCGGGGGAGAAAGCCATCCCCTTCACCGCCTTTTATGTCTATGCACAGCGGGAAGTCAACGGCGAGGGCTGGCAGCAGGTGGGACACAACCGCCACGGTCAACTTGCTGGCTGGATCAGGGAGACAGATCTGATCCCTTGGAATCAGGGGCTGACCATCGCCTTTCGAGAACCCCTGGGCAACGACCGCGTCCTTCTGTTTAGAGACAAGGAGGGGCTCAAGTCACTGGTGGATACCTATGACCTGGAGCATTACAAGCAGGTCTATGCGGATGCTGAAAGCGGGAAACTGACCGCCGAATCTCCGGTCATCGCCATCCAGCCAAAAAACCATGTGGACATCCTCAAGGATTTCTATCTGGTCCCAATCCGCAGCCATGAGGATGTCTATCTCGGCAATGAACAGGCGCGCATCCTGCAGGTCTCCAGCGTACCTTTGCAGACAGCCAGTAAGCAGCCAACGAAGAGAAAACAGGCTAAACCGGACAACCCTGCGGCAACACCGACCAAGCGGTTCCGTTCAGGCGTGGTCTTTGTCATCGACGCCACCCTCTCCATGGATCCCTACATCGACCGCACCCGCGAAGCGGTGCGCAAAGTCTACGAAACCATCACCAAAGAGGCGCTGACCGGCGATGTCAGCTTCGGTCTGATCGCCTTCCGGGACAGCCCCGAAAGCGTGCCGGAACTGGAGTACCTCACCCGCACCTATGTCACGCTGGAACAGGGACAGAACGCCGACAGTTTCTTCAGGCAGGTCTCCTCGCTGAAAGCCGCCACCGCTTCCAGCAAAGGATTCATCGAAGACAGCTTTGCCGGTATCAACGAGGCCATCGACAACATCGACTGGGAGGGACAGGACGCCCGTTATGTGGTGCTGATTACCGACGCTGGCCCGCGTGACGCCTCCGATCCCCTATCCGGCACCGGCCTCAACGCCGAAAGCCTCGCCCGGCTCGCCCGCAATAAAGGTATCGCCCTCTCGGTGCTGCATCTGCTGACCCCGAGCCAGTACGCCAACCACGAGGGCGCTGCGGAGCGTTACAAGGCGCTCTCCTACTACCCCGGCATCGGCAGTTTCTATTTTGGCGTCAAGACCGGAGACGTAAACCGCTTTGGCCGCGTCATGGACTCCCTGGCCCACCAGATCACCGATCAGGTCAAGGTCACTGCCATCGCCGCAGCGGGTAAAGCGATCCAGAACCAACCAAAACCTGCCCCCAAGGAGCAGGAAGAGGAACCGGATCAACTGGCCCAGTTTCAGGCTAAGGTCGCAAAACTCGGCTACGCCCTGCGCATGCGCTATCTGCAGCAGGACCAGGTGGAGCAGATCCCCAGCGTTTTCAATGCCTGGCTGGTGGATCGGGACTTCAAAAACCCGCAGCGCCAGACCCTGGACGTGCGCGTTCTGCTGACTCGCGACCAGCTGAGTGATCTGCACAGCATCATGCGTCAGGTGTTGGAAACTGCGGAGGAGGGCCTGCTCTCCCCTCGCAGTTTTCTCAATGATCTGAAGAGTCTGGCCGCCACCATCTCCCGGGATCCGGAGCAACTCGGCAGTACCACCCGCGTCAGCGGCGCCCTAGAAGGCAATCTGGCGGACATGGGTTTCATGCGCGAATATATCGAAGACCTGCCCTACACAGGAGAGGTGATGAATCTCTCCCTGGAAAACTGGCAGGACTGGCCAGCGAGGGATCAACTCGCCTTCATCCACCGGATGGAGGAGAAGATCAACTACTACCAGGTGCTGCACGACCATACTGACCTCTGGGTCTCCCTCGATGGCAGTTCAGTATCCGGCGACTCAGTATTCCCTATCGCACTGGAAATGCTGCCTTAAAACACGTGAGCAGTTTTTCCAATGAGCGGCTGGGGGCACCCAACCCCAGCAGCAGCAGGATACTCATCTACCATTTGCGCGACGTGGTAAAGACCCGTGAGGCAGAGGGGGTGGCCTTTCGCCTGCTCGTGCCCAGCCTGCAGATCGCAATGGGAGAGAAGGTGGCCCTGATCGGCGAGAGTGGCAGCGGCAAGAGCACCCTGCTCGACATGCTCTCCATGACCCTCAAACCCAGCGAAATCGGCTCCTTCCGCTTTCGTCCCGGTGCCGGTGCAGAACCCGTGGATATCTCAGAGCACTGGCGCAAGAACCGGCTCAACCGGCTTGGCGACCTGCGCCGTCAGCGTATCGGTTATGTCATGCAGACAGGTGGACTGCTGCCCTATCTCACTGTGCGGGAAAATATCGGTCTCTCGCGGCGGCTGCTCAATATGCCGGGGGATGAAATGATCGAAGAACTCGCCGGTAATCTCGGTATTCGACGCCATCTCGACAAACTGCCGCACCTGCTCTCGGTCGGTGAACGCCAGCGGGTTGCCATCGGCCGCGCCCTGGCCCATCGACCCTCCATCGTCATCGCCGATGAGCCCACCGCCTCCCTCGATCCGATTGCCGCCGAGAAGATCATGTCGCTGTTCATCGAACTGGTGGACGAACTCCATATCACCGTCATCATCGCCAGCCACGCCTGGCGGCACATCAACCGGCTGGGTCTGCGCCACCTCTCCCACGTCACGCGGCGCAAGGAGAATGGCCACACCACCGAAACCGTGGTGAGTGGGTAAGTGCTTTTTCCAGCCGTGAACGTTGACAAGCTAACCAGTATTTATCCGGAAACCAATTGCCGTAGCCCGGATGAAGCTTGCATAATCCGGGGACAGGCTATGAATCTGCCACTTATCTTCCTGGATCCCACTGCGCTTCATCCAGGCTACAAATATTCACTTGTTTCCGGATGGACACTAACTGAGCTCGCAATTACCACATGGGTAGAGCATTAGTGCTGCGCCGTTTCAAAAACGTCTTCTGGCTCGCCAATCGCGATTACAAAAACGAATGGCAGATGTCCAGCTTCTTCGTGATCGCCCTGGCCGCCGTGCTGGCTCCGATGATGATCCTCTTCGGACTCAAGTTCGGCATCATCGGCAGCATGCTGGACAATCTGATCGAAGATCCCCGCAACCGGGAGATCCGTCCCATCGGCAGCGGCCGCTACGACCGGACGTGGATCGAAAACCTGCGCAGCCAGACCGGCGTCAATTTCATCGTGCCCCGCACCCGCGCCATTGCCGCCACCATTCAGCTCAAGAGCGAAAAGGCCTCCCGCATCCTGTCGGTGGAGATGCTGCCCACAGATCGTGGTGACCCACTGCTGAACGGACTCGATATACCCACCGGCCTGCATCAACTGGTCCTGTCCGAATCGGCAGCGCGCAAACTCAAGGCTGGCAAGGGCGACAAGATAAGCGGCAGCCTGGCCCGGAGATTCCGTGGCCGCAGCGAACGGGTGCATATCGATCTGACGGTCGTGGATATCGCAAAACCGGGGGCGTTCAGCCGTGACGGCGCATTCGCGCCTGTCTATCTGGTGGAATCGGCAGAGGCGTTTCGTGACGGCCAGGCGGTGCCTGCCCTTGGCTGGAAGGGCGACAAACCGAAAGACGCGGGGCGAACCTACCCCAGTTTTCGGCTCTATACCCGCTCCATCTATGATGTCGAACCTATCAGCAAGATACTGTTGCAGCAGGGGATAGAGGTTCGCACCCGCGCGGCGGACATCGAGATCGTGCGCAACATGGATCGTAACCTGAGTGCTGTGTTCTGGCTGATCGCCGTGATCGGCCTGATCGGCTTCTCTTTCTCTCTCGGCGCCAGCTTATGGGCCAATGTCGACCGTAAGCGCAAAGAGTTGAGCGTACTGCGGCTGGTGGGATTTCGCACCGGTGATATCATCTGGTTCCCGGTGATCCAGTCGCTTTTCACCGGCGTCCTCGGCTGGGTCAGTGCATCTCTGATCTACCTGGGCGTCGCCTATACCATCAATGAGATGTTCGCTTCACAACTGGAGAGTGGCGACACTGTCTGCCGACTGTTGCCTGAACATTTTCTCATCGCTCTGGGGCTGACCTGCACCGCCGCTATCCTCGCCGCCACCCTCGCGGGGTACCGCGCTGCCAGAGTCGAGCCTTCAGAGGGTTTGCGGGATATCTAGCGTGAGAGTAGGCCAGTTCTAGCGCAGCGGAACCGGCAATCCCACACACCCTATCAATTTGAAAATGCCCGATCCGCTACGCTTGATCGGGCCTACGCTCTGAATAATTGCAAAGCACCTTCAGTTCGATAGAAAAAAGTAGACACCAAAACAGAGCCAGGAGAGCAGCAGCAAAATCCAGGGCAGTTTGCTGCTTTTCTGCGGTGTAGTGGATGACGGTACTGCTTCCGGCTGCGTGGGTTGTGGTACTGCTGAAGCCGTGGCTTTTCTCAGTTTTTTATCGAGCTCCCGCGCCTTGACCTTGTGTTGTTTCTTATAGAGGTCAATGCCCTTCTGGATGCCCTGTGCAATCAGCTTCGTCTGTTCCTTGGTCTGTCCCGGTTTTTGCGTCCCACGGGCAATCTTCATCGCTTCGTCCCTGGTTTCATCCGAAACCTGCGCTTTTTTGGAATATTTTGCCATAGATCAAACCACCCGTTTGACGTCCATCACGCCAGGCAACTGCTCGACTTTGGTCAGCAGGCGACTGAGCTGTTCCATATCGTTCACCTCAACGGTGAATTGCATGGAGGCGGTATCGGTCTTGCGGTCACTGTTCGTTGTGACACTGATGACATCAACCTCGTCGCCGGTGAAGATCGATGAGATATCGCGCAGCAGTCCCTTACGGTCAGCCGCAAGGATACGGATATCGACCGGGTAGGTTGACTCTTCATGCTGGTCACTCCAGCCCACCTCCACCAGACGCTCCAGTTCGTCCTCATCCATGGCGCGGATATTGGAGCAATTGCGCCGATGAACCGTCACGCCCCGGCCGCGGGTGACGTAACCAACAATAGAATCATAGGGGACCGGCTTACAGCAACGGGCCATGGTGGTCATCAGATCGTCGACCCCATCCACCACCACTTCGCCTTTGATCTGCGCTTTGGGGCGGGTCTTTTCCAGGGGCAGTTCGGTCTGCTCCGACTGCTTTCCCCTTATCCCGGAACCAGCCACATGTACGGGTGACAGTTCGCCACGGCCGATGGCGGCATAGACATCGTCAACCTGTTTGAGATTGTGTCTCTCAGCGACCTCTTCCAGGTCGGGCTTTTCGATCACACTGAGGCGGACGATCTCCCGGTCCAGGGCCGCACGGCCAAGCTCGACATAGTGCGCATAATCGAGGTGTTTGAACCACTGGCGCACCCGGCTTCGCGCCCGGCTGCTCTTCAGATAGCCGAGATGAGGATTGATCCAGTCCCGGCTGGGCGTGCCGTTCTTGGAGGTCAACACCTCAACGATTTCACCGCTCTTCAGGGGACGCGTGAGCTGCACAATGTGGCCATCCACCTTTGCTCCCCGGCATCTGTGCCCGATATCGGTGTGGACCGCATAGGCAAAGTCGAGCGGCGTAGAGCCTTTCGGCAACTCGACCACCTTGCTCTGCGGCGTGAGGACATAGATGCGGGTCGCCTCCATCTCCGTGTCGAGCTGCTCGAGATGATCGCTGTAGTCGTCTCCACTGTCCTTCAAATCCAGCCAGTGACGCATCCAGACGACGCGCAGCTCGAAATCGGCATCATGTTTGGCGTTCTCCTTGTAGCGCCAATGGGCTGCGACACCCAATTCCGAATGGTGATGCATATCCTGTGTGCGGATCTGTACCTCCAGCGTCTTGTCCTCCGGACCGATCACTGCAGTATGGATAGATTGATACATATTCGCCTTGGGGGTGGCGATGTAGTCATCGAATTCTCCGGGGATGTGTTTCCAGAGTCCATGCACTATGCCGAGCACCTCGTAACACTGGGCAATATCACTCACCAACACCCGCACCGCACGCAGATCGAAGATCTGTTCGATATCCACCGCTTTGCGCTGCATCTTCCTCCAGATAGAGTAGATATGCTTGGGACGGCCGTTGATATCCGCATCTATGCCCTGTTTGTGAAACTCCCCGTCGAGCAGTTCAATCACTTCGCTGATAAATTGTTCCCGCTCCTCGCGCCGTCCATCCAGTTGACTGGCCAGACGCTTGTAATCAGCCGGATGGAGAAAACGCAGCGACAGGTCTTCCAACTCCCATTTGACCTGCCAGATGCCCAGCCGGTTGGCCAGTGGCGCATAGATGGCGCGGGTCTCCTGCGCCAGACGCAGACGGGTCTCTTCGGGAAACTCACGGGCAATACGCATCAGATGCAAGCGTTCGCCCACAACGACCAACACGACACGGACATCTTCCGCGATCCCCAGCAGCAGTCGCCGCAGGTTCTCTGCATGTTCCGCCTCATCCACATGTTTGGTTTCAGAGGATAGACCGGTCAGGGCCTCGATACGGGTGAGGTCATCCACCATGGTGGCAACACTCTTGCCAAAGCGCGCTTCCAGCTGCTCCAGAGTAATCGTTGCATCGGTCAGCGACCCAAGCAGTATCGCCGCCGCAAGGGTCTCGCGGTCGAGGCGCATGCCAAACAGAATCTCCGCCACCAACAGGCCATGTCGCAGCCGGGTCTCACCGGAGGGAAGAAAGACGTCGCCACCTGCATCCAGCGCCAATTCACAGGCATCCCGCAGGTAGTCGACATCCTCCCGGCTGTTCTCCTGCCCATACGCCTCCAGCCAGGCATCTATGCCCTGCTGATCGACAGACGTTCCTTCCGGCAGGCTGGTGGTTACACTGACCATTGGCGATTCATTGCGTCAGAGCCTGCTGACACTATAGTGATCAGTCGAGTACATGGCTCACAAGCCCATCCGCCAGCTTGGGCTCGAACCAGGTCGATTTGGGAGGCATCACCTCACCAGCATCGGCTACCGCCATCAGGTCTTCCATCCCGGTGGGAAAGAACGAGAAGGCGACCTGCATCTCGCCGCTGTCCACCCTTTTCTCCAGACCGGCCAGACCGCGAATACCACCGACAAAGTCGATGCGGCTGTCTCGGCGAGGGTCGGAGATGCCAAGAATCGGATCGATCAGATTGTCGGCCAACAGACTCACGTCCAGCCGACCCACCGGGTCGTCGCTGGGGATACGCTCTCCACTCAGGCGCAGCCGATACCACTGCTTGTCCAGATACATGCCGAATTCGGCAGGCTGCGACGGCTTAACCGGTAAATCGCTGGTCTCCACGCCGAAAGCCTCACCAACCTGAGACAGGAAAGCAGCCGAATCCAGCCCGTTGAGATCTTTCACCACCCGATTGTAGTCGAGGATCTGCATCTGGTTGTGGGGAAAAATCACAGTCAGAAAGTAATTATAGGACTCGTCGCCGGTATGGTTGGGATTGTCCGCCTTGCGGGCGGCAGCCACTCGGGAACCCGCAGCAGAACGATGGTGACCGTCGGCCACGTAGAGGGCATCCATTGCATCGAAAGCATCGGTCAGCCTGGCGACGGTGGTCTTATCAGCTACCACCCAGATCTCATGCAACACACCGTCAGCAGCGGTGACTTCGAAAACTGGTGCGGCGCTGCTGATATCTGCGAGAGTGCTGTCGACAACGGAGGTACTGGGATAGACTAGAAACACCGGGCCGGTCTGAGCGTTGAGGGCATCGACCTGACGCACCCGGTCATCCTCTTTCGCGGGACGGGTGAATTCATGTTTCTTGATGCGGTTGTTGTCGTAAGCATCTACAGAGGCAACAGCCGCCAGCCCCGTCTGCACATGCTCACCCATGGTCAGCCGGTAGACGTAGTAGCAGGGCTTCTCATCCCGCACCAGCACACCTTCATCCTCCATCTTCGCCAGATTTTCCGCCGCCTTAGCATAAACCTCTGGCGCGTAAGGGTCAGTGCCTTCAGGCAGATCCACCTCTGGGCGGGAGATATGCAGGAAACTCCAGGGACGGCCCACCACCATCTCGCGGGCTTCCGCTTCGTTCATTACATCGTAAGGTGGGGCGGCCACATCGGCGGCACGACCAGCGGCGGGACGCAGCCCCGGAAATGCTCTGATCAACGGCATGTTGAGATCCTTAAAGTTCAGGTAGGGGTGACGCTAAGGCGCCAACAAAAAGTTAAACCAGGGGGATTGTTTCAAATGCACGAGCCACAGATCAAGCACATTCCCTGATCCATGTCAGAAAATTCCTACATAAACGCCGGATTTTTCCCGCAGATAAAATTCGCATCAAGTGTCAAGATTAAGTTGTCGCCGTAAGGACATCATGGATGATACCAAGGCGCACGGATGCACCAGGGATTGAAACATTTGCCAACCAAGCAGGGCGACATCGCCCCGACTCCCACGGATCAGGGAGCCGGGGTCTTTTCTTTTCTGCCTGCCGGCAGGCCATCCACAGGCCAGAGACGCTGATCAGCGTCATCGAAAACTTCCCAAAGCGCCTGGTAGCTTTTTCCAATCAGGGGATGCATCTCTCTCCCCGCAACCTCAGACAACGGCAGCAGGACAAAGGCGTAGCGGGTAATTTCATCCCTCGGCAGCTGCAGTTTTGGTGTATCTATCACCTGCTCCCCATAGGTCAACAGGTCAATATCCAGAGTCCTGGGGGTATATTTATCTCCCGACCGCACCCGTCCATTGGCATCTTCGATCCCCCGCAGCTGCTGGGCCAGCGCTTCAACAGGCAAACCGGTTTCGATCCCCACCACCAGATTGTAAAAACTCTCCCCTTCAAAACCGACAGCCTCACTCTCATAGATGCGGGAGACCACCAGTTCACCGAATTGAGCCTTCAGATCAAGCAATGCCTGAGTGACATGGCGCTGTCTGTCGATATTGCTGCCCAGACTCAACCAGACTCTTACCACCGCAGACTCAGTCACGACTGCCCCGCTCGATGATGACCCCGACATCCCGTGCAGCACTTACCGCGCCAATCTTGTTCATGGTCAACCGCACCCAAGGCACTTCGAACTCATCGAGCACGATCTCCGCACAGCGCTCTGCCAAAGTCTCCACCAACTGGAACTCACTCTCCTCCACGAACTGAATCAGCCGCTTGGAGACCGCCTTGTAGTCCAGAGTATCGTCGATATGATCGCTTTTCGCCGCGCGGGCGATGTCAGCTCCCATATCGAGATCGAGCACCACCGGCTGCCTGATCTCCCGCTCCCAGTCGTAGATACCGATTACCGTCTCGATACGCAGATTTCTGATGAAGACAATATCCATAGTTTCTCGTTATTGTTTAGCTATTGAGAAATGACATGTTAGAGATCCGGAGGAGAAAATCCAATCCGGGGAGCACCTTCTTATGTCAGCGGGTATTGACCTTGCAGTGGCTTAGGGTTCCAATTCACCTTATGATCATAGAAACACTGCTAGTAATCGGCGCCTACCTGTTGGGCTCCATCTCCAGCGCCATCATCGTCTGCAAATTGATGAGGCTGCCTGATCCCCGCACTCAGGGTTCCAACAATCCCGGCGCCACCAATGTGCTGCGAATCGGCGGCAAAAAAGCCGCAGCAATCACTTTGCTGGGTGACATGCTGAAAGGGCTGATCCCGCTGCTGGTGGCCCACCTGTTTACCGATTCACCACTGATCCTCGCCCTCACCGCCATGGCGGCCTTCCTCGGCCATCTCTACCCGCTGTTTTTCGGCTTTCAGGGTGGCAAGGGCGTGGCAACTGCGCTGGGCGTTCAGTTCGGCCTGCACTGGGCAGTCGGTGGCGCAGTGGCACTGGTTTGGCTCTTCATGGCCAAGGTACTGAAGATCTCCTCCTTGGCCGCCCTCGTCTCCATGGCCTTGGCCCCGGTTTTTGTCTGGTACTTCTGGCCTGCCCCGGAGTTGATCATCATGCAGACAGTGATGAGCGTCATTCTGTTCTGGCGTCACCGCAGCAATATCAGCAATCTGCTTCAGGGAGTGGAGGGAAAAGTGAAAGGTGAAAGGTGAAAGGTGAAAGGAGGCCGTGCCACTGGATTAGCCGAACGCAGTCGCGATTTCTGCTGGAGACTGACGGGGTGAACCTGGCTTGACTCAAGAATCAGGTAAATCGTAGATTTGCCAGCCTTTTGCCTTTAACCTTCTTCTTAAACCGCCTCCAAACTTTCCATCTTCCAGCGGGGATTGGCGGAAAACCGCAACGGCTCACTCTGTCCTGCCCGCAGACGCTGCCATCCCGCATAGGCAATCATCGCCCCGTTGTCTGTGCAGAATTCCGGTCGCGGGTAGTAAGCGCGTCCTCCCTCCTTCACCATCATCTCACCAATGCTTTCCCGCAAACGGCGATTGGCACTAACACCACCCGCCATCACCAGGGTTTTGACGCCAGTCTGCCGTACCGCGCGGCGACATTTGATCATCAGGGTATCCACCACTGCATCCTCGAAGGCCCGGGCAATATCCGCCAGGGTCTGCCGGGGCAGCAGATCACCTTCCTCCCGCTTGGCTGCCTGCTGGGTGTTGAGGGCAAAGGTCTTGAGTCCGCTGAAACTGAAGTCCAATCCGGGGCGATCTGTCATCGGACGCGGAAAGCGATAGCGTTTCGGATTGCCATCCTGCGCCAGTTTCGCCAATTCCGGCCCGCCTGGATAGGGCAGATCCAGCAGTTTGGCAGTCTTATCGAACGCCTCTCCCGCCGCATCGTCCAGCGACTCCCCCAGAAGCCGGTATCTGCCGATCCCATCCACTTTGACCAGTTGGGTATGCCCACCGGAGACCAGCATGGCGATAAAAGGGAAGCCGGGCGGCTCCGCCTCCAGCATCGGCGCCAACAGATGCCCCTCCATGTGGTGCACGCCCACCGCCGGCACCTGCCAAGCCCAGGCCAGACTGCGCCCGATCGCACTGCCCACCAGTAAGGCCCCCACCAAGCCGGGGCCAGCCGTGTAGGCCACGCCATCAATGGACTCACTGCTGATCTGCGCCTGATGAAAAACTTGCCGAATCAGCGGCAAAGCCTTGCGCACGTGGTCCCGCGAGGCCAGCTCCGGCACCACTCCGCCATATTCGGCGTGGATTTCGATCTGACTGTGCAGCGCATGAGCCAGCAGGCCACCATCGCTATCGTAGACAGCCACACCGGTCTCATCACAAGAGGTCTCTATTCCCAAAACCCGCATATTCTGTCGCTTCCCCATAGAGCATGTACGATTAACTTTGCAAAACCCGGCATCTGTGCGTAAAATTCGCGCCTTTCACCGTTTGCAAAGCTTAACAGAGTCCTAGGAATCACACACAGATGCCCAACGTACGCGTCAAAGAGAACGAACCTTTTGAAGTTGCCATGCGCCGTTTCAAGCGCTCCTGCGAGAAGGTCGGCGTCCTCGCCGAAGTCCGTCGCCGCGAGTTCTATGAAAAACCCACATGGGAGCGTAAACGCAAGGCTGCAGCAGCGGTCAAGCGTCACCTGAAGAAGGTCTCGCGCGAGAACCGCCGCTGGGAACGCCAGTACTGATCCTATCTGACCGACGCTTCAGCAATGTTGAAACAACGGATTCTGGATGATGTAAAGACCGCCATGAAGGCGAAGGACAAGCCCCGGCTTGGCACTCTTCGCCTGATCACTGCGGCGATCAAGCAACGCGAAGTCGACGAGCGCATTGAGCTCGACGACACGCAGGCGCTGACCATCCTGGACAAGATGATCAAACAGCGCCGGGACTCGATCAGTCAGTTCGAACAGGCTGGGCGCGCCGAGCTGGCCGAACAGGAACAGCGCGAAATCGAAGTCATTCAGGACTATCTGCCGGAGGGCCTGGGCGACGAAGAGATCGTCGCCATGATCGACGAGGCCATCAGCGCCACCGGCGCCGCCGCCATGCAGGACATGGGCAAGGTGATGGGGCTGTTGAAACCAAAGATGCAGGGCCGCGCCGACATGGGCAAGGTCAGCGGACTGGTAAAGCAGAAACTGGCAGGCTGACAGCCACTATCCAGATCTTCCGCCGGCGACACCACTTTCCGCTATCCTATAAGCGGACCCAGTTGCTGAGCACCGCCAGACATCATGGCAGGAAGAATCCCCTCTCAATTTATCGATGACCTGCTCACACGCGTGAATATCGTCGACGTGGTCAACCACCGCGTCCCTCTGAAAAAAGCCGGCAGAGACTACCAGGCCTGCTGCCCGTTCCACGACGAAAAGACCCCCTCCTTCACCGTCAGTGCCGAAAAACAATTCTACCACTGCTTCGGTTGCGGCGCCCACGGCTCCGCCATCGGGTTTCTGATGGAATATGACAACCTGGGTTTCGTCGAAGCCGTCGAGGATCTCGCGGGCATGGCGGGCCTGGAAGTCCCCAGAGAGGCTGGTGTCTCACAAGGGCCGGATCTGCGACCGCTCTACGATCTGCTTGAAAAGTCGGCTGACTTCTACCGCAGTCGACTGCGGAAACATCCCCAGGCCCCGCAAGCGGTCCAGTACCTGAAACACAGGGGTCTGAGCGGTGAGATCGCTGCCGCCTTCGGCATTGGTTTCGCCCCCCCCGGCTGGGACAACCTGCTGAAACATTTTGGCACCGATGAACAGACCATCGGCAGGCTGCGCGAAACCGGGCTCATCTCGGAACCCGGGGACAAACGTTACGATCGTTTCCGCAACCGTATCATCTTCCCCATTCGAGACCAGCGCGGCCGAACCATCGGCTTTGGCGGACGTGTGCTGGATGACAGCACCCCAAAATACCTCAACTCACCGGAAACCCCCCTGTTCCATAAAGGCCGTGAGCTCTATGGACTTTATGAGGCCAAGCAGGCACTGCGCAAGATCGCACGCCTGCTGGTGGTGGAAGGTTACATGGATGTGGTGGCCCTAGCCCAGTTCGGCATTCGCAATGCCGTGGCCACATTGGGTACCGCCACCACACCGGAACATCTGGAGCTGATCTTTCGCACCTGTCCAGAGGTGGTCTTCTGTTTCGATGGCGACCGGGCGGGACGCGACGCCGCCTGGAAGGCGCTGCAGACAGCCCTGCCTGTGATGCGCGAGGGGCGCGAAGCCCGTTTCCTCTTCCTGCCGGACGGCGAAGACCCCGACACCCTGATCCGCAAGGAGGGTAGCGAAGCGTTCGACCAGCGCTTGGATCAGGCACAGCCACTCTCAAACTTCCTCCTCGGGCACCTGGCGTCCCAGGTTCACATGGACACCATCGATGGCCGCGCCCGGCTGGTCGAACTGGCAAGACCCCTGCTGGAGAAACTGCCTCCCGGCATCTTCCGTCGCATGATGTATCGACAACTGGAGCAGACGGTTGGCCTGCAGAGCGGCACTCTTGGCAATAGCGCCAATCCGCTCCAGCCCGGCAAGCGTCCTCACGCCTCGGGGGGGGAGTATCGGAAACAGCGGCCCAAACTGATCAGCAACGCAATCGCCCTGCTGCTCGACAAACCCTCTGTGGCGCCGGTAGCAAAGGAAGTGCCTGACGACTGGATTAACTGGGATACACCGGGAATCCCTCTACTGCATGAATTACTTGAAATTATCTATACCCATCCTACGCTTAATAAAGCAACACTACTCGAACGTTGGCGTGATAGGGATGAGTATCCCCATCTGGCAAAAATTGCGGCGCGCCGATTTGATTTTCCAGGCATGGATCATGAGGCTGAGTTTCGTGACGTACTGAACAGGCTTGTCGATCAATATAGAAAAGCCAATACATTGGCGCCGAGGAACGCACCGCTCAGTGAGATGTCTGAAGAACTGTCGGAACTCAGACAAAGATTTCCCGGCAAAATCGAGGCCGACGATAACAACGAATAGCGCACAGAGATACTGACGTAAAACGCAGACCAGTCACATTTCGGACAAAACGCATGGGAACAAGGCGCAATTCAACGCACTACTGGAAAAAAATCAAAAAAACGTGCTAGAATGGGCAGTTCGTTTGTCGGCTCGCGCGCACCCGTATAACAAGGTAAAAGATGAATCAGGAAACACAGCAATCCCAGCTAAAACAACTGATTGCAAAGGGCAAGGAACAGGGATTCCTTACCTACGCGGAAGTTAACGATCACCTGCCTGAAGGCATTGTCGAGCCGGAACAGATCGAAGATATCGTGCGGATGATCAACGACATGGGAATCACCGTCCACGAAACTGCTCCCGACCTCGAAGACAACAACCTCAGCGACAACGCCGTCTCCACCGACGAAGACGCCGCCGAGGAGGCCGCTGCCGCCCTCGCCAGTGTCGACAGTGAATTCGGCCGCACGACCGATCCAGTCCGCATGTATATGCGGGAGATGGGTACCGTTGAACTGCTGACGCGTGAGGGCGAACTCCGTATCGCCAAGCGCATCGAGGACGGCCTCATCCAGGTCTCTGCCGCGCTCGCCACCTTCCCGATCACCATCGACCTGCTGGCAACCAGACTGGAAAACATCGAGGCTGGTGAATCCCGCATGGCGGATGTTACCAACGGCTTCATCGACCTGGACGAAATTAACGAGATCCCCACCCCTGCCAGCATCGCTGCCAAAAACAAGGCCCGCGAGGAAGCCAAAGAAGCAAGAGAGGCAAATGGCGAGGTGGAGGAGGAACCGGAAAATACCGGCCCCGACCCTGAAGAGGTCGCCGCTAAAACGAAAGAGCTGCGCAAGCGCTACAAAGCACTCTGTACCACACTGAAGAAAAACGGCCGGGCCAGCGCCAAAACCCAGAAGACGGTGGATAAAGTCGTTGAGAGCTTTCTTGAATTCAAGCTGGTACCCAACACCTTTAACCTGCTGGTCAATGTGCTGCGCAGCTCCATCGTGCGCATCCGTGCCCAGGAAAGAATCATCATGGGCCTGTGCGTCGATAGAGCCCGCATGCCCCGCAAAGAGTTTATCGTCTCTTTTCCGGACAACGAAACCAACCTTGACTGGATCCACGACCAGATCAAAAGCGGCAAAGGTTACTCAGAGGCACTAGAAGAGCACGCAGACGAGATTCTGCGGTCACAGAAACGCCTCCTTACCCTGGAAACCGAATGCATGCTGACAATCGGTGAGATCAAAGAGGTTAACCGCAAGATGTCCATCGGCGAGGCGAAGGCACGCCGCGCCAAGAAAGAGATGGTTGAAGCCAACCTGCGGCTGGTCATCTCCATCGCCAAAAAATACACCAACCGCGGCCTGCAGTTCCTCGACCTGATCCAGGAGGGCAACATCGGCCTGATGAAGGCAGTGGACAAGTTCGAATATCGTCGCGGTTACAAATTCTCCACCTACGCCACCTGGTGGATTCGTCAGGCCATCACCCGCTCCATTGCGGACCAGGCCCGCACCATCCGCATCCCGGTGCACATGATCGAAACCATCAACAAGCTCAACCGCATCTCCCGGCAGATGATCCAGGAGATGGGCCGGGAAGCCACTCCCGAAGAGCTGGCAGTACGCATGGAAATGCCTGAAGACAAGATCCGCAAAGTCCTGAAGATCGCCAAGGAACCGATCTCCATGGAGACCCCTATCGGCGATGACGAAGACTCACATCTTGGCGACTTCATCGAAGACTCCGGCGTTGTCTCGCCGGTTGAGTCTGCGACTGCTGAAGGCCTTGGCGAAGCGACCCAAAACATGCTGGGCGGCCTCACCGGACGCGAAGCAAAAGTCCTGCGCATGCGCTTCGGCATCGACATGAACACCGACCACACCCTGGAGGAGGTCGGCAAACAGTTCGACGTCACCCGCGAGCGTATCCGACAGATTGAAGCCAAGGCCCTGCGCAAACTGCGGCACCCTTCCCGCTCCGACCGACTGCGCAGCTTCCTGGATAACGAATAGAACGCCACAGCAAAAAAAGGCCGCGGGTACAGCGAGCGTACCCACGGCCTTTTTGCTACAATCCTCACGCCCTATTCGGGCCCTTAGCTCAGCTGGTTAGAGCAGGGGACTCATAATCCCTTGGTCGAAGGTTCAAGTCCTTCAGGGCCCACCAATAATATCAATGACTTACGGATTTCCGCTATTTGGCGGAAATTCCCATGTAGACACCACGTAGACACCTGCAGGTCATATATCTTTCATTTTCTCATGTTAGTTTTTGACAGCTGACAACAGCCAAGCGCAAATACGCCTCCCAAACTACCGTCAGCACACTGACGAAAACAACCATCACGAAATACTTACCAGTGATTAAAAGCAGATAACGCTAACATTGCACATTAGCTTCTCCGAGACCACGACCATTACTGAACGCCGCAAGCACCACATCCGGCCATCAGCAACCCACATATGCTGTCGATGACGGACGGGGTCATCCGGTTCCGTTACAAGCACCATCGGGATCATGACCGAATGAAAGTCATGGCACTCCAGGTGGAGATGTTTATCCGCCGGTTCCTGCTGCATATACTGCCCAAGGGACTGATGCGCATCCGTTTCCGACCAACAGATCCGCGCCGCCCTGCCGGCTCCTGATGCAGCGTCCGACAAAGAGGAACAGAAGGAAGCCCCTGCTCTCTTTGATGGCTACCCTTGCTCCAAATGCCATCAGGTCATGTTACGGCCTATCGCAGAGCTGTCTCCCTTGAGATGGAAAGGAGGCTGATTGCCTTTAACCGACAACCCCAACCACTTGCTGACTCGCCGGATCAGGCCCGCCAGCGCTTGAGGGGTGCATGCGGCATAACGAATGAAAATCGGCTAATATGTGGTGGAATCGTGGATAAAGGGGCACAGGAATGGGCCAGGGATACGTCTTTGACGAACCGATCGATACGCTGTCGGTGGCGACCTCTCGCTGCCCAATCTCTATTTACCCCGTCTCAAGCCTGTCTGCTGAAAACAATTTCCTATTAAATAAGCTTGGGCGGTCACTGCAGGGCGGCTCAGTCCAACAGGCATTTATCCACGCATGCTGCGCACAGCGGATAAATGCTTAGATGTTAGGAAACAAAAAAGGAATCACACTATGACTAGAGATTGGGAAATCATTCGAGCAATTCTCATCCGTCTCGAAGAATCTAATACTCCAAACACTGTTGTGAACATGAAGGATTTCGATGGCATCAAAGAGCAAAACGTCGCATATAACATGCGGTTCTTGCACGACGCAGATTGCATAAAGGCGAATATTATTGAAACATCGACCGGTGATAACCTGATAGGCGCAGCTATTGCACGTAGGCTCACACCAAAAGGTCATGATTTGTTGGATACAATTCGTAATGAATCGGTATGGGGAAAAATTAAGGACAAATTTCAGTCTAAGGGCCTAGATATGACTATCGACATGGTTATTAGTGTTGGCAAGCGCATTATGGAGCCAATGCTTGCGTAACAATCACATTAACATCGCTCCCTTCGGTCGCCGGACCTCGCTTGGACGCTCGCTTCGTTCACGCCAATTACCACAACGTTAGATTTAAAAATCACAAAAGGCGTAACTACTCACCCCCCCACCATCCAGATTAACAAACTTGCACCAATAGAAGCTTGACAACATAGCTTGCTGATTCTATGCTGTTGATCCAATGCGATGCAAAGGATCAAAGCTCATGAGCAGCTATTTTGGATCAAAGGCCACCTCCGGTCTATGCCAACCCATCATCGCCCTGATGCCACCGCATGACACCTAC
>JAESPD010000055.1 GCA_016756855.1 gamma proteobacterium endosymbiont of Lamellibrachia anaximandri | reverse complement strand
GATCCGAGTGCTTTCCACCATTTGATCAGCGTGAAGTTCTTTCCAGTTACTGCCACACCAAAACCTTTCTGGTACCTCTATCTCCTATTCGTGGAAACCACTCACCTAAAAGCAATTACGAATGGGATGCGGGTGATTTCCACTCAACCCTTTGAACAATTCCTGCATCGTTGGCCTGAACTACCAAATTGGCACACACCCTCTTTCTGTGGAACTGACCAAACATTCATACCACTAACTTCGATTTTACCTCCACCAGATCGACGATGTGCGTTTTCAAATATTTTCACAGCTAACGTCGCAAATCACCGGCGGCAAAAAGCAGAGCGACGTAGAAGCGGCGCTTTTTGCCGTCCGAGTGAATTTGCCTTGTTATGTTGCATCTTCTTTCCGTACTTGTGAAAGCGCAGATGCAATCAAACCTGTCGGAACTGCAACAATACCTAAACCTATCATTAGGACGAAAAATGTAAACAATTTACCACCTGCTGTTATAGGATACATGTCTCCATACCCAACAGTGGTAAGAGTTGTTACTGCCCACCAAAGGCTATGAAAAACAGATTTAAATTGTTCCGGTTGGGCTGAATTCTCAAAATAATAAATACCGACAGCAGAGAGATAAAGCATAATTGCCGCCACAAAACCAAATAGGATAAGTTCTTCTTTCGCTATAACCAAAGCACGATGAAATCTTTTAATTGCTTGGCTATATTTAAACAGTTTTAGTATGCGCACGAGACGAAGAAGGCGAAATACCCTAACAGCACGAAGATCAAGACCTGAAGCAATGTAAAAAGGAAGGATTGCAGCTAAGTCTACCAAGCCATAAAAACTAAAAATAAATCCAAGTTTTCTTTCAGATATTGTAATTCGGAGCACGTATTCAAGCGTGAATATGCCTACGGTAATAATCTCAATAACACGTAGAGTCTTTTTAGTATTTAGTGATAGATCGGGCAGGGTATCTATGGAAAACGATATAAGTGATACGATAATTAAAGACTGAATTGTGAACGTAAACACCTTTCCTGAAAGATGGTCGGTACTATCTATGACTCTTCTTATGGCTTCTTTATGAATCAACAATCATTCCTCTTTGCAACATAACATCTAAATAGGCGGCACAGCCTATCTCGATGAACACTGCGGCAGTGTTCGGGGTGATAGGCCGTGGCGTCATATTGTATTTTCCAAGACGATAGGTTAGCGTTATTTCAACGAGAAATAAAATCCTTGCCATGGAGGGCCTGGAATGAACGATTCTTTAGCTACAGATTATACCGACAAGGTTACGCGGGTCTGGCGTAACTACCAGAAAACGTTAGAAAAAAATAATATTTTCGGCAAGTTATTGGCTGTAGTATGTGCGATAGGTCAGAAACCTATCTGAAGCACCACGATTCTTTCATGCTGCGTACATACCCTCCTGAACATCTGGCGTCCTATTCCAAAAGAATACAGAAATGGTGAAGAGAAAAGGTGACAGGTTTATTAGTTGAATGAAGTTGCTGATAATCATTCTGTACGCTTACAGTGTGAGTCTGTGATCCTGATTGTTCATCGTTTTTTAATCGCTCAATCGCAAATGCACTGATAAAAAAGTAGCTGGGTTGGCTCGCATGATCCGGTAAATAATTATTAGGGATTTGGTGTTTATGATCGCTGGACAGCACTATGACAAAAGATTGTGTGACCTAAAGGGTTTGGGGAAAAAGTCAGAGCAATGCCTGAATGAAATCGGCGTCTATACAAGAGCGGATCTTGAAAAAATCGGAGCCGTTGGTGCATTTATCAAAATGAGGAGTGAATGCCGCGTCGAGCCGAGTATGAATTTTTTATATGCAATGGTAGGCGCGCTGGAAGACAAGCACTGGCTAAAGATAGCAAAAGAGGAGAAAGGGCGGCTGGCTGTTAATGGAATTGGAGGGTTACAAGGAACTGGAAGCGCTGTTGAGTCATGACGGTTAGGTTCGATGCTCTCCTAATGAATGCTCGTCCAGATCATGCGCCCATTCAGCGGTTGTACTGGTCGGGCATTGTAGCCTATGGCATCGGTAAATTTCCGTAGCTGCTGGTTGGGTATCTCGATCGGGTTTTTGAAGACGATCCAGCGAGCAGGTTCTTTACAGGGAGGTGTTGTCATTGATCCATTGTAGAGTACATGACTTCGATTGGTCGGCAGCAGAAAGATTGCGTTGATGCCGATCTGGCGACTGTATCTTTGGCCGCCATTTTCTTGTGGCAGGTGGCGGGCGATTCGCTTGACCATCAGATTGTTGCGTCTGCCCGCGTTTACCGGAATGGCGAGTATCACAGGGTTGCCGTTGCCGTCGATATGGTTGAGCTGAATCTCCATGTCCGCAGCCCTGCCCAGATAGGCATGTTCACCAGGTATATGAAGATCAATACTGCGCAACTGAAAGCGTTCACCGCCCATCTTCATGAATCCGCCGGGTTCCATATCCAGTGAAATGCCGTGGCTGGAACGTCGGATTGACAGGACGCTGGTGCGGTAGAAAAAAGAGAGTGGCAGGTGCTCGGACTCTATGGTGCCCTGGATATCCACTGGCGATTGAGATTTGCCAGCGCCACATGCGCTGAACGCACTGGAGAGAGTGCTCCATTGTTCCGGGGCTGTCTCCCCGCTATAGCTCCAAGCCTGTCCTGAGTGTGAGTCCGTGTCGCGTGCACTGAGACTCAGCGACAGTGAGAGAAAGACGGCCAGAGTGTAAAATTTAATCACTGAATGCATGTTCATAATCGTGTCAGAGTCTAACCAAAGGTGTGCGGCTGTGACATAGGGGAAATCACGCGGCGAAGTTGCAGCCCGTGGGGGGAGTTCCCTTTAATAAATCCGGGACACCACTCAGATTGAAGGAATGGTTGGAATATGGAGTTGCAGTGTCTCCGGCGGCAGGCAGACTTCATCGCTGCAGGCCTGTAATTTCACATCGATGGATGCTGTCTTGAGTGCTGCTGGGTCAGATGTGGGTGTCAGCATCGCCTGAAGTGTAATCACGCCTGTATAAACGGAGAGCGGATCACTTTGAAAAGCCAGCTGCTGTAACGCAGGTTCCGGATAGGTGACGGGGCCCATGCTCCATTGGCCGGAGCTGTCGGTCAGGTTGACCTCTGTGGCGATCAAATTTCTGCTCAGGGGCTGGTTGGCATTGAGATGCCAGCCTTCAGGAATGGTGATGGTGATGGTTAACAGCTGTTTGTCTCTCTTGAGCTTTTTGCTCTTGCCCATGAGGCGGATACCGCCTTGTGCGGCATATCGGCGGGCGCTCAACTCCCCATGCTGTAGATCATCGATGGCGCTCAACATGTAGGTGTAGCCGTTGGGATGCCGTTCAATTGCGCTAGCGAAGCTGCCGATCAGGTTATTGGCATGAGTGCGATAGTCCAGTTTGCCTGTACGCACCCAGAGCATCTGTAGCGACTTGAGGGCCACTGAACTCCCGGATGGGATGGCGCTGTCGGTGCCGCTGTCCTTGGGGCGCCCCATTGCGCTGAAGTTGCTCTCCTCTTCATTCATATAGAAGCCGCCGTTCTGTTTGTCGCTAAACCGCTCGACCATGGCATCGGCGGTCTCCTGCGCCCGTTGCAGCCACTTTCTATCTTCTGTCAGATCGTAGAGGTAGAGCGGTGCTTCAGACAGGTAGGCGTAATCCTCCTGTGCTGCGGCAACCGAGGATTGTCCGTTGAGGTGTACCCGCCAAAGTTTGCCGGCAGCTTTGCGATTGTGCTGCCAGATAAACTCTCCCGCCTGTTCGGCGGCCTTCCGGTAAGTCTTTGAAGCCAGAAGGTCTGCGGCCTGTGCAAAGGCGGTGATCATCATGCAGTTCCAAGCGGTGACCTCTTTGTCGTCCCTTAACGGATGTTCCCGGCCTTCGCGTACCTTGCGTAATACCGTATTGATATGATCAACCCTCATCTGCAGGACGGCAGGATCCAACTTGTTTTCTTCGGCATAACTCTCCAGGTCTGACTGTAGATGGAGGATATTTTTTCCTTCAAAGTTGCCTCTGTCTGTTATGTCATAGAGATCGATTGCCAGGTCGGCATCTTCCGGCGCCAAAGCGTCACGAATCTGGACAGGTGTCCAGATGAAGAAGGCCCCCTCTTCACCCTCGCTGTCGGCGTCGGTGGCTGAGTAGAAACCGCCGTTAGGCGAGGTCATCTCGCGCATGACGTAATCGAGAGTCTGGGTGACCACGCGACGGTATTTCTCCTTGCCGGTGAGCCGCCATGCATACAGGTAGGCACGTGCGAGATGCGCCTGGTTGTAGAGCATCTTTTCGAAGTGCGGCACCAGCCATTCGTTATCCGTAGAGTAGCGGTGAAAACCGCCCCCCACCTGATCGTAGATTCCCCCCCGGGCCATAGCATCGAGGGTTACCTCCGCCGCCTCCAGCGCCGCTTGATCGTTACTGCGTTCCGCCTGTTGCAGCAGCAGCAATAACCAGGGTTCGTGGGGGAATTTTGGCGCCCCGCTGAATCCGCCCTGCAGTTCATCAAAACTGCTGATCATCGTCTTGAGTGCAGCGGCGATCACGGTTTTATCGAGTGCCTTGGCTGTGCCCTTGTGGTTATTGGCTGTTTTTACTGCTTCAGCTACGCGATCTGCCTGATCGAGGACGCTGGCCTTTTTGTCGCGCCAGACCTGCTGAATCTGTGAGAGCAGCTGTCTGAACTGGTTGGGTGGGAAATAGGTGCCGCCATAGAAGGGTTTGCCCTCAGGGGTGAGAAAGCTCGACATCGGCCAACCGCCGTGGCCGCTCATCAGCATCACAGCGGTCATGTAGACCTCGTCCACGTCGGGATGGCTCTCACGGTCCACCTTGATGGCCACGAAATGCTCATTCAGTATTTTGGCCAGCTGGAGGTTCTCGAAACTCTCCCGCTCCATAACGTGGCACCAGTGGCAGGTGGAGTAGCCGATGGAGAGAAAGATCGGCTTGTTCTCACGTTTTGCCTTTTCGAAGGCATCTTCTCCCCAAGCATGCCAGTCCACCGGATTATGAGCATGTTGCAGCAGATAGGGCGAGTCTTCCAGGATCAGGCGGTTGATATAGGTCGGAGAGCCGTCTGGGTTTAAGTGTTCTGTGCGGGGTTTGTAATCCTCTCCCTTGGTCGCGAAAGCGGCTTTGAGTTGTTGATCGATTTCCATAGGCCTCGTGACCGTGTAGCTGGCGTGGGTTGCAGTGAAAGCCGTGCTGCCGAGCGAGAGCCAGAGCAGCAGGGTTGGGATGATTCGTTTTTTCATGGGTTACCCGCGATCTCCGGCCAGCAATTTGTGGATCAGTTGCGCGCAGCTTGCCGGATCAAAACTGCCGAATCGCTGGAAGCGGATGCGTCCCTCCTTGTCGATGATTGCCATCTCCGGTGTGCCGCGGGTGCGGTATCGTTTCATGGTTTGCGGAATTTCATCGCCGTCAATGTGCCGATCGATTCCTACCAGGTGTTGGATCTTTTTCTGTTTGAGATAGGCGCGCAGTTTTTTTGGATTCTGATAGTCGTGCCCTTCAAACACGGTGTGGATACTCAGCATCACCAGATTGCCCGCGGCGATCTCGTCGGCGAACTGCTGTTCCCATCTGGCCATCAAGGGTACCGAGAAGCTGTTGCAGCCAGGGCACCAGAGCTGGAAAAAGTCGATCACCACCACCTTGCCCTTGAGTGCGGCCAGGGTGGTACCATCGCCGTTGATCCATTCGGAGATGTCCCACTCCGGTGCAGTGCGGTCGGTGGCCAGGACGCCTTGAGTCAGACTCATTAGCAGCAGTGTGATAAGGAGTTTTGATAGATAGGCGCGCATGGTTTGGTCCTCAATGTTTTAGTTGGACTTTCTGTTCCATGGGCAGGGTGTGGTCAAGCGCCCACTCGGCGGTCGATCCATCGTAAAGACGTGCCTGCTTGTTACCCAGGAGTTCGTGGGAGACGAACCAGCCAAGGGCGGCGCGATGGCCTGTATGACAATAGTTGATCTGTGGCCCGCTTAGTGGCACCTGATTGGCGGCATAGATCTTTTTCAGATTGTTGATGCTATGAAAGGTTGCGCCGCCATTGGCGGTCAGCCAGTCGTAGGAGATATTGACAGCTTTTGGCAGGCTGCCTGGACGTTCCTTGCCGCTGCCTGCGTAGATGCCCATGTATTCGGCGCGGCTGCGATTGTCCACCGCCAACGCCCCCTTTTCCAGGGCCGCTTTTACCCCTTGGGCGTCGGGAATATAGTCGGCCCTGAGGTTGACCTTGAAGACCTTTGGCTCTGCCTGGTTGAGACCGTTCTGCAGTGGGTAGACCCGCTTCTGTGCATAGTTGATCAGTCCGCCGTCGAGGATGGAGACCTGATCGTGCCCCAGTGCCTTGAGGGTCCAGTAGACTCGTGAGGCGCTCGCCATGTCTCCCGCGCCGTTCCCGGTGGTGACCAGCACGACGTGGGTATCATTGTCGATGCCCAGGCTCCCGATCAGCTTCTCCAGTTGCGCGGGAGGCGTCATAATCTGGGGTATCTTTTTCGCTGACGTGCGTCGCCAGTTACCGTAGCTGGAGTTTACCGCACCGGGAACGTGGTATCGCTGATAGGCCTTGGCGTCCTGCAAGTCGAGGATTACGACCCCGCTCTTCCCGCGATTGTTATGCACCCATCCCGGTGTGACCAGCGGTTGAGCCGCCAGCGCAAAGGTAGTGGTGAAGATGAGGAGGAGAGAGAGGGCAAAGGGCTTCATCATGGTTTTTTTTCGTATATTGGCCTGTTTGAAATGTGACTGCCGGGAACCGTGTTGGTTCCCGAAGTGGCTACCCGTCAGCTGCCGGGCTGGATGTTGAGGCCGAACCCCATACCGCCACCTTGCTGCATGCGGTACTTTCCTGCGGCCCTGGCGGCGATGAAGCTGGTGAACTCTTCGACATTCTCAAAATCCATCTTTTGGGTGAATTGCACCAGTGCATCGATCAGTTGTTTGGTCTCGGCGATCTCTTCATGGCTGCGCCCGCAGCCCTGGCAGTGGGTGCCGCCTTCTGTGCAGTTGTCTCCGCCCTGGCAAGGTATGAATTTCATTGGGAAATCCTCAATTCTGGTGTGATTCGTTGTCGGCGCAGTTTATCCATGAAAAGTCCGGGCGTCACCCTTGGAAGAAAGCAGTCATTAAATCCAGCGCTCCAGACGGAATAATCCATAGGTACATTCTATAAGCATTCCCTAATATAGCTGACGTGCCTCAATGTGTTTTTCCATAGAAGGTGTATGGTTTAAGTGTGGACGGGAAAAAGTGACAGCAGTATGTCGCAGGAGGTTTATCATGAAGACAATGCGCAAATTCCTGACTGCAACAGCAGTGGCAGCACTTGTGGCACTGCCGGTATCCACCGCGGATGCCTGGTGGGGTGGTGGCTTCGGATTCTCCTTTGGCTTCTCTGGTTCGGGCTGGGGGCGCAATTGGTACCGGCCATGGTATGGGTATAGAAATTATGGCTATTATCCTTACCACTATGGCTACTATCCTTCCTATTACCACTATCCGGTATACACGCCGGTTTTGACGCCAACAGTGGAAGTACCACAGTTGGCTGAAAAGTAGCTGTCGTTAATCTGACCTGACGGTTTTAGCCGTG
Source organism: gamma proteobacterium endosymbiont of Lamellibrachia anaximandri (assembly GCA_016756855.1). GTDB lineage: Bacteria > Pseudomonadota > Gammaproteobacteria > Chromatiales > Chromatiaceae > QGON01. The sequence continues at coordinate 17,408 of JAESPD010000055.1, read as the reverse complement.
ATTTCGTCCATGTCGCGGCTAAAAAGTTCGATAGAAATCCTACATCCGTATACTGCCATCAGTACAAAAGCATAGCTTCTCTATGCACCTGCGGCTGAGAGGTGTTATGTTGCCTTATTGTATGGGGCTATTGGCGGCCGGGAGAGAATCGATAGCAGATGAATTTGATGGCGAAAAAAATTATTCGCGGCGTTACGCTGCTGTTTTTGCTTTTGACACCTCTTCTCTCCGTTGCGGAGAACGATGCCTATGAAGCGGCACTGACCTCGTTTGAAGCGGGTGACTACAAAGGTGCCTACACGTCCTTCAGGGATCTGGCGGAGGTAGGCGTGGTGGATGCCCAGTACTATCTCGGCATGCTTTATCTCTATGGACAGGGGGTGAGAAAGAGTAATTCCAGGGGAGTGGAGTGGCTGAAACAGGCTGCTGGAAACGGCTCCTATCAGGCTGCCGCCAACTTGGGGCAGATGTATCTCTCCGGTGAGGGCGTCGCACCCAATGAGACCGTGGCAATCCAATGGTTGGAATTGGCGGATAAGCTGGCCAAAGCACAAGATCTGGAAGAGGATTGCGATTGAGCCATGCAGTTTAGCGATTTTGGGTTTCAGGAAAATCCCTTTTCCATTACGCCTGACCCCCGCTATCTCTATCTGAGTCGTGGGCATGAGGAGAGTCTGGCGCATCTGATCTACGGCACCGGGCCGAATGGCGGCTTCGTGCAGCTGACCGGTGAGGTCGGTACCGGCAAGACCATGCTGGTGCGCAGTCTGTTGGAGCAGAACCTCGAAAACGTCGATATCGCCCTGATCTTCAACCCCCGACTCTCGCGTCGCGCTTTCATGGCGGCCATCTGCGACGAACTGGGCATAAAATATGTGGGTCCCCCCTACTCCCTCAAGCAGCTGACCGATAATCTGAGCCACCATCTGTTGAAGACTCACGCGGCCGGGCGCAATACGGTTCTGGTGGTGGACGAGGCGCAGAACCTGAGTCCCAGGGTGCTTGAACAGGTCCGCATGCTGACAAATCTGGAGACGTCGCAACACAAGTTGCTGCGCATTATTCTGGTGGGTCAGCCAGAGTTGCAGCAACTGCTGGCACGTAAGGATATGCGGCAGGTTGCCCAGCGCATTACAGCACGCTATCACCTCTTTCCGTTATCCCGCCGGGAGACTGTCCGCTATATCCGGCACCGGCTTACCGTGTCGGGTAACCGTGAAGATCTTTTTACCTCGTCGGCGCTACGCTTGGTGTATCACCTGTCCAGAGGTGTGCCGAGAATCATCAACACCATCTGTGAGCGGACGTTGTTGGCGATTTTTGCAACTGACGCCAAGCGGGCTGGACCCAGGTTGGTTTGGCGTGCGGCCAGGGAGGTCAGAGGTTCCGGCGTGGTGATGGGGAAGCTCGGCCGTCTCATGCCCATCCTGCTGATAATGTTCTCCACTGCGGCCATCGCCTGGTTTCTGATGCCACTATTTACAGACTCAATGTCCGAGTCGGGTGAGGTGGTTGCGGAGGTGCTGGAGCGGCCCGCCAAAGTAGAGCATGAATTGTCTCAGCCGCCTCTGCCCTCCCCGGAACCGGAAGTCTCTCCTGTGATTCCGTCTGAGTCTGGAGCGAAAGTGGTGCCGGTGCTGTCCCAGACAGAAACTGCACCGGCCGTAACAGTCCCTCCCGTACCTGAAACAATCGACACCCTGCCCGAAGCTGGTCTGGAGATTGATCTGGAGAGGCAGATCGCGCAAGTGGCAGACAGCAAGCGGGCGGTACATCTGCGACTGTTTGAACTGTGGGGCAAACAGCTCAAGCTGCGTTCATCAGAGAGCGCCTGCAAAGAGGCGCCGCCATTGGGGTTGCGTTGTCTCACCGGCATTGGTGGCTGGGAGGATCTGGAGCGCATCAACAGGCCGCTGCTGCTCAAGTTGAAATTGGGTTACCGGCAACGTTATATCCTTCTCAAATCCATGCAGGGGGAGAACTTAACGGTAGATTACGGTGAGGGTGAGCGGCGGCTGAAACGGGCAGATATTGCACCCCTCTGGCCGGGTGATTATGTGGTGCTGTGGCGCCCAAGAACAAAATCAGCTTTGGTGGGACCGGGTTCGACAGGTGTCCCTGTCACTTGGTTGAGGACGCAGCTCGCCAAAGCAGAGGGTTTGGAACCCCCAGTCGTGATCGGCCGGGATGCATTCAATGTGGAGTTGCGGCAGCAACTGAAACGCTTCCAGTCCAAACATGGGTTGTCCTCAGACGGCGTGGCAGGGCAGCAGACCATGATTACCCTGAACAATGTGCAGCTCACCACCGACACACCAACCCTGAGATCTGCTGTAACCAGTGAAGGGGGCGAAGGCTAAATGTCGCTGATTCTCGATGCTCTGAAGAAAGCGGAACGCCAGCACAGGATTGGCCAGGTGCCCCGGCTTGGGGCAGTCAACACCCAGCAAGATTTGGGGCAATCCCGTTGGTTCGGCATCGTGGTGCTGGTATTTCTGGGTTTTGGCATGCTGGTGCTGGGTCTCTATCTGGGACGGGAGGATCCGCAGCAGATGGTATCTGGTCCTGCGTTGCTACCCGACGCGCAGCTTGCCAGACATGAGGCTCCGGCGTTCTCTGCTCCGCAGCCGCAAAAGCCTGTGCCTGTACTGCCACAGGTGGCCGCTGTGGAGAAGCTGAAAATCCAGCCACCTGAACCTGAACCGAAAGAGCCCTCGGTCACGACGCCGGTTATTGCGGAACCTCCGGCCCATTTACTCCAGGTTCCACCAAAATCGATCAGCGAGTTGCCGCCGGGATTTGTGGATAATCTGCCGGAGTTCAATATCGATGTGCATAGCTACAATGACCAGCCCAAACGTCGTTACGTGTTGATCGACCTGGAGAAGTACCGGGAGGGAGACTATCTGGACGCAGGTCCCCTGTTGTCTGAAATTCTGCCGGATGGAGTGGTGCTCGAACACATGGGCGAGCGGTTCAAAATGCCGATCGGCAATCAGTAAATCTGCATAACAATTTTCGATCGGCAAGTTGTATGCCCGATCCGCTACGCTTGATCGGGCCGAAGGCAACACCGTATTAGTGTTCATTTGTGGGTCAACGGCTATAACAGCGCTATGGCGTTCGTGCGACAGCCCAAACATCCACCCTGGCCGCTCCGGCCTGCCGCAACACCCGGGTCAGTTCAGAGACGGTATTGCCGGTAGTGACCACATCGTCGAGCAGTACGATCCTGCAACCTGTCACCGGCTTTTTTACGCTGAAGGCACCGCGGATATTTTTCCCACGGTCGCCCTTGTCCAGATCCGCCTGTGCCGCTGTGGCCCGGTTTCTGACACAGACTTTCGGTCGGAGAGGGATACCGAATCTGCGCCCCACGGGTCTGGCGATCTCCAGCGCCTGGTTATAGCCGCGTGTTTTCAGACGGCTTCGATGCAGGGGCACCGGCAGAATAAAGTCCGTTTTTTCATCGATTCTTGCCTCCAGGTAGTCGCAGAGCAGATCCCCCAACAGCCGGGCGTTGCCGAGCTGGTTACGGAATTTCAGGCCACTGACCAATTGGCCGACCTCCTGATCATAGACCAAGGCGGCAAGACACTGCTCGAAGCCGGGGTGTTGCTGGCTGCATGATCCACATAAGGTGTTTTCAGGCGCGGTGAGGGGTAGGGGGATAGCACAAACCCTGCAGCAGTACGCGTTGTGAGAGAGATCCTTTTTGCAGTCAGGGCAGAGATCCTGGCCCTGTGCCCCTTGGTCTCCACAGAGACGACAGCGTGAGGCGTAGAGCCTGGTTAGTACAAAATCTATCCAATTGTAAACCTTCATAACCATCCTTGGTTGACAGGGGGCGCTCGATCCTTACCATTGCGGGATTTGGTCAACCCGCAAAGATTGCCATGAACGAAACCATTCTACGCCATGACTGGCGCCTCGACGAGATCGAAGCGTTGCTGGATCTGCCCTTCAACGATCTGCTGTTTCGTGCGCAGAGCACCCATCGCGCCCGCTTCGACCCCAATCAGGTACAGGTGAGCAGTCTGCTCAGCATCAAGACCGGTGCCTGTTCGGAGGATTGCGGCTACTGCTCGCAGAGTGCGAAACACAGCACTGATCTGGAGAAAGAGAAGCTGCTGCCCCTGAACGAGGTGGTTGAGGCGGCGGAAGCGGCCAAGGTTAAAGGTGCCAGCCGTTTCTGCATGGGCGCGGCCTGGCGCAATCCTACAGACAAAAACCTGGCGCGGGTCATCGAGATGGTGCAGGCGGTGCATGATCTCGGCATGGAGACCTGCCTGACGCTTGGTATGCTGACAGAACCCCAGGCAGTGCAACTGCGTGAGGCGGGACTCGACTACTACAACCACAACCTGGATACCTCGCCGGAGTTCTACGGCAATGTCATCACCACCCGCACTTTCGAGGACCGGCTCGATACGCTGGCCCATGTTCGCAACGCCGACATCAACATCTGTTCCGGCGGCATCCTGGGCATGGGCGAGTCCCGCCGTGACCGGGCGAGCATGTTGCGTGAGCTGTGTAATCTCAAAAAACACCCGGAATCGGTGCCGATCAATCTGCTGGTACAGGTAGAGGGTACGCCGCTTTTTGGTACCGACGCGCTGGATCCGTTTGAGTTTGTCCGCACCATCGCGGTGGCGCGGATCCTGATGCCGGAATCCTACGTGCGCCTCTCCGCCGGACGCAACGAGATGAGCGACGAGATGCAGGCGCTCTGTTTTCTCGCCGGTGCCAACTCCGTCTTCTATGGTGAGCGCTTACTTACTACCGACAACCCGGAAACGGACAGCGACCGGGTGCTGTTCGATCGACTTGGGATGCACATGGAACAGGTCGTCGAGTCGGAAGTGAAGGCGGCGAAGAAGCCTTGCAGGAAGGTGGGGTAGGGATAGGTGAAAGGCTAAAGGTCAAAGGCAAAAGGCAAAAGGAAGACCGAGCTTCATCGCCGTCACCGTGAAAAATACGTAGGCCCGATCAAGCGTAGCGGATCGGGCATCCAGGCTTTGTCAGAACGATTTATGTTGCCGGTTCCGCTACGCTTGAACCGGCCTACATCTTACGAGGCTACAAAGTTCGGCCTATCTTGTGGCACGGCCACCTTTAACCTTTGACCTTTAGCCTTTCACCTATCTTTATAAGATGTTCGATTCTCTGCATAAAAATCTGAACCAGCGTCGCCGGGACGATCTCTATCGCGCCCGGCGAACGGTCGATGGTCCGCAGCAGCCTGAATTGCTGATTGATGGCCGTCCCATGCTCTCCTTTTGCAGCAACAATTACCTTGGGCTGGCCAATCATCCAGAGGTGATCCGTGCGTTGCAGCAGGGTGCCGGGCGTTACGGTGTGGGCAGTGGCTCAGCACATCTGATCAGCGGTCACAGTCGTGCCCATGAGGAGCTGGAAGAGGCGCTGGCGGTCTTTACTGGACGGCCCAGGGCGCTGCTCTTCTCCACCGGTTATATGGCCAATCTCGGTGTGGTGTCTGCCCTTCTGGGACGCGGCGATCTACTCTTCGAAGACCGGCTCAATCACGCCTCATTGGTGGATGCCGGAGTGCTCTCCAGAGCCAGGCTGAAACGCTATCAGCATGCCGATGTCGACAGTCTGGAACGGCAGTTGAAAGCGGCAGGGGAGGGACGGCGTTTGATCGTCACCGACGGCGTCTTCAGCATGGATGGCGATCTTGCGCCCCTACCGGCATTGGCGCAACTGGCGGCAGAGCATGATGCCTGGTTGATGGTGGACGATGCCCACGGTCTCGGCGTGTTGGGTGAAACCGGAGGCGGCTGCACCAGCCACTTTGGCCTGAGTGAAAAGGAGGTGCCGATCCTGATGGGTACTCTCGGCAAGGCGCTGGGGACATTTGGCGCTTTTGTCGCAGGCAGCGAGGCCCTGATCGAGACTTTGATCCAGCAGGCGCGTTCTTATGTCTATACGACTGCCACCCCACCGGCCTTGGCCGAAGCAACGTTGGTCAGTCTGCAGATTGCGCAGGAGGAGTCCTGGCGCCGTGAACGTCTGCAAAAGTTGATCGCACGTTTCAGGGAGCAGGTAGCTGGGTTTGGTCTCTCCCTGATGGCATCAGAGACACCAATACAGCCAATCGTGGCGGGTAGCGCTGGCCGGGCGCTGGCCTGGAGCCGTCATCTGGAGGCGCAGGGGGTTCTGGTCTCCGCCATTCGTCCCCCCACCGTGCCGGAGGGCAGTGCGCGGCTGCGTATCACCCTCAGTGCAAGCCATAGTTATGCCCAGTTGGAACGACTGCTGGAAGTGCTGGCGGAACTGCCGGAAGTGGGCGAATGAGACTCAACCTGGAAACCCTTGGCCGGGGGGAACCGCTGGTGCTGCTGCACGGTTGGGGCATGAACTCGGCGGTCTGGAGCGGTTTTGCCGAACGTCTGACTGAAAATCGGCGAGTGAGCCTAATTGATCTGCCGGGACATGGTGACAGTCCCTTCGCCGATGAGCGCAGTCTCAGGGAGTGGGCGGATGCCTGCCTTGCAGTGGCCCCGGAACGAGCCGTCTGGATCGGTTGGTCTCTCGGGGCGCAGGTTGCGTTGCAGGTTGCGCTGGATCAGCCGGAACGGGTGCAGAAGTTGATCTCCCTGACGGGAACCCCACGGTTTGTGCAGGGGGAAGGCTGGCCCCATGCCATGGCAGACAAGACTCTCGGACAGTTTGCGACATCCCTGAAGCAGGATCATCGCAAGACGCTGGAGCGCTTTCTCGCCCTGCAGGTGCGTGGTAGTGATGAGGCCCGCGCCACATTGCGCGCCCTCAAAGCCCGTCTGATGGAGAAGCCTGATCCGCAACCTACAGCCCTTGAGACAGGATTGTCGCTGCTGAAAAAGGTTGATCTGCGAGAGGATCTGGCCGCTCTGCAGATGCCGACACTCTGGCTCTATGGCGAGCGGGATACGCTGGTTCCGGCAGCCGCCGCAGACCTGTTGTCGGCGATATTGCCCCAAGCAGAGGTGCATGGAATTTCCGCTGCGGCCCATGCGCCTTTTCTCTCCCATCAGGATGAGACGCTGGCGCTGATAGAAACCTTTTTGGAGAGAAGCAGTGAGCCCTAATCCCGTCGCTCATATCGACAAACGCCAGGCCCGCCGGGCCTTTGAGCGCTCTGCCGCCAGTTATGATGAGGTGGCGGTATTGCAGCGGGAGACCGCCCGGCGGATGCTCGAACGCCTGAGCTATATCCGCCATCAACCGTCGGTGGTGCTGGATGTGGGGGCAGGCACCGGGGAGGCCACAGCTGCACTTGCCAAGCAGTACAGGAAGGCACGCACCCTGGCGCTGGATTTTGCCCTGCCGATGCTGCAGCAGACGCGTAAACGGGGTTCCCTGTTCAGGCGTCCACGCTGTCTCTGCGCCGATGCGGAGCAGTTGCCGCTGGCGGATCAGAGTGTGGACCTGCTCTTCTCCAATGCGGCATTGCAGTGGTGCAATAATCTGGAGCAGACCTTCAACGAATTCCTGCGGGTATTGCGTCCCAATGGCCTGCTGATGTTCTCCACTTTTGGTCCGGATACCCTGAAAGAGCTGCGCCAGAGCTGGGCGGAGGTGGATGGCTATCCCCATGTCAGTCCTTTCCCGGATATGCATGACATCGGTGATGTTATGTTGCGGGCGGGTTTTTCCGATCCGGTGGTGGATGTGGACCGTATGCAGCTGACTTACGAGGATGTGCCGGGACTGATGCGGGATCTCAAGGCGTTGGGCGCGCATAATGTCACCCGCGGGCGGCAACAGGGACTGACCGGCAAGGGTCGGCTGCAGGCAATGTTCAGCGCCTATGAGGTTTTTCGCAACGATGGGCGATTGCCCGCCAGTTACGAGGTGGTTTACGGTTTGGCATGGGCGCCCCGGCAGCGCACTCAGGATGGGGTGACCTCTATCCCTTTCGATAGTTTGAAGCAGAGTCTATGAATTTCAATAAAGGTTTTTTTATCACCGGTACCGACACAGATTGCGGCAAGACGGAGGTGACTCTGGGACTGATGCATCGGTTGCAGGCGGCGGGACTCAGTGTAGTGGGTTTGAAGCCGGTGGCCGCAGGCGCAGACCCGACCCCGGAAGGGCTGCGCAACGACGATGCGCTCAGAATTCAGGCCCAATCCGATATCCAACTGCCCTACGAAAAGGTCAATCCCTTCGCCTATGAAGCGTTTATCGCACCTCATCTGGCCGCAAAGTCGGAAGGGAGACCGATCAGTCTGAGAAAGATTCAGGCTGATTTTGTCGAACTGTCCGCCCAGACTGACCGGGTCATCGTGGAGGGCGTGGGCGGCTGGCGGGTGCCGCTGGGTCACGGTGTCACCCTGCCCGACCTTGTGCGGCTGCTCGATCTGCCGGTGATCCTGGTGGTAGGGCTGAAGCTGGGCTGCATCAACCACACCCTGCTGACGGAAGAGAGTATTCTGGGTTCCGGTCTGCGTCTGGCGGGATGGGTGGGCAACCACATCGATCAGGATATGGATGCGCAGCGGGAAAACCTTGAAACCCTCTGTAGCTGGATGCCTGCGCCCTGTCTGGGAGAGATACCTTACATGGAGCGGCCGACTGCGGAAGCGGTGGGGGAGTGTCTTGACAGGTGTGTTGCGGCCACGGAGCTGAGCGGAAGTTGTAAGCGTAGCTGTCGGTAGAGACGGCAAAACGCCGCCTCTACAACAGAGATCGATCAGGCGGCGAGTACGCCCTTCAGCTTGCCCATGGCGCTCTTCTCTATCTGACGGATACGCTCGGCGGAGACGCCGAAACGGTCAGCCAACTCGTGCAGGGTGGCCTTCTTTTCGCCCAACCAACGTGCCTCAAGAATGGTGCGGCTGCGTTCGTCGAGGTCACCCAGGGCGGTGAGCAGCTGCTGTTTCATGTGGTCTTCGCTGTCCACGGCCTCAACCCTGGAGGCGGGCTCCAGACTCATATCCCGCAGGTAGCCGGCGGGGGTGGCTACCAGACCATCCTCGTCATCCCTACCAGGACCATCGAAGGCGATATCCTGACCCGACAGGCGGGATTCCATCTCCAGTACGGTTTCCGGTTTTACACCCAGATCCTTCGCCACGCCCTCGACTTCCTCTTGGGAGAACCAGCCGAGACGCTTTTTGGAGCTGCGCAGATTGAAGAACAGTTTACGCTGGGCCTTGGTGGTGGCCACCTTGACGATGCGCCAGTTTTTCAGGATGAACTCGTGGATCTCCGCCTTGATCCAATGCACCGCGAAAGAGACCAGGCGCACGCCCATGTCAGGATTGAAACGCTTGACCGCCTTCATCAGCCCCACGGTGCCTTCCTGCACCAGATCGGGCAGGGCCAAGCCGTAACCGGAGTAACCGCGTGCGATACGTACCACAAAGCGTACGTGGGCCATGACCAGCGAACGTGCGGCCGCCAGGTCTTTATTATCCCGCAGTTGCACCGCGAGCTTGTGTTCCTCTTCCGCACTCAGAATCGGCAGCCGATAAGCTGCGCTGATGTAAGCGTCAATGCTGCCGGTGGGCAGCGACATGGGGATCACGAGTTCCTTACCCATTGAATACCTCAGTGTTTTTCTCTGATTTGATATTAGCACTCTCTGGTGGGGAGTGCCAACTCTAGAATATGACCGGAGTTTAAGGGGATGGTTCCGTTGCTGAAAGATAAGGTGGCAAGTTCCAGGTTTGCGAAAAGGGGGAAGATTTATTGGGAAAATGCCAAAAAAAACTGAAGCATCACTTGGATTCCAGCCACCCAAGGGCCGCGCAACGCTCCAGCGCCCCATATCTTCGCTCAAATATGTATCGGTCCAGCTGGCCTTGGTTGCAGGCGTTGCAAAACGGTGTGACTTACAGTCGTATCTCTTTACTCCGAGCCAGTCCCAGCAGTCCGACGGGAAAGATCAGCCAGGTTACGGGTTCTGGTATCTGGGTCAATTGCACTGCTGTCAGAATCACATCCTCGTTGAAAGGCACATAATAGTTGTGGGCGATCTTCACCTCATCCAGAACCAAGCCCAACAGATTGCTGGCGGCAAACAAGGTGGGGGTGTTAGTGGTTGGAAAAAATTTATCCTGCGCCACCAGAGCGCCACCCAGATACCCGTTGACCCAGATGCCCTCTACCGGAGTCAGGCCGGTGACTGAATCGAAAGTAAAATCCCCGCCGTCGTCCCAGCTAAATCCGATCCACTGCCCATATACATCATCGATCGAATTCTCGATGCCGATATTTCCACCGCCCACATCAACAAACTGTGGACTGCCGCTATTGGCACTGAAAAAAGCTTCCCTGTTTTTCAACTCAGGTTTTTGTCACAGAACCGTTATATACATCCAGTAGTATCCACTGCTTTTATCAAGGTAACAAAAGACAATGTCGAGCAGTAAAAGTCGTCACGGAATGTGGGTGATATTCGGGGCGCTGTTGATTCAACTCTCCCTCGGGGCGATCTATGCCTGGTCAGTATTCGCAAAACCGTTGCAGGTTTCAGGTTGGTCCACATCCGATACCCAGTGGCCGTTTACTGTAGGGTTGGTGGCCTTTGCACTGGTGATGGTCTATGCGGGACGTAAGCTCTATGTATTCGGTCCCCGCAAGCTGACAGCTGCCGGCGGCATCATGCTGGGTGCCGGTTATCTGCTTGCCGGTGTTATGGGCGGAGAGAGTTTCTGGCCGACCCTGATCGGCGCCGGACTCCTGGGCGGAGCGGGCATCGGGCTCGGTTATGTGGTGCCCATTGCGGTCGGTATGCAGTGGTTCCCGGACAAGAAGGGCCTTATCACCGGCGTTGCAGTAGCCGGTTTCGGTCTTGGAGCCATGATCTGGGTAAAGCTGGCGGGTACCTGGGGCGGTTTGATCGCTGACTATGGCATAGGTACCACCTTCATGATCTACGGTGGGATATTCATGGTATTGGTTTTGATCGGCAGCCTGTGGATGAGATTTCCTCCAGAGTTCGTGCCGCCGAAGCCGGATCATAAAGGCAGTAAATTTGATTTTCGCAGTGAGGAGATGATCAGAACCACGCACTACTGGTCGATATTCTCCACCTTTGCTATCGGTGCCACTGCAGGTCTGATGTGCATCGGGCTGATGAAGCAGTTTCCGAGTCAGGCCCTAACCGCATCCGGTATGGCTGAAACGCTGGCCGATGCGACTGCCGGTACTGCAATGGTGGTTTTTGCTATCTTCAATGCGCTTGGACGCATCGGCTGGGGCAAGATCAGTGACATCATTGGCCATGCGGTCAACTGCGATCACCGGGGACGTAAGACCTCGTTGATCATTATGGCCGCCAGCCAGGGATTGTTCGTTATCGCATTTCCCTATGTGGCTGGATTCGAATACTCGCTCTATCTGTTTGCCGCACTCATTGGTTTCAATTTTGGTGGCAACTTCGCGCTGTTTCCCGCCATCACTACCGACACCTTCGGGCACAAGTTCTTTGGCCAGAACTACGGCTATGTGTTTCTTGCCTATGGCCTGGGTGGCACAGTCGGTCCCATGCTCGGCGGTTACCTGGGAGACATGAACAACTACCGGCTCGCCTTCGTCATCACCGGCGTCTTGAGTCTCATCGCAGCAGTTATCATCTCCACGGTTAAGATTCCCATGAAGCCTCAGGCAGAGGATGTAACCATCAAGGTGCAAGCGAGTGGTACCCCCAGTACGGTAACGGCGGATTAGCGCTTGATTTTGTTATTCACTTTAACTCGGCTCAATCTCACTCAAATGCCGCAGCGCATTCACAGCAGGGAAAAGTTTGGGGGTAATCAGGAATATCACGATCAACAGAGTCGGGGAATAGGTGGTCCCTTTAATTGCATTGAATGTCGCTTATTGCCATTGTTGTCGATGAGGAGGACGCTTGGTGAACTTTGAGTGGGATGAAGGTGTCCGATTGTCATTGAGTCTTTTCCTAAAGGATGTTCTCTTAATGCGGAAAGAATTCTCGATTCTTGGTTAGATTCTACGACAAGTAGCATTTTTCCTTCATTTACGAGATCGATTGGATCTAATCCAAGCATTTCACATCCGAAATTTACCTCAGGTTTAATCGGGATGTTACTGGTCTCAATTAAAACGTCTAAGGCGCTCGCAGTCGCAAGGCTATGAAGGGCTTCTCTTAGGCCGCCGCGAGTTGGATCCCTTAGCGAAAGAATCCCGGAAAAATTAGTTATTAATGGGATAATGAGGTCGTTAAGTGGTGCGCAATCAGAACTGATAACATTTTCGAATCCTAACCCTTCCCTTTTAGAAAGGACTGAAAGGCCGTGGTCGCCCACTGTGCCGGTCACAATAATTGAGCTAGTTGATGTTGCGTCCGAAAGACGAAAGCTTCTTTGCGGGTCGATTACTTCTCCAATTCCACTTGTATTGATGCACACTCCTATAGAATTCACTTTATTCAATACTTTTGTGTCGCCAGCGATGATATTAACTTTTGCTTGCTCAACAGCACTGGCTATCGAATCCAAAATCCGGCAAAGGGCATCCATGGAATAACCCTCTTCTACAACGAGTCCAGGAGTGAGTGCTTGAGGCCTTGCGCCACCAGCAACTAGATCATTTACAGTGCCACAAACAGCCATTCTTCCAATGTCACCGCCTGGGAATTCAGGTGGGTCAACTATAAAAGTGTCAGTGGTTATAGCAAATCGAATACCGCCGAGCGATAAATGAGAAGAATCTTCTAGCTCACGTAGACTGGGATGTTTAAAGCGGGTGAGTATTTCATTCGTCAAAAATTCGTTAGTACCAGCACTACCGTCACCATATTCTAATGGAAATTTATCACGTCGCTTCATTGCTAATCTCAGACGCAACTTCATTAAGTGACTTTACATCCCCCACATATTTTTTTATCCAAAAGAGGGCGTCTTCTTTATTGGCTTCGGTTGTAGACAATACGCAATCTTTAATGGCAATTGCTTTATAACCACGAAAGCTTGCATCAGCTGCAGTTGTCATGATGCATATGTGAGTTTGCAAACCCGCTAAATACACTTCATGTACACCGGCTTCCGTTAGTAGGTCATGAAGGTTGGTCTCATAAAATGCACTATGTTTTTGCTTTGTTATGACAGGTCCTCGCAGCGGAAAAAGTTCCGGTATCAGCTCTGCTCCTTCAGTGCCTTCAATACAATATTTATCACCAAAACGGTCAAATTGCTCATCATCCTTTTTTAGAGAAAATCGGATATAAAATATTGGCATTTTAGCAGAGGAGAAGAGATCAATTGCCTGTAGCAGGGGGGGTAGCATATTTGCCACTTTATTTTTTCGACGCAGGTTATGGCAAAGGTCTTTTTGCATATCAATTACTAATAGTGTTTTTGTGTTCAAGTTGTTGCCTTTATTATTTGGATTGGGTTGTCTGAGTTATGTCAGATAGTGAAGTTATTGTGTTAGGAGAATGGTATATGTAGCCTGTTTTGTTTTTGGGTACTCTCGCAAACACGCCAGAGCCTTCACGGCATCCAGTTAGCATGGAGCTTGTCATCCCAGAAACAGTGAAGCAATAGAATCTATCAAGATTTATTGGTTGGAAGGTCTCAAAAAAGTTCACGCCCTTTATGTATGCAAGATCAGCTGATTTTATGATTTTGTTGGTAATAGGAAAAAAATAATTTTGCTCAAAAGAACGAAAGGGTTGATCTACAAAATGATATTTTAAACGCCCAGTAGAAAAGTGTTTTTTCATGTCTGAAAAGTAAGGATTTGTAAGAAGCGTGTCTAAAGTTTGAAGTGATATGTTGTTACTAACAGGGTATTTGTTGATAAGTAATGTGATTCTCAAGTTCCCGGTCAGAGAAAGTATTTTTTGAAATAGAGCCAAATCGAATACGCTTTCACCATTATCGTCGAGGACGACTATCAGTGATGTTTCTGTGTCATGTCCTGTCCACTTTAGAAAGGCTTCTCTCTCGTCAATACAAAGTTCTTTTGATTTTTCAGTGATGGCATCGGTTAAAGCGATTGTCGTTCTGTTTGGCGATTGTAAATAGCTTAGCTGAATATCTTTTCTACTTGTCCAGATAATGCCCATAAATATGCTTAGCTGAATTAGCTGCATAAGGTCTATCTTTCCAAGCTCTGATAAAATAGATAATGCAATTTCATTAGATAAGTCGCCAATACGCAACAAGTTACCAATGGTATGTTGTGTGTTTTTTTCTAAGAACAACTCATGACCAAATATTAACTTTACGATACTTTCTTGCAGATAGACTGAGTGATTAAAATTAATGCGGCGAGCCCAGGCGTAATCATTCATTTTTACCAGTAGTGCATAGATATGTAAGGACGAGGCAACTATTTGCTTTGTGGCCAAGTTGGGTATTTGGTAATAATCCGCATGACTTTCCACCATGATTTTTATGTATGTATCAATCCAGCTAAGTGAATGTAATAGTTTTTCGTCAGGAGCATTGGCCATAGGAAAAGGTAGTAAGTTATCAAGACGTAGTCCTACGTCTTGATGGTTGTCTTTTCTTTCGATATCTTGATATATATTATTTGTTTTTGCGGGAGTGGTGACGAATAGATATTGTAGGAATGCTTCCGCACTAAATGTATCTGAGATAGGTTGATATGATATATGTGGGCGTAGTTTTAGGTGGGTTGATAATAGTTGGTCTATTGATTCTAGTTCGCCATAGATAAGTCGGCAGCCTTGGAGTGTATCTAGCGAGGGGGTGGAAGAATAGTAGTCGGAAAGGCATGTAGAATAGTGAAGTCTTGGTTTAACGCCCTTAATTGACAAAGCTTCTGGTGTATTACTAAGAGATAAGTGTTTGTCAGGAGTGAAGTTGAGTGATTTTGGCTTGTTTTTCATAGTACTACTACGAGATTCCTAGTCTTATGTATATAGGTTTAAATACAGCCTCAAAATAGCACTGAAGGATTGTGTTGAAATTCCCAGCAGTCAAATTCTCGTTAAGTTCATGTATATAATATTCCTTTAGGTGTGAGTTGCGCGATATGTCGCCAAATTGATCTTTGCTGATTAATAAGCTGAAAATTCCAAAGCATAAACCAGGCTTTCCCTCCCTGTTGAGTACTCTGCAATTGATTTCTTCATCGACTAAATAATCAGTATCAACATGAAGTCCTAATTCCTCTCGAAGTTCTCTGGCCGCAGCTGTTTTCCATGTTTTGACCATGAAGGTGTTGCTGATTGCTTCGTCAAATTTAAAAGTTCCACTATTCGCGATTTTAGCAATAAATTCATTTTTTGGATGTGCATGGTCAAGATTGCCAAAAATACCGAAATCCTCGGCGGCTAGGTTTGAGGCTTCCAGATAATCACTGCATTGCACGTAGCCACTGATATTCGACAGTTTATCAAAATTGTCCGAACTGTTGTCTGGTTGCCTCATTTGAAGAATTGCTTTTCGATTGCCGTAATTTGTATGAAGTAAAATTATAACTATGGGTACACAGAAATTTGTGGGCAAAGTGTGAGAATTCTTTCTGTTTTCAACTCCAAGTGGAATAAAGGATTTATTTTGAGATATGCTGCCATATATTGTCCATTCTATTAATGGTGATCTGTGATCTTTTATTTTACTGTATGAGTCTTCTAACATGTCACAGGCTTGAGTGCCTGAGGGTATGTTCATGTAAAAGTTTGAGCTTGTATCCCTTCCTGGCAGTAGCGGGCTAATTCTAAATGTTGTTTTATTCTCTATGCCGTTGTTGTTATTAATCAATAATCGTTGGCCAACAAATGGCAGGTTATGGTCATATTTATAACATTCCCACTTGTCTCTGTGTACCTCTCCGCACCCTAGTAGAAACTGATATATTGACCTCCATCCTATTTCTGAGCTTTGCTTTCGGCACATGATGGCAGAGTTGTGGCTTGAATATTTTTCAGAGGTGTTGTGTTGGTCAAGTATGTTTTCAAGCAGGGCGTTGCTTGCAAATGTAATGCTAAGCCTTTTCCAGAATTTATTTTCTCGATATTTATATGCCTGTTGTAGGAAGTCGATGAGGTGTTCATTTGTTAAGCCAATGAGATCTACCTCGTCAGACTCTACTAAACTGGCGATGAAGGGGTGTTCGCGTTTCAGTTTTCCTGTATCTCGATAATCAATGTGCAATAATTGGCGCAGCGGGCGAGAATCGCCGAATATTATCTTTTTACTGCTATCAAGCCAGTAGCAATTGTGCACTGAATGGCGTATTCCATATTGGTCATAAAAATGTTGTATTTCTCTGCCTTTGTATGTGTAGTTCTGCAAAAAAACATCTGAATCTACTGGGTTGCCTGAGGTCTTTATATAATTGTTCACGGCAGATAGCTGCCCATGTAAATAATCGCTGTGTCGGAGTGATTCGTATGCTGTTTCAGATAACAATATGCGTGGTTCGTTGAAAAATGAGGCTAGCAGATATGCTTTGTCCAGCTCCTCTGCTGTTAAATAGTGATAGTTATATGTATTTATTTTTGCGGCGTGATTGTGAACTTCAGTGACTACTCCAGTTACAATTGTAAGCAAGACCTTTTCAGAGTTCTTCTGTTTGTTCCCATTGTGCTGAAATAATATTGCTGCGGCTAAAGCTGATTCAAGACTGGATTCGAGAAGGTTTTCATAAGTATTTCTGGTGCTTGTTGGCGTGATTAGAATCGAATATATCCCACCTCTTACTTCCGCTTGCGGTTCCTTTCCTGTGAAGATAGCGCTGAACTTATCTAATTGATTGCTGATAAATTTTTTTGCGAATAGTTTGTCTTTGGGTGATTTTCGCTCGTAATCAACGATGCGCAGTGTTAGAAGGCAGCCCGACTGGATGTTTGGATTCGGTTTTTCTGTTTTTGTATTTATTTGCTCGGCAATTTTTTTTGCAATTTCAATAAGGGAAGGGTTGCCTTTACCAACTGGAAATGCGTTGTATGCTGGCAAAGGAGAGGGCATGCTTGAAAGGTCTATGTCGAAGGCGCAAGGTAGCAGTTCATGTTTCTTTGGGTTATCTGACTTAAGTTTGTGGGCACGCTCTATTTCCGTTAGTTGGTGTTCCCTGTTTGAAGTGTCCTCATGGACCAGTGCAACTGTGAGCTTGGCATGCTCTTGGGCCTCATTAATTTTTTCTCGCCAATTTCCGATTTGGAAATCAGAACCATCGCCAGCGACAAAAGCGGTAACCCCTTCGTTTTCTAAATGCTTTTTAAGTTCTTTGGCTTGCGCTTTTTGACTTTCTGGATAGGAAATAAAAACATCCGCTTTGGTGGTGTCAATCATATTTCCTCAGTTTTTGATGGCCGGAATTAATATTCTATACCACTAGTGTCCCAACGTTACCAAACTAAATACGTATAACCAACTGTATTATCAATAAAAATCACCAAATCATGAAGGGCGTCGACTTGAACTACATGGAACCCTGTGAATACTCCACCGGCTAAA
>JAESPD010000054.1 GCA_016756855.1 gamma proteobacterium endosymbiont of Lamellibrachia anaximandri | reverse complement strand
TCTCAATCTTCATAATCGCTCTCATCAGGTGATTATGAACAATTAGGGCTATTTGAGACTCATTTCATGCTGGAAATACGCCACTCCTTCAGACTCATTTCATATTGGGCAAGGCTCCATCTTTCACCTTTCACCTTTTCCTGTTAGAATCCCGCGCTCGCCGCAAGTCGGCGTGTTATTTCCGGCTTCTGGTCGCAAGAGTCCGGAATCACTCAATCGATTTAATCACTTAGGAGATTGACATGTCTGTCAGTTTTGAAATCAATGCGCAATCACGGACTGACGCAGGGAAAGGTGCGAGCCGCCGCCTGCGTCACCAGGGTGCGGTTCCCGGCATCATCTATGGCGCCGATAGAGAGCCGTCCATGATCACCATGGCACACAATGAGCTTGCTCATGCCCTCGAGAACGAGGCCTTCTACTCACATATTCTGGACCTGAAACTGGACGGAAAGAGTGAACAGGTGGTTATCAAGGATCTGCAGCGCCATCCGGCCAAGCCGTTCATCATGCATGTTGATTTTCAGCGCGTTGATATGAATGAGAAGCTCCGCATGCACGCACCGCTGCACTTCATCAACGAAGAGACCTCACCCGGAATGAAGATGGGCGGCAACGTCTCCCACAGCCTCTCCGACGTGGAAATCATCTGCCTGCCCAAGGATCTGCCGGAGTTCATCGAGGTGGATATGGCTGACATGGATATCGGCGACAGCGTTCATCTCTCAGACCTGCAACTGCCTGACGGCGTTGAACTCACCCACACCGGCGGAGAAGACTCGCTGGTGGCTATGATCCACGTAGGTCACACTGGTGAGGACGGAGACGAGGAGGGCGGTGTGGATGTGGAAGAGGCGGTTGGCGAAACTGCACCTGAGTAAGCATTGCACCAACGGGACAGGCGACGGCCTGTCCCGTAACATCTCACCCACTTCCCACCCATGTCATCTCAACCCATCAAGCTCATCGTCGGACTCGGCAACCCAGGCAGTGACTACGAAGGAACCCGGCACAACACTGGCTTCTGGTTCGTCGACCTGTTGGCTCAACGTTATAACACCCCGCTAAAATCCGAATCCCGGCACCATGGCATGGCATGCCGAATCAACGTCAACGGCCACGACTGCCGACTCTTAAAACCGACAACCTTCATGAATCGCAGTGGTCAGGCAGTCTCCAGCCTCGCTAACTATTTCAAGATTCAGCCCCAGGAGATCCTGGTCGCCCACGACGAACTCGATCTGCCGGCCGGCAAGATCCGTCTCAAAACAGGAGGGGGACACGCCGGACACAATGGGCTGCGGGATATCATGAGCGCCATCGGCAGCAAAGACTTTCATCGCCTGCGCATCGGCATCGACCACCCCAACGATCGGCGTGAAGTGGTCAACTATGTTCTGGGCCGACCCTCAAAAGCTGACCGGGAAGCCATCGACGACAGCCTCAACCAAGCAGCCGACTGCCTCACTGAGATCCTCAATGGCGAACTGCAAAAAGCGATGAACCGGCTCCATTCCAGTCGATAAACTCCCTCTAGGCCAATAAACTAGACTTATATTATCAATCTCTTATAATCAGGGGATGACTGGCAGCCGTGCTGCCTACAAGGTGGAAACCGATGAAAAAAACACTCTCCCGCATCGCTGGGCTCCTGACGCTGGTGATTCTATACCACTCCGCATCTGCCACAGAGAGCGACCCGGAGGCCGTTGCCCTTTTACAAAAAAGCGAATCTCTGATGCGCTCGAAGGCCACGGAAGTCACATATCAAGTGGATATAGTTCGTCCCGACTGGAAACGCACCCTGGAATTTCTCAGCCACGATGACTACGAGAACAACCGTTTTCGCATGGAGATTCTCTCGCCACGCAAAACCAGAGGGACAGTATTTCTGAAAGTCGACGACAAACTCTCCATGTACCTGCCGAAACTGCGGCGCCAGATCGCCATCTCTCCCGCCATGATGCACGATGCCTGGATGGGTTCTGATTTCAACAATCAGGATCTTCTGGAGGCGGATTCGTTGATCAGTGACTACACTCACCTGATTGCACGGCGCGATGGAGAGGGGGCGGAGGCAATTTTCACCATCGAATCCTTTCCTAATGAAGACGCCACTGTCTCCTGGCATATGCTCGTACAGCGTATTCGCGGCGATGGTATGCCGCTGGAGATCAGGTACATCTGCAAAGACAAGATTCCCGGGCGCCGCCTGCTGTTTGAGGCACCCAAAGAGATGGACGGACGGCTGATCCCCACCCGCCTGATCATGGAGCCACTAAAAAAACAGGGCAAACATACGACAATTACCGTCAAATCCGTCAAGTTCGATGCAGACTTCGATCCTGATCTATTTGAGCCAATGAAGAAAAAGAAACCACAGGCAGCCACGCCGTAGAAGCCGCCTCGACACGGAGACCCTGTGATAAAACCGGTCATCTACGCCGTTGCGCTACGCAACCTCCTGGGGCATCTGCGCCGCACCATGCTCACGGTTGGCGCTATCGCGGTAGGGCTCAGCGCATTGATTTTCCTGTGGAGCTTCAATGACGGGCTGCACCGCAACATGCTGCAGAACTTTCAAGACGCAATCATCGGCAGCATCCAGATCCATCACGAAGGCTTTTTCGAACGACCGGAACTCTCCCGCCATCTCAGAAACCCCGACAAGATCATCACGACTGTTGAACAGGCTGGCGTCAAACGCTGGAGCCGGCGCCTTGAGGCCTTCGCCCTAGCTGCCTCTGATGAAACCACCGAAGGCGTCATGCTGATCGGCATGGAAGCAGACAGAGAACCTGGCATCACCGATCTTGAAAAACGCATCTCCATCGGGCGTTTCCTGCGGGAAGACGATGAGTACGCCTGCATCCTCGGCGCAACAACCGCCCGCAACCTCAAACTTGATCTCGGCGACCCTGTCATTATGATCGGTTATGATCGTTTCGGCGCGCTTGTGGCCGAAGAGTTCACGCTAGTCGGCATCATCACCAGCGGCGAGATGGGATTGGATCGGGGCATGGCCCTGACCAATATCAAATCCCTGCAGGAAATGCTCGATATGCCTGGCGGGGTGACGGATATAGTGCTGCGCGCACCGGAAGACGGAATTCAACAACTGACGGATGAATTGATTTTTGCGCTGTCGGATGAGAATGTCGAGGTCATGCCATGGAGCACCATGTTTCCCGTCATGAATGAGTGGATCATACTGCACGACGGTTTTCTCTACCTTTTTCTCGTTGTCGTACTCTTCATCGTTCTAGCTGGCGAACTCAATACGATGCTGCTCTCAATGCTGGAACGCACCCGTGAATTCGGCATCTTTATGGCCATTGGAACCGAGCGGTATGAAATAGGCCTAATGCTTGTATTTGAGGCCTTGTTTATCGGTCTTGCCGGTACACTACTGGGAATCATCTTCGGTACTGGCATCGTTCTCGTAACGCACTCGACCGGCATCGATCTTTCCATCCTGTTGGGCTCCACATCACGATTTTACGTTGACTCACTGATCTACCCTCATCTCAACCTCGACCATCTCGGCACTACTGTGGGGGCAATCCTGATCGCCTCAATCGTTGCCGGTCTCTATCCGGCCTGGAAGGCAAGCCGCCTGCAACCGGTGGAGGCGATGCGAAATGTCTAATGCGAAGCGCCTTTCGCTTACAACCTATATCTCACTGGCCTTGCGAAACCTGCTACGGAACCCGCGCCGTACCGGCATCACACTGGCAACCATGATTTTTGGTATCGCCACACTGACCCTGCTCAGCGCCCTCAATGATGGCTGGCTGGAGCAGATGAGGGACAACTTTATTCTCAGTTTCACCGGGCATGTGCAGATACATGCCCGCGGATTCGAGGCCTCACAGAACCTCAATGAGCATATCAAAGCGCCCGGAGATATCATCCTGCTGGTGCAGGATTCCCCTGAGATCCAAGGCTGGACGCAGCGCATTCGCACCTCCGGGCTGGTCTCTCTTGGAGGCAGCAGTGCCGGCGTCCAGATCATGGCCACCGATCCTGAACAGGAGACTTGGGTAACTCATATGCACCGGGGTCTTAAACAGGGGGCGCTGGCTCAATCCCGGCACTTCCCACGACCTCCTGCTTGGTATCACTGTCGCCCGGAACATAGGCGCTGAAATCGGCGACAGGATCGTGCTCATGGCACAACGACCCAACGGCGAAATGGTCTCCGAGATCTTTTTTCTGCGCGGTATTCTCGAGACCGGCGCGCCTCAGATTGACCGTACTCTGGCATTGATACCCCTGAATGCCGCCCAGGCCTGGTTCAAGATGGGAGAGTCCGTCACCGATATTGTCATACGAGCCAGTAGCCATGAAGATACTGCCAGCCCTCTGCAACGGTTCAATCAGGCACTCAGCGGTGATGACTATGAAATTCTCGCCTGGCAGGATCTCGACCCGATGGTTCGCCAATGGCTGGAATTCAGCGATGCCTACGGCCTTATCATCATACTTGTCGTCGTCGCACTGGTACTCACCGAGATCCTTAATACCATGTTGATTGCCCTGTATGAACGACAGAAAGAGCTTGGCATCATGATCGCAATCGGCACCCGCAAGTCGCAGATCTTTTTTATGCTGCTGATTGAAGCCGTGATACTGATCCTGCTCGGCGGCGCCTTGGGCTACGGGGTGGGTGGACTGCTTGTTTTGCACCTTTCCGATAGCGGCATTGATCTCTCCTATTTCGCCAATGCCTTCAAGTTCTTCTATATGGATCCTGTCATACTGCCGCTGCTGACCCTAGATTCAGCCACACGGATACTCGGCACCACCTTGGTCGCTGCCCTGCTCGCCGGTCTCTATCCGGCCTGGCGGGCGACAAAAATTGAAATCAGCCAATCCCTACGAACCTTCTGACCATGATTCAGCCAGATAACAGTTCAGCTATCATTACCGTCAAGAAGCTGCATAAATGCTATTGGGTCGGCAGCATGCCTTTCCCTGCGCTCAACGGCGTCAACCTTTCAATCGACAGGGGAGAGTTTGCCGTTCTCGCCGGTCGCTCGGGCTCCGGAAAAAGTACCTTGCTGAATGTCATTGGCGCACTTGAATCTGCCGATAACGGCGAAGTCATCGTCAATGGCGAAAACATTCTCGGCATGAATCACACCGAGCGCACCCTCTTTCGACTGCACAATATCGGTTTTGTTTTTCAATCATACAACCTGATCAGAGTGCTAAGTGCCAGGGAGAACATCGCCTATGTCTGCCAACTACAGGGAATGGAAAAAAAAGAGAGTGAAGGGAACGCCGATCACTGGCTGAATGAAGTGGATATGGGACATCTCGGTTACCGCAGACCCGACCAGCTCTCCGGCGGCCAACAGCAGCGAGTCGCCGTAGCCAGGGCATTGGCAACCAATCCAAAAATCGTGCTGGCCGACGAACCCACCGCAAACCTCGACACCAAGACAGGTCAGAAGCTGATGTGCCTGCTGCAACAGCTCAACGATAAATTCGGCACTACTTTTCTGATCTCATCCCATGACCCCGATGTCAAGAATGCTGCCAGCCGTCTCATCAAACTCGCCGATGGTCAGGTGGTGCGCAAGTGGGAGAAGATCCCTCCCACCACACCACCACTCAGTAAGGCCTGTCCCATAAAGAATCTGCCATTTACCCAAAGGGTGCGGCAGTTCCTGCGCGACAAACGCAAACGATCTTCACAAAAAGACAAAAAGGGACCTACACCACGCCGTTCATAAAAAACCGATGGCGCACGCACGAAAAAAAAGAGACGACAAAGAGTAGGCCGGTCCAAGCGTAGCGGAACCGGCAGCCTGCAATCCGCAAATGCCCGATCCGCTACGCTTGATCGGGCCTACAGCGGATCAGGAATTATCTGCTCAATGGCTAATTATCCCCAAACACAAACCTCGGTTTGAGCCACTTCACCAGCAGCGGCAGCAGCAACAGCGCCGTCACCACATCGATCAGAAGCGCCTCACTGATGTAGATGCCCAATCCCCAAGTGTTTGCCAGATCGGTATTCAGCAGCGGGATGAAACAGCCCAACAACACCAGCACGGAGATAATGACCGCAGATCCGGTAGTGTTCAGCGTGTTCTCCAGCGACTGCGTCCAGTCACCGGCGGTTGCCTGCATCTCCTCACGAAGCCGCGAGATCATATAGATGCCGTAGTCGACACCCAGTCCCATCGCGATACTCAATGCAACTTGCAGATGGAAGGCGAGGTTGCCGGACCAGTTCTGCACGCTGGTGAAGTAACCGCCAAGACCGTACTGGGCATAAAGAGTGATGAACAGCAACACAACCAGGATCACCGAAACCGTCACTGAACGGAATATCAGCGCCGCGATGACGAAGATTGCCGCCGCCGTCAGCATGGGACCGGATAGCCAGTTGGCAACCGCCACTTCCCGGGTTGCTTCTGTCGCGCCAAGGAAACCGCCAACCGCAGGCCTGACATAGTCGGGACCCTCCACGGATAACTCATTGGTATCACTCGACAGATCCTCCACCGGGCCCGCGCGCAGGCCGAAATTGACCTTGCTGAAACCGGGATCGTTCTTGTGTTCCTCAATATACTGCTGAATGTCCATGGTAACCTTATGGGTCTCTTTCGGATCCATGGTGTTGACAAACCCCATTATCACACCATCGTTCCAGTCCCTGGTAACAAAAGAGTCCATATCCCCATCGTCTGTCATGGTCTCCAGCAGGCCGTTGAACAACTGTACGATATCGTCACCGCTACGATCATCATCCGGGTCTATAGAACGAAGTTTGGCGGAGGTCGGGATGTAGAGGTCCTTGATGTCCGGTTTGGTACCCGGCTCTGCGGTCAACAGCATGTTAACGAGACGAATGTACTGCGCGTAGGAGCCGGTGAAACCGATAAACTCATGGGCACGCATCCACTCTTCCATCGCCTCGATATCCGCCAGCACATCAGCCTGGTTGAAGATCCCCTGCGCCCCGCAGGGATCAGGATCCCAACACCCAAGTTTTTCCTTGTACTTGTCGCACTGTGCCAGGCGCTCGCCCATATCCTCTATGTCGAAGAGTTCTTCAGGAAAGGGTTCTTCGACACAGGTTTCCGCCACCGGCTCCTTACCTCGAATCGGCACGGTCACAGAGATGACGCCTGGCATGATCTCATTCAGACGTTCCAACTGCTGAATGGTGATTGACTTCTCCTTGAACGCAGCGCGGGAGTAGTTGATGCCTTTCTCCACGCCAGGCATCAGGTCCTCGGAAGTCCCATTGATGATGCCGGAATAGTAGGTCGACACGCCTATGATCAACGCGACAAAACCGATCGGCAGCCATTTCCCCGGCCCTGCCAGCAGACCGGAGACAAAGCTCCCCACTTTAGTCTCCCACCCCCGCTCAAGCTCAGCCTCTTCCCTACTCGCTTCCGCCTTATTACAGGGAACGCTAACCATCAATAACGGAATCAACGTAGTGGTTGTGAACAACAGGGTAAGCATGCCGAACATGCCGAAATAGGCGTAGGCCTTGTAGAATGAGATATCCACTGTTGCCAGCGTGGCAAAACCCACCATATCGGTCACGATTGAGAGCGTGGCCGGCACGATAGTATGGGAGATGGAAATTCTGGCGGCGGTCTCACACTCAACCCCCTTCCCCTGCTCCTGCATAAAACGCCGGGTTACTTGCACTGAGTGCCCTATTCCGATCGCCAACAACAGCATCGGGGTCAGCACCATCATGGTCGTCAGCTTGAATGCAGTAAAACCCATCAGACCGAGGGTCAAGATAATTGTCGCGCCCACGCCAAGCATCGGAAAGAGCGCCCCGCGCCAGTTGCGGAACTCAAACCAGAGCGCCGCAACCACGATCGCCAACGAGATGACGAAGAGCCACCATTTGTTGACCAGATCCGCCAACATCCAGGCCAGGAAGTAAGGCTCACCCGCCACCAAAAGCTCATAGCGGTCATCCACACCATGCTCATCCATCATGGCACGCACTTCGCGCACCCAGGGCAGGTAGATCTCTTTTACCTCGTCGGTGTAGTCACCGATGATATAGAGTGATTTGGCAACACAGTTTTTTGTATAACGATCTTCAAATTCGCATTTATTGCCATCCGCGTCTTCAAACCCCACCAGCATCGGACCCATTACGGGGTTGGTCTCGATACCCTCTTTAAGGAAGGCCAGCTGCTCTTTTGCCGTTGCAGGGTCACTGCTGATGCCTTCTGTGGGAATCAGCCGCTTGAAAACGAGCCCATTTTCATCCGCACCCATGAACTTGATCTTCTTCGCCGCGATATCGATGAAGTTGGAGGGTCGGGAGGTATCCAGAGAGACCAGTATTTCATGGATCTCCTGTACCTTGTTGATGAACCAGCCCTGGTAGACATCGCCCTCTTTAATCCGCAGCGTGGCAACCATCAGGTTGCCCATGCCGTAGTTATGTTCTGCATAGAGATTGGTGGCGACATAGCGGTTGCTGGGCGGCAACAGCGTATCAGGGTCATTACGCATATCCAGATTCTTGACCTGTAATGCAGTAATGACCGTCATTATCAACAACAGAAACATCAGCGGTTTGCGGTGACGGACTACAAACGCCGCATAACGTTCAGCCAATGTGTTATTCGATTTGTTATTGGTTGCAGCATCGCTCATAGCGAAGACCTCTACCGGAAGGGTAAAAAAGAAAAGGCAGACAGCGGTGTCTACCGCTGTCTGCCTTAGTTTAGATCAAAATACAGATCTCATAGGAAACTTATTCGAAGATCCACTTGAGTCCCAGCTGTACATTTGATGAGTCAGCGAACTGACCGAAGGTCGTATTCTCTTCACCCCAATAGTTGTTCCACTCGAAGGCGCCGATGATCTCGTCGGTGAAGCTGTACTCCACATCGAAACGATTCCACCAGCCGCCGTCCTCTTCGAACATAACGATGTTGTTCCAGCGATGCTCCTGGGAACCACCGAAGGGCTTGGAGAAGAAGAGTGAATAGAACTCCTTGAACTCATGCGCCTTGTACAGACCGTTGCTCATATGCATGGTGGCCATTTCACCAGTGTACGTAGAGCAGTCGTAGCTGTTGCCTGCCTGCGTGGTACAGGTCCGACTATCATCGATAAAGTCCATGTTCCAGAACTGGATGAACTGGGCGCTCACCAGCATGTTGGTCGCTACAGTGATATCCGCTCCCAGCACATACTTGAACATATCCGCCTCTTGCATGCGCAGCGAACTGGTGAGATCACCAATACCCAGCAGGCGCTTGTCAACCACGGGCTGCATCTCATCCTTGTTGTAGAGGGCCTCGGCACGAAATACGATGGAACCAAGCGATGCGGTGTCCATTGCATAGTCAAGGGAACCACCAAGACTGTGGATACGATTCAGTCTCTCCGTCATCACCATCTCCACCGTATGGGTGTTGGTGTTGGCTGCAAAGGTGGTTGGGTCGATCGCGCCGTAGTACTCTCCCGCAGCGTTATGCAACAGGATGGATACCGAATTTGAGCCATCCGGTGCAAAAGAGTTGGGGATCTGGTCCGCAGTCAGATCGGTTGCCGGGTTGGGCGCCATTGCACCGCCTCCGATGTCCATCGACTGGGCGCGCTGCACCGTCAAAGTCTCCTTGGAGACCGCATCACGCCAGCTCATATCCACAAAGGGGTTGGCGTCGTAATGGTAGAAGTAGTTGAAGGAGAAGTTTAAACCACCATCTGTACTGCCCTTATAACGCGTACCAAAGTTGGCATCCGCTGTGTCCGGATAGTCGCGCTCGTAGACTGCACCGGCGCTGCTACCGGCCATGCCCGCCCCGGCAAAGGAGTTGAAGGTGGCGAAGGTGGCGTTGCCCATATACTCGAAGGCGGAGGCGGCCTCACTCACGCTCCAATTCACATCAGACGGCGCCGATCCGGTGACACTGGTCACATTGGTAACCCAGAAGTTGCCATTGGGATCAATGGCTACAGTCGGATCGCTCAGACCAAACTGGGCGATCTGGTTGAGTAGAATACTACCTGGCGCGCCAGCGCCAATCGGATCAGGGTTGCTGGCAAAACCGTCCACACTCAGGCCGGCGAAACCCACCAAGCCGCTCGGAATCGGGACACCGCCAGTCAACATGCCGGCTTGTGCCGCATTGTTGAAGCTCTGTGCCACCGCAGCCAGGCGCGGGGTAACATTAAGAAAACCATTGACGCCGCCGGAAATGGAGTCGACGCCTTTCATCAGAAATGGCTGCTCGGGATCACCGGATGCATTCAGCCCCGGGATCTTGTTCTGCTCCACCTGTGAAACAATGAACTGGATATTGCCGCTCTCGCCAATATTCTTTTCCGCGTTGATCATCCAGATTGGTATGCGCGCATCTTCCATTGCGTTCTGGTTGAGCTCACGATAGTCGGTGGGGTTGATGATATCGAGCAGTTTGATACCGTCTGCAGTTCCCCAGACCACTTGCTGTTTACCAAGACGGAAGTCCCAGTCAAATGCGGTAGTATCGAGGTAGAGCTCCCGAAACCAGTCGTTCTGGGTATAGTTCTCGTGACCTTTGTAGTCGTCGACACCTTCGGTGTCATAGATCAGGTTCAACTCACCGTGCCATGAACTCTCTTCACCAATATCGCCATTGAAGAAGATGCGCGCGGAGTTCTCAAACTTCAACAGGTCGCCGGCATTGTGTTCAGCCGTATCCAGCATGGTCTTGGCCTGACCGGTCCGCTGACCCGACTTGGTAAAGACTGCAGTTTCATTTTTCAGATAACCACTGACTTCGACTTCAGCCAGTGCGGCACCAGGCAGCAGCATGGCCGCCAGCATGGACCGATAGAACACGGAGCGCTTATACATATTTCCTCCCAAAATCTTGCAGGTAGCCAGCAGCAGGATCCCCATGGTGTGCCGACTAATTTTTTGATGCGGGCCGCCTCTGTAGGGCAGCCCGTCTTTTATTTATGGCAGAAACACCGTCTTCGGCGTTTCTGCCTCAGTCATTAACGCTTGATCTTACGCAGCGTCTTCTCCGACCATTTACTTTGCTTCCAATTCTGGTTGAATTTCACAATCTCATCAGGAATCACCGCCCAGGTCTCATGACCGGAAGCGAAGGTCTTGCCATACCAGTAGGCCCAGGACTGGGCACGTGGATCATCCTGATCGAGACTGACCCAGTTGCGATCGATCACCTTGATCTTCTCGCCACCCTTGAAGAATTCGGTGCGGTAATCGGCAAAGGTCTTGGTATCGACGTAACTGACCCGATGGTCGTACCACCAGTTCTGCTTCTTGGTAGTGCTCTTCAGCTTGTAGACCTCTTTGCCTTTGTGTCCGCAAGCGGCATCTGGCGGATTTTTCAGATTCTTGACCTTCACATCGGCAATGGCTCCCAGGCAGTCATTGAATGTTTCGGTCCCCAGCAGTTCGTGGCTCTCATGCTTCGGCTTGCGCAGAGTGACATCGCCAAAGGTGAAGTCGGTGCCGCCCCAGGCATCATCGTGGGCCGGCTCGGCAAAACGGCGGATCTTGCGCAGCGCAGGCAGCCAGATGGCGTAGGCCTGGCTCTTGTTTTCATCGGTGTAGTCTGTGATCAACATGCCGGTGCCTCTCAGCTTGCCGGAACGGAAGATCGCCAGATCCATCGCATTAATCGCGCTATCGCTGTAATCGTTGTTCAGATACCGCTCCAGTGCAATGGTGGTCGGTTTCTTGCCTTTCGACTTGTTGACCAGCACGGTCATCGTCCTGCCCTTCTTGGTAATGCCGTAGTTCTTCAGCGCATAGAAGTGGTTGACGAAGTAGACCTGATCAGCGATGGCGTTGGCATCCGGTGCGCCTGTAGGCATGGGGAGATTCTTGGATACGCCGGCAAAAGCCTCGGCGGACAAAAGTACCGGAACGACCGCGATTGCGGCGACAAGCTTGCGCAGTTGCATTAATGCATCCTCCTGTTGGACGGCATCCAAACTGAAAACCGCCTGAGTATTATTGAGTTAGCCACTTCTAATCGAGGGCTATTTGTACCCGTTACGCCGCATTAGACATGAATGAATACGCTCCATGCAATAAGGGATTACCTTAACTCCCCTAGAATTTGACGCCACACCGTCTCGTAAATACGACAGTGCGTTGTTTGGGATGGCTAAGAAGCACCGGAGTCAAACCGGGCAGAGCGGTGGGCAATGGACATAGAGAATGGCGGTTTGATTTCAACCCCTACCGGACTGCAACCTCAACTCAACCCAACTCGGCAAGCAATCGCTCCATCATTCCGCTTGCCTGCCCCAGGTACCCGCTACCAAAAAGATTCAGGTGATTGAGGATATGATAAAGATTGTAGAGCGTCTTGCGGGTAGAGTAACCCGAATCCAAGGGCCAGGCCTCATGGTAAGCTGCATAGAAGTCAGCGCCGAAACCACCGAACAGCTCTGTCATCGCCAGATCCGCTTCACGGTCTCCAAAATAGACCGCAGGATCGAAGATAACCGGATTCCCCTGCAGATCGTAGGCTAAATTCCCCCCCCAAAGATCTCCATGCAGCAGGGATGCCTTGGGGCTGTGGTCGAGCAACGCAGGACACGCCGACAGAAGCCGTTCCCCCATGCGCTGTAGTGCCCCGCCATAGCCATTGCGTCCGGCAAGTTCAAGCTGGAACCCGAGGCGCCGGCGCTGCCAGAAGAGCGGCCAGCTTTCGCCTGGCGTGTTCAACTGAAACGTTGAGCCGATAGTGTTGTCCCGCCACCAGCCAAATTCAGGCTGCACAGTCCGGTGCATCTCCGCCAACTGACGCCCGGCCAATACAGCGCCCTCAGAACCACTGCGCCCCAACTCCAGATACTCCATGGCAAGGTAGGCCTGACCATCGACCACACCGGAACAGTAGGGTTGTGGAATGCGAATGGTGCCGGTGGCCGCCATCTCATCCAGCCCTGCCGACTCGGCCTCGAACATGTCGAGTAGTGCCGCACGATTGAACTTCACGAAAATCGTACGTTCGGCATCCTGGAGTTTAACTGCGGAGTTGATACATCCTCCGCCGACGGAACGTGGGGTGGCCGGACTGAATGGCTCACCGATGGCCTTGCCGATATGATCAACAATGGACTGCCAGTTGGGCATCAAGGCTGCCGATCCAGCCAGCGTTTGACCTTCTGTTCCGCTTGCGGGTCATGTTTTAGCTTTTGCCATCGCTGCCGCAACTTACGTTTCTTTTCCGGCGGCAGGTTTTTGAACCACTCCCGGCGTTTGCGCAGCTTTTTTTTCTGTTCCGGACTCAGCTTTCGGAACAACTCATATTTGTTGGTCAGCTGCTGCTTCTCTCCCTCGGACAACAATTTCCAGCGTGCCAGGTTTTTCCTGGCCTTCGCCTTCTGTTCAGGCGTCATCTTGTGCCAGCGGTTAGCGCCTTTGCGCAACAGATTCTTTTTCTCTTCCGGCAGCGCCTCCCAATTCGGCTCCACCGCTTTCAGCAGCCTCTGCTCTTTAGGCGACAGATCTTCCCAAGCTACACCTTCAGCCAGCAGCGGCCCAGCCAGCAGAGAGAGGCAGCAAAACAGCACCACGAGACTAAAGCGTCCCTTCATCTTCGTTCCCCCTCCAGCGGCTGTGCGCCCTCCGGCATAAACAGCTCCAGTTCCGGCGATGATTCCAGCAACTCCACTGGATCCATCAATTCGCCGTCTTCCTGCTCCCCCCATGCAGCCAGGTACTCCAACATCTCCATGGACAACGCCTCTTCCGCCACGGCGCTCTGTGTCAGGACTCCAAAGCAGATGAGTGCCATCGGCATACGCCTTTTCGACGAATTCATGCAGAACCATCCGTTGCACCCGCCTCCAGCCAACGATAGAAATCCAGGTTCTCATAGAGCTCGATCTCATCCTCCGCAGCAATGATCTCCATGACGGGCAGAAGATCCGGAGAGATGCCATCACCCGACCGCTGCATGAACAGCATGGCAACGACCAAAAGCATCGCCACCATAGCCAAGCCACCGGCAGGCACCCAAGACATGCCATTGACCCCGCCATCCACACCGGCAAAGGCCAAACCCCGACTCCACAGCGTGCGTCTATGCAGCTGGGCCTCCTGCACCGCAGTGGCACGTATCTGCCGCAGACGGGAGAGCGTGTCTCCATCGAGCGTCTCCATCTGCTCATCGAGCCTGGATTTCGCCCAGTCTGAAAATGCCTTGTCCTGCTCTCTGTTCATGGCCAATGATCTTTCAGTTTTTTTCGTAACGCCTGCATGGCGCGGGAAAGATGGGTCTTGACACTGCCTGCGGAACAGCCCATCGCTGCCGCAGTCTGCGCCACATCAAGACCTTCAAGGGTGCGCAGAATAAATGCCTGTTGCTGCCGTAGCGGCAGGGCTTCAACCGCCTCTTTCAAGGCATCCCCCACATCGCTGCTTTCCAGTGTACGGGCTGGATCCGGCATCGCCGGGTCCGGTGCAGTCTGGATCGGGTCTTCCCGCCGATCATCCGCCGCTTCGCCGCCGAACCAGACCCGCCAGCGGCTGCGGACTTTATGGCGGCGATACCAGTCGCGGATGCGATTCTGCATCACACGGTGAAACAGCGCCCCCCACTCCTCTTCCGGCCGTTTTCCATAGCCACGGACAAAGGCAAGCATGGCATCCTGCACCAGGTCCAACGCTTCCTCAGGCTGCCCGGTTGCGGTCCGTGCCATGAGAAAAGCCCGACGTTCGACCCCGGCAAGAAATGCATCCAACGCCTGCTGATTCTGTTCCGTTCGGTCCCGCCTCAAAGCAGAGTCTCCACTCCGGCCTCCCCACGCCCACTTCACACTGTGATTATGCACGGACGTGGAAACCGCCACCAGAAGCCGCAGATGCCCTGTCCCTATACCCTCTAACGTTTCAGCCAGAAAAGGGTTGACAACCTGCCAAAACAACCATCCCGCGCTGTCAAATAGACTTGCTTATTCACAACTGACTGTTTCTCTACAGAAATTTCCTCCCACGCGACACACTTTGCAAATAAGAAACAGATAATATTGTGTAAGCCATTGTTTTACTTGTGATTTACAAAATAGTGTAAATATTGCACAGATTAACAAATCCCCACTATTTTCAAGGCCTGGAAGCAAACACCCGAAATTCCCCCACAGAGTTACCCACAGGTTCTGTGGAAAAACCTCGCAACCCCCAAAGTTCACCGCTAAGTCAGTGATTTTTCTGACAGAGACACAGTTTTTCATCTCGTCCAAAAAACTGATTTGGTTCATCCCCGGTAATTTTCGCAGTAAACAGTTAAACCCGACAGCCTCCTGGCCCAAAGATTTCATGAATTTGCGCCGATAACGCGCAGGATATTGAGTTCACAAGGAAATATCCAAGGAGTGGCGTATCAATGATTACGGTCGACTGAAGAACAATTCGCCAGGAGCGAATTATCGCGCGAGCCCCGAAGGGGTAAGGCGCAGGGATGCGCCGAACAAATATTTCTTGTGGAATCAATAAACAAGCGAGATCAAGCATAATTCGTGAAATAT
Source organism: gamma proteobacterium endosymbiont of Lamellibrachia anaximandri (assembly GCA_016756855.1). Taxonomy (GTDB): domain Bacteria; phylum Pseudomonadota; class Gammaproteobacteria; order Chromatiales; family Chromatiaceae; genus QGON01. The sequence continues at coordinate 9,722 of JAESPD010000054.1, read as the reverse complement.
TCGGGCTAATGTTAGAGTCCCGGCATGACGAGTCACCGCTTTCTCCGCGTCGCCCTGCCGGGCCCCCTGCGCACCTTGTTCGATTACCTTCCAACAGTGGAGATTGGGACAGATCTCACTCCCGGCATACGTCTCAAAGTGCCCTTTGGCCGAGGCAGCCGTTGCGGCATACTCTGGGATACCCCCTCCCACAGTGAAGTGGCAATCGACCGTCTGAAAGAGATTGAGACGACCATCGACCAAGAGGCCCTGCTCCGCGCAGCGGACATCTCACTGCTGCACTGGAGCGCAGACTACTATCAACATCCCCTTGGGGACGTGCTTTTCCATGCCCTGCCGGTCAAACTGCGCAAGTGCGCGTTACCCACCGGCAGCGGCCAAAAAGGATGGCGGCAGACGCAGGCGGGCCGGGCCGTCGAACCCGCCAGTCTGAAGCGCGCTCCGAGACAGCGGCGCCTCATGCAGGCCCTGTCGGCCACAAGAGATGGACTCGCCACAAGCCACCTGGTACAACGGTGCGGTGACTGCAGTGCCATACTGCGAACCTTGCGGCAAAAAGGCTGGATCGAACCCGTTTTGCTTGAGACCCAAGCTGCTGATCATCTGGACAAAGTCACACCCGCCAGCCTCACTCTGACAGAGACACAGAATGCTGTGATCGGGGAGGTCGTTTCCCACTTCGGCGGATTTGCCCCCTTTCTGCTGGAAGGTGTTACCGGTAGCGGCAAAACCGAAGTCTACCTCTCGCTCATCGAGACGGCCCTGCAGCGTGGGGAGCAGGCTCTTGTACTGGTGCCTGAAATCGGCCTCACCCCGCAACTGATTCGCCGTTTCGAACGGCGGCTTGGTGGCAACGTTTCACTACTCCATTCGGGCCTCGCGGATGGAGAGCGCGAACGCAACTGGCTCTCAGTCCGCAATGGGACGGCCAGGGTGTTGGTGGGCACCCGCTCCGCCGTATTTACTCCCATACCGGAATTGGGACTGATCATCGTCGACGAAGAGCACGATATCTCCTTCAAGCAGCAGGAGGGATTTCGTTACTCCGCCCGGGATCTCGCGGTGGTGCGGGCCAGTCGCGCAGAGTGCCCGGTACTGCTCGGCTCTGCGACACCTTCCCTCGAAAGTCTGCGCAATGTGGAACTGCAGCGTTACCGGCACATCGCTCTGCCGGAGCGGGTGGGAGGGGCCAGCCTGCCGAAGATGGACCTGCTGGATATCCGGAATATCAGGCTAGATGGCGGACTCTCCCCTGCGTTGCTGAAAAACATCGACAAAACCCTGCAACGCGGAGAGCAGGCGATGCTCTTTCTCAACCGACGTGGATTTGCCCCGGTCATCACCTGCCACGCCTGCGGTTGGCTCTCCGACTGCCCCCGCTGCGATGCGCGTATGACCCTGCACCTCAACGGCAAACTGCTCTGGTGCCATCACTGCGGCCATCAACGACGCCAACCGGCGCACTGCCCGGAGTGCGGCAGCCCTGAGCTGCGCCCGCTGGGACAGGGCACCGAGCGGCTCGAAACCGCGCTACAGCAGCACTTTCCCGATACGCCCATCGCCCGCATCGACCGGGATTCCACCCGGCGCAAAGGCAGCCTGGAACAATTGCTGGATGGGATTCGTGCCGGGCATTTCCCACTGCTCATCGGCACCCAGATGCTGGCCAAGGGTCACCACTTTCCTGACGTCACACTGGTGGGCATTATCGATATCGACCAGGGACTCTTCGGCACCGACTACCGCGCCTCGGAACGTATGGCGCAACTACTCATGCAGGTGGCGGGCCGGGCCGGCCGGGCCGACAAACCGGGGCGGGTGCTGATCCAGACCCGCCACCCGGACCATCCACTACTGCACACCCTGATCAGCCGGGGCTACGGGGCCTTTGCGCAAGAGGCGTTAGCCGAACGGCGCCTGGCAGAACTGCCTCCCTTCAGCTACCAGGTGCTGCTACGTGCGGAAGCGACAGGAAAAACCGAACCGAACGATTTTCTGGAGACGGCGGCAACTGCCGGAAAACAGATTTCCGGGGCTGACAAGCTGAGTTTCTGGGGACCCGTTCCTGCACCCATGGAACGGCGGGCAGGCAAAGTACGCGCTCATCTGCTGATCCAGGCCAACGACCGCGGCAATCTGCAGCAGTGGCTCAGGCTGTGGATCGCCCAACTGGAGAGACTGCCCAACGCGCGCAAGGTACGCTGGTCGGTGGATGTCGATCCGCAGGAGATGTTCTAGGGTCTGTTAACATTATGCGGATATTCCATGCCCACCGTGAACGGCGTGAACCGTTCACGGTGGGTATCATGCAGTAGTGGCTTCCCGGCTGTCAGTACAGATAAACCGCACCTGAAAACACTCTTGTGTTATCTGTCTGGTCACCGCCGATGCCAGTGGCCACACTGTCTTCACCATCAGCGCCGACTGCCAGGGCGCCGCCATCGGCACTTAGACTGACCGCACGGCCAAAGAAGTCACTGGCCTCGGTATTACTGGCTTTGACATAGCCCTGTTGACTCCATGTGCTGCCACTGCGGTCAAAAACATAAACCGCACCGGAATCACTCGCCAGGTTGTTGGTTTCGTCACCACCGACACCGGTGGCGTTACTGGACTCATCAATAGCTCCAATCACCAGGGTATTGCCATCGTCAGTCAGGCTGAGCGAACCGCCAAAGACATCGGAACTACCGGTATTGCTGGCCTTGATGTAGGCCTGCTGGTCCCAGGTTGGCAGGACCCCGGCACTGCGTTGGAACACATATGCCGCACCGGGGCTGCTGTAGGAGTTATCCGTTTCATCGCCATTGATACCGGTGGCGTTGCTTTTTTCATTAGGCGCACCCACTGCCAGAGTAGCGCCATCGGCACTCAGAGCAACCGCATAGCCAAACCAGTCTATGCCGTCAGCACCGCTGGCCACGACTAAGTCCTGCTGGCTCCAGTCGGTACCGCTGAAAGCGAACACATAGGCGGCACCAAAGCCCGCGTACTCGGCACCCACGGCCAGGGTGTTGCCATCACGGCTCAGGCTGACGGCAGAACCAAACCGATCGCCAGGATCGGTATTGCTGGCCTTGATATAGCTGTGCTGCGTCCAGGTGGTGCCGCTACGAGTGAACAGATAGACCGCTCCCGACTGGTGGAACGCGGAACCCACCACATTGGTTTGATCGCCGTTGACGCCGGTTGAGGTACCCGACTCGAAACGGGCCGCGACCACCAGCGTATTGCCATCACCGCTCAGACTGACAGCATTACCAAACTGGTCAAACGCTCTGGTATTGCTGGCCTTGAGGTAGGCTTGCTGGCTCCAGACGGTACCGCTACGGGTGAAGACATACGCTGCACCGGCATTTGTTGCGCTGTTATCCGTCTGATCGCCATTAACGCCTGTAGCGATGCTCTCCTCCAGCCGGGCACCCACGACCAGCGTATTACCATCATCACTCAGGCTGACGGCATGGCCGAAGATATCCCCCTGCTCAGCATTGCTGGCCAACAGGTAGGCCTGCTGACTCCAGCTGCTGCCATTGCGAATATAGATATACGCCCCACCGATGCCTGTATATTGGTTGATGAAATCGTCCTCATCATAAGCACCCACGACCAGAGTGTTACCGTCGCCACTCAGGCTGACGGCATAACCGAAGCGGTCCCTGGTTGCGGTATTGGCCGACTTGACGTAACCGATGCTGGCCAACATGTTGCCGCTGACCGACACAGTGGCCGAATCACTGCAACCACCGGCATCACAGGTTTGCAGGATATATTGTGCATTGAGACGGGCATATAACGGCACCACATGCTCAGCACTCTGCGTACCCTGGGCAATATCGCTGCCCACCTGGGTGAAGCCGGAAACACCGTCAGTGTTTTCCAATAATTTATAGTGCGTGGCACCAACGATATCTGTCCAATCGAAGCGGAAGGTTTTAATCGCGGCAAATGTCAGTACCGGGGTAGCGGCCGGGCCGCCGACATACGCATTAACAGTGACTGTCGCAGTGGCAGTGCCCACATTGCCCGCCGCATCGGTGGCACTGAAGGTGACTGTGGTGGTCGTAGAGGCAGGGAAGGTGGCTGGTGCATCATGGGTGATCGCACCCACAACTCCAACATTGTCCGTGGCCGTTGCACCCGCAATGAACGCCGCAATGGCGGCATTTCCGGCCAGGGTTCCTGCCGCACCTTCGGCAGCAACCGTGATATCGGCTGGCGGCGTCACCACCGGCAGGACATTATCGACATAGGCATTGACCGTCACCGTTGCCGTAGCAGTGCCGACATTTCCCACCCCATCGGAGGCACTGAAGGTGACCGTTGTTGTCGTGCCTGCGGGAAATGTAGCTGGTGCATCGTTGCTGATTGCACCTACTACCGCCACGTTATCAGTAGCTGCCGCAGCTGCGAGAAAAACTACAATTTCTCCGTTACTTGCTGGCGCGCCAAGGACACCGTCAGCAGCAATCGTAATGTTAGCAGGAGGCGTCACTACCGGTGGCAATGAATCCACGAAAGGATTAATGGTGACCGTCGCAGTCGCAGTACCCACATTCCCTGCCGCATCACTTGCACTAAAAGTCACGGTCGTTATAGCACCCGCAGGAAAGATAGCTGGAGCATCATTACTGATTGCACCAACCACCGCCACATTATCTGTGGCAGTCGCACCGGCGAGGAAGGCCACAATGGCTCCGTTACCTGCCTGCGTGCCAAGAATGCCGTCTGCTGCAACTGTAATATTGGCGGGGGGCGTCACTACAGGTGGCACAGCATCCGCATTAAAAGCAGCAATGGTAACCGTAGCAGTCGCTGTGCCAATATTTCCAGCTGCATCAACTGCACTGAAAGTCACCACCGTTACAGAACCCGCTTGAAAGATAGCTGGGGCATCATTGCTGACCGCACCTACCACAGCCACATTATCTGTGGCAGTCACACCGATGAGGAAGGCTGCAATTGCATTGTTACTTGCTGAAGTACCCGTGGCATCGTCGGCTGCGACTGTAATGCCAGCAGAGGGCCTAACAACTGGGGAAACAGTATCTGTTTCAGTTTTTTCACACCCCAGAATCAGAAAGGATAGCAACAAAAAATATATGGCTAGATATTGAACCTTCATAATGCACCTCATAACTGCTGAAAAAATATTTTTATCGGGTAGTACTTATCGGCGGAAATATCAGATAACCATCCTGCAGCACCAAGTGATATGGCAATTAATGAATTTCTGATTGCAGAAAATCATGGTGTTCATTTCTATTCCTACTTTCTACGGCTATTTTTTACGATCCATTCCTCAAGCATCCCGCATGAGAAATCACACTGAAACTGACAACTTAATTTTTCCATCTGAAATGGATGCTACGGATTGAATAAGAAACGCAGTAACACATACGCAGGCAACGTATAAACTTAATCTGGCTGGAGTGGAGAAGGGATACATGGAAGGGTCTAACTAGACGTATATTGACATTATTCCTACTTATCCTATCGAGTATGATTTGAAGAAATATATCGGGAGATGACGAAGCGGCTAGACTTCCATTCCATGTCTTCCTTGTGTCCCGCTGAATTCCGATCATAGTAAATCGTCCTGTACAGAACATATTACCATATAAGGATTCATTGATATTGATTCAAGTCAGTATAAATCACATATTTTGTAAATAAGATCTAAGGAGCCTCTGATTAATTGTCATTTCCATCCTTAGGTTCGTAAACGCTACATCCGAGTAGCACTACTCAAACGTAGTAAGAAATCTCATACCTCGAAACCTGTTAAGCACTCTGTAGTTTGAGATCTCGCCCTACGGTAGTGGTGACAATGATCCAATAAATCAGCTTCCTTAACCTCACGCCGCCCACGATACCGGGCAGTGCCGCCTGAATGATCGCATTGCGGATGGTTTCGGAGAGGGTAGCGCCGAGCGCGTAAGCGCCACCGTCAAGGCTGCAAAAAACCCGTACACAACCGTGGGGATGCCGACAAGAATCTCCAACACCGGCTTGGCAATGGCGCGAAAATGGCCGTTGGCATATTCAGCGAGAAAGATCGCCGACATCATGCCGATAGGCACGGCATCTAACATGGCGATCAGGGTGATCAGGAACGTCCCTGCAAACAGGGGAACCGAGCCAAATACCCCGGACGAACCCACCTGATCCGGGCGGATCGAGGTCTGTGGCGACCACTCCAGGCCGAAGAGAAACTCGGTCACCGGAATCGGCTGAAAAAAGCGCAGTGACTCAAACACTACTGAGAGCACGATACCGATGGTAGTGAATATCGTCAGGGTGGAACTGGCAATGATTCTTTTAAGACGGGATTTTTACAGCCAAAAATAGGACAGTGCCATATCAGGACTGAGGAGAAAAACGGTAACCGACACCACGCACCGTCTGTACCATCATTTCCAACGAAAAAGGCTCCAATGCCTTGCGCAGGCGGCGGATATGCACATCGACTGTGCGCTCTTCGATATCAACATTGGCGCCCCAAACCCGATCGAGCAGCTGTGAGCGGGAGTAGACCCGCTCTCGATGTATCATGAAGAAATGCAGCAAACGAAACTCCGTTGGCCCCAGTTCAACGGTCTTACCCCGCACTGACACACGATGACTTACCGGATCGAGACAGAGTTCACTGCACTCAACTTTGTCCTCATTGAATTGCGGGGAGATGCGCCGCAGCACAGATCGGGTCCGCGCCATCAGCTCGCGGGCGGAGAAGGGTTTGGTTACATAATCTTCGACACCGCTATCAAGACCTTTGACCTTATCATCGTCCTCACCTTTGGCGGTGAGCATAATGATCGGGATCGATGCGGTCTTTTGATCCGACTTCAGGCGGGAGGCCAAATCGATACCGCTCATGCCCGGCAGCATCCAGTCAAGCAGGATCAGATCCGGCCGCGAATGCCGTATCTGTCTTATGGCGCCGGTAGCATCCTCCGCCACCACGGCATAAAACCCCTCCTGCTCCAGAACGAAACGAAGCATCTCCAGCACGGCGGGTTCATCATCAACAGCTAATATCTTTGGGGCAACCATTTCAGGTTCCAGAAAATGGGTCAGAGCCCAATTAAAGCGGGGATTTATTACACCACGATGACAATCTGAAGGAATCCATGAAACCAGGCCAGGAATAAGGGCTGCCACCAGCCGACTCCCGCAAAAGGCCAACTGGCGCACAGACCAAATGTGAAAAAGGTCGTATTTTTCACATTTTGGAGGCTTCCTCTGTTGTTTATGGAAGCGGCTCCCTAAATTTTCCGGCGAACCTGGCGTTAAATATGGACATCTACCCAGTTTTTAAAAAAGATGTGCAGTCATGTTAAACAATACTTTTTCCAAGACCTTCCTCACCGCGCTACTGGTTCTCCTGCTTGCCGCCTGCGGCGGCGGCACTACCGACGAAGGAACAGATCAAACCGCCAGCAAAACCACTTTTGTCGGCAGCGTGGGCGACGGCCCGGTAGTCAACGCCCAAGTCACCCTACGCAACGCCGCCGGCCAGGTACTGGCAACCACCAGCTCCGACGCCCTGGCAGATTACAGTTTCTCTGTCGAGGTACAGTCAGAAGATTACCCCCTCACAGTTGAAGCGACCGGCGGCATCGACCTGGTGACCGGAAGCGCACCCGAGTTCAATCTTCGCAGCACCATCCTGGCGCCGGGAGAAACCAGGGCAAATATGACGCCCCACTCCAGCCTGATCGTGGCGTTGGCGAAAAAACTACCTGGTGGGCTCAGCACCGCCAACATGCAAACTGCACAGAACACCATCCTCAATCGATTCGCCTTCGGTCTGGACATACAGCAGATCAGCGATCCGCTGCACACCGAGATTGGGGAGATCAATGTCGCCCAGATCATCAAATCATCGGAAGCGATGGGGGAGTGGCTGCGCCGCACCCGCGATGCCATCCTCGATGCAGGCACAATTCTCGATATCGATCAGTTGATTGAGCTTCTGGCGGATGATCTTGTCGACGGGCAACTGGATGGCAGCAATGGCCAACCTCAGATCGCAGACTTGGCCCTCATCATCTCCAGTGCGGTACTGCTGGAGACTATGATCAACAACCTTCAAGTCAACGGGCTGGACGTCACCCAGTTCATGGACAACGCTATCGCAGCCATTCTACCCGGCTCCCAGGCAGGCACTGATCACGTGTTGATCACCGGTGACCTGATACAGCAGACCCGCCTTGCACTGGCAACAGCAGGCAATTTCGATCCTACAGCAACACTCGACGACATCGACAGCGGTCTTGCTGCCCTCACTGCCGGCAGTGACGTCACCACCGTTCGCAATGGGCTACCTGCGGACAGCACTACCCGCCTCGACACTGTCATCCAGAATGGACTGCAGGCAATCAATGATGGAGGTGGCACTACCAACCAGGCACCAGCGATCTCCGGATCACCTGCCGGTAATGTTGCTGAAGGCTCGACCTACAGCTTTACCCCCATCGCATCCGATGCGGATGGCGACGTACTGGTCTTCAGCATCAGCAACCCGCCATCTTGGGCCAGTTTCAACACTGCGACTGGAAATCTATCCGGTACGCCAGGCGCCGGCACGGCAGGCAGCTATGGCAATATCCTTATCAGCGTGACCGACGGCGCAGAGAGCGCCTCACTGACGGGCTTCACTATTGTCGTCAGCAGTATCAGCAATAACAACAGCGCACCAACCATCACCGGTACACCGGCCACCGTTGTTGCAGAAAGAGCGACTTATACCTTCACCCCGAGCGCATCCGATGCGGACGGTGACGCACTGAGCTTCAGCATCACCAACAAACCGAACTGGGCTGGTTTCGACCCCACCACCGGCCAACTGTTCGGCAACCCGGGCTACAACGATGCCGGGCTCTGGGGCGATATCCATATCAGCGTGACCGACGGCACGGATAGCGCCTCACTGGCGAGCTTTTCCATCACCGTCAGCAACACAAACCAGGCACCGGTCATCAGCGGCTCACCGGCGGGCAGTGTCGCCGAGGGTTCGGCCTACAGCTTCACTCCCAGCGCCTCTGACCCGGATGGCGACACCCTGGTCTTCAGCATCACCAACAAACCGAACTGGGCCGGCTTTGACACCGCCACCGGACAGCTCTCTGGCACGCCTGGCGCTGGCACGGCCGGCAGTTATGGCAACATCCTCATCAGCGTAACCGACGGCACGGATAGCGCCTCACTGACCAGTTTCACCCTCACTGTCACCAGCACTACCAACAGCGCACCGAGCATCTCCGGCTCACCTGCCGGCAACGCCACAGAGGGCACAGCCTACAGCTTCACCCCCAGTGCCTCTGATCCGGATGGCGACAATCTGACCTTCAGTATCGTCAATAAACCAATCTGGGCCAGCTTCAACACAGCCACCGGGCAGCTTTCAGGTACGCCTGGCGCAGGCACGGCCGGCAGCTATGGCAATATCGGCATCTCTGTCTCCGACGGTACCGAGAGCGCAACACTGAACGCCTTCCAGATCATCGTCACCGCACCCGCACCAGGCGGGGGTAACGATCTCTATGTCGACCCACTCATCGGCGCATCGAGCTGTAACGACTATGATGTCGGCAACCGCGCCTGCGGTGCAGGTTCCGAAACGGCCTTTCGCAACCTGAGCGGGGCCGCTGCTGCGGCGGCTGCCGGTGAAACCGTTTTGATTCGCGAAGGCGACTACAATGAGGCGCTGATTCCGC
>JAESPD010000053.1 GCA_016756855.1 gamma proteobacterium endosymbiont of Lamellibrachia anaximandri | reverse complement strand
TGTCTCTCGTCCGGTGATTTGAAGGTCTACTTTTTACCTCAGATCGCGGGGTTTGTCCAGTATTAAGGGGTATCTTTATGTTTTTATTGAAAATGGGGTCTCAGCATGAATCCGCCGTGCGTGGTATAGCGTCACCTCTTGTTCTTTCCAGTCCACACCAAATCTGTAAGGTCAGGTCTTGGCCGAAATCAGAATCTGCCTGTCAGATCAAACCTCCCCTGAAACGCATCAAGCATTCACAACTGACAACAGGCTATCCACGATGTCGTTAAGTTCTTCCCGTTGCGGCTGCATCTTATTGTAGACCCGCAGTCCAAAGATACCGGTCATCAGCAGCCGTGCCAGCGTGGATGGGTCTTTTCCGGACGCAAGCTCACCCTGCTCAAGTGCTTCTGTCAGCACCTGGCGGAAGCGCTGTTCAACATACCCAAGCGCCTGGATTACCCGCTGACTTATCTCTTCATCCTCCGCTGGGACTTCCAACAGGGTATTGACCAGCAGACAGCCCTTCCCCTCAGGGTCAGCAGCAGTCTCATCGAGAAGATGTTCGAAAAAAAGGCGAATCCGGACTAACGGTGGCTCATCGCTGTTCAACACGGAATCAACAAATTGCTTTAATTCCTCAGCGTAATAATCCAGTGAATTCAGAAAGAGGCTGCGCTTGTTACTGAAAGCGCCATACAGACTGCCCGGTTGCAGCCGGGTCGCTTCGGTAAGATCCCGAACTGATGTCTTGTGATAACCCTTGCGCCAGAACAGCTGCATTGCGTCCTGTAGCGTTTTTTCACGATCAAACTCGATAGGTCTTGCCATAACTCTAACCAATTTCTATGAGACTACTTACTATGCTAGTAGTACTTGAACAATCGTTCAATAACAACTATGGTTATTGAACGATCACTCAATTATCAAAAAAGGAGCAACCTATGTCGAGTTTCCCTGTCCACTCCCGAGAAACTGCCCCTGAAGCTGCATATCCGACACTAGATGCTGTCACCGGTCTATTCGGTTTTATTCCTAACCTGCTTGGCGTAATGGCCACCTCTCCGGCGCTTGCCGAGGCCTATGTCGCCCTCTCCGGAATCTTCGAGAAGAGCGGCCTGAATGCAGCAGAGAGGCAAGTGGTGTTATTGATGGTAAGCCGTTTCCACGAATGTCATTACTGCATGGCAGCTCACTCCCTGGCCGCTGATATGGAGCAGGTACCCACCGATGTAGTTGAGGCAATCCGTAGCGACCACCCCATCACCGATCCGAAACTGGAGGCGTTACGGGTTTACGTCAATCGGTTGATAGAAAAACGTGGCTGGATCGATGAGACAGAGATGGCTGAATTTCTTGCTGCCGGTTTTGAACCCTCTCATGCCCTCGATGTGCTGGTCGGCGTCGGACAGAAGACCCTCAGCAACTTCACCAACCATCTCGCAAAAACACCTCTCGACAGTGCGTTCGATCAACACGCCTGGGCACCTGCTGAGTGAGACCGGTGTAAGGAACAGCCTGTTCAAGCGACCAATCGCAAATAGAGGACAAAGACAGCGAGAAACATCAAGCGGATGAGACACACGCTAACTGGAGCCTTTCAGCCTACACTTGATTAAAGCAGGCCAAGCCGGACTTGACGGGAGCGCAATGACACGATGAGGAAAGCGTGAAAACAGATAACCAGTGTCCATCCGGAAACAAGCATTTGGAACGCAAAGGACGCAAAGTTTACTTATTGAAATATCAATCTTTTCTTTGCGACCTTTGCGCTCCTTTGCGCTCCTTTGCGCTCCTTTGCGCTCCTTTGCGCTCCTTTGCGTACCCTGCGTTCCTTTTTTTCTGTTTCAGGACGGACACTAACTAACAGGAAACAGCATGCATTCAACGTTCATCAAGGCCTTGTCGGCCACACTGATTACGGTCGCAATTATCTACCCATTCTGGCCAGCCGTTGTGTGGCTGTTGATTTTCATCGCCCCTATTGCTGCACTGGGATTTTACGACATGTTCCAGAAGCAGCACTCCATTCGCCGTAGCTTCCCACTCTTCGGTCGTGGCCGCTGGATCATGGAGGAGATCCGGCCCTTTATCCGTCAGTATTTCGTCGAGTCAGACACAGACGGCGCACCCATCAACCGAATGTTCAGGAACATTGTCTACCAACGCGCCAAGGGGGCATTGGAAACGGTGCCTTTCGGTACGCGGGTCGATACCTACCGTACCGGTTATGAATGGATCGGACACTCACTCTCCGCAATAGGCGTATCAGATGTCGACGAGGACTTACGGGTCAGGGTTGGCGGACCGGATTGCAGGCGGCCTTACTCGGCCAGCATCTTCAATATCTCCGCCATGAGTTTTGGCGCGCTAAGCCAAAATGCCATCCTGGCGCTCAACAAGGGGGCAAGATCAGGCGGATTCGCCCACAACACCGGTGAAGGCGGGATCAGCCCATACCACCTGGAACATGGAGGCGATCTGATCTGGCAGATTGGAACCGGATACTTCGGCTGTCGTGACCAGAGCGGCAAATTTTCCCCTGACCTATTCAAGGAGAAGGCATCCCTCGAAAGCGTCAAAATGATCGAGATCAAGCTCTCCCAAGGCGCCAAGCCTGGCCATGGCGGAATCCTGCCGGCTGAAAAAAACACCCCTGAAATATCCAAGATACGCGGTGCGGAACCCTATACACAGGTCAACTCACCCGCCACCCACAGCGCATTCGATTCACCGCTGGGATTGGTGCAATTCATCGATCAACTGCGTGAACTCTCCGGCAGCAAGCCGGTCGGTTTCAAACTCTCGATTGGACGCAAAAGCGAATTCGTCGCCATCTGCAAGGCGATGGCTGAAAGCGGCACTCTTGCAGATTTTATTACGGTTGACGGCGGTGAAGGTGGCACCGGCGCCGCACCACTTGAATACACCAACTCCATCGGCATGCCGTTGCGTGAAGCCATCACCTTTGTTGCCGACTGCCTGGCCGGTTTCAGCCTGAAACAGCATATAAAGATCATTGCATCCGGCAAGATCATTACCGGATTCCATCTGGTAAAAAACATGGCCTTGGGCGCAGATATCTGCAATAGCGCCCGTGGCATGATGCTCGCCGTTGGCTGTGTACACTCCCTCATCTGCAACAGCAACAGCTGTCCCTCCGGGGTTGCCACGCAGGATCCACGACTCTTCAACGGGCTGGTTGTACCGGATAAGGCGCAACGTGTTGCGCAATATCATGCCAAGACAGTACACGCGACTGCGGAGATCATTGCGTCAACCGGCATCTGTCACACCTCTGAACTGAATCGCACCCATATCTATCGCCGTATCAGTCAGTATGAAATCAAACGATATGACCAGATCTTTCCCTATCTGCCCGCAAACTGTCTGTTAGAGAGTTCAATACCCGACACATTCAAACTCATTATGCAGGAGGCAAGTTCCGATACATTCGCACCCCATTGCTGTCTGACGCGCATTGACAACGAGTGCAGGGAAATTGATATGCCGGATGAAATGGCTGGCACTGAAAAGACGGCTATCACTTAGGGACGATGTAAGATCATCCCGCACAATTCACCTATAGTTGGTGCGCCCAGCACACTCTACCGGATGGATTAAACACCGCTCTTCATCTTTTCAGTATGGAGTGAATTCCAAAACTTGAGTTTCAACCCGCTTCACCAGCTTGCATTCATTGGAGCAGTATCCTAGCTTGTAAATATAGGTGGAAGAGAAAAACTGTTGGAGAGTGACGATGATCAGAATTATTCGCCTTTTCTTGATGCTGTTTCTGATGGCTGCGCCTCTCTCTCTTTTGGCACTCGATTTCGAAGTGACAGCCCAGACCACCGACTGCTCCGGCGACATCGGATTCTCCTCTTTCGATTCCCGGGACCTCTATAAGATGCAATCGGCAGACTGCAGCGACCCCAATACCGGAAAGAAGCTGCAGCAGGTGCTGCTGAAATCCAAATCGGGTCTGGTCACCTACGACGTCATCTGGGTCACTCAGGAGGAGGCCCGCAACATCCTGCAGCAGATAAAGGAGATCAAGGCAGCCAAGATCAAACGCCTGACCCGCCCCGAGGTAGTGATCAAGAAAGAGACCGTGATCCGCCACGAACGCCCGGCTGCGGCTGTGGCACCCGCCGCCACCCGTTCGGCCCCGTCGGCGCGTAGCGATCTGCCCGGACCGGAAATCAACATCATCGACCCGCCTATCGCCAACACCCGCTCCATCACCAATATCATCACACCCTCGGATGCGGACAAACGGATCGTAGTAGGCAAGATCAACTCACCCGCAGGCCTGATCTCCCTGACCATCAACGGCCAGTCTCACAAAGTTGACGAGCACGGCATCTTCAAGGCAGAGGTAGCGGTAAGCCGTTCCAAAACTCCGGTAACCATCATCGCCGTGGATAATCAGGGCAAACGGGGCACGGTGGAGTTCAGACTACTGCCCGAACCTCTGCAGGAACAACCCGACGCTGTCGCCGGTACGGACAGCGACCCTGATATCTTCGGCACCTATCATGCCCTGATCATCGCCAATACCCGATACGATAAACTGGATGACCTCAGTACCCCGAAAAACGACGCAGACGTGATCGCTGACATCCTCAAACAGCGATATGGGTTCACCATCACCCGGGTCTACGACGCCACCCGCTACGAGATTCTCTCCGCCCTGAACAAGGCCCGCCGGGAACTCACGGAAAAAGACAATCTGCTGCTCTACTACGCCGGCCACGGTGAGTATGACAAAACCAATAACCGGGGCCACTGGCTGCCGGTGGACGCTGAGACCGACAGCACTGCCAACTGGATCTCCACCGTGGCGATCACCGACATCCTCAATGCCATGTCGGCGAAACATGTGCTGGTGGTGGCGGACTCCTGCTACTCCGGCGCCCTCACCCGGGCAGTCAACACCGAACTCGATCCCGGCATGTCGGAAGAGACCCGTATGAAATGGCTCAGGGTCATCGCCAAGACCCGCTCACGCTATGTACTGACTTCGGGCGGTGTAAAACCGGTGTTGGACGACAGCGGAAACGGTCACTCCATGTTTGCCAATGCACTCATCGAGGTGCTGAGTGAGAGCAAAGGGGTGCTTGAGGGTTCCAAGCTATTCCGCGACGTCAAGTCACGGGTGTCGGCCCGGGCAGAAGAGCTCAATGTCGATCAATCCCCTCAATACGCCCAGCTCAAACGCACCGGCCATGAGTTTGGGGAATTTCTCCTGGTGGGTCAGCGTTGATCGCGGACACTTGTTGTAGCTGGAATCCTTCACCCCATGGATGAATTCAGAGCGGCGCTGGACGACTTTTTCACCGGACGATTGGATCTGGAGGGGTTGCTGGGGAAGCTCGACGCCCAACTGATACTGAACCCGGAAAGCCAGACAGATCTCGCTGTGCTGCTCGACGAGTTGCAGCGCAGCAATCGGGTTCCGACCCAGATCGTCGCCAGCCTGCGTGCACGCCTCGACCAATACGCACAACCCGCCCAGGATGCTGCGGGGGGAGAAACCCGAATCCGTTCATATCTGGGAACAGACCCTCTGGCCCACATTCCCGACGAGGCGACCCGTATCGCCGAAACCCCGACATCATCGCCCTCTCCCGCCGCTAAAACATGGGCTGCCCCTGCACCTCATCACGCTTCAGGCCGTGCCGCTCAGCCGCTGCTGGGCGACACCCTTAACGGGCGTTTCGTGCTGGAGGACGAGATCGGCCGCGGCGGCATGGGCGTGGTCTATCTGGCAAAGGACCTGCGCAAAGAGGAGGCGCGGGATAGGGAACCCTATGTCGCCATCAAAGTGTTGAACGAGGCGGTGCAACAGAATCCCGATGCCTTTATCGCCCTGCAGCGCGAAGCCAAGAAGGCCCAGCACCTGGCCCATCCCAACGTAGCCACGGTCTACGACTTCGATCGGGACGGCGACACGGTCTACATGACCATGGAGTTGATGCAGGGTGAGTCGGTGGAGCACCTGATCAAGCGAATCCGACCCAGCGGACTGCCCTTGGAGAAGGCCCTACCGATCATTGAAGGAATGGCCCACGGTCTGGCCTACGCCCATAAAAAGGACATCGTGCACGCTGATTTCAAGCCGGGAAACGCCTTTATCCTGCAGAATGGCGAGATCAAGGTACTCGACTTCGGCATCGCCCGCGCCTTCAAACCACCGGGACAGAACTCCGGCGACGCCACCGTCTTCGATCCCGCCAAGTGGGAGGCTCTCACTCCGGCCTACGCAAGTTGTGAGATGTTCGACCAGGCGGCCCCCGATCCACGGGACGACATCTACGCCCTCGGCTGCGTCAGCTATGAACTGCTCACCGGACACCACCCCTTCGACAAGCTGCCTGCAAACCAGGCCCGTGGCCGAAAGTTGATACCCAGACCCATCCCCGGACTCAGCCGCCAACTGAACCAGGCCCTGACCCACACCCTGGCCTTTGAACGCAGCGAGCGCACCCCGGATCTGGAACAGTTTCTACAGGAACTGAAGGGCGGGAACACTGCGAATCTCAAGTGGTGGGGATTCGCTGTGGCTATCTCCCTACTGCTGGCAGTTGTGGGCATTGGGATCTATCTCTTGATCGGCGGAGAGACAGACAAGCCGAAGGATCCAATCCTGCCGACACCGGCGTTTGAGCCACGGGTAAAAACGACTCCGGCCCCGACAGTCCCACTGGAGCCATCGGAGCCGGATGTATTCGAAGAGACACCGGCTGTCGAAATCAAGCCCGAACCTGAACCCAAGCCCGAAAAACTCGATGCCGAAACCCGGGCCAAGGTTGAGCGCATCCTGGAGGTAGCTGAACTTCACCGCATGATAGGTCGCCATCTGGAACCGAAAGGCAGCAATGCGGTAGAGGCTTATCGGGCGGTTCTCGACCTGGATCCAGAAAACCGAATAGCCCGTGATGGACTGGATCAAGTAGCCAGCCATTTTGTGAATCGGGCCAGACAGGCCATGAAACAGGGAGATGATTCAGCAGCGCAAGCCCTGCTCGATCAGGGCCTTCAGGCAGTCCCCGAACACAGAGAACTCCAAACCTTGAAAAAGCGCCTGCAATCAGAGTAAGCGTATAAAATTTATTCTCACAATAAGGCTATCGTCAGATACTTCAATCAGAGCGTCGATTTGATCTTATACTTCAGATTAAGGACAGAGATTTTCGCCTCATCCGCATTAATAGGAAGGAGCCAACAGATGTTGAAACTCAAGCACGGGTTATGTCTGCTCACCGCCGCACTGACCCTGGGACTCGCCTCTCTGGCGCAAGCCGACTACGTCGCCTATTCGGTCATAAAAGAAGGCGGCGCCAAGCAGCCGCTACCCGAATATGTCGGTGACATCGACGTTAAATACCTGGTCAATCTGGAGTGGGGTAGATACAGCGGCAAGAAGACCCGTATCGGCGTATTGCCGGTAGAAAACAACTCCTCCAGCCAGAGCGTCAGCGTCAGTGGCCCCGGCGGCACCTACACCTATAACTCAGCCACCAGCAGCGGTGGCGTTCCTGTACAGGGTATCGAGGCGATGCTGACGGACGTCATGCACAAGACCAAGCGATTTCGCCTGGTGGAGCGCAAGGTGCTGGACCAGACCCTGAAAGAGCAGGATCTGGGAGCCACCGGGCGCATCGCCAAACCCTCTGCCGCCAAAATCGGCAAGATTCTCGGCGCTCAATACCTGTTTCAGGCGGTGATCACTCATTATGAGGCTGGAGTGGAAGAGAAAGGCGGCGGCCTCGGTGGCTTGCTAGGCGGCAGTGCCGGTGCGCTGCTGGGAGCGCTCTCTGTGAAAGAGTCAAAGGCGGTGCTGGGCATGAACTTCCGTCTGATCAACTCGGAAACCAGCGAGATCATCTACACCGACCAAGTGGAGGCGGAACTGAGTGAATCCGGGGTCACCTTCGGCGGGGCCGGCATAACCGGCGGCGGCGGACTGGGGGGCTTTATGTCAAAATACGCCAAAACCCCCATCGGCCAGGCTGTAATCTCCACCATCAACCGAGGCGTCTACGGTCTGATCAAACAGACCGGCACCTCTCCCGCCTCCGGTTCGGTAATCAAGGTCAAGGGCAACAAGATCTATCTCAATCTGGGGCAGGATACGGTGAGCCCTGGAGAGAGTCTGGATCTAATGCGCATGGGTGAACAACTGATCGATCCGGATACAGGCATCTCCCTGGGTGGAGAGGAGGAGTTAGTCGGTTCGGTCAAGGTCACTGCGGCGAAGGAAAAATATTCCATTGCCAAGCCTACGGGGCGTCTCAAGGCATCGCGTATCAAACGTGGTGACAAGATAGTCTCCCAACGCGCCCCCGAACCGATGAAATTCGCCACTTCCTGGAGACCGCCGAAGGAGAAAAGCGGGTTCTTCGGTGGCGGCAGTAAAAAGGAAACCAGCAGTCCGTTCGGCGACGATTCGCTCTTTTAACAAGCGGACGGGGCATTAGATTGTAGGAGCGGCGCCCTCGCCACGATGGCTCCGTAGATGGGCAAATCGCGGCGGGGCACCGCTCCTACAGACGCTTCGCAGCAAGCCGCACTGACAGAGGACGATAGATAACATGGGCATGCCAGCAGCGAGAATGGGGGATAATGTCATCCAGCAGGCTCCCCATTGTCACGCCCCGATTCACCCACCGGCACCGGTTCCCACCCCGGTACCCCATCCTCCGCTGCCTCTGGCGATCGTTAAGGGCGAGCCGACCGTATTGATCGGAGGCCAACCTGCGGCTCGGGTGACCGACATGACCGCTCCCTGCGCCCTGCCCGGCTGCGTCCCCAACGGCCCCGGCATGGTTGCGATGGGTTCTTTTACCGTGCTTATCGGCAACCTGCCGGCGGCACGCATGGGAGACATGACCGCTCATCCGGGGTGTGTGGCACCCATCCCCAGCCCGGTGGGCAAGATTCTGCCGCCTGGATGCCCAACTGTCCTGATCGGCTGAGGCGGATTGAGCATTGCGTCTAAGTCATTTTGAAACCCTCGCCCCAATCTGCCCCCGGTGCCGGCTGGAGACGGTGCAAGCGCATCCATTGGCAGTGGCAGCCGTGGAACATCAGATCGGGGAACAGATCTTCGAAGGCGTGATTCACTGCTCCAATCCGGCCTGCCAGTTGGAATACCCGATCATCGACGGCATCCCTGTCATCGCCCCCAACGTCCGCCAGTATCTCGCGGACAATCTGTTCTACCTCACCCTGCGCAGCGATCTCTCACCCACGCTGACATCCATGCTCGGCGATGCTGCAGGACCGGGCACTCCTTTCGACAGCAACCGCCAATACCTGAGCACCTACACATGGGATGCTTACGGGGAGTACGATCCCGAAGAAACGGAACCTCAACCGGGTATTTCGCCCGGCGCGGTAAAACGCTGCCTTAAAACCGGGATGGAATTATTGCCGGAAATACCGAAAGGACCCGCTGTCGATCTGGGCTGTGCAGTGGGAGGTGCCACCTTTGAACTGGCCCTTCACACAGACGGACTGGTACTCGGCATCGACAACAACTTCTCCCTGCTGCAGCTGGCCCAGCGGGTTCTGCAGGAGCGGAGAGTCAGTTATCCCCGACGGCGGATCGGTATCGTCTACGACCAACGAAAGTTTCCTGTACCGGTAACCCACGCGGAGCGGATCGATTTCTGGGCCTGTGATGCGCTTGCCCTGCCCTTCGCCGATGCAACTTTCGGCCTGGCGGTGGGGTTGCAGCTGGTGGACTCAGTCAACTCTCCAACGTTTCTGCTGGAGGAGACGGCCCGCAACCTGCGCTCCGACGGCGCCATGATCATGGCGACCCCCTACGACTGGTCGCCTGCGGTCACACCTCTCGAAGGTTGGATCGGCGGTCACTCCCAACGTGGCCCAAACTCAGGCGCCGCAGAACCTCTGTTGAGATCGTTGCTAACCCCCGAAGCCCACCCTCAATCCGTCAAAGGGATGCAACTCACCGATGAGATCACAGATTTCCCCTGGCATACCCGCATCCATGACCGCAGCAATATGCAGTACCGTGTTCACCTGGTAACCGCAAAAAAAGATTAGGGGAGCTGTATCGCGTTGGGCGAAAAACCGCGAAATATCTGATCGAACAGGGGATCGGTTGCGGCTTGGTTGGAGGCCAGGGAGATCGCTGTCAGCTTGTAGAGATGGACGGTTTCACCGCATTGCATTATGAGCAACTGTTTCTGCCGCACCCGCGCAGGACCCTCACCCCACTCACAGCTGCTCATGATACCGTCACAACCCGATCGTTTACCTGCCGTCTGGCTGATAAGTTGAAACGCCTCGACCTTGTTACTCAGGGCTTCCATCTCCTGATCAGCAACGACTTTGAGATCCGGCACATCAGACCGCTTCTCCACCCGGATCGTCATATAGGGGGAATCATTTCCCTTTACCGGAAATGCGAAGGTATAGACCGAGGCATCGATACACTGCTCCGGCAGTTCAACGGCAAATCCGGAGCCCTGAAACTTGGGCATAACACTCTCCTGCTGGATCTTTCAGAACCGGGCGCACTATCAGACCGACACTACGCCCCCAATATCATTGCCGCATCCACTTCATCGCCACACTCCCGCCAGATTAACCGGCGGCAAAGCCAATGACTGAAACCGCATCACCCTGGCCATATTGCGAGTGCGGTGGCTGAGCAGCGGCATGACGCCCTGTTTTAGTATCACTTCACCCGCACGCTCGCTGATCCATGCCTCAGCGCAGGGCAGCATCTGCCGTTCGCCGTCTACTTCAAAGGTGAAGGCCGGAAGGTCCTCGATATCGAGGCGGTCTCCGGGCGCCATGGCCCAGCCACTTGCGACAAATGCCTCCGCCAACAGTTGGGCACAGGCAAAGGCAGGGCTGCCCCAAAGATAGTCATCATGTTCCCCCGGCGGTAGTGGAATCTCTTCGAAGGCAAAGCTGTCGATCTCCTCACCCCCTTTGCCGTAGGGCAGTCGCATCAAAGGTCGCGGCAGGGTCAAGCCGAGCCAACGGGCCGCAGGAGTCTGGCGCAACGCCTGCCAACGCTGCGCCGCTTCTCCCTCTAATCCGGCCCACATCTCCACCGGTTCGGTAATGACATCACAACCTAGCAGTTGTGGTGAGGCGGTGGCGAGAAAAGGACCTCCCGCCTGAGAGCCCAACAGCCCCATCGCATGTAACGCGGCGACATCCTCTTCTCTCGCGCCGAAGACAAAGTCACCTGCCAGCACCGACCAGGGCTTACCACCCGTGCTCCCCACCCCCTGTTCCACCAGCAGACGATAAAGGGATGATGCAGACGGGTTGCCCACCAAGATAGCGAGATCTGTCAGCAGCTCCGAGCTGGTAATGTCGAGCATATAAAGTTTCAGTGTCTCGTCTGTCTCAACGCCAGTCACCAGACGGTACAATGCCAACCATCTGGCCTCCAGGGCCTGAAACTCTGGTGCATGCAGCAGGCTTCGCATCTGCTCGCCAATGGCATCATCCACTGAGGCGACGTATGCCGCCTGTTGAGGATCGGCATCGGGAACGATATGCGCTGCGACAATACGCTGGATAAACTGTTCTATCCCTGCATTAGGCGCACTCTCTCTTGCTATCGGGCTGCTGGACTCACGGCCTAACAGGCGCTCGAACACGTCGCCTTGCGGCTCAGGCGCGGCAGAATCGCCGGCTGTTTCTTCACTGGTTGGTGTTGTGTCGACGACAGAGGCTTCTCGCCGAAGTTCAGCAGCGGCGGTGAAGGTGTTTGCATCCAGCAACCTGCCACGCAGTTGACGCAGTGCCTTGAAGAGATTGAGGTTCTGAAACAAGGCATCGGGATGAAAGTCTTCCAGTTCACTGAAGGTAAGATCGATCCGGGCATTCTCTCCCTCACCAAGCTGCAGGTTCACACTCGGTGCATAGCGGGCCATCATCTGTGCAAAATTATCCACGTCCACCTGACGAACGGCACGTTCATCCAATGGCCCCGCTTCCTCAGAATGGCCGCTGAAGTCACCCATCAACAAGATACGCATAACCGAAGTCGGTTTGCGCTGAGGCGCCACGCCACCACCGCGAAGACCATACTCAAATTCCATGTGTGCAGCCATCAGTCAATACCCCCCTTTGATCTCCTGTCTTTAGTGTAGCCGCTCACTCTTGCTTAATTCATAGGGATCTGTCAGAACTTGGCAATGCAGGGCAAAAGAAAGCAAAATCAGCTAAACTCGAATTGACAATGCAGGGAGAGTTGCCAGGTGTCTGACATCACACAATCCGAGAGGAGCGTGTCCGTTTCCACTCCGCTTGGCGGGGATGTGTTGGTATTCAAGAGCATGAGTGCCAACGAGGGAATGAGCCAGCTTTTCGAGTACGAACTGGAATTGCTCAGCGAACAAGGCGACATCGACCTCAACGATATGTTGGGCCAAAGCGTTACCGTTCGTATGGAGACCGATACCCCGGCAGCCGAAGGGGGCAAGGATCGTTTTTTCAACGGTCAGGTCAGCCGTTTCAGCTACACGGGCACTCAAGACCGCTACCATCTCTACCAGGCCACTCTGCGACCCTGGTTTTGGAACCTGACCCGAACGTCGAATTGCCGCATCTTTCAGGAGATGACCGTTCCCGATATCGTGGCCGAGATTTTGCGAAAAAACGGCTTTTCCGATTTTGAATTCAGCCTCAGCAGTGGCCAGTACCGCACCTGGACATACTGTGTTCAGTACCGTGAAACCGACTTCAACTTCATCTGCCGCCTGTTGGAACAGGAGGGTATCTACTTCTATTTCCGCCACCAGGATAACCAACACTTCCTCGCCATGACCGATTCGGTCAGCTCCCACAACAGCGTGGGCGCCATCCCCTGCTTTCCGCCCCAGGACAATGTACGGCGTGAAGGTGAGTTCATCAGCGAGTGGTATCTGGCCTCGGAGGTGCGTCCGGGCAAATTCGTTACCGACGATTTCAACTATGAGACACCGAGTACGGAACTGGAGGCACGCCTGGACCATCCGGAGAGCCATGCGGCCGCCGACGGGGAGATCTACGACTATCCTGGGGAGTACAGTAAACCGAACGAAGGCGAGACCTACGCTCAGATCCGCCTGCAAGAGTTGCAGACTCCCCATATCGTTGCCGAGGCAACGAGTAACTGCCTGCGGGTCAGTGTGGGTGAGTTATTTGAGCTGGAGCACTTTACGCGAGAAGATCAAAACCAGGAGTACTTGATTACCTCCGCCTCCTACCAGATCAAATCCGATGCCTATATCAGCGGTTCCGGCAGCACAGGCGAGAATTTCTACAGCTGCCAGTTCAGCTGCATCGACCGTACCCGCCAGTATCGCGCCCCCCGACTGACGCCAAAACCCGTGGTGCAGGGACCGCAGACTGCGTTCGTGGTCGGACGAAAAGGTGAGGAGATCGACACCGACAAACTGGGCCGGGTCAAGGTGCAGTTCCACTGGGATCGGGAGGGCAAGATGGACGAAAAAAGCTCTTGTTGGGTCAGGGTCTCACAGAACTGGGCGGGCAAGAATTGGGGTGGCGTGTTTCTGCCGCGCATCGGGCAGGAGGTGATCGTTGACTTTCTCGAAGGCGATCCCGACCGGCCGATCATCACAGGACGGGTCTACAACGGGGAGAATACGCCGCCCTATACCCTGCCCGCCAACAAGACCCAGTCAGGCATCAAGAGTCGCAGCACCAAAACAGGTGAAGAGGATAACTTCAACGAATTGCGCTTCGAGGACAAAAAAGGCGAGGAAGAGGTCTATTTCCACGCGGAAAAGAATTTCACCCGCATGGTGGAGAACGATGACACCCTCAACGTCGGCAACGACCAGACCCGTACCATCCATAACAACCGCGAGGTGACGATCGAAGAGGAAAACGACACTCTCATGATCGAAAAAGGCAATCGGGACGACACTATCGAAGAGGGCAACGACACCCTGACGGTGAGTCAGGGGGATCATACGATCACCATCGGCTCCGGCAACCAAGACGTTACCATTGGGACAAACCAGGATGTCAGTATTGGACAGAATCAGGACGTTAGCATTGGGCAGAACTGCTCCATGTCGGTCGGAAACACTTTGGTCATCGAAGCGGGAACCAAGATCGAAATCAAAGTCGGCGCCAGTTCGATAAAGATCGAGCCCGCAAAGGTCACGATAAAATCTCCGCAGATCGATATCAGCGCAGACGGCAAGCTCGATGTAAAGAGTCCCATGACCACGGTAACGGGCGATGGCATTCTGACCCTGAAGGGTGGACTGACCAAGATCAACTAGGTCGGTGATGTTATGGAAGAGATCAAACTGAACAAGGTCAAAGTCGCAACAGCCAACGAGGTCTGTCTCCTTTTCGACCTGGATGAAGAGGCGACGCCCCTGCTGCAGGAGAACCAGACACCCGCCCAGTTCCTGCAGATCCTGATGGAGCACGAACACCTGGCCGATGCCGCCCATTTTCTCGCCTTCGCCCTGCCCGAGCGTGAAGCCGTCTGGCTGGCCTGCCTTGTTGCTCACAGCGTGGTTGATGAATCGACCTCCGAGACCGAGAACAAGGCCATCACCCAAGCCGAACAGTGGGTCTACAAACCGACCGATGAACTGCGCCGGACCCTGATGGATATCGCCGAATCCGCCGGACTCGATACCCCCGCAGGTTTTGCCGCAGCCTCTGCTTTCTGGAGTGGAGATGTCATCGCCCACGCCGATCTGCCTCCGGTCCCGCCCCCCGCCGGCATCACCGGCAAGATGGTCTGGGGAACTATGGTTTTGGCGGCGTACCATAAGACACCGGAACTGGCGAACGATAGATACCGCACTTACATCAGCCAGGGGATCGATATCGCCAATGGCGGCGACGGCAAGAATCTTTGATAGTAAGCCTTTTGCGAATTGGGATAAGCCCCTGATTGATACTGAGACAAGGACATTTTTATATGACATCCATCAGGCAATATGCAGCTTTTTCCGGGAAGGATTTGTTTTCTTTCCCCTTTGATTGCAGGGGCCTGTAGAGTGTGCTAATAAAAGGGTATAAGGCAATAAATCTACCGGATTTTGTATAAGAAAATCAGGGTAGTCTACAATCCTAAATAGATTGGATTGCGGCAATGGATGGGGACGCCGATGACAAGCGTGATCGATGTAGAGAGCATCCTGCAAGAGATATCGGCTGACAGCCCTTGCGGTGAAGACCTGGAGTACGATCCCGGCTTCATTGAACTGGAACAACTGGCTGCCGGCCGGGCAGAGCAACAGATCGGGGATACGCTCGTAGAGGCGGAAGAGCCCGACTGGAAGGCTATGCAAAATGCCTCCCTGGAACTCCTTTCCCGCACCAAAGACATCCGCATCCTCATCTATCTCATCCGCGCTGCCCTCCACACCGAAGGTTATAGCGGCGCTGCCAAAGGCATCAATCTCCTGCATGGCCTGGTCGAACAAAATTGGGAACAGATTCATCCCCAACTCGACGCAGAGGACGACAATGATCCCACCATGCGTATCAATGCGATCAGTGCACTGACTGACAGTGTCACCATGCTGACCCCTCTGAACAAGGCGCCCCTGGTCACTTCCCGAATGCTGGGACGGTTCGGCCTGCGGGATTACGCCATCGCCGACGGCGAACTTGAACCCTTGAATGAAACCGACGCGGTAGACATGGCCCGGATCAACGCCGCCTTCATGGATGCCGATTTGGAGGAACTGCAGGCAACTGCCGATGCCGCGGCCGAATCCATCGATCACTTGACCGAATTAGAGGTCTTCATCACGGAACAGGTCGGTGTAGCCAACGCAATTAGCCTTTCCGACCTGGTGGATTCGTTCAAAGAGGCACAGCAGATCCTGACCGGGCAACTGGAAGCGCGTGGCGTGGGAACTGGGGAAGAGGCGGAAGCAGAACAAGGCGCGGAGACATCCGCTTCAGGTACTCCTGTCCCGGCGCTCAGTGGAAACATCAACTCCCGGGCAGACGTAACTCGCGCCCTGGACAAGATCATCGACTATTACAGCAGAAATGAACCATCAAGCCCGATCCCTCTCCTGATGGAGCGGGCAAAAAAACTCATCTCTCTCGATTTCGTGGATATCATAAGAAATATGGCACCGGATGCCATGAGCCAGGTGGAGGTGTTTCGTGGTCCGGAAGAGGAAGAGGGATCGGAGGCGTCAGAAAACAATTGGTAACTACCGTGTCATTCGAATAACCATCTTGGAGGTAAACCGTGGCCCAGAGCAGTCAGAAATTCATAGCCAGGAATCGCGCACCGCGCGTCCAAATAGAATACGACGTAGAGGTTTACGGTGCCGAAAAAAAGGTGCAGCTCCCCTTCGTTATGGGCGTCATGGCAGACCTCTCCGGTAAACCCGAAGAGGCCCTGCCCCCGATTTCTGAGCGCAAGATGCTGGAGATCGATGTCGACAACTTCGACGAACGCCTCAAGTCAATGAAACCCCGTGCAGCCTTCCAGGTACCCAACACCCTCACCGGCGAAGGCAGCCTTAGTGTAGACCTCACCTTTGAGAGCATGGATGATTTCTCCCCCGCAGCTGTGGCACGCAAGGTAGGCGCCCTGAACGAACTTCTGCAGGCGCGCACTCAACTTGCCAACCTGATGACCTATATGGACGGTAAAGCCGGTGCCGAGGAGCTCATCTCCAAGGCCCTGAACGATCCCACCCTGCTGCAATCCCTGGCCTCGGCACCCAAGCCTGGGGACGATGAAACAGCGGCAGAGGAAGAGGAGGGTTAGACCATGGCAGAGCTGGAAAAAGACGTACAGGCGCAAGCGGAAGCAACAACCCTGGAGGCCGGTGATTTCGCGTCACTGCTGAATCAGGAGATCCGCCCGAAATCGGACCGCGCCCGCGAGGATGTGGAGAATGCCGTGCAGACCCTGGCGGAGCAGGCCTTGTCCGCCTCCGTCACAGTGTCGGCAGATGTCACCGTCACCATACGGGAGATGATTGCCGAGATCGACAAACGCCTCTCTGAACAGGTCAACCAGATCCTGCACAATGAGGATTTTCAAAAGCTCGAAGGCGCTTGGCGTGGCCTGCACCATCTGGTCAACAACACAGAAACTGACGAGATGCTCAAGATCAGGGTCATGAACATCTCGAAGAAAGACCTGCACAAGAATCTGAAGAAGTTCAAGGGCACCGCCTGGGATCAAAGCCCCATCTTCAAGAAGCTCTATGAAGAAGAGTTCGGCCAGTTTGGCGGCGAACCCTACGGCTGCCTGGTGGGTGACTACCACTTCGACCAGAGCGCGCCCGACGTGGAACTTCTGGGTGAGATGTCCAAGGTTGCCGCCGCAGTTCATGCACCCTTTATCGCCGGAGCTGCACCCACCACCATGCAGATGGACTCCTGGCAGGAACTGAGCAACCCTCGCGACCTGACCAAGATCTTTCAGACCCCGGAATATGCGGCCTGGAACTCACTGCGAGAGTCCGATGATGCCAAATACATCGGCCTCGCCATGCCCCGTTTCCTCTCCCGGATGCCGTACGGTGCCAAGACCGACCCGGTGGACGAGTTCGATTTTGAGGAAGAGACCGGCAACGCCGATCATGACAAATACACTTGGGCCAACGCCGCTTACGCCATGGCAGTAAACATCAACCGCTCGTTCAAGATGTACGGCTGGTGCTCCCGCATCCGCGGCATTGAGTCCGGCGGCGCGGTGGAAGGCCTTCCGGCGCACAGCTTCCCCACGGACGATGGTGGGGTGGATATGAAGTGCCCCACCGAGATCGCTATCAGCGACCGGCGGGAAGCAGAGCTGGCCAAGAACGGATTTATGCCGTTGGTACACAAGAAAAACACCGACTTCGCCGCTTTCATCGGCGCCCAGTCGTTCCAGAAACCAGCGGAATACGATGATCCCGATGCCACCGCCAACGCTAACCTGGCGGCTCGACTGCCCTATCTGTTCGCCACCTGCCGCTTCGCGCACTACCTGAAATGCATCGTGCGCGACAAGGTGGGTTCGTTCAAGGAACGGGAAGAGATGCAGCGTTGGTTGCAGGATTGGATCCTGCAGTACGTGGACGGGGATCCGGTTCACTCTTCCGAAACCACCAAGGCAGAACATCCTTTGGCGGCTGCAGAAGTCGTGGTTGAGGAAGTAGAGGGAAATCCGGGGTACTACACCTCGAAATTCTTCCTGCGTCCCCACTATCAACTGGAAGGTCTGACGGTTTCGCTACGCCTGGTATCGAAGCTGCCTTCGGCTAAAGCCGGGTAAGGAGATGTCGCTGGTTATGGCGTGTGGACGCTTTCCACCTACCAACACCCGGCGATATCAGGTACAACACATTGAGCATTTAGGAGAGATATCATGGCTGTTGACATGTTTATCAAAATTGGCGACATCAAAGGTGAAGCGCAGGATAAGGTACATAAAGGTGAAATCGACGTCCTTGCCTGGAGCTGGGGAATGAGTCAGTCCGGTGCCATGCACACGGGCGGCGGCGGTGGCGGCGGCAAGGTTTCAGTACAGGATCTGTCGTTGACCAAATATGTGGACAAGTCCACACCGAATCTCTACAAATATTGCGCCTCAGGTGAGCAGTTCGATGAGGCAAAACTGACCGTGCGCAAGGCCGGTGGCAAGACCCCTTTGGAGTACGTCATCGTCACCATGAAAGAGGTAATCGTGACCTCGATATCCGCAGGTGGCAGCGGCGGCGAAGACCGGCTGACCGAAAACATCACATTGAATTTCGCGGAGGTAAAGTACGAATACCAGCCACAGGATCAGAAGGGCGCCAAAGACGGCGGCCTGCTCAAGTTTGATTTTGATGTGGCAAAAAATGATGTGAAAAAGTGACGGATCTCCGTCGATGGCTATATGGGATGGCCCCCGCGAACGGATGGGGCTGCCTCTCCTGTCATCCTGAAGGCGGTGAACCGAAACACCCCTTCGCTGAACTGATCGGGGTATGAATATGTTGGCGCAACAATCCCTGCGCGATGGGAATCTTGGTGAGGCCCTGGCACAGCTTCAGGATCAGGTGCGCAAGGCCCCCGCCAAGGCCGAATACCGAACCTTCCTGTTCCAGCTGCTGTCAGTCATGGGCAGTTGGGATCGGGCGCTCAACCAACTGAGTGTGGTGGCCGACCTGGATGACGGCACCCTGGCCATGGTGCAGACCTATCGCGAGGCGATCCGCTGTGAGGTACTGCGGGAGGAGATCTTCGCCGGTAAGCGCTCCCCCCTGCTGTTCGGCGAACCGCCAGAGTGGGTGGCGCTTTTGATCGAAGCCCTGCGCCTCGGTGCGGAGGGCAATCACGCCGAGTCCCAGGCTATACGAAACCAGGCCTTCGAGGCAGCCCCTGCGATCAGTGGCACCTTGGACGGCCAACCCTTCGAGTGGATCGCCGATGCAGATCCCCGCCTTGGTCCTGTCCTCGAAGCGATGGTCAACGGGCACTACTACTGGGTGCCTATGCAGCAGATCCGCCACATCAACATAGAGGAACCCGAGGACCTTCGTGACTTGGTCTGGATGCCCGCCTACTTCACCTGGGCCAACGGCGGTGAGGCAGCAGGGCTGATTCCCACCCGCTATCCCGGCTCGTTTGCCAGTCAGGACCCGCAAATCCAACTGAGCCGCAAGACCGAGTGGATCGACGCAGGTTCAGATCTCTATCTGGGGCTGGGACAGCGTATGCTGACCACCGATGGCGGTGAATTTCCTCTGATGAACATCCGCGAAATCAACCTGGACACAGTGGATGAACCTGCGGAGCCCAAGCCACTGGATGAGACCTGACGGTTTCGACAAGCCTTGGCTGAACTCACCCAAAAAGAGCGCCTGCAACCCTCTCTGCTGGATCGGTTGACCGACGACCACCGGGACAAGAGGAACGAGTCCCGTGACCAGCGGGTGCTCTCGATTCAAAAACTCCGGGAGAGTGTGCTGCGGGATCTGAGTTGGCTGCTCAATACGGTAAATCTCGGCACTATGCAGAACCTGGATGCATACCCGGAAGCGGCGAGTTCGGTGCTTAATTACGGGGTTCCGGACTTCGCCGGCCACACGGCCGCCAGCGTCGATGTACCCGCATTGGAGAGATTGTTACGTCAGGCAATCATCGACTTCGAACCCCGCCTGCTCAAGAATAGCGTCAGGGTCAAACTTCAGGTGGCCGAAAGCCACATGAGCCACAATGCCATGACCTTCGATATCGAAGCCGAACTTTGGGCTGAACCCGTGCCGCTGCACATGTACATGAAGACAGAGATCGATCTGGAGGCCGGCAACGTCACGGTCTCCGACTATTCCGGCGGAGGCAGGGACTGATGGATCCACGGTTGCTGCAATACTACAACCGGGAGTTGCAGTTCATCCGCGAGATGGGCGGCGAATTCGCCAAAGAGTTTCCCAAGATTGCCGGTCGGCTCGGGCTTGAAGGTTTCGAGTGCGCCGACCCTTATGTGGAGCGCCTACTCGAAGGTTTCGCCTTTCTGGCAGGACGTATCCAGCTCAAACTCGACGCCGAATTTCCCCGTTTCACCCAACACCTGCTGGAGGCTGTCTACCCCCACTACCTGTCACCAACGCCTTCCATGACAGTCGTCCGGTTTCAACCCGACCTTATGGAGGGGGGACTGGCGGACGGTTTCACCCTGCCCCCGAACAGCGCCATGCGCAGCCTGATGGGAGAACACGACCAGACCGCCTGTGAATATCGT
The DNA here is from genome assembly GCA_016756855.1 of gamma proteobacterium endosymbiont of Lamellibrachia anaximandri. GTDB lineage: Bacteria > Pseudomonadota > Gammaproteobacteria > Chromatiales > Chromatiaceae > QGON01. The sequence goes on along the minus strand of JAESPD010000053.1, from coordinate 5,986 downwards.
ACGGTCAGGGAGACGGTGCTCTGGCCGCTGGAGGTGACCAGCGCCACCTATCTGCGCTCTCTTGCCGGCATCGGTCTGCCTGATCTGCCGGAAGCCAAGGCGGGCATTCGACTGCGTTTGCGAGTCACCGCAGGGCTCAGCTGCGACAAGCTGGCGCTGGAAAGCCTGCCACTCTATCTGCAGGGCGCGGACGAACTCCCCATGCACCTCTATGAGCAGATCCTGGGCAACGCAGTGGCGGTGGTGGCGCGCCCCAGCAGTCGTCCCGCACCCTGGCAGGAGGTTTTGGATCGGCAATCGATCAAACAGATGGGATTTGACGACAGCGAAGCTCTGCTGCCTTTCACCGACCGCTCCTTCGAAGGATATCGCCTGCTGCATGAATATTTCGCCTTTCCGGCACGCTTCATGTTTGTTGAACTGACAGGCCTGGCTCTCGCTTTCAAGCGCTGTCCACACGATGAGATCGAACTGATCATCCTGCTCAACCGCAGTGATGCCTATCTGGAAAGGGTGGTCAACGCAGACAATTTCGTCCTCTTCTGCACACCGGCTATCAACCTCTTCCCCAAGCAGTGCGACCGCATCCACCTGACCCACAAAGAACACGAACACCATCTGGTGCCGGACCGGACCCGCCCACTGGACTACGAGGTCTATTCAGTCACCGGCGTCACCGGCTACGGTGTCGGCACCAAAGTGGAGCAGGAGTTCCTGCCGTTTTACGCCTCCCACGACCTGGCGGCACAACAGACAGACGAGGGATTTTTTACTCTGCGACGTGATCCACGAGTCATCTCCTCCCGTCAGCGACGCAACGGGCCACGTTCGAGTTACATCGGCAGCGAGGTATTCCTCTCACTGGTGGATGCCAAAGAAGCGCCCTACCACCCGGACCTGCGGCAATTGGGTATCGCCATCCTCTGCACCAACCGGGATCTCCCGCTGCAGATGCCGGTGGGCAAAGGCACCACCGACTTCACCCTGGAGAGCGGCGGGCCGTTCGACAGCGTGTGGGTAATTGCCGGCCCCACCCGCCCCAGGCCCTCCTGGGCGGAGGGCGACACCACCTGGCGGCTGGTCAGCCACCTGTCACTCAACTACCTCTCGCTGATTGACAACGACGAGAGCCAGGGGGCGGTGGCCCTGCGGGAGTTGATGAGCCTTTACAGCAATGTCGCAGAAGCACCCGTGCGCAAGCAGATCGGTGGCGTCAAGAGCATCACCTCAAAACCCATCATCCGCCGCGTTCCGATACCAGGGCCAATCGCCTTCGGTCGCGGCCTGGAGATCACCCTGACCCTGAACGAGGACGAATTCGAAGGCACCGGCGTATTCCTGTTGGGCGCGATTATGGAGCGGTTTTTTGACCGCTATGTCTCTCTCAACTCATTCACCCAGACCGTCATCCGCACCACGGATCGCGGCGAGATCATGCGATGGCCGTTACGCACCGGACAGCAACACTTGCTCTAGCCCTGGAAAAGAGCCTCGCCCAAGAGCCGTATAGCTACGACTTCTACTGGGCTATGCGAGCGCTCGAAGCCTACCATCCGGGCAACCCCCGGTTCGGCGAGTCCCTGCGCCCCGCAGATGATGCGATCCGTTTGGGCGAAGAGGCCTCCCTGTCATTCGCTCCCTCCTCCATCTCCAGCTTCATACCCGGCAAAGAAGGACAACGCTCACGTTTGGAGGTGTTGTTCTTCGGCCTGTTCGGACCCAACGCGCCCCTCCCCCTGCATCTGTCAGAATACGCCAGGGACCGGGTGCGCAATGCGGAAGACCCCACCTTCAGCCGCTTCGCCGATCTGTTTCATCACCGCTTTCTTTCCCTCTTTTACCGTGCCTGGGCCAACGCCCAGCCAGCGATCAGTCATGATCGACCGGAGCAGGATCGATTCGCCACCTACTTGGGCGCCACCTGCGGTTACGGCATGCCGTCGCTTCGCGAGCGGGACGAAATGCCCGACTTGGCCAAGCTGCACTACTCGGGCTGGATCTCCAACCAGGTCCACAACGCTGATGGTCTGCAGTCGATTCTGGCTGGGTTTTTCCGGCTGCCGGTGTCCATCGAGCAGTTCGTGGGGCACTGGATGACCCTGCCGGAAGATACCCGCTGCCGGCTTGGCGAATCCCCGGAGACAGGCACCCTCGGTCTGACCGCCGTCATCGGCGCTCAAGTGTGGGATTGTCAGCATAAATTCCGCATCGTATTGGGACCGCTCGAACTTGAGGACTACCGGCGTATGCTGCCCGGTGGAGAGAGTTTCAAACGCCTGACAGCCATCGTAAAGAACTACATCGGCGACGAACTGCACTGGGATCTGAACCTGACCCTGAAAAAGGAGCAGGTACCGCAGATCCGGCTGGGTGCCGAGGGGCAGTTGGGCTGGACCACCTGGTTGAGCCGTGAGCCACCCACAGAAGACCCGCGTGACCTGATGCTCAACCCCTTTTTCAAGCCGTAATCCGGTTGGAGCCAACTATACTTGTGACAGGTGTCCTGAACAGAAAATTCCAGGAATAGAACATCGCAGATATATTGATATAGCTGCCAAAAGAGTAGGCCCGATCAGGCGTAGCGGATCGGGCGTTCGCAAGTTGCCGGTTCCGCTACGCTTGAACCGGTCGACATCAGTTCAGTGACAGCGCGTGCATATCGTTTCTTGAAAAATGTTTGTGGTTACAAAGCCATCGGGAAAACAGCAAAGGGGATATAAGGATGTCTGAAATCAGTCGCACCGCCCTGTTCGGCAAACTCAACAGCGTCGGCTACAAGTCCATCGAAAGCGCCACAGTGTTCTGTAAGATGCGGGGCAACCCCTACGTGGAGCTGGTGCACTGGATCCACCAGATCCTGCAACTGAAGGACTCCGATCTCCACCACATCATCAAGTACTTCAGCCTGGAGCCCTCTCACCTGGTCAGGGACATCACCGAGACCCTGGACAGCCTGCCGCGGGGTTCCACCTCCATCTCCGACCTCTCTGCCCACATCGAGGAAGCAGTGGAACGGGGCTGGCTCTACGGCACGCTGATGTTCGGGGAATCCCAGGTACGCACTGGTCATCTGGTGGTCGGCATTCTCAAGACCCGTAGCCTCACGCACGCTCTGAGCGGCATCTCCAAAGAGTTCCAGAAGCTCAAGCTGGAGACCCTCACTGACCGCTTTGACGAAGTGGTGGGCGACTCTCCTGAAGCAATCCTGCACGCCACCGACGGCTTCCAGGTGGGTGGCGGTGTTGCCCCCGGCGAGGCCAGCGGTGCCATCGCCCCGGCCCAGATGGGCAAGCAGGAGGCGCTGAACCAGTTCACCGTGGACCTCACCGCCGAGGCGGCATCCGGCAAGATGGACCCGATCGTAGGCCGCGACGAGGAGATTCGCCAGATCATCGATATCCTTATGCGACGACGCCAGAACAACCCTATCCTTACCGGTGAGGCTGGTGTGGGCAAGACCGCCGTGGTTGAAGGCTTCGCCCAGCACATCGCTGCCGGCGACGTGCCGCCCCCGCTGCAGAACGTCACCCTGCGCTCCCTGGACGTGGGTCTGCTACAGGCCGGCGCCAGCATGAAGGGCGAGTTCGAGAACCGCCTGAAACAGGTGATCGAGGAGGTACAGTCTTCTGAAAAACCGATCATCATGTTCATCGACGAGGCTCACACCCTGGTGGGCGCAGGCGGCGCAGCCGGTACCGGCGATGCGGCCAACCTGCTGAAACCAGCCCTGGCCCGAGGCACCCTGCGCACCGTAGCCGCCACCACTTGGGCCGAGTACAAAAAGCACATCGAAAAAGATCCCGCCCTCACCCGCCGCTTCCAGGTGGTGCAGATAGACGAGCCTTCGGAGGAGAAGGCAATCCTCATGATGCGGGGCATGGCCAGCACTATGGAGCAGCACCACAAGGTGCAACTGCTGGACGAGGCCCTGGAGGCATCGGTCAAGCTCTCCCACCGCTACATTCCTGCACGCCAACTGCCCGACAAGTCGGTAAGCCTGCTCGATACCGCCTGTGCCCGTGTGGCCATCAGCCAGTACGCGGTGCCTGCGGAGGTGGACGATTCGCGCAAGCGCATCCAGGCCCTGAATACCGAACTCGAAATCATCGGACGGGAGAAGAACGTCGGTGTCGACACCGCCGCACGTGAAACGGAAGCCAATGAGGCCTTGACGGCAGAGGAAAAACGGCTGAAAGGCCTGGACGAACGCTGGAACAACGAAAAATCACTGGTTGAACAGATTCTCGACATCCGGGGAAAGTTGCGGGTCACCTCCCGCAAGGTGGAAGGTACCGACAGCGAACTGGAAAAGGCGGCGGATGCCGCAGCGGAAGATATCGCTATCGCAAGTACGACAGGCGGAGACGAAGAAGCCCTCTCCGACGAGGAACGTCAGGCGTTACTGACACAACTGAAGGGGCTGCAAAACAAACTCCACGAACTTCAGGGAGAGCATCCCCTCATCCTGCCCTCAGTAGACGGGCAAGCCGTCGCCTCGGTGGTTCAGGACTGGACAGGTATCCCCGTGGGCCGCATGGTCAAGAATGAGATCGAGACTATTCTTCATCTGGCAGACACATTGGAGCAGCGCATCATCGGCCAGCGCCACGCCCTGGAGATGATCACCCGTCGCATCCAGACCTCCCGCGCCAGCCTCGACAATCCGAACAAACCCATCGGCGTCTTCATGCTGGCGGGCACCTCCGGCGTTGGTAAAACTGAAACTGCACTGGCCCTGGCCGAAACGCTCTACGGTGGGGAGCAAAACATCATCACCATCAACATGAGCGAATACCAGGAAGCCCATACGGTCTCGACCCTCAAGGGTGCCCCCCCCGGTTATGTCGGTTACGGCGAAGGCGGAGTACTCACCGAGGCTGTGCGCCGCCGCCCCTACAGCGTGGTACTGCTGGACGAGGTGGAGAAGGCCCATCCCGACGTGCACGAAATCTTCTTCCAGGTCTTCGACAAGGGATGGATGGAGGACGGCGAAGGCCGGGTGATCGACTTCAAGAACACCCTCATCCTACTCACCACGAACGCCGGCACCGAACTGATTACCAATCTGTGCGCAGACCCTGAACTGATGCCGGAACCAGAAGGCATCGCCAAGGCCCTGCGCGAACCGCTGCTCAAGGTCTTCCCACCCGCCCTGCTCGGTCGCTTGGTGGTGATCCCCTTCTACCCGCTCAGCGACGAGGTGATCGGACTCATCGCCAAACTACAGCTTGGACGCATCGAAAAACGCATCCGCGAGAATCACAAAATCCCCTTCAGCTACGACGACGATGTGATCAAACTCATCACCGACCGCTGCACCGAACTGGAGAGCGGCGGCCGCATGATCGATACGATCCTGACCAATACAGTGTTGCCGACAATCAGCGAGGAGTTGCTCAAGCGCATGATGGAGGCAAAGCCCATCGAACGGGTGCATGTTGGGGTCGAGGGGGGAGAGTTTAGTTATGGATTTGAGTAAATAGTTCTTGGGAGGGCTGGACTCGCTTCAATCGAGTCTGACCCTATTGAATATTCAGGAGGTAACCCAAATGCCGTATAAATGCCCAAAGTGCGGTCACGAGCAACAGGCCAGAGGAAACGGAGTCTGCCCAAACAGCATGGGCCCAAACAAAACTCATTCACCACCAACCATGCTGGTCTCCTTCGAGTCAGCACCAAAGAAGGTGGTGAAAAGGAAAGAACACACCAAGCCGCTACCGTCCGATAGCATATACAAGGATGCATATTTTGGCTTGTTCGTGTCGATATATGAGGGTGATAAAACCAAACATACGACTGACTTCCAGACCATGAAGGCTATGGTCAATGATTACATAAAGGGTGAAGACGGGATCATTGCAGACGAAGATATACCTGACATCACTAGTGTCCCAACGTTACCAAACTAAATACGTATAACCAACTGTATTATCAATAAAAATCACCAAATCATGAAGGGCGTCGACTTGAACTACATGGAACCCTG
>JAESPD010000052.1 GCA_016756855.1 gamma proteobacterium endosymbiont of Lamellibrachia anaximandri | reverse complement strand
CATTGGATCAGTTGCTTATGAAATCCGATTGCAAAAGTGAAGAATGCGCCATGGATAACCAATTGAATTTATTCGATTTAACGTTGGGACACTAGTGACATCCAATAAATCTTGCAGCCTCTCCCGTTGCATAAAACCGGGTCGACGGGCTGCAATATGCTGAACCGACATATCCTGCTATCCAATCAAAGGCTTATTCCCCCTGAAAGTTTAGCCAATATTCGCAGATCTGCTGATGAACGGCCGCTTCCATCTGCGCATGGACTATCGAAAGCCTGAGTAACCCAAATGTTATCTTGCCTGATCCGCTGCGCTTGATCAGCGCCTACATACTATCGGACACCAGAGTAACCTTGTTGAATAAATGGGTCGATTGACCCTTATCATCGCCACTTGTCACCCACTGTTTCAAAATACCTGCTATACCTTTTTTGGGTATCCGAAGACAACAGCAAGGACAGAGAATATGTCAGACAAGATGGTCACTATCGACGGTAACGAGGCCGCCGCCCATATCGCCCATCTGACCAATGAAGTCATCGCCATCTACCCGATCACACCCGCGTCACCGATGGGTGAATGGTCTGATGAATGGTCTACCTGCGGCATCAAAAATATCTGGGGCACAGTGCCGGATGTGGTGGAGATGCAGAGCGAGGGCGGTGCGGCCGGGGCCATTCACGGCGCACTACAGGCGGGTTCGCTCTCGACCTCGTTCACCGCCTCCCAAGGCCTGCCGCTGATGATCCCAAACATGTATAAGATCGCCGGTGAACTGACGCCTACCGTACTGCATGTCTCGGCGCGCTCGTTGGCAGCACAGGCGCTGTCGATCTTTGGTGACCACGCCGATGTCATGGCCTGCCGGGGCATAGGTTATGCCATGCTCTGCTCGGCGAGCGTACAGGAGGTGGCGGATTTTGCCCTCATCTCCCAGGCCGCCACGCTGGAGGGACGCATCCCCTTTATCCACTTCTTTGACGGTTTCCGCACCTCCCACGAGGTCAACAAGATAGCACGGCCAAGCAATGATACGGTGCGCGGCATGATCGACAATGAGCTGGTCACAGCCCACCGTCAGCGCGCCATGTCACCAGACCACCCGGTGATACGCGGCACATCCCAAAACCCGGATGTCTATTTTCAGGGCCGCGAATCGGTCAACCTGTTCTATGAAAGACTGCCGTTGATCGTACAGGGGTGGATGGAACGTTTCGCCGAGCTCACCGGCCGCCACTACCGCCTGTTCGAATATGTCGGCGCCGAAGCACCTGAACGGCTGATCATGCTGATGGGCTCCGGCATAGGTGCAGCGGAAGAGACCGTGGAGCATCTTGCCGCCGGGGGTGAAGCCGTCGGTTTGGTCAAGGTGCGCCTGTTCCGGCCTTTTGACCCTGAAATCATGCTGCAGGCCATTCCCCAAAGTGTGCAGAAAATCGCGGTACTCGACCGCACCAAAGAGCCGGGATCCGACGGCGAACCACTCTACAAGGATGTGCTGAATGCCTTCGCCCAGGCCTTCAGCCAAGGCGAACGGGAGACCCTGCCTCGAATTATCGGCGGACGTTATGGTCTCTCTTCCAAAGAGTTCACCCCCGCAATGGTGAAAGGCATCTTTGACGAGCTGTTACAGGATGCGCCCAAACACCCCTTCACCGTCGGCATTTTCGATGATGTAAGCCACAGCAGCCTGGCGTGGGATCCAACCTTCCGACCCGCTGCGGCAGAGGGCGTCACCGGCTGTGTTTTCTATGGGCTGGGCGCTGACGGCACTGTCTCCGCCAACAAAAATTCCATCAAGATCATCGGCGCGCAGACCGACAACTTTGCCCAGGGTTATTTTCAGTATGACTCCAAAAAGTCCGGCGCTGTCACCGTCTCCCATCTGCGTTTCGGTCCGGCTCCCATCCGCTCCACCTATCTGATCGGCGACAATGAGGCGAACTTTGTCGCCTGCCACCAGCCGATCTTTCTCGACCGCTACGACATGCTCGACAAGGCGGCCCAAAACGGCGTGTTCCTGCTCAACTCCCCCACGCCACCGGCCCAGGTCTGGCAGACTCTGCCCCGGCGGATGCAGCAGCAGATCATCGACAAGGGTCTCACCTTCCACGTCATCGATGCTTACAGGATCGCCGACGAGACCGGCATGGGGCGGCGCATCAACACCATCATGCAGACCTGCTTTTTCGCCATCGCCGGGATCATCGATCAGGAAAAGGCTATAGAGCTGATCAAGCAGGCCGTCAAAAAGACCTATGGACGTAAAGGCAAACGGCTGCTGGAGCGTAATTTCCAGGCTATCGATGCGGCGCTGTCCGGTCTGCATCAGGTAGATACGCCCAGCACCGCTGACAGCAGCTTTGAAAGAAAACCACCGGTGCCCGACTCTACCCCGGAGTTCGTGCAGCAGGTCACTGCACCCATCATTGCAGGCAGAGGAGATGATATTCCAGTCAGCCTGATGCCGGCAGACGGTACCTGGCCACTTGGCACCGCCGCCTTCGAGAAACGCAACATCGCCCTGCAACTGCCTAAGTGGGAGGACGACATCTGCACCCACTGCGGCAAGTGTCCGCTGGTCTGCCCGCATGGCGCGATCCGCTCCAAGGTCTTCAGCGATGAGGATTTGTCCGGCGCCCCCGACAGCTTCCTCAGCGCCAACGTCAAGGGCGGCGGTTTTGAAAAAGGGCTGAAGATCAGTTATCAGGTTGCCCCGGACGACTGCACCGGCTGTGGTCTCTGCGTGGATATCTGTCCCATCCGCGACAAACAGAACCCCAAGCGCAAGGCGCTGAACATGACCGGTGACCAGGCCTACCACGAACAGGAGCGAGCCAACTGGGACTTCTTCCTCGGCCTGCCGGAATACGACCGTACCAAACTGAAGAAGACCACCCTGAAGGGCGCGATGATCATGCAGCCCCTGTTCGAGTTCTCCGGGGCATGCGTCGGCTGCGGTGAAACCCCCTATGTAAAACTCGCCACCCAACTCTTCGGCGACCGTATGCTGGTCGCCAACGCCACCGGTTGCTCCTCGATCTATGGCGGCAATCTTCCCACCACCCCTTACACCACCAATCCTGAGGGGCGTGGTCCAACCTGGTCCAACTCCCTGTTCGAGGACAACGCGGAGTTTGGTCTCGGCATGCGGGTCGCCATCGATAAACAGGCGGATCACGCAAGGGAGCTGTTGCAGACGCTGCGCAATGAGATCGGCGATGAGCTGGCGGATGCACTTCTGCAGGCGGATCAACACGAAGAGGCGGTGATCTTCGAGCAACGCGACCGGGTCAAAACGCTGAAGGAGAAGCTACAGAAAATCGATACCACTGAGGCCCGTTGCCTGGAGAGTATTGCCGAAACACTGGTCAAGAAGAGCGTCTGGCTCATCGGTGGCGACGGCTGGGCCTACGACATCGGTTACGGCGGCCTGGATCATGTGCTCTCAACCGGTCGCAACGTCAACATTCTGCTACTCGATACCGAGGTCTACTCCAACACCGGCGGCCAGACCTCCAAGGCCACACCGCTGGGCGCTGTGGCCAAATTCTCTGCCGGCGGCAAGGCCACCAACAAGAAGGATCTGGCGCTGATGGCGATGGCCTACGAAAATGTCTATGTCGCCCAGGTCGCATACGGCGCCAAGGATATACAGACCCTGCGCACCTTTCTGGAAGCCGAGTCCTACGACGGTCCCTCTTTGATCATCGCCTATTCACCCTGCATCGCCCACGGCGTCGACCTCTCAAATAACCATCGGCAACAGAATCTGGCGGTAGCCTCCGGCCACTGGCCACTGTTCCGCTACGACCCCAGAAAGACGAAAAAGGGGGAGAACCCGTTGAAGATGGACTCAAAAGAGCCATCCATACCCTATCGGGACTTTGCCTCCACCGAGACCCGTTTCAGTGTGCTGCAACGCATCGACCCGGCGGCTTCCGAACGGTTTCTGCGCACTGCACAGCAGCAGGTCAAATCCCGCTTTACACTCTATCAGCAGCTGGCCAGCCTGGCGGTGGCCAATACGGAAGAGAAGCCGGAGAAATAGGCCAACCACGTTATGAAACTCAAAAAACGTAGGCCCGATCCGCTACGCTTGATCGGGCCTACGCTTGTAGAGACAGTTTACAGCACAGGAGTTTGAAATGGATCTGACCGCCCACTATCTCGGCATGCAGTTGAAGAACCCGCTGGTGCCCTCCGCCTCACCCCTCTCCCGCAGTATCGATGATGCGCGCCGCATGGAGGATGCCGGCGCATCGGCACTCATCATGCACTCCCTGTTCGAGGAGGCGGTGACTGCTGAAGAAGAGAACATGGTGCGTTTTCTGCACCATCAGGATACGGGATTTGGCGAAGCAGACAGTTTTTTGCCCGATCATTACGATTTTTCAAACAGCCAGGATCTCTACCTCGAAAATCTCCAGCAGCTGAAATCTGCCCTGGAGATTCCGGTCATCGCCAGCCTCAACGGCATAACACCCGGTGGTTGGGTCGAACACGCCAAAGAGATGCAGCGGGCCGGAGCGGATGCGCTGGAACTCAATGTCTATTATGTGGCGGCGGATATCGAAAACGATGGTCAGGCGGTGGAAAAGCGCTATCTGGATCTTCTGGGCGAACTGGACCAGCATATCGATATCCCGATCAATATGAAGCTCTCACCTGCCTTCAGCTCACTGGCCAACATGGTCAAACAGCTGGAAACGGCCGGCGCCCGTGGCGTGTCGCTCTTCAATCGCTTTTATCAGCCGGATATCAATATCGACAATCTGCGGCTGGTCTCGAGCCTGCACACATCCACTTCCGCCGAGACGCTGCTTGCGATGCGCTGGATCGCCATCCTGCATGGACGCACCTCCCTCTCTCTCGGTGCCACGGGGGGAGTACACACTGCGGAGGATGTCATAAAACTGCTGCTTGCAGGCGCAGATGTGGTGCATTTCTGCAGTCTGCTGCTGGAACAGGGGGCTTCTGCTATCGGTGGCATGTTGCAGGGACTGGAAGATTGGATGGATGAGAAGGACTTTGAGTCGATCGAAGATGTGCGTGGCCGTCTCAGCCAGATCAGCGTGGCCGACCCATCAGAATTCGAGCGGGCGAATTATGTCCATATCCTCGACAGCTTTCGCTCCAGTCCAGGCATCTTGAGTTAGGGCCTGTTAACACTATGCGGATGCCCAGCGTTGGCCCCAGGCAATCAGTACCAGCCGGAAACCTTTTTACCGTTTTGATCCACCCAGACCCGGCGAACACGGGCATCGCCCATAAATTTTTTGGCCTGTTTTTTCATACCGGCTGACCAGGGCTGTTGCACCACGCTGATCCGGCCACTGGGGGTTTCGACCTGGTTTGCATTGTGTGGCAGGGTCTGTGAATAATGAACCAGACCGTCGTCGTCGTACCATTTGTATATCTTATCGGCCTGAGTGACGGACGAAAACAACAGAAGAAGGAGGCAGAACCAGGGAGTGGATAGCTTTTTCATGGGATCTCTCTAATTATTTTTATTCAAACCAAGCGCGCGGAATTAAACCCCTATTCACAAAAATTTACAAGTTAAAGTGATTTCCCCACTATCTGACTGCAAATATCTTTCGACTCCGCGAGGCGAGACCTTTTCCGTGCACGTCATCACCCTACTGATCGGCACTCTCTTCATACCCACTGCGAGTGCGGCCGGGTCAGCAACCACCGGCAGTGATCCCGAAACAGGTCTCGCCTTCTGGCGTTACGAGGCAGAAGGGATCCTGTTTGAATTGAATCAGCGGCTCCCGGATCAGACCCGCGCCTTTTTTCAGGCCAGAGGGTTTGACGCAGATGCAGCAAGCCAGTTTGCCACCAGCTGTGTTTTCCAATCACGCCTGCTCAATACGGCGGCTGCGGGGGGTGCTTCACTGCACTTCAACCTGAATGAGTGGAAGATAATCTCAGGGAACACCTCCATTTCGATGGCCACGACAGATGATTGGATGCCTCGCTGGGAAAAACAATCAATCGGTCAGGCAGCCCGTATCGCCTTCAAGTGGTCGCTGCTTCCCACCGAACAGACCTACGCACCGGGGGACTACAATTGGGGAATGACCAGCTACGATCAGCCACCCGGAACCCGCTCCAACCTGACGTTGGTCTGGCACCGGGAGGGCAGGCGTGAATCAGCCACCATCCGGAACATTGAATGCCCGGCCGACAGCCCGCAGGAGACACCCTGAATGTCCATACCAACCATGCGACGACAACTCTCCGTAACCCTGCTCATGCTCTGCACCCTTCTCTTTCAACCGGTGCAGGCCGCAGGTAGCTCGCAACTGCTGCAGGCACTGCCGGAACAGCCCAAAGCCGGTGATTTCCAGCTCACTGATTTGGACGGTACCGAACACCGTCTCTCCAATTATCGGGGCCGGGTGGTCATAGTGAACTTCTGGGCCACCTGGTGCCCACCCTGCCGGGAGGAGATGCCGTCCATGCAACGCGCCTGGGAGCTTCTGGAACCGGAGGGGATCGCTATGCTGGCCATCAACATCGGTGAAGATGAAGACACCATCTTCCAGTTCACCGCAAACTTTCCGGTGGAGTTTCCTCTCCTGCTGGATCAGGACTCGGCAACCATCCAATCCTGGCCGGTCAGAGGTCTGCCCACAACCTATGTGGTTGATCCCCAGGGGAGGCTGGCCTACCGGGCCATCGGCGGCCGTGCATGGGACGACCCGGCACTGCTCGACATGGTGAGGGCGCTGAAATAAGCCTTGCCGGCTATTTACCTCTCGCACCCTAATGGGGGACAATTAAAGATTACACCCTGAAGACACCCAAGCCGCCGTGACCCATCTTGTCATCTATGAACATCCGCTCAATGAAAGGATTCGCACCTTTCTGCGTCTTGAGCTCCTGTTTCTGCAGATTGACCATTTCCTCACTCCCAAGGATGTCTGGAGCAACCGCGCCGCCATCAATGGTCTGCTGGGTACCATCAGCATCTTTAGCCGTTCCGATCTGAAGACCGAAATCCTCAAGGAACTTGAGCGGCATACCACCAATCTGGAACGTATTCGCCGCCAGCCAGGAGTCAACATGCAGACCCTCGGGCGGGTATTGGACGACCTGGAACAAGCGATCCACCAGGTCTATCGGCTGGACGGTCAGATTGGCAAAAAGCTGCGCGAGAATGAGTTCCTCACCGCCATTATGCAACGCAGCAGCATTCCGGGCGGCAGCTGCAACTTCGACCTGCCGCAATACCACTACTGGTTGAATCAACCCTACGAAGTTCGCCGGAATCAGATGCTGGAGTGGCTGCAGGAACTCAACCCTGTGCGCGAGGCCATCATCCTGTTACTGAACCTGATCCGCACCAGCAACCACCCGGTCCGGGAACAGGCCAAAGAGGGCTTTTACCAGAAGTCACTGGAGACACCGTCACCCGCGCAGATGATCCGCGTCGGCCTGCCGGAAGGCTCCTCACTGTTCGTTGAGATCAGCGGCAACAAACACCGTTACAGCATCCGTTTTCTGGAGGCAGTGGATACCGGGAGACCCGTTGCGTCGAAACAGAACGTCGATTTCATGCTCACGAACTGTGTGCTCTAATCCTAAATGAGTGACCGCGAGCCCACTCTTGTCCCCTGCCCTACCTGCGGTAAAAACATCACCTGGGGGAAACAATCACCCTGGCGGCCCTTCTGCAGTGAGCGCTGTCGTCTGATCGACCTTGGGGAGTGGTTCGACGAAAAGCATAAAATCCCTGCTGAAGAGACGCCATTCGACGAGGACCTTTCGGAGCATTAGTTGTCAGCTTCGTGCTCGCTGATCCGTTTCCTGAGCGCCTCAGCTTCATCGTAGAGCATCCTCGCCTCATCAGAGTTCGGTCCCTTCTCTGTCAGAAACTCCTTGATGGCATTGCAATGTCCCAAGGCGTCGCGGACATTACCCTCTTCAAATAATTGCTCAGCCTTGGCGAAGTGAAAACGGGAGACGCACTCCGCACGCTGCATAGCCAACTGCTCTACATGTTCACGAACCACCTCTGCCGGTGTCCGGTTCAATAAACCACCCTCCTGCAGAAACCCCATCAGCTCGCCAAAGGCATCGACCACCTTCTGCAGGTGCGGTTTATCGAGGATTTTGTGACTCTGTGACGCCACCTCTGCTGAGGCCAGCGTCTGCCCGATCTCACCAATCAGCCTGTCGATCCCCTCGTAACGGCGATCCACCCCTCTGATGGCTTGATAACGCGCCAACATATCCTTCTGCAGCAGTTGCCGCGTCTCGGCTGGAAGTGGACATCCCGAAAGCCGATCCAGCAGATCCTCCACTAAATCCACACCTCGCAGCAGGCGCTGGATCTTCATTCGTTTCTGCGCCATGTGCGCCTGATAGCGATGCACTATGCTTGCCAGCATCAAGGCCGCGATCAGTAATCCGCCAAGGACGAAAATCAGGTTCATAACTGTAGCAATCCAATCCTGAAAACTTTTCTGTTAAATAGCGCTGTTATTGTGCCAAAATCGTTGTCTGCCCGACACACAATTTTCCTGAAAAAGAGGACAAAGCACCTTGAACTGGCCACTCCTGGTTATTCTCGTCCTGGCGGCGTTCCTGCTGCTGATGCCACTGCTTTCCTATCTCTCCGCCCGTCGCAGCGTTGGAAAAAGCGTGGCAGCATCAATCAACGGAAGCGACCTCCCCTCATCGCGACTGGTCTATTTTTACAGCGCGCATTGCGGTCCCTGCCGCCAAATGACACCAATCATTGACGAAATGGCCAAAAACCATGAGACAGTCATCAAATATGATGCCAGACAAGCGCCAGAGACGGCTGCCGCCTACGGCATCCGCGCCACGCCGACAATGGTACTGGTAGAGGACAATGTCATTACAGAGGTCTTGCTGGGCGCCAAATCACAGCGACAACTTGAAAAACTACTACAGAGAATCAGCTAATGCGGGCATTGATCATCCCGGTTACCGACTTTCAGCAGAACTGTACGCTGCTATGGTGTGAAAAGACCCTGGCCAGCGCCATTGTCGACCCCGGTGGCGATATCGAACGGATCATTGAAGCAGTTTCTGCCCATCAACTGAAACCACAACTGATCCTCATCACCCACGGTCATATCGATCACGCCGGCGGCGCAGCAGCGCTGGCCAGAAAACTGGATATCCCTATCGAGGGCCCACAGCAGGATGATCGCTTCTGGCTTGAGGGCATGCCCGATCAGGCTGCCATGTTTGGTTTTTCAGCCGTGGAAACCTTTGAACCGGAACGCTGGTTGAAGGATGGGGACCATGTACGCTTCGGCGAGGTGGAGCTCGAGGTTCTGCATTGTCCGGGCCATACACCAGGGCATGTCGTCTTCTTCCACCGTGAGAGCAAACTTGCGCTGGTGGGGGATGTGCTGTTCCACGGATCGATTGGCCGAACCGACTTTCCGCGAAGCAACCATGCAGCCCTGATCCATTCGATAAAGGAAAAACTCTGGCCCTTGGGTAGTGCGGTACGCTTCATCCCCGGCCATGGCGCAGAATCAACTTTTGGTGAAGAACGCCGAAACAATCCGTTTGTTGCGGATTAGGCTTTAAACTGGCTCACTCTCTCTCTGCACACCGGTGTCGGGAAGCACGGTACCTACTGACATCCAACTCCGCCAATTCTGAGGAAAAGGGGTCTTGCTACTATCTCACCAATCTGAAATCAGCATCAGAAATGCAGGCACCGCCACTCAGCCCATCGAAACAGGATAAAATACATCAGCTTTCTCTAATAAATTCATATAGTTCATAGTTTTGCATTGATCGACTGCATGACGTAATATCCGCCCAATAATATCGGGTGTTCATATTTTTCTAATAACAAGTCATCACTCGTAGATCAGGCAGGTGAGACCACCATTTTCTGCCGATACCTAAAACAAAATATTGAGGTTGGAGTATGTTTCGCAACAGTGCCAGCGGTAACGCTGCGGGCAAAGTATCCATTGTCTTCGTAAGCATCATCTTCCTCGCCGGCGTCGTATTTACCGGCCTCTTCAATGTGGGCCTCGGATTCACAAACGAGATGGACTTCTGTACGAGCTGCCACTCCATGAAAGTGAATCTGGAAGAGTACAAAGAGACAACGCATTACAAAAATGCTTCAGGAGTGCGGGCCACCTGCGCGGACTGCCATGTTCCCAAGCCGTTCGCACCCAAGATGATCGCAAAGGTAATGGCCTATAAGGATGTCCTGCACGAGATACTCGGCACCCTCGACACCAAAGAAAAATATGAGTCCCACCGCTGGGAGATGGCTAACCGGGTTTGGGATAAGATGCGCAGCACAAACTCCCGCGAATGCCGAAGCTGCCACGACTTCAGCCAGATGGATCTGAGCGAACAGGATCGCAGTGCCCGTAAGCGTCACGCAAGAGCGGAAGACGAAGGCAAAACATGTATCGACTGCCACAAGGGTATCGCCCATGAGGAGCCGGATGAACCGGATGAAGCCACCGGGGAAGATAACGACAAGGCATGATCAGCGTTTTTGAACCCGGAACAGTCACGGTAGAATCATGAAGAAAAACAAGCTTGCCGCAATACTGCTGGCGCTGCTCATCTCAACGCCAGCCCTCTCCGGTAACAAGGAGATGGCAAAAGAGTTGAGACTGGCAGCCATTGTCGGCGACACAGACGCCATCATCGAACTTCTGGATAAAGGCATTTCGGTCGACACCGCCAACAAATTCGGCAAGACCGCCCTCATGATGGCGGTCGAAAACGACAATTTTGAAACTGTCGTCCTGCTGCTGAACCGAGGCGCCCAGGTCAACTTCCGCACCCTCGCTGGCTGCACTGCTCTTACCGTTGCTGCCGAAAATGGGCATCCGGCACTTACCGCGATGCTGCTCGAACGCGGGGCAAATATACATGATCGTACACGGGCCGGCTGGGACTCATTGATGATTGCTGCCCGGTACGGCATCACGGACATGGTGGAACAGCTTCTCTTCAAGGGCGCTGACCCCCACGCGTCGGACAAGCACGGCAGAAACGCGCTCATGATGGCGGCGAGAAAAGGTCATACGGATACCGCCGAAATGCTGCTCAAACATGGCGCAAACACCGATGCCCAGGACAGAAATGGTTCCACCGCGCTGATACTCGCGGCTGACCGCGGCAATGAAGAGACGGTAGAGAGCCTGCTGAAACTCGGCGCTTCCATCGACAAGGAGGATCGTGACGGCGCGACGGCATTGATCTGGGCAGTGGGACAGGGGCACATATCAATCACAAAACTGCTGATTGACAAAGGCGCCAATATCAACCATGCTGATCAAGATGGCATTACGCCACTGATGGAAGCTGCCAGCAGTGGCTCAATGGATATGACCCGGCTTCTGCTGAAGCAGGGCGCCGATAAAACAATTAGAAACAGCAACGGTCGTACAGCTGCAGACATTGCCAAAAAGAAAAGAAAAAAGCATATTGTCAATCTGCTCGAAGGAGCAGGCTGACAAAAAAATTATGTGGAGGATGAGATAGTCCCGTACAATCTTCTCGTCATTTCATATTTACTAACAATAATGTCAGGCGATAACACCCGTTTGACAACGGTAACCGGTCGTTTTCCAAACAACCTGTTATCCAGAGCATTGCGCAAGCGGAGTGGATGGAATCCACAATAAATCCAAAGAAAGTCAGGGAATTTTCGCCGGCGCGCCAATGCAGCTGAAGCCTTCATGTATTTAAGGTTTCAGCGCATTTTTTACTGGGATATTAATCCCTTTATACCTTGTAAGCCTGTTCAAAACCCAAAGGAGGAAACATGGCATACACAACCATTAAGAAGGCCCTGATCGGGGCACTGGCTCTCAGTGCATCTTCACTGGCTTTCGCCGCTGACAAACCCCTGATGATGGGCGCCAGCGCAAAAATGCTGTCCGACACCTGCGCCGGTTGCCATGGCACCAACGGCGCCAGCGTCGGTCCGGCTATCCCCAGCATCGGCGGTCTCTCATCTGAATACTTTGTTGAGGTCATGCAAGGCTATAAGAGTGGCGAGATCATATCCACGATTATGGGCCGCATTGCCAAGGGTTATACCGACGAAGAATTTACTGCAATGGCAGGTTTCTACGGTAAAAAGCCTTTTGTCGCAGCAAACCAGAAGTTTGATGCAGCAAAGGCCAAGAATGGCGCCAAGCTGCACGACAAGTACTGTGAAAAGTGTCATGCAGATGGTGGAACTGCCGCTGATGACGATTCCGGTGTCCTCGCCGGTCAGCTCGTACCCTACCTGAAGTGGACCCTGGCTGACTATAGGGCGGGCGACCGTCCCATTTCCAAGAAGATGAAAAAGAAACTCAACAAGATGCTGAAGGCGAAAGGCGACGGCAGTATTGACGATCTGATGCACTTCTACGCAAGCCAGCAATAAGGGGGATTGAAAACATGAAAATTACCCGTAGAAGTTTTGTAAAAGGTGCCGGTGCAGCGACTGCTGTCGGCATGATCGGCACCCCTTTTATCGCTCTGGGCGCAAGTAAGAAGGTGGTGGTAGTTGGTGGTGGTACCGGTGGCGCAACTGCCGCCAAGTATCTGAAATTGGCAGATCCGACCATCGATGTCACCCTGATCGAAGCCAACAAGCACTACTACACCTGCTATCTCTCCAACGAGGTACTGAGTGGCGACCGCACGATCGACTCCATCAAGTTCGGTTACAGCGGTATGGGCAAACATGGCGTTACGATCGTTCATGACATCGTTACCGGCATCGACGCCGGCAAACGCGTGGTCAAGACCAAGGGCGGCAAGAGTTTCAACTATGACCGTTGCATCGTTGCTCCTGGTGTCGACTTCAAGTGGGAGACCATTGAGGGTTACGATGCCAATGTGGCGGAGAGCATCCCCCACGCCTGGAAGGCGGGCTCACAGACCGTGACACTGCGCAAGCAACTGCTGGCAATGAAGGATGGCGGCACCGTCTGTATCACCGCTCCCCCCAACCCCTTCCGTTGTCCTCCCGGGCCCTATGAGCGCGCCTCGCAGATCGCACACTACTTTAAGCAGCACAAGCCAAAGTCCAAGATCATCATCCTGGATCCGAAGCCGAAATTCTCCAAGATGGGCCTCTTCGTACAGGGTTGGAAGGATCTCTATGGCTACGGCACCGACAACAGCATGATCGAATGGCACGGTACCCCAAAGGGTTCCGACGACAACGTCATATCTGAGATCGATGCCAAAAGCCGTACCGTCACCACTGGCTTCAATGAAGTTAAGGCGGACGTTCTGAACGTGATCCCCGCCCAGAAAGCCGGCAAGATCGCATTCGCTGCGGGCCTGACCAAAGGCGACTGGTGTCCGATCAATCTACACACCTTCGAGTCCACCATTCACAAGAACATCCATGTGATTGGTGATGCTGCGATCGCCAAGGGTATGCCGAAGTCCGGTTATGCCGCCAACTCCGAAGCCAAGGTCTGCGCTGCTGCTATAGCCGCGATGCTGAATGGTCAGGAGTTTGATACGCCCGCCTATGTCAACACCTGCTACTCTATCATCGGTACAGACTACGGCATCTCCGTTGCGGCAGTTTATCGTCTGGCAAAAGACGGCTCCAAGATCACCAAGGTCTCCGGCGGTCTGACTCCCAAGGATGCCTCTTCTGAAATGCGGGCCCGTGAGGTGCAGTACGCTTACAGTTGGTTTGACAACATCACCAACGATGCCTTCAACTAAGTCATGAATCATAACCGTCAGGGATGACGGCCGAGGACGTTTTCACAACGATCCTTTCAAAGGCGTAACCCTCGGGTTACGCCTTTTTTATTGGGGGAACAAACACCTCCGCGGCAAACGGGCAGGTTATTGAATTGGGGCGGCGCCCCTACTAAAACAGACATAAAACCGCACAAATAGAAAAGGCGGGTAACCCCGCCTTTTATTGCTACAAACTTCATTGCGTATTGAGACTACTTTGGCCTGATCGGCCTTCTCATATCATGAGATCGTTTGTCGATCGCATAACCACCATAAATCTTGGATGATCTGGAGTATTTCGGGAAATCCGGATTCTGCCAACCCACCTCGGCAACCTTATCCGTCGGCGGCTTCAGACGAGAGGAGTAGTCCATCACCGCCATGACATCCCGCATGCTGAAACGGCGAATCTGTTTGATCATCTTGGGATCGGCGTTTCTGCGGCGACCTTTTTTTATCCACTCGAACTGGCGCATCAGATAACGGTAGTGCTGGCCGTAGATCGCCGGTATGTGCTCAGCCTTATCTCCCTGGCCATTTTCGCCATGACACTCCGTGCAGTTCTCTTCATAGAGCTTCCTGCCATGCCTAAGATCATGCCCTGAGCCAGTGCCATTGCTTGGAGTCATGGGCAACAGTGCAATATAGGCGGCAACATCGGCGATCTCCTGTACACCACCCAGCAGGCGGGGCGAGGTAAATGGCCGCATCGTTGGATTGTCGCGGTTGCGGGCGCGGATGTCGGCAAGCTGCTTGATGATTACTGTATTCAGCTGACCTGCAACCTGAGGGTAAGTGCCGCTTTCATGCCCCCACCCCTCTGGTGTATGGCACACCGCACAAATCTCATACACCTTCTTTCCATTTTCAAGATCCGGCGCTTTAAGGAGTGCCGCCTCGTACTCCTCCATCGCCTTTTCCGACGTCCCTGCCGCAACAATTCCCGCTGCTATCAAACCAAGAAAAACAGCCCCTGTCTTTAGCAAATATCTACTCATCGACTTCTCACGCGTTTGTGTGATGAACGGGCTTGAGAATAGCCTTTTATTGCATATCAGGCAATCTTTCATCGATGGTTTCTTTACCGAAAACACGCCATTAATTAGCATTTGATAATTATCTTAACCATTGATAGTAAAGGGAAAATTGAACTATCATCCGACATCTGCCAAAATGCCGTAATATCCAATGCCTGCTGTAAATCCGCTTATTGGAGTGCTGATTAACAGGGACAGATACGGCAAATACAAAAGCAATAACAACGCAATTTACAGCTAACCTCATCCCTGATGAGCTGAAGGAGTATCCCAAACAACTAAAGAACTGGGATCAAATCTGCGGGATCAACCGCTTTTTCTCTCGAAAACTTAACGACTCATACACAAACCCTGGAGGCTCGTTCATGAAACGGCTATTGCTGACACTTCTTTTAACACTACCGTTCGCTGCACAGGCAGTAGACATGGGAAACGGTAAAAAACTCAGCCGCAGTTGTGCGCTTTGTCACGGACAGTTGGGACAGGGTACACCCGGTCCCGCATCCCCGCGGTTGGCAGGAACACCTGCAGGCTATATGGTTCAGCAGGTGGAAGCCTACATCAACGGCGACCGTCCAAACCTGCGCATGGTTATTACCTCATCCCTGCATACACTCAGCGAAGATGATATCGACGATATTGCTGCCTACTACGAAAGTGTCAACCTGAACAAGGTTGCCCCTGGGCTGGGCTTCATACCCCAATGGCCAGGCAATATTGCACAGGGGAAGGAAATCTACGCAGAAGATTGCAAAAGCTGCCACCGTAAAAACGGCATGGGAAAATCCCGCAAAGGCATACCTGCCCTGGCCCTGCAGTATTCCCAATATCTATTCCGTCAGATCAAGATGTTCCAGTGGCGCAAACGGGTTCATGACGACGAACCTGATGATGAAACGTTCGATAACTTCTCCGATCAGCAGATTGAAAGCATTCTGGCTTATGTCTCTTCGCTGGCGCCCAACAACCAAAGATAACGTTACCGACAGCGTTACCAAGCGTATATAACCATTTACCGGAGTACCTTAATGAATGCACTGAAAAACCTTTGGTTTATGCTGGCACTGGCGATCACCATCCCCACTACCGCTTTGGCTGCTGACAAGCCAGCGATGCCACAGATCAACATTACTGACATCAAACAAACCGTTGTACAAATGAGCCTGCAGGACGGCATCACGCGTGAAGATGCGATACAGGCATTGATGTCCCGAGCTGCAGAGATCAATCTGAAGTTCGTTGCCCGCCAGGAAGTTTCGAAGGAGTTGCAGGCACGCGGCCTGAAGACCCCCTACCTCGACATCTTCCAGTTCTGCAACCCGGAAGATGCCCGCAAGATGATCATGCATGACCCCATCTATGCAGCCTACATGCCCTGTCGTATTGCCATGGTAGAGGACAAGAACGGCAAACTATGGTTGATGATGCTGAACCTGGATATGCTGATCAACAGTCAGATGCTGCCTGCAGAACTGACTGAGATTGCCATCCGCGTCAATCAGGCCATGCTTGATGTGATGGTTGCCGGCGCTACAGGCGAGTTCTGATTGCTGCCGGTGTCGGAGTCAAATTTGACTCCGACCTCTTTATTCAGACAATAAAAACGGCGCATTTGCGCCGTTTTTCTATGGCCCGCCGGGCCAAAACAATGATCTCGCCAGCTGTTATTTACAGATAGTTTCCGCCAGATTTGCCTGAAAGATAGCCTTGTGTATATCGCCCAGACTCAACATACCGATGAGTTTACCGTCTACTGCAACCGGGATGCGGCGAAACTTATGCCGTACCATTACGGTGGCGGCACGCAATATGTGCATATCCGGGTCGATGGTAACAACCCTGGGGGTCATTAGATCAGACACCTTCAGGTTCACCACATCCTTGTACTGGCTCATCATACCGTCGTAATCCGGTGTAGCCATTACATCCGCAAAATCCTCCAGTTTTGGGAACATGCGGTGCAGAACATCCTTCTCTGCAATGATACCCATCAGTTTTCCATCTTCATCCTCAACCGGAAGGCCGCTGTAGCGAAACAGGCACATCAGTGAGACCACTTCCAACAGTTTGGTATCAGGCGTCACCGTCTTCGGTGATCTTGACATAATGTCGCTAACCAGCATCGGGGAACTCCTCGTCAGACGCTAAAAATTATTCTTTAACACTCTGAAATTCACGCCTTTGCCAGAACGGACAAAATAGCCAAACAGGGGCACTACCGCTGGATTCCAGATATGCATACCTTAGCGCCACTCACGACGCAAACGATAAAGATACGCAATCCAACAGGCAAAGCCAACAACTATTAATAATTCATTATTGACTGATTATTCAATCGATACCGTGCGAACTCCGGAAACATGATCTTCACACCATTGCCAGGGGGACGGTGAGCACACTGTCCGCCACATCAACCAAACGCCGTTGACGCTCTCTGGCGAGTGACAGCAGTTTGACCCTTGCCTCTTCCTCGGCGATACCCAACTTCATCATCAGGTGGCTGCGGGCACGGTCGATACGATAACTCTCCGCCAACTTTACACGCGCACTCTCCATTGCCTGCGACAGATTCCGCAACCGCTCAAACCCTGCAATGGCCGCATCGACAATCGCACCCAGCTCTAAATGACCGATTGTGCCGACTTCATAATAGGTCACACCAGCATTGATCGCGCGCCGAATCAGATGACCATCCCTGTTGCGACTCAACATTACCACCGGCAGAGCCGACACCGAGGCCACCACCTCCAGCGATTCAAGCAGCGCGAATGATGGGGAGTCCACATCGATCAGGAGTAGATCAGGCTGCTCACGCAGTACCCAGGCAAGAATGTCGCTATTGGGACGGACAACATCGAGGAGACGACACCTTGCCCGATTCAGGCAATCCCGAAGCTCCAATCCCGATAAAGGATTTGCACTAACATATAGAATCGACCGCTTATCCAAATTCCCCATCTCCATCTCTATCCGGAATATTGCTCAGCATTCATTGCTGTATCGTTGTTTGTTTTCGGCAACAGAGGATAAATCTATACCTTGTTCAGGATGCTATTTCCCTATTCACGGATCAAACCATGATCCTTTTCACACCCCATCCAACCTGCCAACCACCCGCGTGTAATATACGACCTGCCCCACCACGCTTTGCCCATCCGGAAGACTCGCAGCACGTATTTCGTGGCGGGTTATCTGTTGCCTGCAGCCCACTAAATATTTTTTGCCCCTGTTTCCCCGCCTTTAGTCCTCGTCTGGGGATAAATTTCATACACAGCACTAAGCGGATGATTTTCAAAATATTGCTTGCTCTGGATTAACAGTTATCCACAACCTGCACACAACTTACACAAGCTTATACCCACCACAACACACAACATATTGTGGTTGACACTTGGAGTTTTGCATATATATTGTGTTTAACAGATCGCTTCCTATCGATCACAAAGGACACAAAAACGGCCTGTACGTTGCACAGCCAATAAAGAATGGACGCTATAGGAACCGCACAAAAGTTATTAAGCATCTCCCGCCTTCCAACGAGAAACCGGGACTGCTCCCCGAATTAACACTGAACCCGAACAAGTGTGTTTGCCCGACACAGCCAGGAGGAGACATGGTCACCGAAGCCAGCCAGAATGACGTTGCATCCGACACCCTACCGCCGACCATCCAGGAATCACTCGCTCCGGAAGCCGCTTCTGGCAACAGTGGTGCATTCCAGGTCATCCGCCGCAACGGCAAGGTCACCCATTTTGATGCCGGCAAGATCTCTGTCGCGGTAACCAAGGCCTTTCTCGCGGTGGAGGGTGGCAGCGCGGCCGCTTCAGGCCGTATCCACGATACTGTCAAGGAACTTACCCATCAGGTTATGGTTGCCCTGACCCGCCGCACGCCAGCCGGTGGAACGGTACATATCGAGGATATCCAGGATCAGGTAGAGCTGGCCCTGATGCGCTCCGGCGAGCACAAGATCGCCCGCTCCTACGTACTCTACCGCGAGCAGCAGAATCAGAGGCGCGCGGAAGAGGCGGCACGGAAGGCGGCTGAAGGGGGCCTGCCCCCGGAACACCTGGTCAAGATCACCCTGGCTGACGGCAGCACCCGTCCGCTGGACATCAGTCGGCTTCGCTCTCTGGTCGAGGAGGCCTGCAACGGCCTGGAAGAGGTGGAGGCCGAATCGATCCTGGACGATACCTGCCGCAACCTGTTCGATGGGGTAAAAGAGAGCGATGTCTCCCAGGCGCTGGTAATGAGCGCACGCACCCTGATCGACCAGGAACCCAACTACTCCCAGGTCGCAGCCCGCCTGCTGTTGGACATCCTGCGCCGCGAGGCACTCGGTTTCCTCGGTCAGGAGAACAACGTCGGCACCCAAGCCGAGATGGGCACACGCTACAGCGACTACTTCAACTCCTATATCCATCGTGCAGGGGAGCTGGAACTGCTCGATACTCGTCTCGGTCAGTACGACCTGGAACGACTCGGCGCCGCCATCAAGCCGGAGCGTGATCTGCAGTTCGCCTACCTGGGTCTGCAGACGCTCTACGACCGTTACTTCGTCCACAGTGAGGACGGCGTGCGCTTTGAACTGCCTCAGGCCTTCTTCATGCGCGTCTCCATGGGACTGGCAATCAACGAGATCGACCGTGAAGAACGGGCCATCGAGTTCTATGAACTGCTCTCATCTTTCAGCTTCATGAGTTCCACGCCGACCCTGTTCAACTCCGGCAGCCTGCGGCCACAGCTCTCCAGCTGCTACCTGACCACCGTGCCCGACAACCTGGACGGCATCTACAGCTCCATCAAGGACAACGCCCTGCTCTCCAAATTCGCCGGCGGTCTGGGCAACGACTGGACCCGCGTGCGCGGCCTGGGCGCCCATATCAAGAGCACCAACGGCAAGTCTCAGGGCGTGGTTCCCTTCCTCAAGGTGGCCAATGACACTGCCGTGGCGGTCAACCAGGGCGGTAAGCGCAAAGGTGCGGTCTGCGCCTACCTGGAGACCTGGCACATCGACATCGAGGAGTTCCTGGAGCTGCGCAAGAATACCGGTGACGAGCGCCGCCGCACCCACGACATGAACACCGCCAACTGGATCCCGGACCTGTTCATGAAACGCGTGGCCGAAGAGGGCGACTGGACCCTGTTTACCCCCAACGAGACACCGGATCTGCACGACCTCACCGGCAACGACTTCGAAGCGGCCTACAGTGCCTACGAAGAGAAGGCGGCCGCAGGCGGGATCAAGATCTTCAAGACCGTGAAGGCAGTGGACCTGTGGCGCAAGATGCTCGGCATGTTGTTCGAGACCGGCCACCCCTGGGTGACCTTCAAGGATCCCTGCAACATCCGCTACACCAATCAACACATGGGCGTGGTGCACAGCTCCAATCTCTGCACCGAGATCACCCTGCACACCAACGACAAAGAGATCGCCGTCTGCAACCTGGGTTCGGTCAACCTGCCTGCCCATGTCAATGAGAACGGCCTCGATCTGGCGAAGCTGGAGAAGACCGTCACCACCGCCATGCGCATGCTCGACAATGTTATCGACTACAACTACTACAGCGTGCCTCAGGCGCGAAATTCCAACCTGCGTCACCGCCCGGTTGGGCTTGGCATTATGGGTTTCCAGGATGCGCTCTACAAACAGCGCATCCCCTACTCTTCTGAGCAGGCCCTCGACTTTGCCGACCGCTCCATGGAGGCGGTGAGCTACTACGCCATCCAGGCATCTTCCAACATGGCGGCCGAGCGTGGCCGTTACTCCACCTACGAAGGTTCTCTGTGGAGCCAGGGCATCCTGCCTATCGACTCGATGAAAAAACTCAAGGAGAGCCGCGGCGACTACCTGCAGGTAGACGAAAGCCAGACCCTCGATTGGGATCGCCTGCGCCAGAAGGTGACCACCCAGGGGATGCGCAACTCCAACTGCATGGCCATCGCACCCACCGCCACCATCTCCAATATCTGTGGCGTGAGTCAGTCCATCGAGCCCACCTACCAGAACCTGTTCGTCAAATCGAACCTCTCCGGCGAGTTCACAGTGGTCAACTCATACCTGGTACACGATCTGAAGAAGCAGGGACTGTGGGACGAAGTGATGGTCAACGATCTCAAATACTACGACGGCTCCCTGCAACCCATCGACCGCATTCCTGCTGAGCTGAAGGCGCTCTACGCCACCGCCTTTGAAATGGATGCCCGCTGGCTGGTGGAGGCCGGTTCCCGCCGCCAGAAGTGGATCGACCAGGGCCAGTCCTTGAACCTCTATATGGCGGAGCCTTCCGGCAAAAAGCTGGACAACCTCTACAAACTGGCCTGGGTGCGCGGACTCAAAACCACCTACTACCTGCGTTCCATCGGCGCCACTGCTGCGGAGAAGACCAGCGTGGTGTCCAGCAACGACGACGGTCAGGTCAATCTGCTTGGCGGTAACAGCGATGCACCCAAAGCCTGCTCGATCCTCGATCCGGAATGCGAGGCGTGTCAGTAAAGAAGGTTAAAGGCGAAAGGTTAAAGGTTAAAGGCCTTGTGTCGCTGACGCGACAACCTTTTTGAATATGTAGGATACGCAGCGCTCCTACACAAAATAGAGAGTTGATGCCGTTACTCCGGCGTGGGACTCATTCATCAAGGGGATGAAAACAATGCTGAATTGGGACGATCCATTGACAGCGCCGGTAGCGGCAGCCAATCCGGCGCCACAGGCCGATGCAATCGTTGATAGCGAGTTGCCAACACAGGAAGCCGTTGTTGAAACAGCGACAACGGAGATACCGACCGAGGCTGCGATGAATCTGGATATTAAACCGGTCAATCCGGATGACAAGCGGGTCATCAACGGTTTGACCGATATCAACCAGCTGGCGCCTTTCAAATACCCCTGGGCCTGGGACTATTTCCTCAACGGCAATAAGAATCACTGGACGCCGCTGGACATCAACATGGCGCAGGATGTGCACGACTACCACCACAGCCTGACGCTGGAGGAGCGGCATGTCTACGAGAACGTGCTCTCTTATCTGACCACCTCCGACATCCTGGCAATGCGCAACATCGGCCTGGCGGTGATGGAGAAGATGTCCGCCCCCGAACTACAGATCTACCAGGCCCGTCAGGTCTACGAAGAGGCCCTGCACACCTGGACCTACCAGCACTGCATCGAGACCATCGGCCTGGACCAGGGGGAGATCTACAACCGCTATCGCGTGGTGCCGGAGATCAACCGCAAAATCCAGATCACCAACCGCCGTCTCGCCTCTATCCTGCGCACCGACATCGATTTGCGGGATCCCGACGAACTGCAAAACTTCGTCATGGCCTACATCTTCTTTGCAGGCATCTTCGAGGGTTGCTGGTTCTACAACGGCTTCAGCCCGATCTTCGCCCTGCAGCGCCGGGGGCTGATGAAGGGTACCGCAGAACAGCTACAGTACATCATGCGCGACGAAGTGCTGCACGCCTCCTTCGGCATCCGCGTGGTGAAACAGATCATGTATGAAGAGGGCATACAGCTCGATCCCAAAGCGGTTCGAGAGATGTGGGACGAGGCGCTGGAAGCTGAGACAGGATATGCGGGTTACATCCTCAAGGATCCGATCCTCGGTTATTCGAAAGAGGATCACGTGGAGCAGTTCCGCTTTATCGCCAACCGCCGGGCACGCCAGCTCGGGATGGAAGAACCCTTCCCCGGTGCCGAGAACGCCCTGCCCTGGCTCGACGAACAGGCCAACCTGCGCAAGGAGAAGAACTTCTTCGAAACCCGTGTCACCGAGTATCAGGCCGGTGGCGCACTGAACTGGGACTGAGGCAAAGAGTTAGTAGTCACGGAGCGATATCGGCAGGGATGCCTTTTTAATTCTTTAGGTGGGCGGCGTCAAATTTGACTTCGACCGCTTCACAATCAAGGGGAGATTTTCATGTTATGTTCGCACTGCTCATCCGTGATGTTACAGACTGAATCCCTGCGGGACAGCACTACCGAACAGTCTCGTTATGAGTGTCCGGTGTGTAGACGTACGCACCTGCAAACACGACAACTGCACTTGGCTGCGTCTCAGCATCCGGACCACAGCCACCACTTTCCGGGCGGTGAAGGCGTCACGCCCCACTGACCCAGGTCAAGCAGCCAAAACTACGGAAGGGATCAGCGGGGGAATGCTGCCGCATAGTGTTCTATCCACTCAATCGCGGCCTGTTCTCCGGTAAGTCGCCGCCCCTCTTTTTTCAGCACATCCTGTTTGTACTGTTCGATATGGCAGACCTGCTCCACCATGCGCAGGGCAAACTCATCACCCGCATCTTCAAATCTCACGCCAACCTCGTAACAGTCGTCCAGCGCCTTGCACCAGACAGTTATCCCTGACGCATGGAACTCCGGCGGCGTTATGGAGATGGCCACATGGATAACAGTGCCGGGGGCAATCCACTGATTTGCGATGAAGCAGAGTCCGCCATCACTGATGTTTTTCAGACAATCGTGGTTATCAGCGACAATCTCACCCAAATCAAAATCGATGGGTATGTCAGATGGATGCCGAATGAAATGGCGCATGTTGAATCTTGCTTGCTCGTACGAAGGTCTATTCTCCAGCCAGTTCCTCTCTTCCCCCGCCGGAAAAAACCATATTGTTCAATAGGTATCTATCTTAAGGAAAGCAAAGCTTGGAACGATTTTCAAGGTCAACATTCAAGGCAGGCACTCATCACTGGCTCATTGGAATATCCGTCTGAAACAACAGCCACCTGATACCCCCGGAACAGGGCACTACCTCAGTCCACTCCTCCACCTATCCCTCAAGAAAGTGGTTAAATCACCGAAGCATCTTACGGATACTGAATGTCAGCACCAGAGGCCATAACGCCCAATTGAGCAGTGAGATAATAATTCCCACATCTTTTGGTTTTAGTGAACTGTTTAACCAGCAATCTGGTTTGCTTGCTTCAGACTCTAGAGGAGCATCACTTTTTGGCTTTTCGTCTACATCCGGCAAATCATTGGAGCCTCTCAAATGAGGTGCCGTTTTGCAGAATAGAGAAAGGCCTGTCTCCTCGGCCAACTCCCATTCATCCCGGGCGACAAGCCCAATGATGGGAATATGATAACGCAGCGATATAAAGAACGGCGTTGCATCCTGCCATATATCCGCCGGTGGTATTTTGAGGGGAGCAAGTCCCTCTGCAGCACGCACCTCACGATAAGCGAGGCTGGGCTCGAAGTTTTCACGCGTACCATAGAACGGCATCATCATCCCCCAAACCACACCGATGATCAGAAGCAGTCGTAGCGGCGTAGTGCCGTAACCCAGCAAGAGGGCAAAGGGCAGGTGCAGAAAAATCCCTCTCAGAGACTCCAGGGGCAGGCGAAAAAACCACCATTTACTGCGCCAGGCATCCCGCCACACCTGACGGCGCGCGCGCCACTGGGCAGCGCGATAGATTGCATTGGCTTCACTCTCATGCCCCGCATTCCGAACGGACTGTTCCGACCTCACATAGGTGTCGCGCCTGAACATGGGATCACAGGAGAGCAGCGTCTGAAACTTGTCCGTCTGCTCATAGTTTCGAATATCCCAGGCACGCACCGACAGGTCCTGCAGATGCAGTGGACGGGGAAAACGTTCTGTTCTTCCACCGAAAAGACGCCGCCGCTTAAGTTCTTTACTCCGTGCCTCGATCCTTAATTCGCCAAGTTCGGCCGATGTCAAACGCAGGCCAATTCTGTCGATATCACACTCTTTGAATGTTTCAGCATCAAAACTGTTGTGTGAAATCACGAACCGAAACGCTTTCAGATACCTGAAGTCGGCCGCGCCCGGGATGTTTACGCTGTCCGTAATGTTAAACTCATCATTGATGGCAAAGAGTTCAACCTCACCTTGTGCCTGTAGCCCTCTCGCCACCACACAACCGACCTTGACCCCATCAAGAAGTTCGTTTGCATACTCAGCATCCGGTCGCTCAGAGATAAGATCCAGGCCGGTCAGGTCGATGCCGTTATCACAACGAACCATGGTCAGGTCAAGATTTGCAGCAGTCGCACGACGTAATTTCGTATCACTGTCTGGCAGGCGATCGCGCACCATTTTTGGCGTTTTATATGAGGCAAGCAGTGTTGTCCGCGAACGAAAGGCGATATCACCGGCAATGTGGCTATCGTTTAACCTGACCACTCCGGCCACGGTAACATTGACAAAATCACACTCACCACGGATGTTCGATTGGCATATTTCAAGGTGCCCCCCAACGAATGCACCTTCGGTAAGAAAATCGATTGAATGATTTGAGCTGCCAGCACTATTTTTATACTGCAAGTTGCTGCGCCAGAAAAGAATGTCACCTTCAATGTCGGCGCCATTGATAAAGAGCCCTGGAGCACCTTTAGTCTGGTCCGAACCGGTCACAACGAGCATCGGCATTTGCACATCGCCGTGTATTCGCGCATTTTTCAGCGTTAGTCCACCCAGTATGCAGGGCCCGGTTTCAGCAGGGGATGGATATTCGAATATTCCTAAGACAATAGTTCCGGACTCCAAAGAAAGCAGGCTTAGCAGACCATCAACACGCGTACTCTCTATTTTCAAATGCCCTGATATTTTTGCCGCAGCAAAACTTAGCTGCCCGCTGACCATGGTGTGAGCGACCACACTGACACCATCATCCGCCTGCTTCATGAAAGGCGCTATAAATACGGTACTTTCGAAAACTGAACCCCAGCAGGAAAAGTCACCAAGAACCTGCAACCCGATTATATTAACCGTTCCATTAACACGAATATTGGTTGCGCTGACACTCCCTCTGACCAGGGACTCTCGGTAAGCTCCGTTCTTGCCATAATATGATCCGTGTGGCGCCCAGCAGCCAAAATTAAAATCCCCGCCAATCCTTGCATTATCGAGAGTAACGGCATCTATATTCTTGGGGTCTGAGGAGTTGATTTCACATCCACGAATGTTCGCATTCTGTTCTATCTGGAGGCCCTTTGCCAAAACCGTGCCGTGGATCGTAGTACGATCCAAAACAAAATTTCCTTCAACCTGCAATCCATTCAAATTAAGCGAAACTGCATCCAGAAGACGCTTCCCCCATAAAGAGGGAAGATCCAAAACAT
This sequence comes from gamma proteobacterium endosymbiont of Lamellibrachia anaximandri, assembly GCA_016756855.1. Taxonomy (GTDB): domain Bacteria; phylum Pseudomonadota; class Gammaproteobacteria; order Chromatiales; family Chromatiaceae; genus QGON01. The sequence goes on along the minus strand of JAESPD010000052.1, from coordinate 1,460 downwards.
CCACATCATCAAGAATAAAGTCCCCAACAACCCTGACATTCCGAAAAGCAACTGTTTTTGAAAATGTACAACCGGAGAAGTCGGCGCCCCCTTCAAACTCCGCGCCGGTAAAGTCGACTTCACCCTCAAAGCAGGTATACAACGCCCGCATTGGAAAAGTTACGCGTTCCCCGCGAAACTGGACGGCACCACGTACGCGCTTATGTTCAATCTCAGCCATATCGCCCCGCTTTAGCGCTGCGACAAACATATCCGCGTCGATAATCTCGCTCGAAACAGGCGTGGATTCAGTCATTATATTCTCAAATAGTATTCTGCTTATGGCAACACAAAATCTCGCGGGAGACGCAGGAGAAAATGCGTCTTGGTAGTAAAAAGTTCCGGCACCATACCCAAACGACCCATCACCGGCGTATCATCATCCATAGCGACACTCCCATCAGGATAGACATGAAAACATGCATGAAAAAAGGTATCTGAATAGGTTAGAAAGGCATCAGCAACCATAAAGCTTTTGTCAGGGTCACTGACCGGCCAGATACGAATCGGCCTTATAGTATCCGACAGCACATCGCGCTGATCTCTCGAGTGGCAGCGCCACTTTGCATCGTCTATCGATTCTACAATATGAAACAGTCCTTCATCACCATGCACCATATCGCAAAAGAAATCGAGATACTCCGTAGCAGTTGTGCTGTTCAGATTGAGTTTGTAAGCAGCATTTAGTTTGTGAAGCGTGGCCGACATACCATTGAGCGGCACAAGGCGATCGACACCCTCAGGAACTTCAGAATCCGCGATTGCAAAAAGCATCTCAGTTCGCCGGGGATAGCCTCCCCGGCGGTCTATTATTTCGTAATGCCTGTGTCCGTTATAGAATGAGAGTGTCTTGCGTAAAACGCGCAATTCATCCCCTATTTCATCTGTCACCGGCAACTGCGCCCAGGCATCGGGAATGTGATAATCGAGACAGCGCTCGTTTATATAGGCAAAAAGTTCTCTGGCTTCACTTCTTAATACATCATCATCTTCCGATGGCCAAATCTCAATCCATCGGCGCTCGGAACAACGTCGCTCAAAATTCACCGAAGCCGCACGCAGAACCTCTTCCGCATCGACTTCACTATCAGACGGACGCCAACTTTCCAGGCGTTTCAAGGCACGTTGCGATTCCTTATTTTTTTCAGCACGGCGTTCAGGAGATGGAATATCAAGAAGGTGAAGCATAGAGGCACACCAATGCTGCTCCAAACCAACAACTGTGCCTGGTGTTTTCGGTTGTGGAAAAACGCAATCTTCCATGAGCAATTTATACTCTATATTTGGCAGAAAACCTTTTTTATAACTCAAGTTTCGGAGTTCAAAATGGCGAAAATCAGTTCCCGCCGCCACATCACTCGTGCTCCAATCGCATAGTAAATGTATCCAACTGAAGACTGCAGATAAAAAACTCTTTTACC
>JAESPD010000051.1 GCA_016756855.1 gamma proteobacterium endosymbiont of Lamellibrachia anaximandri | reverse complement strand
GTTTGTCTTTGAACACAAACATTTTACCATGCGTGAGGCCTACTTACTTTTGTATTCAGTAGGTTAGACGATATTATTTGCTATATTTGAACTCCGAAACTTGAGTTATTACATCTCTGCTCGTCAAAGAGGAACGCCGCCTCATGCTTGGCCTGCTGAGGGGTCAGAGCTGACCGCAGCAATTCGTAGTCGATGCCTTTGGCCTTGAGAATTCGCAGAAGGTCATCGTGGAACCGCCTGATCTCGTGGAAGGTCCGTACGTCGGTCCAAGAGTAGTACTCCCGGAGGACGGGAAGCATCACATTGCAGCGAGCATTTAGGGTGTGAATACCTGTCATATCAAGTGAGGTTTCATAGTTTTGCGACATTCTAGCAGAACACGCCTCAGCACCGTGACTACAAATGATCCGAAGCTCAACCGCCAAGTACATGAAAGACCATCGCCTTCACGGCACTGTTCCAACGGCTTTTTCAGCCAATGCCCTGAAGCTCAAGGCGTTTGAGATGGTTAACGCGGCAGAGCGGGAATTGATGGAACGGCTGCGAGCCGAACATAGCCGTGGGATGTTCCAGCACCACTCCTGCGACATCGGCGATTTGCAGTCGATCAGGATTTTGGAAAGCCGTAAGCGATTGGGTAAGGGCGAGCTCTCGTCGATCGCGTTCGCTATGAAAATAGGGCACGCCGTCATTACTGATGACATGAAGGCTCGGAAACTCGCAGAAAGCGCCGGTCACGCCCTAACCCAAACCACGCCTCACCTATTCGCTTGGTTGATCTTCACAGGCCGCCTCGGAGACTCCGAGAGGTCTACTATTATTGCGCAACACCAGGACGTTGAACGGCCACTCGCGCCTCACTTCGAACGAGCCTATGAATTGGCGCTTCAATGCAGGCTAAGTCAGCAGTGAAAACGGTCAAAGGTTAACCGGACCAGGGACTATTTCCAGCAAAGGAGGGAGACGTGGGTAGCGCAAACTAAGTGTCTACTTTAGGTCCAGTGCATGTAAAAACTCCAGAGCCATCTACAATTGATCTTCGAACGATGCTCTGGACACTGGAAAGAAGGCAGTTGATCACTGGGAAATGCTGGCAAAAAGCTGTCATTTCCGACGCCAAACCACGCAAAATGACGCCAAAAAAGTACCAGCATTAGAGATTACTTAAATTTCTTTGTTTTTGTTTATCAGCTAGTTAGCTGATTTTAAATGGCGGAGAGGGAGGGATTCGAACCCTCGGTACGGGTTAACGTACACACACTTTCCAGGCGTGCTCCTTCAGCCACTCGGACACCTCTCCCGATTTGGGAGGCGCAAGATTAAACCAGATCGGCATCAGACGCAAATCGAAATAACCTGGATCCCTTACATGTGATTGCTAAGCCTGGAAGGCTGCGCATCATCCATCAGGGAACGGAACTGGGAGCCGCTGACATGGATAACCTTTGTATGGTCACCCGTCTCAAAAAAGACATCTGTCTGATCAACCAGGCACTTCTCCACCAAAGTCTCGATACCGTAGGGTTTGCCTACAGGTGGTACGGCCCCCGGCTCACAGTCGGCAAAGGCCTCGGTCAACTCCTGCTCGTCGATGAGTTCCAGATCCCGGCCAGTCATATCACTCAATTCCCTAAGCTCCAACCTGTGGGAAGCAGGGATGACCACCATCAGATAACTTTCATCATCGCCCAGCAGTACCGACTTTGCCATCTTGTCACCCGGAATGTGTGCTGCTTCCGATGTCCACAAGGTCGAGTGCGTCCGCTGATGATCAATAACCTCGTAATCGGTATCGTGACTCTCCAGAAACTCTCTCAATGTAATCGCTATACCCACTCTCTTTCTCCTCTCACACACATCACCTTTACTTTGAAGTATAGTTCGCTATCCGTTTTTTCTTCTGATCAAGTGTAAATCTCAGTATGGCCAAAAAACCGAACAAAAAAAGTAAAAAAAGGTCGACAATGGCTGAGTTGGCCGACCGCCACCATCTCTACGAGCTTTCCGTCCAGTGTGCTGAGTCCGAGATCGATTTTGTCGATGACGCATATAAGAGACTCCGTGGACAGCGGGCAAAACTGCTGCGCGAGGATTTCTGCGGCACCGCAAACGTCTGTAGTGAATGGGTGAGCCGCCGCAAAACCAACCGCGCCATCGGCGTCGATCTGGACAAAGAGGTGTTGGACTGGGGTAAAGCGCACCAAATTGGCCAACTCAAAGCCTCCAGAGCTAAACGGATCGAGCTGATTCTGGATAATGTATTAACCGTGCAGACAGAAGCACCGGACATCATCTCGGCGATGAACTTCAGCTATTGGCTTTTCAAGGAGCGCGACCAACTGCAGGGTTACTTTAAGCAGGTACACAAGCAGTTGGCTGAGGGAGGCATCCTCTTCATGGACGCCTATGGAGGTTACGACTCGTTCCGCGATATCGTTGAAGAGCGGGAGATCGAGGACGGGGACAGCAGCTTCACCTATATCTGGGAGCAGGAAAAATACGATCCCATCAGCGGCACCCTGATCTGCCATATCCATTTCGATTTTCCGGATGATTCGCGCCTGGAAAAAGCCTTCAGCTACAACTGGCGTCTCTGGACGCTGCCGGAGATCCGGGAACTGCTCGATGACGCAGGCTTCAGCAAAGTGACCTTCTATTGGCAGGGCTTCGATGAAGAGGGTGAAGCGGATGGCATTTTCGAACCTGTTGAAGAGGGCGAAGCGGACGCAGGATGGATCGCCTACATTACGGCCGAAAAATAGTGCCACTTCCCGCCTTCCCTGGCCCCTCAGCCAGTAGCAGTTGCAGGCTCAGGAATGGACCCAAGCTATGCGGAAACGTCCTATCGCCACACCCAGCAGTCCAATAAGCATCAGCCCCAGTGCCGTCGGCTCGGGCACCACTTCGTGCATTTGAGCAGCAAGGATCTGGTGAGTGGCCGACGTGGGATGAAAACCGTCCCATGAGAGATACTCATCCGGGTTGGCACAGGTGGTTCCACCAGCTAAAACAAACTCGCTGTAACAGGCATCTGTGGCATTGGTGAAACCAAACGAAGCAGGATCGTCATAGACCTGGTTGAGCAGTCCAAAGGTATCCATACGCATCAAGTTAACGTCTGCAAAGGGAGCGACAGCAGCCAGCAGAGCGGCGTCGAGGGCATTATTGAAGAGATTGGTCAGAAAAGACGCCCCAGCCACAGGCGCTCCACCACCGGTTACGAGAGGCACCAAACCCAAGTCGGGGACGTTGGGTATGAGGAAATCTTTTGCCCCGATGGCGGCGAGTTCCCCCACCACCAGCGCGATTCCGCCAACTGCAATGGTTATATCGGCAGTGGGATCGTATAAGGGATTTACCAACGCCTGGTCCAGGATGTCGCTCATGTCATTGGAGCCGGACCAGACGATAAAGAGCGCATCGGCATCCGCCGGTGTCATGCCCAGTCCGCCCAGATAGAGATCTTTCTGTTCATTGAGACTCAGCGCACCGAAGGCGCCGAGTGGATGGGTGAAGCTGCGCGCACCGCCATAGGCGTAGTTGTTGCCACCCAACACTGAGCTGCTAATGGGAAGACCCAGTCGGTCAGAAAAATAGTCGGCGTAGTTCAGTCCGTTGGTGAAGCGTCCACTGTTGGTTCCGTCAGTGTATTCCGGCGGTGGTATCAATCCGCCTGTAATTGTGGAGACGTTACCCTGATCCGACAGGCTGTCACCAAACACATACAGGTCGCTGAAGCGACTGGCAAAGGTCGTCAGGGGCCACAGCAACACCAGTAAAAGCAATAGACTCCATAGTCCATATCTTCTCATTTTTCGCTCCTGGCTCATGAAAACGGGATGCAATGAGCTTAACTATAGCTTGTCAAGGCAGGAATAAAAGGTCACCTGATCAGTACGTCCGTAGCGCTGTGGACCTCTATCCATAGCTATTCAGAGGCAAATATCCGTCGGAGTGGCGCCTGCTGCGAGATCCAAAACCCAATCGCATCGGGGCGCAGTTCCTACTCGTGACTGATCGGCTGCAGGTATTTGAACAGGATGAAATCCCGTATCGCCGGCACATCGTTGATGTCGAGTTGGGGCAGAGTCAACGGCACAGGCAACGGCTCATCGCTGGCCACAGCGACTATCGAGGGATCCTCCAGACAGAGCAGAGGACGCCCCATGACAGGCCGGTGCAGTTCGATCTTGGGGAAACGCACATGACGAAAACCCTCCACCAGGATCAAGTCTAGTCGGGAGGCGTCCAGGCGATCGAGCATGGTCTGCAGGTCAGGATCGCCCTCGATCTCCTCCTCCACCATCAAGGCCCAGCGCTGGGCGGTAGCCAGCAACACTTGACCGGCACCGGCCTTGCGAAGCTCATAACTGTCCTTGCCGGGTTTGTCGACATCAACTTTATGGTGGGCATGCTTGATCACGCCGATCCGGATTCCCTCCGCCTTCAATAGCGGAATCAATCGGGTCAACAGGGTGGTTTTTCCGGTGCCGCTGTATGCGGCAAAGCCCAGTACGGGAACGGCTGCCTGAATCATCTATCTACCAGTGTGGGAGTAGGGGAATAGCGGGATGGGAGTCTCAATCGATGGGGGTGTTACTTCGCTTCATGCCATGCAACATGACGATCAGATCCGCCTCCCCCCGGCTGATGTTCAACTCGTCCATCAACCGATCGGCTCTGGCGCCCTCCTGAACCAGACGAATCGCCTCGGCGTAGGGAGGCTCACCAGTTCGTTGGTACTCCATGCTCTCCTGCCGCTCTTCCAGATCCCGACCATGGCGTTCAATGCGATTGACCCGTTTATCCACACCGACGGAACTGGAACAGAGCGCCCCGACCGTCTGCTTGAGGATCTCCACCTCACGCATTGCTTCAGCGAGACGCTCTTGAGTGCGATGGGTTTGTTTATATGAGAGTACGATAAACACCAAAGCAGCAATCACCAATACTGCGAGGGTTATCCATAGGTTGAGGATGGTGCTATCCATCATGCGTATTCATCGATGTGCGGCTTGCCGTTGTCATTTTCCTGGGCGCGCTCTTTTTTTCTTCCTTGTTTGTTACGCTCTTCCTGGGGCTTCGGACGCTCACGACGCTCTGGCCGCCGACTGGGATTCACGGGGTAGAGTGGGTTTATCGGGCTCTGCTCACCGATTTCCGGCATTTCGGCTCCATGGGTTTTAGAGATCGAAGTCTAACTTGTGTTCATCTCGGAAACCTATATCTAGCCGCGAAGAGCACTAAGGTAGAAGGTCGATTAACAATACATCACCTTCGTCTACTTCGTGCGCTTCGTGGTAAAAAAACGGCGTTTCCGGACAGGCGCTGATTTGAAGGAAGTGTAGCATGGGATTACCATTCGGCATCAGAACATACTGATCTCAGCCCACTCCTCATCTGTCAGCAGTTTATTCAGATCCACCAGGATCAGCAGTCCGTTCTCACGGGTTGCCACACCCTGGATATAGCGCGAACTCTCGTCATTGCCGACATTGGGGGCTGCGTCAACCTCGTCCTCATTGAGTTCCACCACTTCCGCCACCGCATCCACCAGGATGCCTACCACCTGCTTTTCAGATTCAATGATCACGATACGGCTTGAGTCATCCAGTTCGGCTGAAGGCAGACCAAAACGGCTGCGGGTATCGATGACGGTCACCACGTTGCCTCGCAAATTGATGATGCCCAGTACGAAGGGGGGCGCACCTGGAACCGGCGCGATCTCGGTAACCCTGAGAACCTCCTGCACCTTCATCACATTGATGCCGTATGACTCATCTTTCAGTCGAAAGGTGACCAACTGAAGCACCGGATCATTCGCATCGACTTCTGCAGCATTTGTGTTCATTTACGCACCTCATCCCACCTGATACACCCCATCACGTCAAAAAGTGGACGGGAATTATGTTCTCTGAATTACTTAAGCACTAATCATGCCCAACATGCCGTCAATATCCAGCAGCACCGACAACTGCTCTACTATCGTTCCGGCCAACCAGGGACGTTTTCCCTGGGCGGTGCGCCAGCGCACACCTCCAGCATCCAGCATGATCGTCTCTGCAATACCATCCACGGCAAGGCCGTAACCGCCGTCACCCACGACCAATACATGGCCGCCGCTCTGTCGTTCACCCCGCACCCTGTCACTGACTCTCTCCGGCATCACCAGACGAGCGGTGTCGACCACCACTATCTTCTGTCCGCGATTGACCAACACACCCAGATGCCAGTCGGGCTGGCCCGGCATAACAGCGGCCTCGTCCCGCCACTCAAGAATACTCATCAATCCGGTCAGAGGTATTCCCATATTCAGCCCCCCCACCTTGAACATCAACACCTGAAACGGCATTTCAGCCCAGGACGGGATGATCGGTTCATTGGCTGTTTGTGTGACCTCAGCGGTCTGACTGACGACCTCGGTCACCGGCCCGGTTGCCGCCACCTCACTCACATGTGTGGTGGAAACAGCCTCCGTCAGCGACTGTTCCGTAATATCGGCTATTTTGCTGACAACTTTAGTTTCGGCGACCGGTGCCTCGAGCGGGATCTCACTGATCTCCTGCAGCAGCACATCCAGATAGCTGCTGAGGGCGGCATCCGGCTCCGCAAGACGGGTGGAGGGCTTTTCCTGTTGTCGATTCAATGCCCCACTCCGGCACTGACCGGTTGCTCCACTACCCGTTGCAGGTCTTCGAGCAGATCGGTATAGGCGCTCACGCCGCGACCACCAGGGTCGAACATTGCGGGGGGGATACCTGCCCTGCTCGCTTCACGCAGAAGGGTATCAACCGGAATCAGGCCTCGCCAGAGATGTTCCTGATAGGTCTCACGCAACACCTTCAGGCTGTCGACGGAAGCACGGGTACGCTGATCATACATGGTGGGGACGATGGTATAAGGCAGCGAATTCTGTCGCGCCTTGAGAACCATCTCCAGGGTGTGCAACATCCGCTCCAACCCCTTGAGGGCAAGGAACTCTGTCTGTACGGGGATAATCAACTGCTCGCAGGCCGCCAGTGCATTGATCATCAGAATACCGAGGACCGGGGGACAGTCGATCAATACATAGTCGAAACGATCTTCCAACCGGGCGAGGGCGTTTTTGATCACCAGACCCATGCCGTCCAATCTGCCGGCCTGACGATCGAGGGTCGCCAGCGCCATGGCGGCGGGCATCAGTTCCAATCCATCTGTACCGGTCTTGTAGAGCAGTGTCGCCGGGTCAACATTCTGTTTGTCCGCCACCGCCTTGAAGAGCGAGTAGACGCTCTCTTCGATAGCGTCAGGGTCATAACGAAAATAGCTGGTCAAGGAACCGTGGGGATCAATATCGATCAGCAGGGTTTTGAAACCCCACTGCGACAGCAGGCCGCCGAGACCAACCGTGGTGGTGGTCTTGCCCACTCCGCCTTTCTGATTGGCGATGGTCCAGATCTTCATCGGCTGCCGTCAGGTAAGATAATGGTTCGATCCGGATCGCCGTTCATGCCGAGGATAACCAGGCTTACCCGGCGGTTCTTCTGCCGGCCTGCCTTGCTGCCATTGTCGGCAATCGGGCGATGTTCACCATATCCGATGGCTGCCAGGCGTTCAGGGGCCACACCCATGCGGGCGATCAGATGCACTACACTGGCCGCGCGGGCTGCGGAAAGCTCCCAATTCGACGGATATTCAGGCGTATGGATCGGCTGGTTGTCTGTATAGCCTTCAATCTGCATCTGATTTTTCAACGGACGCAGAATACTGCTGATATCCCGCAGAACCTTTACTGCTGCACGGGAGAGTTTTGCACTGCCACTGGGGAAGAGCATCTTGTTCTTCATGTCCACGATCACCCGTGTATCGCTGTGGGATACATCGACCAGATCCTTTTCGATATAGGGTTCGAGCATGTCGCCAATGGTGGCCGCAAGATAGCTCAGGCGCTGCGCCTCATCCGCTGCATTGTCCAGTAATCCATCATCATCGTAAGTGCCGGGACCGAAACGTGTCTCTGTCTGGATCAGCGCATTGGTGCCTTGGGCACCCGTGGGATCTCCACTGGAGCGGCTGATCTCGCCAATTTGGATAGGCTCCTGGCTGCGGGTCGGTTCCTGAAACGCATTGCTCAGTGTTTGGGACAACACCCGGTATTTGCCCTCATTGACTGAAGAGATTGAGTACATCACTACAAAAAATGCAAACAGCAGGGTGATGAAATCCGCATAGGAGACGACCCACCTTTCGTGGTTCTCCTGCTCCTCATGCCGTTTACGCCTGCGCGCCATTTTCCCCTCGCTATAAAAGAAAAGCCTTCAGCTTCATCTCAATATTGCGTGGATTCTCACCTTCGGCTATCGCTACAACCCCTTCAACCACCATTTCGCGGTATTTCGTCATCCCCAACGACTGGGTCTTCAGCTTTGCCGCTATCGGCAGCAGAAACAGATTTGCCAGTCCCACCCCGTAGATGGTGGCGACAAAAGCCGTGGCGATACCACTGCCAAGCTTGGCCGGGTCTGCCAGATTTTGCATCACATGGATCAAACCCATAACCGCACCGATGATACCGATAGTGGGCGAGTAACCGCCCATGCCTTCATAAACCTTTGCTGCCTGCAGATCATAGTGTTCCGTGGCATCCACCTCCATCTCGAGGATATCCCGGATCACTTCCGGTTCACTGCCGTCCACCAGCAATTGCATGCCTTTACGGAGAAAGTCATCCGATTCATTCTCGGATATGACCTCCAGCCCGAGCAGACCCTCTTTGCGTGCGATATTGCTCCAGGTAACAAGTTTCTTGATGGTGGGGGACATGTTGATCCTGCCAGGCAGAAACACACGTCCTGAAAGTCTCAGCGCATGCAAAAAAACCGGTACAGGGGTCTGTAAAAGGATCGCGCCAACGGTGCCGCCAATCACGATAATCATTGCTGGACCGTTGACCAGCGAGTCGACATGCCCGCCTTCAAGCCAATTACCGCCCAACACCGCCATAAAAGCGATGATGATGCCGATAAAGCTGAGGAAATCGACTCTCATATTCTCTACTGTTCTCTACCCAGATTTTCAAGCATGGTCCCGATCTCATCCAGTGAGGCAACACGATCCACAAGGCCCGCTTTTTCAACCGCCCGGGGCATGCCGTAAACCACACAGCTCGCCTCATCCTGACTCCAGAGTTTGGCGCCTGTCGACTTCAACTTTCGTGCCCCCTCCAAACCATCCGCGCCCATGCCCGTCAAAACCACGCCCAGTGCCTGTGCAGCAAAAACCCTGGCCGCCGACTCAAGCAACTGGTCCACACTGGGATGGTAGATCTGCCCCCCACGCGCATCTTTGATCCTCACCACTGAACCCGAGGGTCCCTTATCCACTACCATCTGCCTGCCGCCTGGCGCCAACAGCACCCTGCCGGGACGTAGCGGATCACGATCCTTCGCCTCCTTCACTTCAATAGCACAAACGGTATTGAGACGGTCAGCATAGGCCGAAGTGAATGCGGCGGGCATATGCACGGCAACCACCAACGGAATTGGGAAATTCCGTGGCAATCGGGCCAAAATATTTTGCAGCGCCACAGGACCGCCGGTTGATGCGCCGATAGCGATCATGTCAACAGACCCGGTCTCCTGCCTGTACCCAACCGGCAACCTGCTTGTCCCGAACCCTGTGGTTTTCGCTGATTTGGGCGGCAATCTCCCATGCCCTACAGCTCTCACACGCTGCCGGAGGTGCTCTGCGAAAACCTCGGCGGATTCACCCGATTTCAGACCGTCCGGCGTTTTTGCAAGAAAATCCATCGCCCCGGATTCCAAAGCATCAAGCGTTTCCTGCGCACCAGCCTTGGTGAGTGCCGAAAACATCAGGATGCGGGTCGGGGATCTCGCCATGATATGGCGAACTGCGGTAATGCCATCGAGTACAGGCATCTGCACATCCATGGTGATGACATCAGGGTGCAGCTGTTGCGCCAGCTTGACCGCCTCTTCGCCATTCATGGCGTAACCGGCTATCTCAAGATCCGGGGCAACCTCCAGCATCTCACCAATTCTGTGCCGGTAAAATGCTGAATCATCGACGACTAAGACTTTCAGCCTGGCCTGCATTTCTCACCATCCATTTCTGAGAGACTGTGGTTTCTGAAACCCTTTGCAGATCACTTCCCCACTCAATATTTTCTGGCGTACTTGCGCATCAGCCCTGGCACATCCATGATCAGCGCGATTTTCCCATCGCCGGTTATCGTTGCACCGGCCATGCCTTCCAATCCCTGCAACATGGCGCCGAGGGGCTTGATAACCACCTCTTCCTGGCCAATCAGTTCATCCACCACCAGCCCCACCTGGATGTTACCGACATTGACCACAACGACATGTCGACTACTCTTTTCCTCATCCACCATGGCACTGGTCTGCACCAACCATTGACTGAGATAGAAAAGCGGCAGAGCACGTTCCCGTACCATGATCGTCAGTTGGCCATCCACCACATTGGTACGATTGAGATCCAGATTGAAGATCTCCACCACACTGGCCAATGGCAGGGCAAAAGGCTGTGTACCCAGCACAACCATCAGCGTGGGCAGGATCGCCAACGTGAGCGGTAGTTTGATAGTGATGGTGCTGCCGCGGCCTTTTTCTGAATCGATCTCTACCGAACCGTTCATCTGCGAGATGCGCGTTTTCACCACATCCATACCGACACCACGGCCAGAGACATCTGATATCTCGGTCTTGGTTGAAAAACCGGGCTGAAATATAAGGTTGAAGCACTCTCTGTCATCGAGACGGGCGGCCGCCTCCTGATCCATCATGCCCTTCTCCACAGCTTTCTGCCGCAGCACACTGGGATCCATACCTTTGCCGTCGTCACTGATTGACAGCAGGATGTGGTCCCCTTCCTGGGCAGCGGTGAGCAACACGGTACCACGCCGTGGCTTGCCGGCTTTTTCACGCTCGTCCGGCATTTCAATACCGTGGTCAACCGAGTTTCTGACCAGATGTACCAGCGGATCGGCTAGCGCCTCCACCAGGTTCTTGTCCAAATCAGTATCCTCACCCTCCATCTCCAGGTCGATCTCCTTCTTCATGGTACGGGCGAGGTCACGCACAACCCGGGGGAATCGGCCAAAGATCTTTTTTATCGGCTGCATGCGGGTCTTCATCACCGCCAGCTGCAGATCCGATGTCACCACGTCGAGGTTGCCCACCGCGTTGCTGACATCTTCATCATTCATGGTCGCCTTGAGTGTCGCCAGGCGATTTCTCACCAACACCAACTCACCCACCATGTTCATAATGTCGTCGAGGCGCTGCGTATCGACACGAACTGTCGTCTCGGCCGATTGTGGCTTGGCTGTTCCCTTCGTTGCAGGAGGAGACTTGGGTTTTGCCTTTTGCGGTGCTGGTGCTGCCGGCGCAGTTTCCAGTTTTGGTTTGGCCTCAGCGGCCGGTTGAGCCACTTCGGATTTCACCTCTTTTGGCGCACTGGGAAATTTCCCTTTACCGTGCAAGTCATCCAACAACGCATCAAACTCATCTTCAGAGATCTCTTCAGCGGCAGCTTCATCACCAGCGGATTTCTGATCCGGTTCTATGCCAGGTTTACTGGAAAACTTACCTTTTCCATGCAAATCATCCAGCAACGACTCAAATTCGTCTTCAGAAATCTCATCAGAACCAACAGAGGGTGTTTTTTCCGTCTCTTCTCCAGATTTGCTGGAAAATTTCCCCTTTCCGTGCAGATCATCCAGTAAAGATTCAAACTCATCTTCTGTGATTTCATCACTGCCTGCCGTTGCTTCAGCAGTATCGGGGGTCTGAATTGCATCGAGCAACTCTTCAAACTCATCGTCGCTCAAGTCACCTTTATTCGACGGAGACTCAGGGGTTGGTTCCGATTGTGGCGCAGGCGCTGCCACGGGCTCTTCTTTCTCTTCCCCCTCGGGAACAGTATAGAATTTCAGCTGCCTGATCAGTTCAGAATCGGCATGCTCCGGCATCTCTCCGCCCCTGATCTCAGTAAACATCTCATTGACCACATCCACGACCTGTAACACTGCGTCCATCAGATCCGGTGTAATCTTTCGTTGTCCCTGCCGCAGGATATTGAATACGTCTTCTGACTTATGGCAAATCTCTACCAATGAGTCGATAGCAAGAAACCCTGCACCACCCTTGATGGTGTGGAATCCACGAAAGACAGCATTCAGCAGATCGTAATCATCAGTCTGCTGTTCGAGATCCACGAGTTGCTCTCCCAGCAGTTCGAGAATCTCTCCCGCTTCCACCAGAAAATCCTGCAGTATCTCGTCATTGAGATCTATGCTCATCTTTCTACCCCTGTCTCTATCCTTTGGTATAGATTTGATTCATTCATTTCTTTCATGTTTTCGGCAGAAAGCGTAAAAACTAAAATCCCAGGCTCGATAGCAAGTCATCCACATCATCCTGACTGGTCACAACATCGCCCTGTTCTATCCCAGGCACTACCGGCCCTTCCAATACCGCCGGGTCGCTGATTTTATTGCTGACCTCCAGCTTACCGCCGGTAATCCGAACCAACTTGACCAGCTTTTCTTCAACATCGTGAACCAGATCGATCACTTTACGGATGATCTGGCCGGTAAGATCCTGAAAATCCTGTGCCATCAATACATTCGAGAGGTTTTCGTGCAGACTGTTGGAGTGGCGTTGCGTCTGCTGCAGAAATGCAGCCAATTCATCACTGAGGCCACGGAAGTCATCCTTGCTCAATAGACGGGAACGAAATTTGTCCCACTCCGCCAACAACTCACCCGCCTGTTTATCCAGCGCTTCAACCATCGGCAAACTCTCTTCAACAGCTGTCAGCGTACGATCCGCAGACTGCTCCGTCATGGAGATGACGTAGTTCAGCCGCTCCTTGGCGTCGGGTATGTCCACTTGGGTCATCTCGGAGACCCGCGAGTCGAGCAGAAAACCGTTGATCGCTTCATGCAACTCCCGGGTCAACCTGCCGACCTCCGTAAAGAGCTCGTTCTCTTTTATCTCGGCCAATTCACCGATGACACGGTCGGCATCCTCATTCTTACCAGCTTCCAGGTGTGCCACGAGAGCACGCGCCAATTCGAGGCGAATCTGGTCAGTCTCTGTCTGTTCCTGCATTCGGGTTCTCCTGCCCCTGTACCCTGTCAGCCTTCGACACGTTCAAAGATCTTGCTTATCTTCTCTTCGAGCGTGCCCGCGGTGAATGGTTTTACCACGTAGCCGTTGACGCCGGCCTGGGCCGCTTCAATGATCTGCTCGCGTTTGGATTCAGCAGTCACCATCAGCACCGGTAATCCCGCCAGTTTTGCATCGGCACGTACCGCCCTTAGCAGGTCGATACCCGTCATACCCGGCATATTCCAATCACTGACCAGAAAGTCAAAATTTCCAGTCTGCAACATGGGTAATGCAGTGGTTCCATCGTCCGCCTCCTGAGTATTGGTAAAACCCAGATCACGAAGCAGATTTTTGATGATGCGCCTCATGGTGGAAAAATCATCCACGATGAGAATTTTCATATTTTTGTCCAAGGCAACCTCCAATCACTGTGCCGCCGTACCAAATTGACGATTCCATCTGTCGCCATACTTACTCTTCTTCTGCCAGACTGAGCCATTCCGTCAGCCGCGAACGCAGCCTCAATGTCGCCTGACTGTGGATCTGGCAGATCCGTGACTCACTGACACCCAGTACCAGCCCGATCTCACGCAGATTCAACTCATCGTCGTAGTACATCGCCACTACCAGTCTTTCCCGTTCTGGAAGACCTGCAATGGCATCCGCCAACGCCTGTTTAAAGGCGTCCTTCTGCAAACCTTCGAAGGGACCCTGCAGTGAGTCCAGACTCCTCTCAGGGGCGATTTCACCCACCGCACTCAACTCATCCAGACTAAAGATTCGGCAACCTGAAGCATCCTTGAGGATCTGGTGGTACTGCTGTACCGACATATCCAGAGCATCGGCCACTTCCGAATCACGGGCGTCCCGTCCCTCCTCGTTCTCGATGATGCGCATCGCATCCGCCACCATTCTGGCTTTGCGGTGCACTGAACGCGGCGTCCAGTCACTACGCCGGATCTCATCCAGCATGGAACCGCGGATGCGGATTCCCGCATAGGTTTCAAAGCTGGCGCCCTGAGTGGGATCGTAGTTGCGACTCGCTTCCAGCAATCCCAACATACCCGCCTGAATCAGATCATCAGCCTGCACATTGGGGGGCAGGCGATTCATCATGTGATAGGCAATGCGTTTGACCAGCCCGGCGTGCCGGATCACCAGGTCATCATGCCCCTGTCTTTCCTCTATGGCGCTATATGTAGCCAAACCGTTCACCGTCCCATCTCCCCGTATTGACTTGAAAACTGGATCAACCGTTCAACGAAAAATTGCAGGTCGCCGCTCGCATTGGCGGGTACAGGCCAGTTATCGGCCTTCTTCGCTAAATTCTTGAATGCCTGTGCAACCCGTGAGCGGGGATAGGCCTCAACCACTGGTTTCTGGCCTCTTACCGCTTTGCGCAACTGCTCATCATAGGGGATGCTGCCCATGTAGCTGAGCATTACATCCAGGTACCGGTCTGTTACCCGACACATCTTGTTATAGAGGTCTCGCCCCTCCTGCACACTCTTGACCATGTTGGCGAGAATGCGGAAACGGCTGACGCTATGTTCACGATTCAGCAGTTTGATGATGGCGTAAGCATCGGTTATCGATGCCGGCTCATCACAAACCACCACGACCACCTCCTGGGCGGCACGGCTGAAACTGACCACCAGATCGGAGATTCCTGCTGCGGTGTCGATCAGCAATACATCGACATCATTTGCAAGCTCACTGAAGGCGTGGATCAGTCCCGCGTGTTCAGCAGGGCTGAGCTCCGCCATCTGCTGCATGCCGGAAGCACCGGGGACGACCTTCAATCCCTTCGGTCCCTCCACCAGAATCTCTTCCAGTGTGCGTTCACCATTGATGACGTGGGAAAGGTTGTACTCAGCGTGCAAACCCAACACCACGTCGATGTTGGCAAGTCCAAGATCGGCATCCAGCAGCATCACGCGCCGTCCCATACCCGCCATGGCCACGCCGAGATTCACTGAGACATTGGTCTTGCCGACCCCGCCTTTGCCGCCGGTAACGGCGATCACCCGCACGGGATCCGGATTCACCATGCGCCTTAATCCTGAAGCCTGATCTTCAATAATGTCAGACATGAGCATGTTCACCTCTGCCTCCAAACGCGAACGCCATATATCCCTCATCCGGGGATGCATTCGCCTCCTGGGCCATCTCCATCGCCCGACTCACCAGACTGTGGGCTCTGGCAACATGCAGGTCCTCCGGCACCCGTTGTCCATCGGTGACAAAAGCCAATGGCAGATTTGTGTCGATCAAAGTACTGAAGACGCCACCCAACGATGCCGCCTCATCCATCTTGGTCAGAATGCAACCTACGGGACGGGCAATGCTGAAGGCCCGAATCGCATGAGCGAGTGCCGAGCGCTGGGTAGCGGCTGATAACGTCAACAGGGTTCGTACAGGATGATTACCCGAGGTAATCATCGAAAGCCTTTGGCTCAACTGGATATCCTGTTGACTCATGCCGGCGGTATCGATGAGTACCAGGCGTTTTTCCGAAAGGGCGCGCAGCGCGGCATCCAGCTCTTCCGCTGTCGATGCGGTGCGAACCGGCACATCCAGAATGCGACCGTAGTTATGCAACTGCTCCTGGGCGCCGATGCGGTAGCTGTCCGTGGTAATCAACGCCAGCTGGCGGTTACCATGACGCAGGCAGAAACGGGCTGCCAGTTTGGCGATGGTGGTCGTCTTACCGACCCCGGTCGGGCCGACCAGCGCCACCACGCCACCCATGTCGAGGATCTCCTCCTGGACCACAGGCAGTTCACTGATCAGGTGAAACAGCGCCTTGCGCCAGGCCTGATCCTCCGATTCCATATCCTCCACCCGGTTGGCCAGATCACGGCACAGGTCTGCGCCCAATCCCATTCCCATCAGACGGCGAATCAGTTCCTGGGTCTGGGGACGGCGTTGACCCATATCCCGCCAGGTCAATTCGGAGAGTTCGTTCTCCATCATGCGGCGCAGCGCCTGCATCTCCTGGCGCATCTCCTGCAACACAGGATCCTGGCTCCACTCCACTTGGGGCTGTGGCTGGGAGGATTGGCGGCGGGCGCGATCGATACGGATCGGTTCGGCAGGTTTTACCGGTTTTTCGGAATAATGGGGTTCACCGGCGGGTCTGGCGGCTTTTTTTCGTTCTGCTGCCACGGGAGGTTGAGGCTCATCCTGACGGGGGATCTCCGTTACCCTGTCGGTCGCTGCATCATTGAAGGCCGCCACGTCATAATCCATGGCCGCCACCAGTTCCACACCGCCCTCTACACTCTTGTTGGAGAGGATGACTGCATCGGAACCCAATGTATCCCGCACCGATTTCAAAGCCTGACGCATATCAGGCGCAAAGAAACGCTTTATCTTCATTGTGGGCAATCCCCCGCAGCAAACCGAGAAATTTTCGGATTACTTCCGGAATCGAAATCAATCTGCCAATTAAGTCTCTGCATTCGTGTTGCCGATAGTTGAAATCACCTTTATCTGGCGATTGTCGGGTATCTCGTTATAGGAGAGGATGTGCATGCCAGGCGCCGCATGTTTCGCGAATCGCGCCATCCAGGGTCGGATCGGCGCAGCCACCAGTAGTACACTCTCCTGTCCTGCCGTTTCCATATTGGCTGCCGTTTCCGCCAGCGCCTGTTGCAGCCTCTCTGCCAGTCCGGGCTCGAACCCAGCCTGCCCCTCTTCCGAGGCTTGCAAGGTCTGTTGCAATATCTGTTCCAATTGTGGATCCAACACGGCTACAGGGATTTCCTGCGTAGAACCAATGAGTTGCTGAACGATACCCCGGGAGAGGGCAACCCTGACGGCAGCCGTCAGAACGCCGGGGTCTTGACTCCTGACAGCATGATCCGCCAAGGTTTCGGCAATCGTGCGGATATCACGGATCGCAATATGCTCCGCCAGCAGGTTCTGCAGTATCTTCAGAAAAGCGCTCAGGGAGATCGATTTCGGTATCAGATCCTCCACCAGTTTGGGGGCCGTTCTGGAGAGACTGTCGAGCAGTTGCTGCGCCTCTTCGTGACCCAGCAGTTCATGAGACTGGTTGCTCAGGATCTCACTCAGGTGGGTCGCGACCACTGTGCTGGCATCCACCACGGTAAAACCGAGCGTCTGCGCATGGTCGCGCTGCTCATGTTCGATCCAGACCGCATCCAGGCCAAAGGTGGGATCCTTGGTGGGCGTCCCCTGCAGTTCACCAAAAACCCGGCCGGGATTGATCGCCAGGTCGCGGTCGGGAAAGATTTCGGCTTCCGCTGCGGTAACGCCGTTGACCGTGATGCGGTAGGCGTTGGGAGAGAGATCCAGATTATCCCGGATATGTACCGATGGGATCAGAAAGCCCAGCTCCTGGGAGAGCTTGCGCCGCACGCCCTTGATCCGATTCATCAGCTGGCCGCCCTGGTTCCGATCCACCAGTGGAATCAGGCGGTAACCCACCTCCATACCGATCAGGTCAACCGGCTGCACATCATCCCAGGTCAGCTCACGCTGCTCAGGCGGCTGCTCTTCAGGCAGTGGCGCAGCCACCTCCTCTTCCACCGGTTGCTGCTGGCGCTGCCAAATCATCCAGGCGCCAGCCCCAGCGGCAGCCGCCAGGGTAAGGAAGGCGAAGTTGGGCATACCGGGAATGATGCCCATAAAGAGCAGCACCGCTGCCGCAATCCCCAGCGCCTTCGGCGTGGAGAAGAGCTGACTGACGATCTGTCCGCCAACATCCTGGGTGCTGGCGACCCGTGTCACGATGATTGCCGCCGAGGTGGAGAGCAGCAGGGAGGGAATCTGCGCCACCAGGCCGTCACCAATGGTCAAGAGCACATAATTTTGCAGGGCAGTGGCAAAATCGAGATCATGCTGCACCATGCCGATGCCGAGTCCGCCGAGAATATTGATAAACAGAATCAGGATACCGGCAACCGCATCGCCCCGCACAAACTTGCTGGCGCCATCCATCGCTCCGTAGAAATCCGCCTCTTGCGCCACTTCCTCGCGCCGGGTTCGCGCCGTGTCCTGATCGATCAGACCCGCATTGAGATCCGCATCGATCGCCATCTGTTTGCCGGGCATGGCATCCAGTGTGAATCGCGCGCTCACCTCTGAGACACGCCCCGCACCCTTGGTCACCACCACGAAGTTGATGATCACCAGGATCAGGAAGACCACCAGGCCCACCGCATAGTTACCGCCGATTACGAATGAACCAAACGCCTCGATCACCTTACCCGCAGCATCACCGCCGGTATGGCCTTCAAGCAATACGATTCGGGTGGACGCAACATTCAGGGCAAGCCGCAGCAAGGTCGCAATCAACAGCAGACTGGGAAAGACTGCAAAGTCGAGTGGCCGGCGGGTATAGACCACCACCAGCATCACCACCAGAGAGAGGGTGATATTGAAGGTAAAGAGCATGTCCAACAAGATCGGCGGCAGCGGAATGATCACCATTACCAACAGCATGACCAGGACCAGCGGCGCACCCAATCCCGCTGTACCGACACGTTTTACATTTCCGAGAATCGCTGTGGCATCCATTTAGTTCATACCTGGTTTGAGTGCTGAAAACCGATCAATCATGGCGCAGATCCTCCGGCACCGGCAGCTCATCGGGAACCTGCGGTATGTCGCCACCCTCGGTTCGATAGACTCTGAGCTGGAAGACATAGGCCAGCAGTTTGGCAACCGCCAGAAAGAGTCCCGCCGGAATCGCATCATTCAATTCGCTGTGAAAATAGATGGCCCGGGCCAATACAGGAGATTCGACGATCGGCACATCCGATTCCAGGCCGATACGACGAATATTGGCCGCCACCAGATCGGCGCCTTTCGCCACCACCTTCGGCGCGCTCATACTCCCCTGGTCATAACGCAGGGCAACAGCATAGTGAGTCGGATTGGTGACGATCACATCGGCCTTGGGCACCTCTTCCATCATGCGCCGCTGGGCCATCTCCCGCTGCAGGCTGCGGATTCGGCTTTTGACCTCCGGGCGACCGTCGGTCTCCTTCATCTCGTCCCGTATCTCCTGCTTGGTCATCTTCAACTGACGCTTGTGTTCCCAGAGTTGGAACGGCACATCGATGGCGGCAATAAGAATCAGGGTGGATGCAAGCAACGTCACCGACCAGCCGATGAGGGAACCCAGCTTGGGCAGCGCCTGCTGGAACTCCATCCCATGCAGGTTCAGGTAGCTGTCGAGCGTGTTCCACAACAGAATTGCGGTAGCGCCGCCGATCAGTACGAACTTGGCCATGGCTTTGAGCAACTCAACCAATGCCTTGGCGGAGAACATTCGCTTCAAGCCCTTGGCCGGACTGAGCTTGCTCAATTTAGGTGTCAGTGCCTCGGCACTGATAGAGAAACCACCCAATGCGATGGAACTTGCGATAGCCACAACTATCATTAATACAAAAAAGGGGATCAGCAGTATGAAGGCATCCTGCATGGCGGCGCTGAGATGGGTGAACAGCGTGCCGATATCGAAGATTTCGTCCCGACTGAGCGTGAAGCTCGTCTTCATCAACTCCTGTAACCCACCCCCCAGTTGGCCACTCGTCATCGCCAGAAAGATCACGCCGATCAGGGTGATCGCCATGGTATTGAGCTCTTTCGAGCGGGCAACCTGCCCCTTGCGCTTCGCCTCGTTCAGGCGTTTCGCTGTCGGTTGTTCCGATTTTTCCTGGCCGTCCTGATTTTCGGCCATGATTCACCTCGTAATCTGAAAAATTTGCATCATCAGCTGAAAGCCTTCATTCAACAGATGAGAGAAGAGATCCAATACATTGGGCAGGGTTACGCTGATCAACAAGAAACCCAGTAGCATGGTGATGGGAAAACCTATGGAGAATATATTGAGCTGGGGTGCGGCCCGCATCACCACACCCATGCCCATGTTGATCATCAACATGGCGCCCATCATCGGCAGTGCGATCATCAATCCACCAGCAAACATACGACTGCCCCAGGCAATGATGTCGTGGATACCGGTACTGGAGAGTCCACTCGTCGCCACGGGGATGGTCTGAAAACTGTCGACCACCAGTTCGATCAGTATCAGGTGGCCATTGAGGAAGAGAAATACCAGGGTCGTAAGGATCAGATAGAATTGAGCCACAACCGGTACCTGCACGCCGTTCTGCGGATCCACCATATTGGCAAAACCCAACCCCATGCTGTAAGCCATCGCCTGTCCGCCGAAGACCACCGCACCAAACACCATCTGCAGGATAAAACCCATCGTCACGCCGATGGCGACCTGCTGCAGCAAAATGATGAAACCGTCGTGACTCAGCACATCCATGGGGGGCATACCGGTTGGCAGTGAAGGCATTGCCACCCAGGTGATCAGCAGCGCCAACCCCATGCGCACACGCACCGGATACTGTCGTGAGTTGAATACGGGTGAGGCCATCATCATTGCGCCGGTGCGTATCAGCGGCCAGAGATAGGCCCCTAAGAAGGCGTTGAGTTGTGCTTCGCTGAACGACATTTTGACAACCTGAACTACCCCGTCAGATAGCCGACATGCCCAACTGAGGGACGCCGTAAATACATCCATGTAGGCTTGACGGCGGCATCCCTGCCGCCAACACCCTCACTTGGACATGTCGGCCATCCAACGGCTTAACAAATAAAGATCCCACCATCCGTGGCAGGACAGCAGCCGCACCCGCGACCGCACGCACACCTCTTTTGGAACGACCCATCACTGGATCAACTCCGGAATCGATTCGATCAGATTCTGCGCAAAAGTCATCAGCAGTTGCAGCATCCAGGGACCGGCAAACATAAGGATCAAGCCGACTATCGCCAGCTTGGGGATAAAGGTCAGCGTCATCTCGTTGATCTGCGTCGCGGCCTGGAACATTGCCACCAACAGACCAACCGCCAATGCAGGCAACAGCACCATGCCGGTGAGTACGCCAATAACACCCAGGGTCTGCTGCCCGATAGCGATGATTGTGTCCGGTCCCATATTGAGTACCTAAACCTGAAAACTGCTGGCCAGGGTGCCGAATACCAACGCCCAGCCATCGATAAGTACAAACAGCATGATCTTGAAAGGCAGGGAGATGATCATCGGAGAGAGCATCATCATGCCCATCGACATCAATACGCTGGCTACCACCATGTCGATCACCAAGAAGGGGATGAAGAGCAGGAAGCCAATCTGAAAGCCGGTCTTCAGTTCACTGGTGGCAAAGGCGGGCAGCAGCAGGGAGAAAGGGACTTTGTCAGGACTCTCCAGTTCGCCGAAATCTCCGATACGGGCGAACAGACCCAAGTCATCCTCCCTGGTCTGCGCCAGCATGAATTCACGCACCGGGCCACTACCCGCTTCCAGCGCTTCCATGGTCGTCATCTGATCCTGCATATAGGGCTGCACTGCAACCTCGTTAACCTCGTTGAATACGGGCAGCATGATGAAGACGGTCAAAAACAGAGCCAGACCGATCAGTATCTGGTTGTTGGGTGTGTTCTGGGTGCCCAGCGCCTGCCGCAGGATCGCCAGCACGATAATGATGCGGGCAAACGACGTCATCATCATCAGTGCACCCGGCAGCATCGTCAGGGCAGTCATGAAGAAGAGGACTTGGATGGTCAGGGTATAGGTCTGCCCACCTTCGGGGTCCTGGGTCACCGTCAGCGCATCCACTCCAGGGGCTGCCTGGGCCGCCAACGCAAAAAGCATGCCCGCAATGATCAGCCAGAATTTCATGACGGCACTTCTTCCTTGGCCTCTGCCAACTGCTCATCGAAGGTAACGTCATCTTCGTTCTGATCCAGCACATGCAGGGTCTGCACCCGTCCAGGCGCAACCCCGAGCAGCAGACGAATGTCATCCACCTTGACCACCACGACCCGCTCCCGAGGACCGACAGACGTGCCGCCCAGCACGGTCACCATGCCCTTCCCCGACATTTGCAGCTGCCCGAAGCGTTTGAACAGCCAGCCTGCGGCAAAGATCAGGAATATTACGAACAGCAATCCACCCGCCGTCCCCAGCAGATTCTGCGTACTCAAAGGGGAGACTTCGACCTTCCGTACGGCGGTTTCAGCCGCCAGCAGGGGGCCGGAGCAGATGACTGGAAAGAGCGTAAAAATACGCATCAACTCAGCCTCTTCACCCGTTCAGAAGGACTGATGATATCGGTCAGGCGCAGACCAAATTTTTCATTCACCACCACCACTTCACCCTGGGCGATCAGCGTACCGTTGACCAATACATCCATCGGCTCACCTGCCGGGCGGTCAAGCTCCACCACCGAACCCTGATTGAGTTGCAGCAGATTGCGGATATTGATCTTGGTACGACCAATCTCCATGGATATCACCACCGGCACATCGAGAATCGCATCCAGGTTGACAGAGTCATCTTTCGCCCCGTCCTCTTTCAACTCCTCGAATTCAGCTGTCTTTGCAGCATCCGCTTCACCTTCAGCCTGGCCTTCCAATGCATCCGCCCACTCATCTGCCAGAGCTTCATTCGGATCTGTCGTTTTCTCTTCTTCGCTCATAATTGCGATCCTGTTGCTAACTGATTTTTCATCGCTCTACTGAACTCCCGCATCCTCAATATCCAGATAGTCATGCAGTGCGGACTGACGGCTATTGCGCATCCAGTTAGAAATCTTGACTGAATAGTTCCCCTCGGAAACCCCTAACTTAGCGGTAAACACCGGCACTTCCGCCGCCTTCACTTCCACCTCTTCGGGCATTTCAATTGGGATGATGTCACCCACTTTCAGACTGGAGAGTTGATGTAGTGTCATATCCACTTCGGTCAGAACGCTGGAAAGGTCTACTGATGCACCAAGAATCTCTTCCCTTAGTGAATGTTCCCATCGTTCGTCACGCTCACTGCTGTCACTCTGCACACCGGCGTCCAGCAGTTCGCGGATCGGTTCCAACATCGAATAAGGCATACAGATGTGTAAGTCACCGCCACCGTTTTCCAGATCCACATGAAAGGTCGTCACCACCACCACTTCTGACGGACTGACAATATTGGCAAATTGAGGATTTACTTCAGAACCACAGGACTCAAAGGAGACATGGAAGACCGGCTTCCAGGCCTCCTGAAGATCGGTGAAGGCCTGGTTCAGCAGCAGTTGAACCACTCGGTTCTCAGTAGGCGTGAAATCCCGGCCCTCGATCTTGGTGTGAAAGCGGCCACTGCCGCCAAAGTAGTTGTCCACGACACTGAAGACCAGCTTGGGGTCAATCACAAACAGGCCCTTGCCACGCAGTGGCTTGATCTTCACCATGTTCAAACTGGTCGGCACAAACAGACTGTGAACGAACTCGGAAAACTTCTGCATCTGTACACCTGAGACGGATATGTCGGCAGTACGCCGAAGCATATTAAACAGAGTGGTGCGGAAATGACGGGCGAAACGCTCGTTGATCATCTCAAGGGTGGGCAGACGCCCACGGACAATGCGGTCCTGGCTGGCGAAATCGTAGCCGGACACACCATTTTCATCTACCTCGATCTCTGCTTCGGAGGCGACATCCCCGCTATCGACGCCATGCAGCAGCGCATCGATCTCTTCTTGTGAAAGTAAGTCGTTGGCACTCATGGCGTTACTGCATCACAAAACTGGTAAAAAAGAGGGCCTCAATGTCACCGGGACCATTCAGTTCCTCCGCAATCCTGTTCAATTCATCGAGCATCTCCTTCTGCAGGGCCTCCTTGGCCGACCGCTCTTTGAGCGACTTGCCATCCTTTGCAGAGAGAAGATCAAGCAGATGATGACGGATCATCGGGTCGTTATGTTTGAGGAATTCGACCATCGCATCACCACGCACGCGGACATTGACGCCCACCTGCAACAGCTTGGGTTTGCCGGGCATATTTGCGACGAATACAGGCTTCAAATCGTGATAGAGAAGAGGCCCTTTTTCAGCATCTTCAGCAGCAGCTTTCTCTTCTGCCGCCTCTTCCGTCACGGCCTCTTCACTCTCATCACCGCTAAAGAGCAGGAAATAGGCTGCAGCCCCACCGCCAAGTAACACCACCACCGCAATGGCGATAATGATGATCATCTTTTTTTTGCCTGATTTCTCTTCGCCGAGATCCAGATCGTCAGCTTCTTCTTTGGCCATATTGCAATCCCCAAACAGTTTCGTGTTCAGTAATGCAAAATAAGTGCCATAAACATTATTTCAATATATTCAATGAGTTAAAATGCGGCGTTTGTTATTCGTCGAAACTTTGACGAAAAAACGGAGGGCATACAGGCAGATTCCCGACAGCAGGGCTATCGAGAAATATCAAACGAGGTAATTAGGTCCATAAAGAGGCTTTTGTAAACTTTCCTGTTCATTTTTTAGAGAGAAGGCTCCTGGTGGTTATAAGCCATTTCACTGCTGTCCCGTTAACTTTCACAGCAAGGCCACCGACTATTCGAGAGAAACAATAGGGAAAACGTGGTGCGTCTCCAATGCCATTACTATGACCTGCTGGCCCTGTTGCCGTACAAATCGCGCCTGTGCGTAGACAAATCCTTTGAACCGATAGTATTGATTGAGTATCGTAGTCAGAAGCATAATCCTTTCTCCGGCATACAATGAACACCCATGAGCAAGTTTACGCCTTCTACCAATGTATCCGCTGGATCCTCCCCTTCGCCGAAAGATGTATTGTCCTATGTTCCAGATCTTGATGAATGGCCCGATAGCTGGAAGATCGACCAATCGGATCGAGTGATGGGAAAAGCTATTGTCACCGCCCTAACTCCTTTTATCGAACACCTGATCAATCAGGGCCTTACCAAACGTACCATCAAACACCATGTTGATAACCTCTGGGCCTTGGGCGGAGGAATTATCACTGACATCAACTGGGATGAGTCTCTACGTAAACAATCTGCAAAGGATTTGGTGATCAATGCCATTGATGAGGAAGGTGGGCCGTTGCTACGTAATCCCCTTGACCCAGATGACCAGAAATCCTTTGACTGCACCTGCAGAAAGCTCTACAAATTTCTCACCTCTGCGGAAGACCCAAATTATGAGCAAGAAAACCGGAAAATCACCCGAAGATACGAATAACAGATCAATAGCCTCCTATGGAAATGACCTGTTGCGCGCGGTAATCGACCAGCTGCCGGACGTGTTTGTACTCAAGGATGCCAAGGGCAACTTCCTACTGTGCAATCACACCGTTGCAAAGTTGTATAACACGACTCCCGAGCAAATGATTGGCAAACATGACGGAGATTTCGGTGTTCCCAAGGAAATGGCGGATTTTTTCCGCGAGAACGTATTGTCCATCATGGCAAGCGGTATATCTGAAACCGTCTATGAAGACAGCCGCGATGCCATCACGGGTGAAATCAGGCACTTCCGCTCCATCAAAACCCCGATCAAAGACCCCAAGGGCACCAACCAGATCATCGTAACCGCCCAGGACATCACCGACCTGGTAGAGGCACGGGACAAAGCGGAAAAGAGCGAAACCCGCCTTCGCTACGTGCTCGAGGCAACAGGTGAAGGCATCTGGGACTGGGATGTAACCAGCAACAAGGTCACTAACAATGTCAGTTGGTGCCGCATGTTTGGCTTTCCCGAGGATGAAATCGAACATCAGATCGATGACTTCGCCGGGTTATTGTTCGAGGAAGACAAACCTGAAGTCATGCAGGCCCTGAATGACTGCCTCTCGGGCAAAACTGATTCTTATTATCACGAGCACCGTATGAAGAGACTCGATGGTGAAGTTATCTGGGTGCTTGACCGGGGACAGGTCGTCGAAAGGGGCAACGATGGCCAGCCATTACGTATGGTGGGCAGCGCCTCGAACATTACAAACCGCAAACAGACGGAGTTTGCCTTGCAGGAAACCAAGGAAGAGGCGGAAGCCGCCAACCGTTCCAAAAGTGAATTTCTGGCGAACATGAGTCACGAGATTCGTACTCCATTGAGTGCGGTACTGGGTATAGCCAATATCGGCCAGAAAGAAGCGAAAAACAGCGAGTCCCGCAATCATTTTCAGCAGATTCTGCAATCCGGGGAACACCTGTTACGAGTCATCAACGACATACTCGATTTCTCAAAAATAGAGGCTGGCAAACTCTCGCTTGAGGAAACCCCTTTCTCTTTTGTACCCACCATCGAGGAAGCCGTCAACATGATGGCCGACCGGGCTCAAAACAAATCGCTTTCCCTGATGGTGGAATTCGGTGAGTGCATGCCAGCCTGGGTGATAGGGGATGCTTTTCGCCTACGTCAGATATTGCTGAACCTCCTCTCGAATGCCGTCAAGTTCACAGACCAGGGGAGCATCATGGTCACGGTTAACTGGACAGATGGAGTTGCTGAGATTGCTGTCAAGGATACCGGGGTCGGTATGAACGAAGCGCAAATATCCCGGCTATTCTCACCGTTCGAGCAGGGAGACAGTTCTACGACCAGGAAATATGGTGGCACTGGATTGGGTCTGAATATCAGTCGCAGCCTAGTCAAGATGATGAAGGGCAGCCTCAGTGTCAACAGCCAACTCGGATACGGCACAGAATTCGTGCTCCGTGTGAACCTCACAGAGACAGAAACCACAGGATCCAGCAAACAGTCTGTCACAGAGAATGGGAATGACCAATCGGTGCTAACGGGGATGCGTATTCTCGCGGCAGAGGATGTCGAACTCAATCAGATGATCCTCGAAGACCTGCTTGTTACCGAAGGCGCTGAAGTCATTTTAGCGGAGAATGGCCAAGTGGCACTCGATATCCTAAGGGAAAGAGGCGCATCGGCCTTTGATCTGGTCCTGATGGATATTCAGATGCCAGTGATGAATGGCTTTGAAGCCACCAGTCACATTAAGGAAATGGCCCCGGACTTGCCGGTCATCGGTCTTACAGCGCATGCCCTGGTTGAAGAAAAACAAAAGTGCCTCGACGCGGGCATGTCGCAACATTTGACGAAGCCCATCGATCCGGACGAGTTGATCAGGGTACTCGCACAATACGCCACCTCACACACATAAAGTTAAAGGAACAGTAGGGAAAACGTGCTGCGTCCCCTATTGCTCATTCGGTTAGCTCCTTGCCAACCGATTCGCATTGCTGCGGCACACACATCTATCCTGACAGAGTGGGCAGCGAGTGAATCAGTAGAATTCACTTGGTCTAAGGGCCGCGGAAAAAAATAACTATCCGGTTTGGGGCTGCGGAGCTATTTTGATGAACCAGTGCTCCAGGTCAGTAGTGCGCTCCAGTCGAGACTCAATATCCAGCATG
>JAESPD010000050.1 GCA_016756855.1 gamma proteobacterium endosymbiont of Lamellibrachia anaximandri | reverse complement strand
TTATTATTTGTATTGATTGAGGTGTACTTGAGAAATCCAAGATTCTTTGGAAATACATCTCTCTATGCGCCTTTCGGCTGACTTGGTAAATACTTTACAAAATTAGTGTGTCTATTTTTCTTGTCCTGTGCAGTGCTATCCGCCACTAAAAAATTTTCTGTTTGTGTTAGTTTTGCAAGACGCGTTCAAGATAACTCAGGATGCAGTGATGAAGTCGCTCAATTGCGAATGAGTTGGCCCTGTCATTGTTAGTGATATAGGAGGATAGGTATTTGCTGAAATCGGCCCTACTCGGCAAGCTCTCATTCTGGCTCATCATCATCGGTGTTTTTGCCCTGATAACCCCAAATCCGGCCTGGCCGGAGTGGCTGGCCCGCATGGCGCTTTCCACCGGTATCGCCCTGGGCCTCACTACGATTGGCGTGGGACTCTGGCAACACCGGAAGAAAAAATAAGCTGTTGACGGCACCTCGAAAGGGAGGCACCCTGTCTTCCATGATCTCTTTACACGTTAAACATCTGTCCGTCATGCGCCGACTGTCCATTTGGGCGGTGGTCGTGCCGTCTGCGTGTCTGGAGGAAAAGATCAGCGATTGATCTACTGAATAAGCAAGATTCCGAAAGGCCGCAGATGACAACATCTGCGGCCTTTTTTGTTTGGCGTTAAGAAAAAAGGAGGAATTTGTCATGTCCGTGCCGGCCGCCTATCTGGGGGTTATTCTGATCTGGGGCACCACACCGCTTGCAATCAAGTGGAGTGGTGAGGGTGTGGGTTATCTGTTCGGCGTTACCGGACGCATGGTCATTGGCGTGGCACTGGCATTGGCGCTGGTACAGCTGATGCGGTTGCGTATGCCCTGGCATGACGTGGCTCGCCGCACCTATCTGGCTGCTGGTCTCGGCATCTTCGTGGCGATGCTGTCGGTCTACTGGGCCTCGCAGTTCATCCCTTCAGGTTGGATTGCGGTGCTTTTTGGCTTGACGCCTATCGTCACTGGCCTGATGGCACGCTTCTGGTTGACTGAGCAGGGATTGACGCCGATGCGTCTGCTGGCTGTTTTTATCTCACTCTCCGGGTTGGCAGTGATCTTCAGTGCCGGATTGGATCAAGGTGTGCAGATGGCCTGGGGAGTGACTGGTGTACTGTTTTCCGTCGTCGTTCACTCTGCCAGTGCGGTCTGGGTGAGGCGAATCAATGCTGAACTGCACGGTCTGGTGGTCACCAGCGGTGGGCTGATGGTGGCGGTGCCCCTGTTTCTGTTGACCTGGTTTCTGCAGGGGGAGGCGTGGCCCAAGGTCGTCGATGAGCGGGTAATCTCCTCGATAGTCTATCTTGGGATTATCGGATCGGTGTTGGGTTTTGCGCTCTATTTCTACCTGTTACGGCATGTGGAGACGATGCGTGTGGCGCTGATTACCCTGATAACGCCGGTGATTGCACTACTGATCGGGCAGTGGTTCAACGGGGAGTCGGTGGATGGCCGGGTCTGGTTCGGCACCCTGCTGATCATGCTCGGACTGCTTGGTTTCGAGCTGGGCAGCCGGTTCTTGCCTCAACTGCGGTCGAGCAGGGCCAGGGAGAGTGAAGGCCAGTAGGTGATGATCAATACCGCGCCGAAAAGGAGGAAGAACCAGGGAAGGGTGGCGCGGTAGATCTGTGTCACCGGCTTGTCGAAACGGTAGCTGGCGATAAAGAGGTTCATGCCCACAGGAGGGGTAAAGTAGCCGATCTGCATGTTGGCGAGGAAGATGATGCCGAGGTGTACCGGGTCTATGCCGTACTGGAGGGCCACCGGCAGCAGCAGCGGCACCATCAGTACCAGTGCCGAAAAGATGTCGAGCATGGTGCCCAGCACCAGCAGAAAGAGGTTGAGCAGCATCAGGAAGGTCAGCGGGTCCGACACCCGTGCGCGGATCCAGTCGAAAAGCTGGGTGGGGATCTCCTGATCGATCATATAGTTGGTGGAGGCCAGGGACATGCCGAGGATGACCAGGATGCCGCCCACCAGCAGCATCGCCTCGCGCATGACCTGGGGCAGCCTGCGCAGGGAGATCTCCCGATGGATGAGGACTTCTACCACAAGCACATAGAAGGCGGTGACCGCTGCTGCTTCGGAGATGGCGAAATAGCCGCTGTAGATGCCGCCAAGCACGATGATCGGCAGTGGAATCTCCCAGGCAGCCTCTCTGATGGCGGACAGCGCCTCTGCCTTGGAAAAAGTGGTCAGCCTGACGCCGCGGCTCGACCAGAGGCTCCAGGCCACCAGGATCAACAGCATCAGCAGTCCCGGCAGGATGCCGGCCAGGAACATGTCGTCCACTGTGATGGAGCCGCCGATGCCGAGTTGTTGCGCCACCACTGCGTATAGGATGAGCGGTAACGCCGGGGCGAATAGCGGTCCCAGGCTACCGGAGGTGGTGACCAGTCCCAGACTGAAATTCTGTCGGTAACCCGCTTCAGTGAGGGCTGGATAGAGCAGGGCGCCGAGGGCCACGATAGTGACGCCGGAGGCGCCGGTAAAGGCGGTGAAGAGGGCGCAGGCGATCAGCGCCACGAAGGCGAGTCCGCCGGGCATCCAGCCTAGCAGCGTCTGGGTGACGCGTACCAACCGGTGAGGGGCATTACTTTCGCTTAGCAGATATCCGGCGAAGGTGAAGAGCGGGATCGCCAGCAGTACCGGCATCTCGGCGATACGGTAAAACTCGATGGCGACCACAGCGAGGTCGATCTCGGACTGGTGGAAGCCGATAAGGGCGCTGGCGCCGATGACGGCAAATAGCGGGGCGCCGAACAGGGCGATCAGGATGAGACCCAGCGCTATGAGCATTACTGTTTTCCCCCCGCCAGGAATCGTAGGGGTATATTGAACAGGAAGCGCAGGGTCATAATGCCGAAGCCGATGGGGATGATGCTCTCTCCGGCCCAGGCCGGGAAGCTGCCGAACAGAAGGGAGCCGTCTTCGTACTCAAAGGCGACGAAACGTGCCGCATGCCAGGCGATGAAGCCGCACACAACGGCGCTGAATAGGTCGGTGACGGCCTGGATGAAACTGCGTCTTGAACCTGACAGATAACGGGAGAGCAGATCGATACGGATATGCCGATCCTCCCGGGTAGAGGCGATGGCACCCATCAAGCCGACCCAGAGGACCAGCATACGCAGGGTGGGGTCGGCCCAGATGATGCCGGAGTCAAAAAAGTTGCGCAGCAGGATCTGGGCAACTGCAAGCAGGATCATGGCCGTCAGGAGAAGCGCCATCACACCATCCTCGGCAAGCAGGATGAACTCTCTGACGCGCTTTAGTATGACTTCCATGATCGACACATTATACGGGGTGTCTGCGCAGAAACTATAGTCTTCGGCAGGAAGGGCTTATCATCAGGACGATGCATGAATATGTACCGCCAGCCAGATGCAGGTTGGATCGGTGCTGGTCTTCAGCACCCGATGGGGAGTGCGGGCTGGGATAAACAGGGTATCGCCGCTCTGCAGGCTGACAATGCGGTCCTCTATCTGCAGAGATGCCTGTCCCTGGAGCAGGGCGATCCACTCATCCTGAACCTGATCGTAGATTTCGCTGCGGGTCGATGGGGGGCTCTGAATCTTTTCTATTGAGATATTCCTGCATTGCAGCAGTGTTTCGAACGACTCCTCTTCTGCGGGGGTTTTCGCCGGTTGATACAGGTTAGTGGCGGCCATGGATTCATCTCGTAGGCCTGATCAAGCGTAGCGGGTCAGGCAACAGGTTTGATGAGAATTAGGTTGGGTTAATCCGTCTTTTTGGCTGTAATCCAACAATATGCACCATTATCGTCAGCGGCTGGATTGACGATATTCATCGAGTAGCACTTGAACCTTTCTAAACAGTTCGGGGGAGAAGAGTCCGTCGTTCTCCAGTGCCTTCACCGTGGCCGCAGCGGTTTGTGCCCACTCCTGTTTGCCTTGGGTGGTCGGCTCAATGAACGCTATGCCCTGTTTTTTCAGTGCCACCAGCGCTTTTTTCTCATCCTCGCGATTGCGGGTATTGAGTGCCTGGAATGCTGATGCCAGTTCAGTATGCAGAATCTTACGGTCTTCTGAAGAGAGTTTTTTAAGAGCCTTCTCCTTGATCACCAATGTGGCATAGAGGTAGATCAGAGGGACATCGGTCAGATACTTCACTCGTGTATGCCACTGCAGGGCGATGGCGCCGATGGCGGAGCTGGCGACGGTGTCGATAAGGCCTGTCTGCAGGCCGGTAAGCACATCGGTGATGGGCAGAGGGATGGGTGAGACGCCGGTGGTTTTAAAGGCGACACTATTGACCCGGTCACCTTCGGGTATCCAGATCTTCTGTGCTCTCAGATCTGCGCTCTCCCGCACAGGGCTGTTGGACATCAGGTAGGCGAAGCCACCCTCGCCAAGTCCATAGCTGATAAACCCCTTCTTGCTCAACCCGTGGATGATCTCCTGATCCATACGCGCCCGCACATAGTCCACTTCGTCCAGGCTGTGGAACAGAAAAGGCAGGTTGTAGAGCTGGGCATCCGGATAGACCCCCGCCAGCCCTCCACCTGTGATGGCGCCACCATGAAGTTGGCCGACCCGTATCTTGCGCAGTACGCTGTTGTCGTTGCCCATTACGCCGCCGGGATAGAAACGCAGTTTGACGCGGCCGTCGGTCTTCTTTTTTACCTCTCCTGCTGCTGCCCGCATGATCTTCATCCAGGCAGTGCCGTCCGGCGCCAGGGTGGCGATCTTGAGGGTGGCGGCGTGAGCGATGGATGTCAGACTCAGGCTAAACAACAGCGTTATGATCACGCGGATCATAGGTAACTCCTCACTACAGGCGATAACTGGAAAAAGGGATATTGTAGATGGGTGCGGGCGGATTAGAAATAGTCGTCGTTCAACATCTCTTTGGCCTGGCGCTGTGCGATAACGTTGCTGAGGGTCAGGCCGGGGACGGATGGGTTTGCAGCGATGACTTCGTGCAGGAGATGATCGTGCAGTTCCTGGTCGAACAGCAGACGGGCGTAGCGGCGGGCGAACTCCACCTTCGCCATAAGATCTTTACCCTCTGAATAGCGAATGGCAAGCTCGAAATGTTTGCGTCCGATTTCAGGTTTTCCCCCAAGGGCGGGAGGGAGTTGGGTGCGAATCACGCCGAGATAGAGTTGTGCGCGTCCTGCCTCGTAGGCTGGGTCGAGATCGATGACCCGCTGCAACACTGCTTCGATTTTTGGCAGTTCAGCGATGGCATTCCAGTCATCCGGGTTGGCCTGAATCCAGCCTGCCCAACTGGTGCCGAAAACGTAGAGTCCTTCGGCATCCAATGCGCCCACCTTCAGTACATTCGGTTCGAACTCGGTAAAGGGTTTGTCCATGGTGGCGCAGATATCCGGCTGCGACTGGCAGAGTCCCCGGCTTGCATAGTCCAGCGCCTTGTCCGCCAAGCCTTTCCGTCGTGCAGTGTCGCTGACCAGTCCGCCTCCATAGGCGCTATACAGCCTGGCACCGGCAAACAGCAACGCCGGGTCATCGTCGTCGGCAATCAGGGAGTCGAGCAGCAGCAGATAGGCAGGTGCGCCGCTGCGGACGATCTCGGGGTCCGCCTGATTCAGCATCGCTTTGGAGAGATTTCCCGCCAGCCGGTCAGTCGCCATTGAGGCGCAACCCGAGATCAGTAGCAGGAGGAGGCCAAACGCAGTGGCCTTGATAGTTAGGAATCGTCTGGCCATGGGAACCCGTCGGAAAAGTACGTTTCAGGATGCCGCTTCAAAATATTGAAGCAGCCTCAACGATGCTTTTTACCAACGTGTTCCATGTGATGCAACCAGCTGTTGAACATCATGCCGAGGGAGCCGGTACCTGCGCGCCGACCTTTGAATGTGTGGAAACAGCCCTCTTCCTCTTCTGAAAAACGGGCTGCGCCAAAATTCAGGAAGACGAATATCAGTGCCACATCAAGCACCAGCCCGGCAACGGTCAGTAAGCCGTGAACGACGGCGTTGGCCATAATCCAGTTGAGAATCAAGGAGTGGTAGGTGAGGCTGAGAAACAGGGTGGCAAAGAAGAGGGCAACAGCCATCAGAGAGAAGAAATCCGCCAGGCGTTCGTGCTGACGGGTATACCCTTTGATGTTTTTACAGACAGACATGATGGCCTCTCAGTCAGGTTCTACACGGCCCAACCTGGGGTGTAATTTCCAGTAAACTCTACGGTTACCCTAATGTGGTGAAAAGTCAAGTTAAAACTCGGTCGGTGTGACCGCTTCATCGGCGAGTGTATAGTGAGTGGATCACCCGGCGCCTCAAGGCCGGGAGTCATAAAAACATCGAGGAGGAGCTGCGTGGAGAGTGTTGTCGAACTTGTCAAAGGGCTGAACGGCATCGTCTGGGGGCCGGTGATGTTGGTGCTGATTCTCGGTACCGGGATGTTTCTCATGCTGGGTCTTAGGCTCGTACCCCTGACGCGTTTGGGCCACGGTTTCCGCATGTTGTGGCAGGGGCGCAGAGACCAGGGGGAAGGCGAGATCAGCCCCTTTAACGCCCTGATGACCTCTCTCTCCGCCACTATCGGTACCGGCAATATCGCAGGTGTTGCCACCGCCATCGCCCTGGGTGGTCCGGGCGCACTCTTCTGGATGTGGTGTACCGCGCTGGTGGGCATGGCCACCAAATATGCCGAAGCCGTACTGGCAGTGCGCTATCGCGAAGTGGATGAAAAGGGAAACCACATCGGTGGCCCCATGTACTACATCAAAAATGGTCTTGGGAGGCGCTGGGCCTGGCTCGGCACCCTGTTTGCAATATTTGGCGCACTGGCGGGTTTCGGTATTGGCAATACGGTGCAGGCCAACTCGGTGGCCGACGTGCTGAAGACCAATCTGGAGATACCAGCTGCGGTGACCGGCGGCGTAATGGCGATACTTGCCGCACTGGTGCTGATCGGTGGTGTGCGGCGGATCGCGGACGTTGCCGGCAAGCTGGTGCCCTTTATGGCGATTGCCTATGTCGTGGGTGGTCTGATGGTGCTGTTAACCCATTTTGGCGAGATTCCGTCTGCGGTCGTCATGATCGTCGAACACGCATTTACACCGACGGCGGCCACTGGGGGATTCGCCGGCGCGGCGATCTGGGCCGCGATACGTTTCGGTGTCGCCCGTGGCATCTTCTCCAATGAGGCTGGGCTGGGCAGTGCACCGATTGCGCATGCGGCGGCGGCCACCAACAGTCCGGTACGGCAGGGCACCATTGCCATGCTCGGAACCTTCATCGATACCCTGATCGTCTGCACCATCACCGGCCTGGCCATTGTGGTGACCGGCGCCTGGACCAGCGGCGAAACCGGAGCGGCACTCTCCTCCATGGCCTTTGAGCAGGCGTTGCCTGGTGTGGGTGGTTATGTGGTGACCTTTGGCCTGGCGATCTTTGCCTTTACCACCCTCTTGGGCTGGAGTTTCTATGGCGAGAAGTGTGTGGAGTACCTGTTTGGCGTGCGGGCGATTTTTCCTTTCCGCACACTCTGGATCATTATGATCCCGGTGGGTGCGATGGCACAGGAGCAGCTCAATTTCGTCTGGCTGGTGGCGGACACCCTGAACGCGATGATGGCGTTGCCGAATCTATTGGCGTTGTTGCTGTTGAGTCCGGTGGTGTTTGGGCTGACGCGGGATTATTTTCGTAAGTAGTCAGGGTGACTCTTCATTTTCGGGAGTGTTATTTGTGTCGTTACGCGACACAAACTATTCGATATAGCAGGAAACACTCAAGACTAAGAAAAAGTTACAATACCCCATGCACCGTGCCCTCCAAATCCTCAACAACACCTTCGGCTACGAATCCTTTCGCCACAATCAGGGCGACATCATCGAAGCACTGCTGAATGGACAGGATGCCCTGGCCCTGATGCCCACCGGTGGCGGCAAGTCACTCTGCTACCAGATTCCGGCCTTGATAAGGCCGGGGGTGGGTGTGGTGATCTCACCCCTGATTGCGCTGATGCAGGATCAGGTGGATGCCCTGACCCAACTTGGTCTGAACGCTGCATTTCTAAATTCCACACTTGATATGGGATCCATTCGCGCCACTGAGCAGGCGCTCCTCGCCGGGGAGCTGGATCTGCTCTATATCGCTCCGGAGCGGTTGCTCAATGAGCGGATGCTTTCACTGCTGGAGCAGGTGCCGCTGGCGCTCTTTGCCATCGATGAAGCGCACTGCGTCTCCCAATGGGGTCATGACTTTCGCAAGGATTATCAACGGCTGTCGATACTTCAGGAACGTTTTCCAGGGGTGCCACGCATCGCCCTGACTGCGACGGCGGATGAGCGCACCCGGCATGAGATCATTGAACAACTCGGTCTGCAGAACGCAGAGATCTTCATCAATAGTTTTGACCGGCCCAACATTCGCTATGCACTGGCGGAGGGTCAGAATGCGAAAGATGCGTTGTGGCAGTTCCTGCAACGTGAACATCCGGGTGATGCCGGAATCGTCTATTGTCTCTCCCGCAAGCGGGTGGAGCAGATCGCCGACTGGTTAAGTACCAAGGGCCGCAAAGCGTTGCCCTATCATGCTGGATTGTCCGATGCCGAGCGGCGCAACAATCAGTCCCGGTTCCTGCGGGAGGATGGGGTGATTATCGTTGCAACCATCGCTTTCGGCATGGGGATCGACAAACCGGATGTTCGCTTTGTCGCCCATCTGAACCTGCCTAAGAGCGTCGAGGCTTACTATCAGGAGACTGGGCGCGCTGGCCGGGACGGTGAAGCGGCCAATGCCTGGATGGCTTATGGACTGCAGGATGTGATTACCCTGCGCCAGTTCACCCAATCCTCGGACTCGGAAGACCAGTTCAAACGCGTCGCTCACCACAAACTGGAGGCGATGCTGGGGCTTTGCGAGTTGACTGGCTGTCGTCGCCAGGCACTGCTGGCCTACTTCGGTGAAACTTTGCCGGAGCCCTGTGGCAATTGCGATAATTGTCTGTTGCCGCCGGAGACCTGGGATGCCCAGGAAGCGGCCCGCAAGGCGCTCTCCTGTGTCTACCGCACAGGTCAGCGGTTTGGTGTGAACTATGTGGTCGATGTGTTGCGGGGCAAGGAAGATGATCGCATCCAGCGTTTTGGGCACGACCGGCTCAGTACCTTTGGTATCGGGGCTGACCTCTCCATCAGTGAGTGGCGCTCCCTGTTCCGGCAGTTGATTGCCCAAGGGTATCTCGATATCGATGTGGCGGGTCACGGTTCACTGCGGCTGACCGAAAAGAGCCGGCCGCTGTTGCGGGGTGAGCAGGGGCTGATGCTGCGTCGTCAGCGCAAAGTTGAAAAAGAGAAGTCGAAGCGGGAACGTAAACTTTCAGGACTACGGGCCTTTGATCGTCCTCTTTTCGAGTCATTGCGAGTCCTGAGACTGGAATTGGCAGAGGCACAGGGGGTGCCGCCCTATGTCATTTTTCACGATGCCACGCTAACCGAACTGGCGCGCCGACGCCCTGCCTCACTGCATGAGATGGCGGCTATCAGCGGCGTGGGGGAGAGCAAACTGGCCCGCTATGGCCAGCAATTTCTGCTGCAAGTCCGTGAATATCCTCTGCCCGATCTGCTGTGCAACAATCTCAGCGACACTGTCAACGAAACCCTCTATCTGTTCAGCAACGGTAAGGATGCGCAACGTATCGCTCAAGAGCGGGAACTCAAACTCACTACGGTATATTCGCACTTCGCCGAGGCGCTGGAGGTCGGGTTGCTGGATATTACCGATGTGTTGACCGTCGAGGCTGAAGAGTATACCCAGATCGTCAGGCTTATGGAGCATCTGGATGTCTGTGAAGAGGGGCGTTTGAAGCCGCTCTATGAGGCTCTTGATGGGGCTTGGGATTACGGGGTTTTGCGCTGTGTTCTGGCTGCAGAGTGCGGTTAATTCGCAAGCACTCAAAGCAGGAAATAGATTCCGAGTGATCCATGTCGCATTTTGGTAGTATGCATCCTAATTATTTATAGGGATATTCCTAATCGGGCTCTTGCCATAGTCCCACTGGTTGGGGGGCTGGGTTCCAAGTTGTAGTCCATCTCACGCGAAATATTTTCAGGAACGCGCTGAATCGCTGAAGGACAGATGCCAGGAGTGGTTTCCGTCCAGTGCTGAATTGCGCGAGCGTTGCCTGCGCATCTCTCTATCGTTCTTTCGAGTGGCGGCGTGAAAAACTGACTTTACGGACACAAGATTGAAAACAGATAACAATAAAAAAATCCTGCTGGTTTTGAAGCGCCGAGCGCCGGTTTTGGTGTTGCTGTTGGTGCTTTCGAGCGTGGTGCTGCTTTGGATGGACTGGCAAAAACAGGCAGTCCTGGATGCACTGCAACTGCGTGGAGTTGAGTTTTCACGGGCAGTCGCGCAGCTTGTTGAAGAACCCATGCGCGAAAAACGCGACCTGGATCTACAGCGTTTTTTAGGTTTGGCAAACCAAACTGAACCGCTCTATCTGGCCGTGTTGCGTCCCGACCAGACTATTCTCAGCCACTGGACGGCGACCCGTTTGTCACTGACAGCGCCTCCTGCAGGCATCACGCCAGGAGAGGCGGGGGTTGTGGTTGATCGGTTTTCTGATCCCGTCACCGGTGAACCCTATATCCGTTTTCTTACGCCGATCCCACCGGAACAGCGGGCGGCAGGGAGCATGCCTCTTGGTTATGTTGACCTGATTCTCAGTGAGGCGCCTGCCTTGGAACTGGCACGTAACTCTGCGCTCTCACTGGCCATGATTTTTCTGATGGCGGCGGGCCTGACGGTGGCTGGCAGTGCGCTTCTGGTCAGGCTGATTGACTGGAGGGTGCATCAACTTCCCTCCGTGTCTTTAACCCGGCTGGGGTCAGCGGTATCCGCTATTGGCGAGAAAAGCACTGGCTTGGAAACGACTGTGTCAGAATCGCTCGATGCAGAAAAATTATTGATATTGAAGAATAATTTTCAGGGTTTACGGGTAGGCCGTCTCACGCAGCTGATTCATACCTATCTCTCCAGTGCGGAGACGCTGCTGGAAAAGATGGAACAGACTTTCGACAGGCGGGATGCGAGAGCGCTGTTTCAGCTTGCGCACAGCCTGAAATCGTCAAGTGCCAATCTGACTGCCCTCCGCCTTTCGAATCTCTGCAGAAATCTGGAAAAAGAAGCCCGTGATGGCAAGGTTTTGGAGGGAGAAAAACAGCTGCGAGCGATTCGGGATGAGTTTTCCCGTGTCAGCCAGGCTTTGGAAGTGGTGCTTACTGAATTGCCGGAGGATGAACCCTGGCAGATCGACCGGGAGCAGGACAGTAAGCTGGCGAGCCCCTACCTGGTGGGTGTGGACATTGCCGGCCAAGAGCTGGTTGATGGGGAGCGGCGGCCAAGGGTGATGGTGGTTGATGATGACTCGACCGAGCGGGAGATGGCGAAATCCCTGCTGCAGGAGGGAGGCTTCGATGTGGTGCTTGCAGAGAACGGCCGCATAGCGCTCGACCGCTTCTTCACAGACAAACCGGCGGTCATGCTGCTCAATCTGGAAATGCCTGAACTTGATGGTCTCCAGGTCTGTGAGAGGTTGCGCCTGCTCCCAGGCGGAGAACATCTGCCGGTGATCATGGTGACCGGTCATGATGATCTGCCTGCAATTGAAAAGGCTTACGCGGTTGAAGCAACCGACTTTGTTACAAAGCCGGTGGTGTGGGCGGTGTTGGTACAGCGTATCCGTTATCTTCTGCGGGCTGCCGCTGCTTTCGAACGGGTCAACGAGCTGGCTATTTCTGATGCACTGACGGGGTTGCCCAACCGTCGCCACACACTGGAGCGAATGCAGCAGGGGCTGGCAGAGGCGCGCAGAAACAATCTTACCTTTTCATGCACTCTGGTGGATATCGACTATTTCAAGCGCATCAACGATACCCATGGCCATCTGGTGGGAGACATTGTCTTACGTGAATTGGCCGGTGTGCTGCGTATGACCGCCCGGACATATGATGTCATCGGCCGCATCGGCGGAGAAGAGTTTTTGATGTTCAGCATCGGGTTGGATATCGACGCGGCCAATCAGATGGCCGAACGACTGCGCCACGCTGTGGCCAATCACTCTTTTGGGACTAGAAACTTCAATGAACAGGTGACTGTGAGTCTCGGTGTTACTGCCGCCAGTAGCAGAGATGAGAGTTATGAGCAATTGTTGAAGGCAGCTGACAAAGCATTGTATGCCGCCAAGGATAGAGGGCGAAACTGTGTGGCGAGCATGTAACTTTCTGTGTTGATTCTACAGACAGCTTTTAGAGAGTGTTGTTTCTTCCGACGCGGGTGACAGTTGAGGATGGACGGAGAGAAAAAACCGGGATCATCTCAACCGCAGGATAGTGCGGAACTGGATGCTTTGTTCAGACTGGAGCAGGCCCGGGTGCTATACGGCAGTGCATTACTGCCAAATCTGATCGTTTCGTTTGTTAGCGTTTTGCTGGCTTTATATTTTGCACCTCTTTTGCCCATGGAATCGGTCCTGGTCTGGCTTGTCCCAATGAATCTGTTGGTGATGGCGCGCCTGCTGACAGCATGGGCCTACAGGAACTACCGGACGAAATTTGCGACGACAGATTTCTGGGTGAAGATCTACGTCTTTCTGACCGCGTTGGTGGGGTTAGCCTGGGGCTTGGTTGCCTGGGTGCTTTTGTCAATACTGCAGGGTAATCCTGTTGCTGCGATGATGGTTGTGCTGGTTGTCGCGGGCATGATATCGGCGGGGGTTCATGTCCTGGCAATCAGTTCTGTGGCGGCGATCTTTTACATTTTGCCGGCCCCTATCATTATTGCCCTGCAATTCTATTCAAGTACCCCGGGTGGGGTGTCGCATATCTTTTTCATGATGCTGGCGTATAGCTTGTTCATGACACTGGTCGTAAACAAGCAGAACAGGACTTTGCGAGCCAATTTCCTGCTGCAATATGAGAATGAAGCACTGATCAATAGTCTCCAGCAGGCAAAAAGTGCAGCTGAGTCGGCCAATGCCGCCAAGTCGTCCTTTCTTGCCAAAATGAGCCATGAGATCCGTACGCCAATGAATGGTGTGTTGGGCATGGCGGAGCTGCTGATGGAGAGCAGTCTGAATGAACGTCAGCGCCACTTTGCCCAAACCATCAAGCGTTCAGGCGGTCGCTTGATTCATCTGATCGATGATGTGCTGGATTTCTCCAAAATTGAAGCCGGCAGGCTTGAACTGGAGCTGCAAAGAGTTAATCTGCGGCACCTCATTGAGGACGCAGTAGAGCTGCTGGCCGATCGGGCCTACAGAAAAGGCCTTGAGTTAACTGCAGTGTTACCACCCAACATGCCCAATTATTTCAGATGTGATCCTGTACGCCTGGAGCAGGTATTGGTCAATCTGCTGGGAAATGCCATCAAGTTTACCCAGGTGGGTGAAGTGGTATTGGAGTTGGTGGTGATGCAACTGTCTGAGAACGAAGCTCGTCTCTCATTCAAGGTAAAAGACACAGGCATTGGCATCGATGCCGGTAGTCAACAGCGCATCTTCAAAGCCTTTACGCAGTCAGATGGTTCAATTACACGTGAATATGGTGGTACTGGTCTTGGGCTGAATATCTCCAATCAGCTTCTTGGTCTAATGGGTGGGAAACTGAAGGTCGAGAGTGAATTGGGACGGGGAAGCTGCTTTCACTTCGATCTCCGGCTGAACATAGAGAGAGAAGCGGTTTATTCGGAACCTGCATTGGATGAAGATCTACAGCACAGGCGCCTTCTGATTGTTGATGACAATGCGACGGTGTGCGGTTATTTGATGAATCAGATCGGCGCATTGGGTCTCTCAGTTGATATCGCAAAAAATGGGAGTCAGGCCTTGTCCATGCTGAATACTGCAGCCGACAGGGGAAATCCATACGATATTGCTATGCTCGACCGGCAGATGCCTGGGGCCAGTGGTGCGGTGCTTGCCCGGATGATTAAAGAGAAATCTGCGCTGGCGGCTATCCGAATCGTGATTTTGAGTCCACTGAATCAGCAACTGTCCGAGGTGCCGAATGGACTTGTGCATTTTCAGCTGACCAAGCCGGTGCGCCTGGATCAACTATTGCGTTGTTTGAATGTTGTCTGTGATAGGGAACCTGTGTCTGTAAGAAGAGAGACAGAAGTTCTTCCCCAACAGGTACGAGAGGATAGATGGAACGGTGTAAAAATCCTGCTGGTGGAGGATAACCCGGTCAACCAGGAAGTGGCGCTGGGAATGCTTGAATTGCAGAACTGCCATGTCGTGGTGGCGGAGAATGGACTGGAGGCACTGGATGCCGTGAAACTGGATGTCTTTGATCTGGTGCTGATGGATTGCCATATGCCAGAGATGGACGGTTTCAGGGCAACCGAGGGGATTCGCCTGTATGAATCTCAACAGGGCGAGGGAAGGCACGTTCCCATCATTGCGTTGACCGCCGATCTGCAGAAGGGTATCCGTCAACAGTGTCTCCGGGCTGGCATGGATGACCTGCTTGGCAAGCCTTTCTCCACGGATGAGTTGCTGACTGTAATGTCCCACTGGTTACAGTTTGAAAAAACAGCGGGAACAGCAGACCCCTCTTCAGTGAATGAGGAGGCGGTCATCGATGTTCTTGTGCTGGATAGGGTCAGAGCCTTACAGCAACCGGGAAGGTCAGACATAATCAGCAGAGTGGTTAATCTCTTTCTGGATGTGACTCCCAGCGTGATAAGGAAGTTGCATCAGGCAATTATTTCCAATGATGGAGAAGGCATCCGTGAGGCAGCCCACAGTATCAAGTCCAGTAGCGCCAATGTAGGAGCACTGCAACTCTCAAAAAAGTGCAGTGAGATGGAAGTGCTGGGTGAACAGGGCGACGTTGATGCCATAAAAGAGATGATGGAAGAGATCAATGAAGAGTTTGTTGCGGTACGAGCCGCTTTGCTCGATGAGCTTGCCGGGGTTGAACAGACGGCGGTTTGAGTCAGGTGGAAAAACGTCGTTTGAGATATCGTATAATAACTGCAGATTCATACATCCACTGCACTGAACCATCCTGATGCTCAATGCGCAGACAGGGTGTCTGATAGAGGCCTCCCTCTCTGATAAGCGCTTGCTTCCACAGCTGATTGTTAGCTGCATCGCGATATTCGACATTGAGATCCAGCTGCTTGATGACCCTGCGAACCTTTATACAGTAAGAGCAGGCGGAGAACTGATAGAGTGCGAGTCGGCGGGTTTCCTCATCGACTTGCTGTTGCAGGTCCATACTTCTTTGTAAGGGAGCGGCGGTACCCAGAAGCTTTTTTATGATCTCCAGCATTGCGTCATGTAACCTTGGAACCACCAAGGCACTCTGGTGAATTCCGTACGCTGCCGTTACGTTCGAACCACTCTTCCGGGGTCATGGTGTGTAGTGCCAGTGCATGTACACCTCCCTGCAACTCGTCGGCCAGGATTTTGTTGATCAAGCGGTGGCGATTGAGCAGTTTTTCCCCTTCGAAGCGTTTGCTCGCGATGACCACCTTGAAGTGGGACTCTGATCCTTCAGGCACACTATGCATATGGCTTTCGTTATTCACTTCGAGAAAGGTCGGCGAAAGCGCCGCCTGAAGTTTCTGCTGAATGGATGTCTGTATTGTCATAATCTCGTCCGATTGATCTGTTTGGGTACGAAATTATAGCGTTACTCGAAAAAATACTGACCAATACCCGGCATATCAAATGGTTTTGGAGAACATCTGTCGAAAATCGGTTTCTGGGAGAGGACGGCTGTATAGATAGCCTTGGGCCATCGAACACCCGGCGTTATGCAGAAAATGGTGTTGATCTTCGTTCTCCACCCCTTCAGCAATGAGATCCAGTCCAAGTCCTTTTGCCATGGCGATTATAGCCTCGATTATAGAGTGTTCCTCCCTCTGTGATTTTATCGCATGAATGAAGGAGCGGTCGATTTTAAGGCTGTGAAGCGGTAGAGACTGAAGATAGCCAAGTGATGAGTAACCTGTGCCGAAAT
This sequence comes from gamma proteobacterium endosymbiont of Lamellibrachia anaximandri, assembly GCA_016756855.1. Taxonomy (GTDB): domain Bacteria; phylum Pseudomonadota; class Gammaproteobacteria; order Chromatiales; family Chromatiaceae; genus QGON01. Next base: position 12,285 of record JAESPD010000050.1, on the reverse strand, counting down.
CGTCCACTGCAACACGGATACCATAGCGATGCAGAATGCCAAGATTCTCTACGGCCTTTTCCATATTCTGCACGATTGAACTTTCGGTTATCTCCAATTCGAGGAGTTGTCTGGGAAGGTTGAACTCGCTGGTAATTCCTAACACGGTAGTGGTGAAATTGTCTGATTCAAGTTGCTGAGCAGACATATTGACTGACAGGCTTATAGGATGAGTGTGAAGCTTCACCCAGTTATATGCATCTTTGCAGGCTTGTCTTAATACCCATTCACCAACTTGGATAATCAGTCCACTCTCCTCGGCAATAGGGATGAATTCTGAGGGCGGCAATAGTCCCAGATCAGGGTGCTGCCATCTGACAAGGGCTTCCGCACCAACGATTTCCCTGCTTTTTAAATCTACTTTCGGTTGGTAATGAAGTCTCAGTTCATTGTTGAGGAGTGCCCGCCTCAGGCCGTTCTCAATATCCAGTCTCTTGTGAAACTGTTCCTTCATGTTGTCGGCAAAAAATGCAAAACCGTTCTTACCGGAGTTTTTGACCTGATACATTGCCATATCGGCATTTTTTACCAGCATCTCTTTGGAATCGCCATCATTAGGATAGACCGCGATGCCGATGCTGAAGGTAACGAATACTTCCTGCAGGCTGGGGTGGAATGGCTTCTCAAGCTCTTTTAGAATCTTGTTTGCAGTTGTGGTTATATCGTCTCTGTCGCTAACCTCAGGCAACAAGAGATTGAATTCATCCCCCCCGACCCTTGCCAGGGTATCAGCCTCTCGGAGGCAGCCTTTTAAGCGTGCGGCGATGGACTGTAGCAATTCATCCCCTGCAAGATGCCCCAGAGTGTCGTTGATGATTTTGAAGCTGTCCATATCAAGGTAGAGAACAGCCAGCATTTTTTTGTTTCTTTTTGCCTGGGCTAAAGCGATGTTGAGTCTGTCTCGGAACAGTGTTCGGTTTGGAAGACTGGTCAACAGGTCATGGTAAAGCTGATATTTTATCAACTCCTCGGACTGTTTTCGCTCAGTGATATCACGTGCGACTCCATAAGTACCAACGAATTTTTTTTGGCTGTTGAGCCGGGTGGAGTAGATGCCCATTGAGTTCAGTTCGATAGCGACAGAACGAACGTCGACGTAGTTGGGGGAATCGAAGTCTTTGCTTTTCAGTCTAAGTTCCGTATTGCGAGTTGTGCGGTCGCCGGTGCGTCTTTCATTGAAGATGTATTTTGCCTTTTCAAGATTGTCTGGAGGTATCAAAAAGGTGTAATGTTGCTTCAGAAGTTCTCCAGCATCGAATCCAAGGTTTTTTTCAAATTGATTGTTTAAGAAGGTAAATCTTCCTTCCTGGTCCAACATGTAAATAAGATCGGGGGAGTTGTTGACGAGAAAACGGTGAAGCGTTTCTGAGCGTCTTAATTTATCCTGAATACGGATGTTCTCATTTGTGAGGTGTTGTCTCTCCAATACATTGGATACCGATAACAACAGTTCGTCTGCCATATAGGGCTTGCGGATGAAATCCTTTGCGCCTTTTCTCAGTGCACTGGCCACATGGTCGAAGCTCGATTCCCCACTGATTACGATGATGCTGGTGTTATGACTGTCGCTTTTGATGAATTCCATTACTTGGTGACCATCGATATCAGGCATATTCAGATCAAGCAGCGCTAAATCGAATGTGCCTGTTTTCAACACATCAATCGCCTCTTGCCCACCATTCGCAGTGAAGATGGTATAGCCGGAGAATTGCAGTATTGCTCTCAGGCTTTCGCGGGCCCGTGGTTCATCATCAACTATCAAAATACGGGCGGAATTCCTCTCTCTGTTGCTCTTGGCCTGCTCTTTTATCTGTGATGCCTGCTGTCCGTTACCTCCTTGTAGTCTTGATGTCGAATGTTTGATGGTCGTCATCGCTACGTGTCCCCCATGGGGATTCTCCTGGGTAAGAGAATCTGGAATGTTGTGCCCTTTTCATGGCTTGAGGTGCAACTGATGGAGCCTGAAAGTTCGTTAATAAGATTTTTCACGATGGTGAGACCAAGGCCTGCATTGCCGGCTCCTTTGGTGCTCTTTACTGGCGAAAAAATATTCTCCATGATCTCATCAGGAATGCCGGGGCCGTTATCAATGACCTCTATCCCAACGTAGTGCTTACCATTCATATTGATTTTGTCTTTCGTGATTAAGGTGATCTTTCCTCCATCACTCATCGCTTCAACCGAATTTTTTATCAGGTTGGTAAGTATCTGTTTAAGGGTATTGCGACTGCCGGCAACCGGAGGCAGAGAGGTTTCGAGGTCAAGCTGGGCGCTGATATCATGGGTTATGAAAAGTGAGGTGTGAAAAATCTTTTCGACATCAAGGATCAGGCTGTTAAGGTCAACGAATCCCTGCTCAAGTCCGTTATCGGAAGGCATGTCGCGCAGGCGCAGGATGATTTTCCCCACTCGTTCGATCTCATCCTTGATGATACGAAGTTCCTCGTGGGCAGCATGGTCCTCTCCCAGTTTCGTGCCGAGAATATGCAGGTAGTTGTTAATGATGCCGAGAGGGTTGTTGGCTTCGTGAATAATTTTTCTTGCGTACAGCTGGAATTCTGATCGTGCTTCTTCAATCCGCTCCTCTTCGGAGCGGATGATGGTAATTTGTTGCTGGATAGACTTTGCTGCCCCATCGGCAAAGGTTGAGACCAGCATTAGGTGGGACTCGATTCTGTTCCAGTCCACCTGTTCAATGCCAGCGACCAAAACGCCGACGGTATGCCCTTCGGTTATCAAGGGGATCGCAAGTAACCCGTTATTTTTCATAAGGGCCAGGATCTGACGATCCACAATAGAGATGGGTCTGTTTTCATCGTTTTCAAGCCAATGCCTCGGCTCGCCCTGCAAAAGGGAGTCGGCAATCATGCTTCTGCCCGTTTCCAGGAAAATTGATATGTCAGCGAAAGGTCCTGGCTCTGTCTCTTCCGAGGGGGTATATACGAGTTGATTCTGCTCCTGATGGTAGAGAAAAACCCTGATTGGGGTCAGGTCGAAAAGGATACGGGCATTTTGGACAATAGAGGCGAGTGTCTCATTCAATGGAACCTGTGGTCCGGTTCGATGTGAGGCCATGCCGACGATAGCCGCCGTTTTTATCCGCTCTTTTAACTGCTCTTTAAGCTGCTTGCGTGAGGGAGTTGTGTCTATCCCCCTGCTACCAGTCTTTGCTGATTTCGTTAGTGAGATTCCGAGGCTTTTGGCAATGCTGCTGACCTGCTCATCAACGCTGCTCAACATCTCTTCGAGTAGTGGCTGGGTCAATCCAAACAGCTCATCGGCCTGTTTGAAAACCGTGTTGTCCGGAGTGCCGTTGAGGCTGCTTAACTGGCTTGCAAGGTTAATGATTTTTACCAGGGGTGTGCTGTCTTGAATCAGCACAGCAGGCTCGTACTGGTAGTGCACGGCATCGGCCATGAAAGAGTGCAGGTGCCAGCTGTCGATCAGGTAGGCTCCTACCTCGCTGTGGGTGAAGCCCAGCTTTTCATTCTCTAGTTTTTCCAGTTCCTGCCCGGAAAAGGGCTCCACCGAAATGCCTGAGTATTCAGTGGGGAAGTTTCGTAGCAGAACCAATTGTCCTACGCGATGTAGCAGTCCGGCAATGTAGGCCTCATCGGGTGATTGGTAGGTGGTTAGACGTGCAATTGCGCGTGCTGTATGAGCGCATGTCAGGGAGTGCAGCCATATTTCATCCATGTATTGGCTGACAGAGTCGTCGACCTGGGAGAACAGGTCTTGCACCGCACTTGTCATGGCGATGGTTTTGACGGTATTCAGGCCCAGCACAACCAGTAATCGTCCAAGGCTGGCTTCGGATCCCCACTGTCGATAAATCGGGGAATTTGCCGCTGCAAGTACCTTGGATGAGAGGGCGGCGTCCTGGCGGATGATATTTTCCAGGTCGGTAAAGCAGACGTCAGCATGATTGCAGATGTCTATTAATTGAAGAAGTACATGAGGAACGGATGGAAGCCTGCTCGCATCCAATTCCAACATCACACTAATAACTGATTTTTCCATTGCCAATTTATAATATTTTTAATTGGTGGCAACACATAGCGGGTTTGCAGCGGGCGTGCTGCATAATTTGAAAGCGATGTGAATCCCAAGCCATTGTTTTTGTTTTGCTGAACGGTATCAATATTCGCCTGATCAGCATACCTACAATCCTCCCCAACAATAAACTTATAGCATTAAAACCGCAAGATTATTAGGGGCTTGAAATCCTATTCGTATATTGCTGAATAGGTTTGGAGAAAGAAAAGTCAGAAAACCCTGCCGGCCTCAAATACAGGTCCATCCACACAGACACGTTTCATAACCGGACCTTCTGCTGTTTGCACCTCAACCACGCAGCCGGCGCAGCCACCGACGCCACAGGCCATGAACTCTTCCAGTGAGACCTGACAGGGCAGATCGAACTCTCCCGCCAGTTCAGCCACTGCCTCCAGCATGGGATGCGGGCCGCAGGAGAAGATCTCCACTTCGCCTCTTGCCTGCTCATTCAGGGATGTCAGCCAGTGTCTGGCTAGCTCGGTAACATAACCCTGAAAGCAGCCGGCGAAGTCCTGCTGGCTGGCCAGACGGCAGGGAATGCCCCAGTCGTCCATCAGCGGCATTGTTGCAATCACGTCGGCAGGCAGCTCCGGTAAAAGCAGTTGTGAGGGTTGGGGCTTGAAAGGGAACGGGACTTCGGAGCCGAGTATCACGAAGGGCTGTTTCTTTCGTTCCTGGTAGAGAGACTCCGCCAGAAAGACCATTGGCGGCATGCCGACACCGCCGCCGATCAACAACGGTTTTGTGCGGGAGGGGTCGGGGCGAAAAGGGTGGCCGATGGGGCCGAGCAGGCTGATGCTCTCGCCGGGCTGACGCCTGGAAAGCAGTGTGGTGCCGGTTCCCACCCGTTTATAGAGAAGGTCGACCCAGCCATCTTCCGGCGATACCCGCATGATGGAGATGGGACGGCGCATCGGCTGTAACGGATCGCACTGCAGGTGTACGAAGCTGCCGGGCTGTGCTTTGGTGGCGCACTCAGGTGCCGCTACCCGCAGGATGAACTGCTCGCCCGCGAAGGCCTCGTGAGAGAGGATTTCAGCATTTTCCAGATAGAGGGTATCGCGGTGGGGTTTGTTCATAGGTCTAGTCTCGTTGATAGACAATGCGGCCTTCCAACAGTGTATGGGTGACGATGCCGGGCAGCTCCCAGCCGCCAAAGGGTGTGTTTTTCCCCTGGCTCGTCAGTTGATCCGGTACGACTGTCCAATAGGTATCCGGATCGAAGATGCAGATATCCGCTGTCGCCCCCACCTGCAGTCTGCCCAACGGCAGTCCGAGTATCTCGGCGGGTCCAATGGTAAGCCGGGCAATTGCTGTAGCGAGATCCATAACGCCCTCGTGAACCAGTTTTATGGTTAGGGGCAGCAGGGTGTCCAGCCCGGAAATACCTGGCTCGGTGGCTGGAAACGGCGCTGCCTTGGCATCGGCCTCATGGGGTTGGTGGTCGGAACAGATGGCAGAGATGATGTTCTCAGCCACCGCCTGCCGCAGCCCGTCCCGGTCTCCCGTTGAGCGCAGTGGCGGCAGTACATGGGCATTGCTGTCGAATCCCTCAATATCCATCTCCGTCAGATGGAGTTGGTGGACCGCAACATCAGCGGTGACCCGGCGTTTTTCCCGCCGCGCCCAGGCCAGTGTGTGGGCGGCGCTGGCGCTGGAGAGGGTGTGGAAATGGATCGCCGCGCCGGTGGTTTGCGCCAGTGCCAGATCGCGGGCGACGGCGACAGTCTCAGCGGCTTCAGGGATTACCGGCAGTCCTAGCCGGTCGGCGACCTTACCCTCGTGGGCACAGCCGTGATCACTCAGGTGCCTGTCATTGGAGCGGATAATGGTGAGCAGATCGAAGGTGGCGGCATACTCCAGGGCGCGGCGCTGCACCAGGGTATTCGCCAGTGGGGCGTAATTGTTGCTGATGGCAATGCACCCCGCCTCTTTCAGGGCCGCCATTTCGCTCAGTTTCTCGCCCTTTAGTTCCTGAGTCTGGGCGCCCAGGGGAAGCACCCGGCAGTAGCCTGCCTTACGGGCCTTGTGTTTGATCTGGCCCGCTATCGCCGGGGTATCTATCACCGGCAGGGTATCCGGTGGGCAACAGAGGGTGGTGATGCCGGAATGGGCTGCAGCTGCGGTCTCGCTGGCGATAGTCGCCTTGTATTCCGCCCCGGGTTCCCGCAGATTGACACAGAGGTCGATGATGCCGGGGCAGACTACCTTATCGTTTCCATGGATGATGGTTGCTGTCTGAAAACCTGCTGGCGCCTCACCTATCGCCGCGACTTTGCCGTTTTCGATATGGATATCGGTAACCCTGTCGACACCGTTGGCGGGGTCGATCAGGCGTCCCTGGAGGATGGATATCTTATTGCTGCTGTTCATCCCTTGTTATCCTGGCTCTGCTGGTTTTGTGTGCCGATGATGATCGAAATCACCGCCATGCGTACTGCTATGCCGTAACTGACCTGTTGCAGGATCACTGAGCGGGAACCATCCGCCACTTCCGAAGACATCTCCACGCCCCGGTTGATGGGGCCGGGGTGCATGACGATAGCCTCTGAATCCGCTGCGGCCAGGCGTGCTTCAGTCAGACCGAAGAGGCGGTAATATTCGTGTTCGCTGGGCAGCATCGCCCCCTGCATGCGCTCCTTCTGCAACCTCAGCATGATCACCACGTCCACGTCGCGGATGCCTTCGTCCATGTCGTGATAGATGTGGACGCCGAGGCTGCGGGCCTCCACGGGCAGCAGGGTGCGCGGGGCGATGACCCTGACTTCGGAGACGCCCAGGGTATTGAGGGCGAGAATCTGGGAGCGGGCGACCCGGGAGTGGAGTATGTCGCCGACGATGGCGACTCGCAAACCGGTGAACTCTCCTTTGTGGCGGCGGATGGTGAACATATCCAACATCGCCTGGGTCGGGTGGGCATGGCGTCCGTCACCGGCATTGATCACACCGACGCCGGGAGCCGCGTGCCTGGCGATGAAGTGGGCTGCGCCACTGACCGCATGACGCACCACGAACATGTCGACATGCATCGCTTCCAGGTTGCGCAGGGTATCAAGCAGGGTCTCTCCCTTGGAGGTGGAGGAGGCGGTAATGTTCAGATTCAGCACGTCGGCGGAGAGACGTTTACCCGCCAGCTCAAAGGTGGTCCGGGTGCGGGTGCTGTTCTCGAAAAAAAGGTTGGCGACGATCTTTCCGCGGCAGATCGGGACCTTCTTCACTGTGCGTTCAGAGACGCCCGCAAAACCCTCAGCGGTATCCAGAATCTCGGTCAACAGCTCCCGGTTAAGCCCATCGATGGTGAGAAAGTGTCGCAGCCTACCTGTGTCGTCCAGCTGCAGGCTGGGGCCCCTGCTCATGTCTCGGCTCCACTCTCTCCATTGCGTGATTCCCGGTTGGATTCTGTGCCGATTACCAGTCCGAGTGGTTCCGGGCCGGTGAGGGTGATGTGCTCTCCCGGCTTCATCACCTTGTGCAGGGCGACGACATCGGGTTGAATCGGCAGTTCCCGGCCCTTGCGTTCCACCAGGCAGGCAAGGATCACGGAGGCGGGGCGGCCGTAGTCGAAGATCTCGTTGAGGGCCGCGCGTATGGTGCGGCCGGTATGCAGTACATCGTCGATGAGGATGATATGGCGGTCATCCACGGGTACCGGCAGGTCGGAGGGATGGACTTCCGGATTCATGCCGATGCGGGTGAAGTCATCGCGGTAGAAGGAGATATCCAGGGTGCCGAGGGGTTCTTCCAAACCCAGTTCCTGATGCAGCATCTCGGCCAGCCAGACGCCACCTGTGCGAATCCCCACCAGGAGAGGTGCCTGGATTCCCCGTTCATTCATCAGGGACCAGAGTTTCCCCGCCATTTCATCGACCAGCGATTCGACCGCATCCGCGTTCATAAAGCTATTTGACTGCATTTTTTACCTTTTCTGAATCCGTTGGAAAGTCGTTCTGTCGTAGCTTACCACCTGACTGGTATTCTGGCCGCCTACGAATTTTCACTCAACCATGTCTCAATGATCAGTTTTGCCGCCACGGCGTCATACTCCTCGATACGTTTTGCCTTGTGACCGAGCCGGTCTCTGGCCTCGAAGGAAGTGAAACGTTCATCCGTCATCACTACCGGCAATCGGTAGCGCCCCTCCAACTGTCGTGAGAAGCGTTTGGCCGGGGCGGTGGCATCGGTCTCGGTGTCGTCCACATCCAGCGGCAGACCCACGATCAGGGCATCCGGCTTCCACTCATCGATCAACTGTGAGATGCGCTGCCAGTCGGGCTTGTTCTTTACCGGCAGAAGGGTCTCCAGTGCGGTGGCGGTGGCGGTGATGGTCTGCCCTACAGCAACACCGATTTTACGTGTGCCGTAGTCAAAGCCAAGTACCCGGTTGATCATTTTTTAGGCATGGCCGGCATCGCCGCTCATCAGATTGATGTCCACACCGAGTAGATCCGCAGCAGCCTGCCAACGGGCACCGTTCTCCAGTTGGAAAATGATATTGTTGTCTGCGGGGCCGCTCAGCCAGGCGTTTTCGGCAATTTCGCCTTCAAGTTGCCCCGGCCCCCAACCGGCATAACCCAGTGCGACCAATGCCTGGTCAGGGCCTTTTCCGGCAGCGATGGCCTCCAGAATATCCCGCGATGTCGTTACGCTGATCTCCGGTGCCACCTTGAGGGTGGAGTCCCAGGTTGTGGTGGCGGTGTGCAGGACGAAGCCACGGTCGGTCTGAACCGGGCCGCCGATATAGACGTGCTGCTCGGAGAGGTTTTCGTCGGTGACCTTGATATCCAACTGTTCAAAGACGTCGGTGAGTTGCAGTTCGATGGGGCGATTGACCATGATACCCATCGCCCCCTCCTCGTTATGCTCGCAGATATAGGTGACGGCATGAAAGAAATTGGGATCGGTCAGCGCCGGCATCGCAATGAGGAAGTGATTTGTCAGACTGGTTTTAGGGTCCATCCCCATAGTATCTGATCGTAGTGTCCTGTCTGCAACCAAATAGAAGATGTTTTTTCCGCTACAGAGACTATTCTGAACCTAATCTGTTGCTGCGCAGGAATTGCCAGGTGCGGGTGATGTCGAGGACATCAGTCTCTTTTCTGATGTTGTTTGGGAAAGGTGAGTAGGGTGCAGCCAGCCTGACGATGCGGATTGCAGCGTCATCGAGCAGTTTGTGTCCGGATGAGTGCAGTATGCGGACCCGCTCTATGGTGCCGTCTGCCTTGACCGCAACATGCAACACAAGATTGCCGTAGAGACGTTGGCGCTTGGCCTCATCCGGATAGTTCAGATTACCGATGCGTTCCACCTTGCGTCGCCAGGATTCCAGGTAGGCCGAATATTTATACTCCCTTGTGCTGGCGCTGACCGCCTTGCGCCGGGTCCGTTTGGCGTAGGCCTGGGATTTCTCTTCCAGATCTGCGGTAAGGCGGGCGATCTCAAGGTTTTTACTGGCCAGCAATTGTGCAGCGGTCAGACGTTTTTTGGGTTCAGGCTGGGCCTGCTCGGCTTTGAGTTTGATGGTTGCTTTCGCCTGGGTGATGAGTCTTTTTTCCGCTCTTGGGGAGGCTTGGGGCTGACTCATCTTTGGCGCGGATCGGGCCTGTTTAGGCGCGGGTTCCGGCGTCGGCTGCACTATCGCCTCGGTAGCCGGCTTTTTGGGCGTTTTTTCGCTGCCGCCACCTGATTGCGCTACTTGGGCAAGAAAGTCGGCCTTCTCCTCTTTCTCTGGTGGCGCCTTCGGTTGTCTGACCACCATGATTTCGAGGCTCTGCTGGCGGTGATCCGGTGGTTTTCTATCTTCGAATTTGAAGGTGACGCCAAGGATTAGCAGGGCATGCAGACAGGCCGCTAAAAAAAGGGTGATCCCCAAGCGGTCGGTCTGTGGGAGTGATGCGGTCATACCCATAGGTTATTCGGTTTCCGGGGCTCCCCTGTTCAGAGCGGCTTGCTCACGACGATCTCCTGATGATTTTCATCCACCAGTATGACCCGCTTTTGCATTGCCGGGTTCATATGAATGCGGTCGTCGCTGCCGACCAGAAGGACAAATTTTATCCCCATTGCCTGCGCGATCTCATGCCACTCATCCGGTCCGGCGATAAAGAGTGCGGTGGCGGCAGCGTCGGCGGTGGCGGCATCTTGATGGATGACGGTGACAGAGTGGGATTTCGTGGCGGGGTATCCGGTACGGGGATCGACGATGTGGTGATACAGACGCCCCTCATAGGTGAAGTTCCGTTCGTAATCGCCGGAGGTGAAAACGCTTTCGTCCCCATCCACCTCCACCATAGCAAAGACACCGTGGCCGCTGGGTCGGCGAATGGCGATGCGCCAGGGGCGTCCGTCACGGTTGCCGATTGCCCGCAGATCACCCCCGGAATTGAGGATGGCGCTATGGATACCCAATTCGCGCAGATGTTCGATGGCCAGGTTGATGCCATATCCCTTGCCGAAGGCGCCGAAGTCGAGTTTGACTGACGGTTTTGATGATTGCAGCAGAATGTCGTCCAGTCGCAGATCCGACATGCGTGGATTGGCTGTGAGCAGTTTGTCGATTGCCTCTTGCTGTGGCGGTTCCCACTGCTCGGGACTCTTCTGAAAACCCCAGAGATCGATCAGATGACCAATCGCTGGGTTGAAAAGATGGTTGCTCTGGGCGGAGAGCCGACTGGACTGTTCGATAAGGGGTTGCACCGACGGCGGGACGGCAAATTGTTCTCCCTTCTGGATCAAAAGGTTGACTCGTTTCAGAGGGCCGGGATCCCAGGCATGCCAAGCTTGATGCATATCGTTGAAATCGGCCTGGATGGCTGCGCTGGCGTGTTCAGCTGTTTTTCGATCTGCGCCGACGATGTCGAGGTCGACCAGGGTGCCAAAGGCGAGGAACCGGCTGTGGTGGATGGGTTGGTGCTTGTCGTGACAGCCCGCAACCACGAGTATAGAGAGGATGAGGAGGGCAAGTGGGAGTTGCTGGGACAGTCTGTTCCAGATAGGTCTCATTTTTGCAGTTTCCCCTGGATCGCATTCATCAGATCGCCGGCAATGTCCAGGTTGTATTGTCTGTCCAGTTCCCGAATACAGGTGGGGCTGGTGACATTGATTTCGGTGAGAAAATCGCCGATTACGTCAAGTCCGGCGAAGAGGATGCCGCGCCGTCTCAGTTCCGGTCCGACTTCACCGGCAATCCAGTGATCCCGCTCCGACAGTGGTACTCCCTCTCCACGGCCGCCGGCGGCCAGATTTCCCCGGGTCTCCCCTTTGGCCGGGATGCGGGCCAAGGCGTAGGGTACGGGTTGCCCCTCTACCATCAGGATGCGTTTGTCGCCTGCGCTGATCTCGGGGATGAATCGCTGTGCCATAGTGTATTCAGTGCCGTGGCTGGTCAGGGTTTCGAGGATGACGCTGATATTCGGGTCATCCTCCTTGACGCGAAAAACTGAGGCGCCGCCCATGCCGCCGAGGGGTTTGAGGATGATGTCCCGGTGCTCCTTGTGGAAAGCACGGAAATCATCGCTTCTGCGACTCACCAGCGTGGGCGGGCAGCATTGGGGAAACAGACTGGTAAAGAGTTTTTCGTTGGCGTCACGCAGGCTGGCAGGGCGGTTGACGACCAGGCAGCCCTGACGCTCCGCCTGTTCCAGCAGGTAGGTGGTGTAGATGTACTCCATGTCGAAGGGAGGATCCTTGCGCATCAGCACAACATCGAGCTGATCCAGAGGCAGTGTCTGTTTCTTTAAAACCTCATACCAGCTTGACGGATCGTCGCTGACCCGAATTGTGTGGGTTTCCGCGAGACAGCGCCTCCCTGCCAGAAAAAGGCTGGACTGCTCCAGGTAGTGGAGTTCCCAGCCCCTGGCCTGAGCTGCGAGCAGCATGGCAAAAGTACTGTCTTTTTTAATATTGATGGACCCGATAGGATCCATGACCACGCCGATTCTGATCTTCATGGTGTCACAGTTTACTTTGGATTTGGGATGGTTTTAAGCGACTTTGCTTTTTTCATGCAATAAAACAGCGAGGTGGTCACGGTTATCGACAAAGATCCTTCAAACCTGGTACGAAGACACGGCAAATCTACGCTAACGCCTAACCCATTGATAGTGTATTAGAGTTGCGAGTCATTTTCAGATAATCAAAGACTGCCCGCGTATTCAGTAGCAGTTTCTTCATCATTTCCGGAATGGTCTCATT